>NZ_JBVHFU010000001.1:1003018-1302459 GCF_055562175.1 Streptomyces sp. NPDC020958 | reverse complement strand
GTCGCGGACGCGGTGAAGGTCGCGGTGCCGGTCCCGGAGGAGTCCGCCGCCACGGTCACGTTCTGCGCGGTGCTCCAGTTCGACGGCGTGAACGTGAGCGACGAGCCGTCGGAGACCGACAGGCCCGCGTTGCCGTCGGTGCGGGTCGTTTTGACGGTGACGTCGGCGTTCGGCCGTGCCGAGAGCTTCACCGCGAACGCGCCCGACTTGCCCTGCTGGACGCCCAGTTGGGTGGGCGACGCGACCACCGCGGGAGCGGACGTCACCGTGATCCCGACCGGCGTCGACTCCGCGGACGCGCCCAGGCTGTCGTACGCCTTCGCCACCAGGGAATGACTGCCCGCCGCCAGCCCGGAGGCGGACAGGGTGAACGGCGCGCTGGTGTCGGTGCCCAGCAGGGTCGTGTCGTCGTAGAACTCCACCTTGCTGATGGTGGCGTTGTCGGCGGCCGCCGCGGTCGCCGCGAGCGGGACGGCGGTGCCCTGCGTGTAGACCGCGCCCGCGCTCGGGCTGGTCAGCACGGTGACCGGCGGCTGGTGGGCGCCGGCACAGGGCGTGCCGTTGACCGTGAAGGAGGAAGGAGCGGTGTTGGTACCGCTGTAGCTGAACTGCGCGCCCGTCGAGACGGCCGCGCCCGCGGCGATCGTGCCGTTGTAACCGGCGTCCTTCACGGTGATCGACTGACCCGACTGCGACCAGGTGCCGTTCCAGCCGTTGCTCAGCTTCTGGTTGCCGCTGTAGGCGTACGTCAGCGTCCAGCCGTTGATCGTGTCGGTCCCGCGGTTGGTGAGGGTGAGGTCGGCGGTGAAGCCGGAACCCCAGTCATTGGTCCTGTAATCGACGCTGCACTGAAGGGCCGCCGCATGGGCGGGAGTTGCGCTGGTGGCGAGCGTCGACAACGGCAGCGCCAATGCGGCCGCGACGGCGGTCCACAACCGTCTCGCGGCTCTGCGCTTGCGTCCGGAATCCACGTTTCTGGTCCTCCTTGCGGAGTGCGGCTCGGTGGGGGGACAAGGCTTGAACCAGTGGGAGCGCTCCCATAGTGGGGATGACGGCTGACCCCGTCAAGACGTTGAGGAGTTGAATCGTTTTGAGCGGAACCGGCCGAAGAACGTTAAGCAACAACCCGGTCACCAACGGCTGGAACGCGAAGATCTCCCAGAGCGGTACCGCCGTGACGGCCGGCAACGAGAGTTACAACGGCTCCCTGGCCACCGGCGGTTCGGTCAGCCTCGGCTTCAACGGCTCCTACAGCGGCACCAACGCCGTGCCGGCCACCTTCACGCTCGATGGCGTCGCCTGCAACGTCGACGACGGCGGCAGCGGCGGTGGTACCGGTGGCGGCACGGGCGGCGGTACCGGGGGCGGCACGGGCGGCGGAGGGGGCGGTGGTGGCACGGACGGCCGGGCCGACAACCCCTATGCCGGGGCCAAGGTGTACGTGAACCCGGAGTGGTCGGCCAAGGCGGCGGCGGAACCTGGGGGCAGCCGGATCTCCAACCAGCCCACTGCCGTCTGGCTCGACCGGATCGCCGCGATCAACGGCGTGAGCGGCGGCATGGGCCTGCGCGACCACCTGGACGAGGCGCTGAAGCAGAAGGGATCCGGTGACCTCGTCGTCCAGCTGGTCATCTACGACCTGCCGGGCCGTGACTGCGCCGCACTCGCCTCCAACGGCGAACTCGGCCCGAACGACCTCGACAAGTACAAGAGCCAGTACATCGACCCCATCGCGTCCATCCTCTCCGACCCGAAGTACGCGGGCCTGCGGATCGCCACGGTCATCGAGCCCGACTCACTGCCCAACCTGGTCACCAACGCCGGTGGCACCCCCACCACGACCGACGCCTGCGTGACCATGAAGAGCAACGGCAACTACGAGAAGGGCGTCTCCTACGCCCTGGACAAGCTCGGCGCCATCCCCAACGTCTACAACTACATCGACGCGGGCCACCACGGCTGGCTCGGCTGGGACAGCAACCTCGGCCCGGCCGTGCAGGAGTTCGCCAAGGTCGCCACGACCAACGGCGCGAGCGTCGACGACGTGGCCGGCTTCATCGTCAACACCGCCAACTACAGCCCCGTCAAGGAGCCGAACTTCAAGGTCACCGACACGGTGAACGGCCAGACCGTGCGCCAGTCGAAGTGGGTGGACTGGAACCAGTACGTGGACGAGCAGTCGTTCGCCCTGGGCTTGCGGGACAAGCTGGTCGCGGCCGGGTTCCGCTCCGGCATCGGCATGCTCATCGACACCTCCCGCGACGGCTGGGGCGGTGCCGCCCGGCCTACGGGGCCCGGGCCGCTCACGTCCGTCGACGACTACGTCAACGGCAGCCGCGTCGACAGGCGCATCCACGCCGGCAACTGGTGCAACCAGAGCGGCGCCGGACTCGGCGAGCGGCCCACCGCCGCCCCCGCCGCCGGCATCGACGCCTACGTGTGGGTCAAGCCACCGGGCGAGTCCGACGGCTCCAGCTCCGCCGTCTCCAACGACGAGGGCAAGGGCTTCGACCGCATGTGCGACCCCACCTACGGCGGCAACGCACGCAACGGCAACAACCCCACCGGCGCCCTGCCGAACGCACCGCTGGCCGGGCACTGGTTCTCCGCCCAGTTCCAGCAGCTCATGCAGAACGCCTACCCGCCCCTGCCGTGATCCTGTGACACGGTGAGTGGCTGCCGGGGCCGGTCGTCAAGTGACCGGCCCCGGCGCAGGCGTCGGTGCAGGGTCACCGGCGGGTGGGTGGTCAGGTGGGCTGAGGGCGGCCGAAGAGCAGGTCGTAGCCGGAGGGGAGCTGGAGCAGGATCTGTTGGAGCAGGTCGTCGCCGGCGGCGTCGGCGACCGTGGACAGGACGGCGCTGACGTCCCAGGACGCGGTCTGCTCGGTGGCGCCCTCGATCCAGGCCGCGGTCGCCCGCACGAACCGCTCCGGGGACAGCGGCTCGGCGCTCTGCAACGGGTTGAGAAGGATCAGGGCGAAGCCCTCCGGCAGACGCGCCGCCAGCTGGGCTCGTACTTCGCCGAGCAGGTGCGCACCCAGCAGGGCGAGCACGACGCGAGTCGCACGCTCGGCTTCCTGCGGGGTGCGGTATTCGCCGCGTTCCTTCACGTGGTCGAGGAACGCCTCTCGTCGCACGGTCATGTCGGCAACCTCCCTTCCCTGCACCCGGATTGCTCGCGGAGGACGGGCAGGGGGGAGATCGGTCGCCCGCCCTCCGCCGCCGAGCCCTACGGCGGTCCGGCTCAGCCGGAGATCTCCTTGCGGCCGGATCCGACACCGATGGTGACCTTGCGGGGCTTGGCGCGCTCCGCGATCGGAATGCGCACGGTGAGCACACCCGCGTCGTAGTCGGCCTGGATGTGCTCGGTGTCCAGCGTGTCGGCCAGTACCAGCTGGCGGGAGAAGACGCCCAGTGGCCGCTCCGCCAGCTCCATATGCACGTCCTCGGCCTTCGTCGTCGGCCGGCGCTCGGCCTTGACGGTCAGCATGTTCCGTTCGACGTCGATGTCGATCGCGTCCGCGGTGACACCGGGGATGTCGAAGGCCACCACATAGGTGTCGCCCTCGCGGTAGGCGTCCATCGGCATCGGGGACAGCCGGGACCATGTGCCGGTGCCGGTGCCCACCAGATGCTGCGCCAGCCGGTCGAGCTCACGGAAGGGGTCGGTGCGCATCAACATCGGAAAACACCTCCAGAGGGTTCGGGCAGTTGCTGCCAATGCGCCGCCTCACTGACACCGTTGTATCACGTCATCGCTTGGATGACAATCAATGCGTCATCCGAAAGATGACACTCGGGGTGGTCCCGAGGGCCTCGCTCAGCGGTGTCCGCCGTGGGGGTCCGCCGCGTGGTGCCCGTGGTGCATGTGATCGGCGTGATCATGACTGGTGTCGGGTGAGCCGCCCATCATGCGGAGCATGGCCATGCCGCCGGTGCGCCAGAAGCGCACCAGGAGCACCGCGGCCAGGAGGAGGAAGACGATGTTGAGCCAGGTGGTGTAGTTCCAGCTGATGCCTTCCATGGGCACCTTCGCGTCGGCCTGGTCAGGGATCAGCCCGAGCCCGCCGAAGGTGAACTCCACGACGTATCCGGCGATGACGATCGCGAGGTAGAAGGTGCCGAGGAGGAAGGCGGCCGTCTTGGCGCCGTAGTACTTCCGGTAGATGTTGAGGATCGGCAGGATCAGCAGGTCGGCGAAGATGAACGCCACCACGCCGCCGAAACTGATGCCTCCCTTCCACAGCACCACGGCCAGCGGCACGTTGCCGATGGAGCACACGAACGAGGCGATCGCCACCAGCGGGCCGACAAGGGGCCCCCACAGCTTGGCGGCGAGCGGGTGGCCTTCGAAGAAGAAGGCGCGCCAGAACGAGTCCGGGACCCAGGCGGCGATCGCGCCGGCGATGAGCAGCCCGACGACCAGGTCACGCAGGATCGCCGCCCATTCCATGACGAACACGTGGCTGGTGGCGGTGAAGCCCTCACGGGAGAGGAGCCGGCGCGTGAAGGAGCCTTGGCGCTGTACGGACATGTCCATCGCGGCGTGGCCCTCCATCGACCCGGCAAGCCCCTGTTCTGCCTGCTCGCGAGCCTGACGCAGGAGCCTGTCGCGCAGGAACAGCCTGAACAGCACGGCCAGCAGGACGATCATGATGGGGCCGCCGACGAATTCGGCGGCGGTGAACTGCCAGCCCATCAGCAGCGCGAGGATGACGCCGAGTTCGATGACGAGGTTGGTGGAGGCGATCTCGAAGGCCATCGCGGCGGTGAAGTTCGCGCCCTTGCGGAACAGCGAGCGGGCCAGCGCCACCGCGGCGTAGGAGCAGGACGAGGACGCCGCGCCCAGGCCGGCGGCGACGGCGAGGGTGCGGGGCCGGTCGTCGCCGAGCAGGGAGACGACGGTGGACTTGCGGACCACGGCCTGGACGACGGCGGACAGCGTGAAGCCCAGGATCAGGGCCCAGGTGATCTCCCAGGTCATGGAGCCGGTGATCGACAGTGCGTGCAGTACGGCGTGCATGTGAAAAGCCTTCCTCGCACGAAGCGGCGTACGCCCGGAGGTCGCGGGGTGAGGGGGCGGGTCTTTCGGGCCGGGTGCGGGGCGCCGCAGGCGAGGGCGGCGCCCCGCTCGCGCTCAGCCCACGCGCAGGGTCAGGGCGGCGGTGTGGAGCGTGCCGCCGGTCTGGAACTGCAGGAACAGCCGCCAGTTGCCGGAGGTGGGCAGTTCGGCGTGGAAGGCGAGGTCCGGGCCGCCGTGGTCGCCGGCCACCTTGGTGGTGGGGTGGAGGTGGGCGAAGGCGGCGTCGCCTTCGTGGAAGGCGGTCAGATGGGCGTAGGTGTCCAGGTAGGGCTGGAGGTCGGTGACGGGTTTGCGGTCCTTGGCGAGGGAGACGGTCAACGGATGCGCCATCTTGGCCATGGGCTCGCCCTTGACGGTGACGGTGTACCCGTCGACCTGGGTGCTGGTGGCGGGGTCGGGCAGCGGGGTGTTGGTCGCGGTTCCGGGCACGGTGACGGTGCGCGAGAGCACGAAGTCCTTGCCCTTGCCGGGCCCGCCGTCGGGGGTGAAGGAGGCGAACAGACGCCAGGAGCCCGGAGTGAGGGAGGCCAGGTCAGCGGTCCAGGTGCCGTCGGCGGCCATGGCGGGGTGGACGTGCTGGAAGCCGGTCAGGTCTGAGCGGATGGCGTAGAAGTGCATCCGCTTGGTCTGGTCGAGGGCGAATCCGGTGACCGCCCTGCCGCCCGGGCCCGTGACCGTGAACCGGTAGGCGGTCCGCTTGCCCGACGGCAGGGTCGCGACCTGGGAGGTGAGGCGGTAGCCGTCCTGAGTGTCGGACAGACCGTTGCCGGAGGTCATGTGCTCCATGCCGGGCATGCCGCCCATCGCTTGCGGCGCGCTGGGCGAGGCGGAGGCGGAGGCGGAGGACTTGCTGCCGTGGTCCATGCCGGGCATGGCCGAGGAGTCGCTGGAGGAACCGCAGGCGGTAAGCGTCAGCGCGAGGGCGGCTGCGGCGCCGGCCGCTGCGAGAGTGCGGCGGCGGGCGGTGAGACGGGAGGAGGTGGCCATCGAGGTGAGTCTTTCCGGGTGGGCGCACCACACCGGTGGTGCGCGGAAACGAGCAGGACGCGATGCCGGCTCCGGCCTGGGACCGGGATCCGGTGCGCGCCTGTCACGTCCGCGCGATGCACACCTGAAGCAGGAGGTCTCGCCCGCCGCCCGGTGGTCCGCGCCGCCCCGTCCCGCCGGCGGCCACCCGCAGGCGGGCCAGCAGCCACGGGGCGAACACTGCGGCGCCTGCCATGCCGAGCAGGCCGGGCGCAGGCAGGCGGGTTCGTTCGTGAGCCGCGGTCGACACGCACAGCGACCCGGACATCCCGGGGACGTCGGCGACCCGGACGGCGGGCCCGGTGCCGTGCGCGGCAGGCGTGGGATTCGCGAGGAGTGCGGCGGGATTGTGAGCGCCGGTCAGCGGCGAGGACGCCATCGTGGACATGGCGCCGTGGCAACCCTCCGCGGCCGCGGCCGGGGCGCCATGCATGAGGAACAGGCCGAACAGCACCGCGCACAGCGCCGACAGCCGGGCGATGCCCCGCCTGCCCGCATGTCCACTGCCCACGTTCCGTCCCTCGTCGCACTTTTCGCCGCACCGTTCGGCATGCCGCCTGGACCGCCCACCCCACCATACCGGGGCGGGGTATGCAAGGTATCAGGGATGACGACGACCAGCCGGTGAACGGGCGCCTTGCCGTCGCTGGATGGAGGGCCACTGGACGCAGGAGAGCAGCCACGGCGAGCCCGTCCGCGCCCGCCACCGGATTCCGTCGAAGACCTGCCGCCGATCCCGCGGTGGACGGCCCGTCTTCGGTATCGGCGGCAACACGGCTTCCAGCCGCTCCCCCTATGCATCCGTCAGATCGCCCCGAGACATCTGAAGATCGTTTCACGGACAGGATGGACAGCAGCCCGTCAGCTCTGATCTGTGGTGGGCCGCCACGAACTGCCGGTCTCGCGCTCGAACGCCGGACGCACGTCAACGGTGTCGTAGACGATGCGCAGTGTGGCGATACGGCCGTCCTCGGTGAGCTCAGCCAGGTCCACCACGTCAAACGGCGCGACAGCTCCGGACGGCAGGCGCCAGTCGAAGTGGAACCAGAACGAGATCAGTGCGGCCCCCTGCTGGGTCCGGCCCTCCGCCACCCCCAGCAGAGTCAGGGCAGCCCGGCTGGTGTCGGCGAAGAGCTCGGGATAGAACTCCGTGGCCGGTCGAGGACCGTACAGCGGAGAGTGCACCATCGCTCCAGGCGCGAACAACTCCAGCACCGCCTCGGCATCCGCCCGCTCCAGCGCCAGCAGGTAAGCCGACACAAGCTCAGCTGCAGTCATGATCACTCACTCAGGATCAGGCCAAATCGACAGCCCACGATCCCATCCCACATCTCGAACACGTCTTAGTGACCGTGGTGTATCAGCGCCTTCGCCACGTGGGCGGCCGTCCTGGCCGGCGTCCCCGGCTGCGGAATGAATGCGTTCGCGAGTTGTTGAAAGCGGTATGAAAAAGATCGGGTTCCTGTCCTTCGGGCACTGGACGCCGTCGCCGCACTCGCAGACGCGTACCGCGTCGGACTCGCTGCTGCAGGCGATCGACCTCGCCGTCGCCGCGGAGGAGCTGGGGGCGGACGGCGCCTACTTCCGGGTCCACCACTTCGCACGGCAGCACGCCTCGCCCTTCCCGCTTCTCGCCGCCATCGGCGCGCGCACCAGCCGGATCGAGATCGGCACGGGTGTGATCGACATGCGGTACGAGAACCCGCTGTACATGGCCGAGGACGCGGGCGCGGCCGACCTGATCTCGGGCGGCCGGCTCCAGCTCGGCCTGAGCCGGGGCTCACCGGAGCAGGTGATCGACGGCTGGCGGCACTTCGGGCACCGGCCGCCGGAGGGCGGAACCGACGCCGACCTGGCGCGCGCCCACACCGAGGAACTGCTCCAGGTGCTGAAGGGGGAGGGATTCGCCGAGCCCGACCCGCGGCCGATGTTCGCCAACCCGCCGGGGCTGCTTCGCATCGAACCGTACTCCGAGGGCCTGCGAGAGCGCATCTGGTGGGGTTCCGGCTCGAACGCGACCGCGGTCTGGGCCGCCGGACTGGGGATGAACATGCAGAGTTCGACCCTCAAGGACGACGAGAGCGGCGAGCCGCTCCATGTCCAGCAACGCAAGCAGATCGAGGCGTACCACGACGCCTGGCGCGCCGCGGGCCACACCCGCACCCCCAGGGTGTCGGTCAGCCGTAGCATCTTCCCGCTCGTCGACGACCGGGACCGCGCGTACTTCGGCCGTGACCGCGGCTCCACGGACCAGATCGGCTACATCGACGCCCACACGCGCAGCATCTTCGGCCGCTCCTACGCCGCCGAACCCGACGCACTCGTCAAGCAGCTCGCCGAGGACGAGGCCATCGCCGCCGCCGACACCGTGCTGCTCACGGTGCCCAACCAGCTCGGCGTCGACTACAACGCGCACATCCTCGACAGCATCCTGACCCACGTCGCACCCGAACTCGGCTGGCGCTGACAACCGGGACGGCGGCAGACAGCACCCAGCCGGGCGGAGACCCGCACGGACCGAGTTGCGGCCGGTCGAGGTGACGGGCCGCGGTCGGTCACCCGGCCGCGTCAATACCGGCGTGGTGCCGGGTCGCGTCGGTGTCGGCGGGGCCGATGGCCGGCACCTCCGCGAGGTCCTCGACCGCGTGGTCCGCCAGCCGGAGCAGGCCGGGTGTCCTGGCGGCCCGGCCCACGGCGAAACAGCGGGCGCCCGCGCGCCGGCCCGCCTGGAGGCCCGCTGCGGAGTCCTCGAAGACCACCGCTTCGCCGGGGGCGACGCCCAGCCGCCGGCGGGCCGGGAGGTAGCCCTCGGGGTCCGGTTTGCCGTGGGTGACGTCCTCCGCGGTCACCATCGTGGTGAAGTGGCCGGCGATGCCGCACCGCGTGAGGTGGTCGTCGACGCAGGTACGGCCACCGGACGTGACGACGGCCAGTGCCACTCCGTCGCGGTGCAGGCGCTCCAGGAGCCGGTCGGCGCCGGGGACGAGCCCGACGGGAGGCAGGCCCGGTTCGCCGTCCAGCGCGGTGAGTTCCGCTCCCACCCGGTCCGCCGTGGCGTGCCTGCCGAACCGTGCGAGGTGTTCCTCGATCACCTCCCCGCTGCGCCGACCGCTGAAGCCGTCGAGCATGGCCTCCCCGCACTCGATGCCATGGCCGGTGAAGAGCCGTCGCCACGGTGCCCGGCTCCTGGGCTCCGAATCGATCAGTGTGCCGTCGAGGTGGAAGAGGGCGGCTCTCGCCGTGTGGGCGGACATGGGGCTCCCTGGGCTGTGTTCGGCTCCGGTGACGGTTCCCGGAGCCGGGGGCGGACTCGGCTCGTGTCTGGTCCGGTGCTGGCTGTGTACCCGGTCCTGTGTCGGACCGTCTCCTCCGACGCCCTCCGCGTACTCGGCAACCCATGCCGCGGCGCGGCCTCGGCCTGAGCCGTGCACCGCGGGGCCACGACGCACCGCATCGGAGTCCTCCTCCTCTTCCTCGGCTCAGAACGCGCGGAAGTCCTCGAAGGAGGGCTCAAACGGGGCATCGGGCAGGCGGTAGGCCTTGCATCGGCCGCCGTGGTTGCCCTTCGGTCCGACGCCGGCCGTCTCACCGGGGAAGGCGTCGGGGATCACCGCCCATCCCAGGTTCTTTTCGTAGTACTGCACGGCGGTGTGCACCGACGGCCACCAGTCGTCGTCGATGACGATCAGCCCACCGGGCCGGACGACCTTGCGCAGGAAGTACAGGTCGACGAAGACTTCATGGAAGCGGTGGCTGCCGTCCACGAAGGCAGCGTCCGCGACGAAGCCCTCGGTCAGCAGTTGGGGAAGCACGACAGAGGACGGCGCGGCCATGAGCGTGGCGATCGTCTCCAGCCCCGCCGAGCGCAGGAGGTCCCAGCCGGCGTTGGAGAACTCGCTCTCCTGGAACGGGTCGATGATGATGTGCCGGGGGTGGGGACGATCGATGGTCACCAGCGCCTCGCCAATCGCCAACGCGGAACTGGCGTAGGCGAGACCGACCTCGACGACCGTCGCGGCTTTCTCGGCGATCAGGAGGTCGCGCAGCTGGTCACAGTGCTGCTCGGGCACCGTGACGGTCTCGAAGTCTGCCTCCAGATCGCGCGTGCGCGGCGGACCATCCTGCACGAGCCGTCGGCGCACCGCGCGGACGTGCGCCGCACGTTCATCTGTCTTCGTCACCCTGGCCACTCTTTCGCTGCGACAGCACCTGAGGTTGCACGATAAGCACGGAGGCGGATCTTGCGGACCAGCGGCGTCTGCTCACCGGCACGCTCGGACTGCGGCACGCTCCAGGCCTTCGCGGTCTGCGCCAAGGTGACCGACCTGGATGTGGTCCACACTCCCTGAGTGTTCCTGGCGGCAGGGGCGGGAGCGTTCGTCCCGTGAACCGCCTGGGCTGTGATCGCGTCTTGTCTCGTGACCGCTACCGCACTTGGCAGAAGGGCAGACCGTGACCGGCAAGGACGCTGAGCGGACCGACGAGCGAGGCGGTGACCCGGGGCCCTGGTGGGCGGAGCTCGGGACGTGGGGGGCTGTCGCACTGATCGTTCTCGGTGGTCTCGCGGCAGCGTGGGTCTTTTTCCGGCTGCCCGGCACCCCGGCGGAGCCGACCGCCGGTTACTACCAGGCCGCCAGGGTCGTCGTCATCGGCCTGGTGATCGCGGGAAGCGCCCTGCTGGGCCGCCGTCGCGCCCGTACCGCGTCCGCCGAGAAGACGGACGAACTGGAACGTGCCTGACGTCACCTCCCGTCAGCACAGGGAACGGAAGGGAAGATCGGGCAGGTACTGCTGCCACTGCCGGGGGGTGAGGGCGTTGCGGGTGGTGGCGCAGATGCGGTGGACGAGCGCCCCGACCCTGACGCGCGTCAGCTCAACGGTACGGTCGTCGGCGGCGGTTGCGAGCACCCGTCCGTCGGGGCTGAAGGCCGTGTCGTTGACGGCTCCGGTGTGACCGGTCAGGGCCGACCCCATGGCGCTGGCGTGGACTGGGTCGGCCACGTCCCACAGGCGCACGGTCTGGTCGTCGCCGCCGCTGGCCAGGGTGTGTCCGTCCGGGCTGAAAGCGAGGGAGTCGACGAAGCTGGAGTGCCCTGTGAGCGGCTGCCCCACCTGTGCGCAGCGGGCAGGGTCGGTGACGTTCCACAGCCGTACGGTGTGGTCGGCGCTCGCGGTGGCGAGGGTATGACCGTTCGGGCTGAACGCCGCGGCGCGAATGCCGCCGCTGTCGGTCCCCACGGCGGGCCGGAACAGCCGGGGGTGTGCCGGATTCGAGGTGTTCCACAGGCGCAGCGTGTCATCGGAGCCCGCGCTGGCCAGAACGTGTCCGTCCGGGCTGAACGCCAGCGCCTCGACGCTGTCGGTGTGGCCTCGTAGGACGCTCAGGCCACGAGCATGCCCCGGATCGGCGACGTCCCACAGCCGTACGGTGCGGTCGGCGCTCGCGGTGGCCAGCACGCGGCCGTTCGGGCTGAACACCACGCGCATCACCGGGCCCGTGTGGCCGGCCAGCACGCGCAGGCGACCGGGGCGGCGGGGGTCCGCGACGTTCCACAGGCGCACCGTGCCGTCGGCGCCCGCGGTGGCCAGCACGTGACCGCGCTGGCTGAAGGCCACTCGGGAGCCGCTGCCCGTGGGGCCTGCCAGTGCCGACAACGCTCTGGGCCGTCCGGGGTCGGTGACGTTCCAGAGCTTCGTGCGCTGGCCCGTGCCGCCGGTGGCCAGGACGTGGCCGTCGGGGCTGAAGGCGACGGCGTCGAGGGGGCCGGGGACGGTCAGACGAGTACCGGGAAGGTTCCACAGCCGCACGGTGTGGTCACGGGAGGCGCTGGCGAGCGTGTGTCCGTCGGGGCTGAAGGCCAGCCAGTAGACGTAGTCGGTGTGACCGGTCAGCGGTTCGCCGAGGGACGTCGGGTGCCCGGGGTCGGTGACGTTCCACAGTCGTACGGTGTGGTCGGCTCCGGCGGTGGCGAGGGTCTGTCCGTCGGGGCTGAACGCAACGGCGTACACGGAGTCGGTGTGGCCGGTCAGCGCGGGGCTCAGCGGTGTGGCGTGCGCCGGACGGGAGACGTCCCACAGGCGCACGGTGTGGTCGTTGCTGACGCTGGCGAGCGTGCGTCCGTCGGGGCTGAAGGCGACCGCGTAGACGGTGTCCTTGTGGCCTTTCAGCGGAGGTCCGAGGAGCTTGGGGTCGGCGGGGTCCGCGATGTTCCAGAGGCGGATGGTGTGGTCGTGGCCGGCGCTGGCCAGCACGCGCCCTCGCGGGCTGAACGTCGCGGAGGCGACCGCCCCCACGTGGCCGGTCAGGGCGTGACCGACGGGTGTGGCGTGCGCGGGGTCGGACACGTTCCACAGCCGCAGGGTGTGGTCGTAGCCCGCGGTGGCGAGGATCCGGCCGTCGGCGCTGAACGACACGGAGAACACGTAACTGGTGTGGCCCTTCAGGGGTGGGCCCCACACCGTGGGGCGCGTGGGATCGCTGACGTTCCACAGTCGTACCGCCCGGTCGCGGCCCGCGGCGGCGAGCGTGTGGCCGTCGGGGCTGAAGGCCAGCCAGTACACCCAGCCGATGTGGTCCCTGAGGGGTGTGCCGAGCGCTCTGGGGTGGGCGGAGTCGTTGACGTCCCACAGGCGTACGGTTCCGTCGGCGCCCGCGGTGGCCAGGGTGCGCCGGTCCGGGCTGTAGGCCACGGCGAACACGGTGTCGGTGTGTCCGGTCAGCGTGGTCGCGAGGGGCGTGTTCTCGGTGCTGAGGAGCCTGGTGTAGAGCTCGGGTGAGGGCCGCAGCCGGTAGGCGGCCAGGCTGAGACGTGCGGCCAGCGAGGTGTCGTTGCTCTCCACCTGCTCCGAGCGGGCCGTGATCTCGCGGGATATGGCGACGTCACGCTCCGCCCGTGCGGCGCCGCGCTGCTGGAACGCGACGACGGCGGCCGTCGAGGCCAGGAGCGTCAGGACGGCCAGTACGGCGACTGCGGCTCGGCGCACGTGGCCGGCCCGGCGTTGTTGCCGGAGGGACGCCGTCAGGAACTCCTGGACCCGCTCGCTGAGCAGGAGGTCGCCGCGGTGACGTTCGGCCCACTCGGCAGCTGTGGCCAGCTGACTGCCGCGGTAGAGCAGGCCCGGGTCCCGGTGCTCGCGCGCCCAGGTGGTTGCGGCTTCCGTCAACCGCTGATGGGTGAGCAGCGCTGCCCGGTCCTCGTTCAGCCAGCCGGCCAGTCGCGGCCACGCCTGGAGCAGTGCCTCGTGGGTGATCTCGACGGTGTCGGTGTCCAGTGTGACGAGCCGGGCCTGGGCCAGCGCGTCCACGACGGCCTCGGTGCCGGGATGAGCGAGACCGTCCAGTTCGGCGCGCGCGACACGTCGTTTGGTGTCGTCGGCCCCCTCGCCGAGGACGACGAGCCGCAGGAAGACGGCGCGGGCCAGGTGCTGTTGCGGGGGCGTCAGGCCGGCGAAGACCGCTTCGGCCGTCTGCGCGAGAGCATGCCGGATACCGCCGGCGGCTTCGTAGCCGGCCAGGGTGAGGGTGTTGCCGCGTCGGCGCCGCCAGGTCTCGCGCAGGGCGTGCGAGACCAGGGGCAGGGCGTTGGCCTGGCCGGTGGCATCGGCGACGACGCGGGCCAGCAGCGGGGTCTCGACCGTGCAACCGGCCTGTACGGCGGGCTGGCTGATGGCCCGGCGCAGTTCGTCGGTGGTCATCGGGCCGACAAGCAACTGGGCGTCGCGCAGCGCCTCGACGAGGTCCGGGTGTTCGGAGCAGCGGGCGTAGAAGTCGGCCCGGACGCCGATCACCACGCGGGTGCGGCTGTTGGCGGCCTGGGCCGCGGTGATCAGGGCCTCGATGAACGCGGCTCGTTCCCGGGTGCTGGTGCAGAGAGTGAAGACCTCTTCGAACTGGTCCACGACCAGCAGGAGTTCGCTGTCCTCGGGCCGGTCGGCGAGGATCTGCAGCACGCTCAGGTGCAGGGCGCGCGGCTTTTCCCGTAGCTCCTCGGACAGGGCGGTGGCTGATCCGCCGCTCAAGGCGGCCAGTCGTGCGGCGCAGACCTCCAGCGGGTGGGGGCCGGGCACGAGCAGTACCGTGCGCCATTCGCCCTTGCCCGTGGTGACGGCATCGGCCCTGGGCAGCAGACCGGCCCGCAACAGGCTCGACTTGCCCGAGCCGGAGGCTCCGAACACCGCGAGGAAGCGGTGGTCCCGGACGCGGGCGACCAGGTCGTCGGTCAGGCGTTCGCGTCCGAAGAACCGTTCGGCGTCCTCCGGCTGAAAGGCCGCGAGCCCCGCGTAGGGGCTCAGGCGTTCGTCGTCGGAGGAACCGAGCGACGTCCCGGCCGGTTCCTCGGCCGCCAGTTCCGCGGCGGCCGACCGCCACCGCGCCTCCCATGCGGCCGGATCGCCCTCACAGGCCCGTACGTACGCGAGGGTGACGGCCAGGCTCGGCAGTCTGCGCCCCGCGGCGGCGTCCGCGAGGGTCGTGGACGAATAGTGTGCCCGACGGGCCAACTCCCGATAGGGCGGGCTCCCTGCCTCGGCCCGTAATCGTCGCAGGTCGGCCGCGAAGACGGTCAGCACGCCGTCGTCGTCCGCCAGCGGACGCTCGGCTCGTGGCACCCCACACCTCCCCGAGATCCAGATCCGGCTCATTGTCCGGAGCTTGTCGTCCGGCACTCAACCCCCGATTCCGGACAACGAAACGGCTGTACAAACGGGGTCACCGGCGGGTCGTCGTGTTCGCTCCGCCGGCTCACCCATCACCTGCGCGACGACCGGACGGCAGCAGGAACCGGGAACACAGGAAAGGGACACCGATGAGGAAACCGGCCGCGAGAAGCGCCGTACTGAGTACTGCTCTCGCGCTTGCCGTCATGGGCCCGGCGGGCGCGGCCGACGCACGAGTCGGCGCGGACTGGGTCGGCTACGGCTACCCGAACCACTACAACGCGGTCAAGTGCACCCAGGAGGGAATCAACAACTCGCCGGCCCCGTACCACGTGAAGGTGGACGGGCTGTTCGGGCCGGACACCTACCAAGGCGTGATCGCCTTCCAGAAGTGGTGGAACACCGCCTACGAACCACGGCTCGGCGTGGACGGGATCGTCGGCCCGGAGACCGGTGACGACCTCCTGGGATGGCTCGGTTCCGGCTGCGACTACTACCTGCCCACCACCGACTGACCGGATCCATCCCATGACGGAGGGACATTCGCCATGCACATTCGCAGGTGTCTTCCAGCGGCCCTGGCAGCTGCCGCCCTGGTGGGCGGCGGACTGACCACCGCCTCCGCGGCCCAGGCCCACACCCTGACCACCGAGGCGTACTCCTGTCACTACTACGCCTCCGGAGGAGGTGAGTACGCAGGTCACTACAGCGGGAACACGGTCGTTCCGTCGTCGACCTCGGTGACCAGTGCGGGCATCGAGGCTCAGTGCCTGCTCAGTTTCATCGGGTACTACACGGACGCCGTCGACGGCATCTTCGGCCCGCACTCGCAGGCCGCGATGAAGCTCGCCCAGCAGACGTACAACAGCGTCTACCACAAGCACGTCAGCGTGGACGGATTCCCCGGCCCCGAGTCCTGGTGGGGGCTTCGTCTCGTCGCCGGGGGCTGATTCCCGACGCGCGTTCATCCCGACACAGCCCGTTTCCCGACGGGCACAGGAGAAGGAGTGTCATGAAGTCCAGCAAGCGTCTACTCGCGGGAGCGGCAACCCTGGCCGTGGCCATGTCGGGGCTGCTGTGTTCCCCGGCCGCCCAGGCTGCCGGACAGACCCCGGCGCAGCCGACGGCCCGCAAGACCGTGTACGTCTACGCCACCGACGTCCATCTGCGGGCGGCACCCAACACCAGCGCCGCGATCCTCGCCACGGTGTCGCACATCTATCTCTACGACTACTGCCAGACGGACAAGAACACCACCGCGGTTCCCGACCCCAACGGAGGGACCAACTCCTGGTGGAGCGAGGTGACGCTCACGACGGGCAGCGACTTCGCCTGGGTGAGCAACGTGTACCTGCAGGGCGGCCGGAAGATATCGGGCGTTCCGGACTGCTAGCGGGCCGGCGCGCGGCCAGTGCCGTCCACCACAAGGTGAATCCCACGAACGACACCGACCCACCGGGAGGTACCACTCCATGCGATGCACCGCCCACCGCCTCGGCGCCACCGCCGCGGTCGCAGTGCTGGCCCTCACGGGTGCCGGCTGGGCCGTCGGCACCGCGTCGGCGGCCCCCAACGCACCGGCCTACGCGTGTGCGTACTACAGCGGTGACGCGCTGACGGTCTACGGCGACACGGGCCCACGGGTCCAGCAGGCGCAGTGTCTGCTGTCCCACTGGCGCTACCTGACCGTGAGCGACATCGACGGGAAGTTCGGCGACCACACCCTGCAAGCGGTGCGGAGCTTCCAGTCGGATCACCACCTGACCGTCGACGGGAAGGTCGGCGTTCACACCTGGGCCGCGCTCTACGGCACCTGACCGCGGGCTCGCGCGGTCACCGGTGCGGACGACGCAGCGGGGGAACCAGGGAGCCGGGCCCCGGACACGAGATGCCCGGGGCCCGGCACGGCGCGGGGAGGCCCGTCGCCCGTGCCCACCGCGGCGTCGACGCCGACGGCGGCACCGGCGCCCGCCTCGGTCAGGGGCTGTCCTCGCCACCCTCGGTGCCGCCGTTGGCGAGCCACTGCACGAAGGCGATCGCGGCGAGGCGGGCCGAGAAGGCGTTGTCACGGGCTGTGGCGGTCGTGGCTGCGGTGGTGCCGGCGGCCGCGGTGAGGCCCGGTGCCGGTGTGTACATCGCCTCGTTGAAGGACGACCCGCTGGGGGCGGAGGCCACGGCGAAGACGGGGTGCGCCGTGCCGCCGGAGAACGACGTCGAGATGTAGTCGCCGACCATGGTGCCCTGCGTGGTGCTCGCCAGCCAGGAGTGGGTCATCGGACCGGCCAGCTGGGTCGGCGCCGTCCAGGTGCTGCCGCCGTCGGTCGAGGACACGTACCCGACGTCCAACTGGCAGGCAGATGCGGTGCAGTTGGCGACCGGGTGGTAGTAGTACGTCAGCGCCAGGTGCGCGGTGCCGCCCGCGGTGGACGGGTCGACCGCGAGGCCGGGGATGAAGTGGTCGGCGGTGCTCGTCGTCGCGTCGATCGGGATGCGGGTCACCGGCGACCAGGTGGTGCCGTTGGTGCTCGTCGCCATGACGATGTCGCGTTTGCCCCGCTCCTGTCGCCCGCGCCCAGCACTGGAACCCGCTCGCACGACCCTGCCGGAACCGCCCGTCCCCTGCGGTCGTCTTGTGCGCTGGCTGTGTGCGAAGCAGGACGGCGGGGGACGTTGTGAAGCGAAACGTGATGAAGACCGGTCTCATGGTGATGACCATGGCGACGGCGCTCGCGGCCTCGGCCTGTGGCCGGGAAGCCGGCGCGGCCTCCGGCGGAAGCGGCGGGACGGTCCCCGCACACCCGTCGAGGCAGTCCGTGCCGCCCTCCACCGTGGGAACGCTGTCCGGTGTCGCCCAGGCCGCCGAGTCCTCCGTCACCCGGCGCGTGCCATGGAACCTGGACATTCTGGACCAGCGGTCGCGGCCCCTGAACGGGAGGCTCACCACCACCGCCACGGGCAGGGGCGTACACGTCTACGTGATCGACACCGGGCTGGACATCGGCCACAAGGAGTTCGGGGGACGCGCCCGTCTCGGCGCCGACTTCGTGGGCCCCGCGGACTCCGGTGACTGCTTCAGCGAGGCGGGAACCGGACACGGCACGTTCGTCGCGGGCATCATCGGCGGGGCCCGGTACGGCGTGGCACCCGAGGCGGAACTCGTCCGGGTCCAGGGCGTCCTGTGCGAGAGCGAGGGCGGCGGCTCCCCGGCAGCGGCCGAGGCAGCGCTGGTGAAGTCGGTGAAGTGGGTCACCGCCCATGCCCGGAAGCCCGCCGTGGTGAACATGTCGCTCAACCTCGACCACCGTTCGGCGGCCCTGGAGTCCGCCGTGAAGAAGATGGTCGACGCCGGCATCCCGACGGTGGTGTCGGCAGGCAACTTCCACGACGACGCATGCACTCACTCCCCGGCCGGCGTCCCCGGCACGATCGTCGTCGCGGCCTCCACCCCCGACGACCGCCCATGGAGCGACGGCGGCTCCTACGGGTCGGGCTACGGCCGGTGCGTGGACCTGTACGCCCCCGGCCAGAAGGTGACCGCCGCCCTGGCCGGCGGCGGCACGACCACGGAGAACGACGGCGCCACGTCCTGGGCCGCGCCGCACGCCACCGGCGTGATCGCGCTGTACCTGTCGGCCCATCCGCACGCCACGGCCCATCAGGTCCACGTCTGGCTCGACCGCGCGGCCACCCGCGGTGTCCTGCGCGGCGTCCGCTCCGACACACCCAATCGGCTGCTATACACCGGCGGCCTCTGACGACTCGGCCCGGTCGCCCGGTCTCCAGCCCCCGACGCGCCGGATTCTCCGGACCGGCAGGAACGCATCACCCGGACACCAGGCACGCAGCCGGCCGTCTGCGTCAGGGGCGACGTGAGACCTCTGCGTCAGGCGCGAGGTCGGCCGTACACGGCTGGTCACGGTGCGCCCCGGCACGCGGGCCGCACCGGTGACGAGCCCCGCCGGTGTCTCAGCGCCGATCGGCTCGGGTGACGGCCAGCAGCACCAGAGCCAGCACCTGGATGGCGACGACGACCGTGATCAGTACCGGGATGGAGTATCCGTACAGCCCACCGGTCAGCGCACCACCGGCCAGGCTCGCCGCGCCGACCACGCCCGCGAACAGCCCGTAGGCGGTGGCCCGGCGTCCGCTGGGCACCAGGTCGGCGACGGTGGCGCGCAGCGTGGACTCCTGGATCCCCATGGCCGCGCCCCATACGAGCGACCCGGCCACCGCCACCGCGACCCTCTCGGTGAACGCCAGCGCCACCACTGCGGCCGTGAGGACGGGCAGGGCGACCAGCACCCGGGGGCCGTACCGGTCGTACAGCCAGCCCGTGGCCAGCGCCGCGACGGCGTCCACCGCCATCGCCGCCGCGTACAGCACCGGAACCCAGGCGGTGGTCAGCAGGTGCCGCTGGACCAGGTGGTAGGAGAGCACGCCGAACGTGGCGAACCCGGACGTGGTGGCCGCGGTGAAGGCGGCGTACGTCCAGAAGGCCCTCGGCAGACGCCCGCCCCGCGCGTCCGGGGCCGCGGGTGCCGAAGCCGTCGTCTCGCGCTCGTAGGCCTCCGGGTCCGGCATCCGGGCCCGGAGCCAGAACAGCAGCAGCAGAACGGCGATGCCCGGGACGGCGAGGACACCGAGCGCGGGGCCGTAGTCGCCGCCGGTCAGCGCGAGCACCCCCGCCACCAGCAGCGGGCCTGCGATGGCTCCGATCTGGTCCAGCGCCTCGTGGACGGCGAAGCCGCGTCCTCGTCCCGTGGCCGCGGTGGCGTGCGAGAGGAGCGTGTCCTTCGCGGGTGAGCGCACCGCCTTGCCCACCCGTTCGGCGATCACCAGGACGCAGGCGGCCCACAGCACCCCGGAGACACCGAGCAGCGGCACCGAGACGACCGTCAGGGCGTACCCGCCGATCGCCAGACCCCAGAAGCGACGCGTCCGGTCCGCCAGGGGACCGGAGACCAGCCGCAGTACCAGCGCCGCCGATTCCCCGGCACCGGTCACCACCCCGACGACGAGGGACGACGCTCCCAGCGAGGCCAGCAGCGGGCCGGTGATCGAGCGGGCGCCCTCGTAGACGACATCCGCGAGCAGACTGATCGTGCCGAACCACACCACGAACCGCCACGGCCCCATACGCCATGACGCCGGCTCCCCCGGGCTCCGAGCCCCGGGCATCGGTCGATTCACGCCCACCACACCTCCGCGAGGAACCCCGCCCCGTCCGCTGCCAGACGTGGCGTCTCGTACGAGAACGTCCAGTACATCGTGAACGCACCGCACGGCGACAACGAGGTCGGCCAGGGATGCGGAGCATTCCCGAAACAATGATCTCCCGGGGCCCGCCGGGGAGGCAGGGCCGTCGATCAACCGAGGCCGATCCAGTCCAGGAGCGTCTGGACGAGCAGGGTGGTGGACATGGCCGCGACACCTACGACCACGGCGGTGGCGGCGACGCGACAGCGCGGACCGTTGGCGGCTTCCCCCAGGACCGAGCAGCGGTCGGCCTGGGTGACCCGGCGGGAGGGTGGCGACGTCGTGCACTCCGGAGTTCACGGCCGGGGCGCGGCCTCGGAGACCTGGCGGTCGTGGGTGACCAGGTCGGCGGCAGGACGCCGTTCGTCACGAGCGACTCGCACTCCGTGGAGACGGTGTCGCTTGACTCTCGGGTAACCCGAGACGGCACAGTCTTGCCCGTGGACAGGATGCACTTGCTGCCGATCGGGCAGTTCGCGCAGGCCAGTGGCCTCTCGGTCACCGCCCTGCGCCACTACGACGCAAGTGGTGTGCTGGTACCCGCCTTTGTCGACCCGGACAGCGGATACCGCTACTTTCGGCACGACCAGGTCAGGACGGCCCAGCTGATCCGCGCGCTGCGGCAACTGGACATGCCGATCGAAGACGTGCGTGGCCTGCTCGCGCGTCACGAGGGCGCTGAGGACGTGGGACCCGTCCTGCGTGCGCACCTGAAGGGCGCGGAGCGTCGGCTGGAGATCCAGCGCTCAGTGGTCCGCGGCCTGTTGGCCCGTCTTACCGGAGGAGCAGAGATGAACCACCGTGTCACCATCCGCCAGGGCGCCCCCGTTCATGTGCTGGTCTGCGGCGCGACGCTGAGCCAGCCCGGTCTGGACGATTTCATGCGCAGCAGCTACCAGGCCATGTATACGATCGCCGGCCGGGGTCCGCTCACCTTCACGGGACCGGCGTTCGCCCGCTACCACGGGGTGTGCAACGAGGAGAGCGAGGCGCTGGTCGAGGCGTGCCTGCCGTTCTCGGCCACCGCGGCGCAGCCCACGGACCTGCCCGAGGGCATGTACGTGCTGGACATCCCCGAGGCGCCCTGTGCCGCAACGACGGTGGAGGGTGCGCAAGCCGCCTTCCCGGAGATCCACTCCGCCTACGACGCCGTCGCCGGCTGGATCACCGATCACGGGTTCTCCTTCGCCGGCCCCGTCCAGGAGATCTACCACCGCTGGAACGGCACACCCGGCCACCCGGACAACCGTCTGGAGATCGCCTGGCCGATAAGGGAAACGCCGGCTCCCGAGCCGGGGCCGGCCACGGAGGAGGGCACGCACGAGGCGTGAACGCGCGCAGGTGCGAGCCGTGTCGACCGCCTCGCCTCACACCGCGCCGGGTGGCCGCGACGCGGTCGATGCCGCCCGTGACGAAGAAGGCCGTGGCACGGTGCGGGCCGGTCGCAGTGTGCGGGCCGGTCGCAGTCGGCACCTCCGGCCTCGATCGCGGCGCTGCGGTGCGGTGGTGCGGCGCGTTGGTGCGGTGGGGCGGTGTCCGGCGGGGACGGCAGGAACGGTCGATGAGTCCGCTGTCGCTCTCCCGTCGACGGCCGTGGACGGTAAGGCAGCCGTCAGGGTGGGACGCGAAGGCCGCCGTGGGGTGAGGATGCGACGCCTCCACCCCACACGGGGGCCGTCGCCGTGGGCGAGTCGACCCACGTTGACAACTGCTCGTGATCAGTACACCTAGCCCAAGAGATGCGACAGCGGCTCGTCGCCCTTCGCCTGCGTCGAGTTCTCGGTGCACTGCTGGTTCTGCGGCGCCGACAGGACCGGTACGTCCTGGAGCACGGAGACCGGGACGACGCCGACGACGGCAGCGGCGTCGACCTTGACCGGCACGCCGGCGCAGAGCTGGTTCAGCGAGCCCTCGACCAGGGACAGCTGGGGGCTCATGGCCCCGTCGGTCTTCGCGTTGCCGAATGTCGTAGCGGCGCCGTTGCCGCTGAGGCTCGTCGTGCCACTGCCGTTGTCGGAGGCCGTCGCCTGAGGAGCGATCCCGAGCAGGCCGACTGCGAGTACTGCTGTGACGATCATCTTTTTCATGGTCCGTTCTTGCCCGGTCGACAGAGCCACTCCCTCCCGAATCCCTCGAGATCACCCGATCGATGGGGCGAGGGACCCGGCCCATCGGCCAAAGTCGTCACAGCTCCGGGCAGGCGGGGGACGGGGGTTCGGCGAGGGGGGCGAAGGCGGGGTGGGCGGCGAGGTGCCGTACGACCGAACGGGGGGGGCGCCGCATACGAGGCCGGTGCGCCGACGCGGTGATCGGGCGCGGGTTCGGGAGCTGCGCCGGCGGCGCCGCCGGCCTCGCCGACTTCACCGTGTCGGTCACTCCCAACAGCTGTGCGGGGTCGCAGCCTCACAGCCGCCGGGCTGCCGCGGCATCGCCGAGTTCCCCCACGCACAGCGGCCCCGCAGACAGGAGGAGCAGGGTTCCACTGCTGGGTCTGCGGGACCGGTGCATCACTCACGTACCCCGCAATGCGTCCGATACGCCCCATCCATCCCAGCCGCTCACGCAGTAGGCCCCCTGGTGTGCGAGTGGGGCCCGGCCGTATTCGGCCGGGCCCCACTCACTCCTCGCAGACGGCGCGCGCCTCGGCACCGGGTCGTGTCCGCCTACCAGCGGTACCAGCGGCCTTTGCGGCCGCCGCTGTCCACCGTACGGACGACAAAGCCCAGCACCCACACGATGAGCACGATCACCGCAATCCACCACAGTGCCTTCAGTGCGAAGCCCGCACCGAAGAGGATCAGAGCCAGCAGAAGAACGAGAAGCAGGGGAACCATCGTTATCAACCTCCTGGCCACCGAATGCCCTTACTTCAGCCCTACAAGCATGCAAAATATGAGTTACTTCCGTGGGATGAGGGGCATAGGCGCACCGCACGTCTCCACCCGCCCCTGACGCGCACCAGGAGTTGGAACAGTGTGACGGACCGGATGTTCTCGGTCACCCGTCCTCGGCCTGACGATGTTCGCGTGGGCTCGTCGGAGCGAATGCCGAACCGTCCGCTGGGTCAGGTGCGGTGTTGTCGGCAGGCCAGGGCGTCGATGAGATGGACAACGATGCCGGGCGGAAGCCCGGGAGCATGGCGGGCCCCGGGGCGGGGGCTGCGTCCAGAACCTCCAGCAGGAGCGAGATCCACCGGTTGGCCGTGCCCGGCCGGACCGGTCGCGAGTGTCGTCGCCGTAGCGGCTGATCGGGCAGGATGACCCCGTGGGGACATGGCACGTCACGATGCAGTTCAGGCCCAGCGGCCCGGCCGTGGAAAACACCTGGACCGACCACGAGGTGGCGTTGGAGAAGTTCCGCGGCCGGCTGGGGATACACGGCAGCCGTGAGCCTCTGCGAACGTGGACGAAGGAGCGGGGCGAGGTCATTCACCATGCCGCATAGCACATCCGGCCCCCGCGACATGGCGTCAAGGGGGCCGGAGTTGGTAGCGGGGACAGGATTTGAACCTGCGACCTCTGGGTTATGAGCCCAGCGAGCTACCGAGCTGCTCCACCCCGCGTCGATAGACCGAAGCCTACGGCATGCGAGTGATCCAAACGGACCATCACTCACTGCCAGGTGTAGGTTCCGGGTCTGCGGCCGCCCTTGACGGTCGTCTTGACCGCGCCCACCACGATCGCCGGCTCCGGATCACGGCTGCGGTAACCGTCCATTGCTTTCAGGAACTCGTCCGGAGCAGCTTTTCCTCGACACCCAGATCCGCCATGGTGTCGACGTACGCGGGACACGTACGCCGTGCGAGCGGAGGATTTCGGTACCCGTGGGGGGCTGTCAGTGCAGGATGCTGACGGCCCGCGCGATCACGAGGAGCGAGGTCAGCAGGGCGGAGACGCTCTGAATGCTCATCATGGCCTTGGCCCGGGTGGACAGCGGCATGGTGTCGGTCGGGCTGAAGGCCGTTGAGTTGGTGGTGGACACGTACAGGTAGTCCATCAGCGTGGGGACCCAGTCCGAGGTGGCGCTGGCGCCGTCGGCGACTTCCTGGACGGCGTCGTCGTTCTCGTCCTGGGAGAAACGGAAGTCCGCCAGGGGCAGGGCGGAGCGAGGCACCTGAGTGCGGCTGACCGGGCCGCCCCGGTCCAGCTCCCAGTAGGCCAGCCCGAAGACGATGATGTTGGTGAGCCACACCTGCAGCGCGGCCACCAGCAGGGACCGGCCGTCCTTCACCCCGGCGTAGAGCAGCTCATGGATCAGGATGGCCAGCGCGACAAGATTGCTGACCGCGATGACGCCGACGAGCGTCAGTGACAGCACGCGGAAAGCCTTGGTCTGCCGGGTCAGCCGCTTGGGGTTGATCGCGATGAGCGGGATGAGCAGCAGGCATTCCAGGGCGGGCAGCACGTACCGAGGGGCGATCAGCAGCCGCTGCGGCAGCAGCAGGTACAGGGAGATCGCGGCGAGCGTCGCGACCACCGCCGGCAGCCGCGCCTCTCCTCTGCGCTCATGACGGGGATGCCTGGTACTCGCATCCGCACGCGTACGCCCCATATCCGCCTGGCCTTACGTTCGTTGCCACGGACAGTGCCCGTCGCCCTGGCACTGCCTTCCGGTGCCGGGCCCGCCGCCACCTTCCAGCATCTACCCCGATGCCCGCTGCCAGTGCCTGCAGCTTTGCGGTCCATAGCCGGCCGCCCCACCGTTGACCGGGCTGAGCTGGACCGTACATATCGCGTCCTTCGAGCGCACATACGCACCTCGGCTCGCTCATTCGGCACGCCTACCACTGGTATGCCCGCAGGTCGCAGCCCCGCACCGGCGTCTTCGGCTCCGCTTCTGTCTCCTGGCTGGGATGACGGAGTAAGCACTGCTGTCGGAAAGACCGGCAGATGAGTGTGCATCGGAGGGCGAGGAAGGCTTGGTGGACGGCGATCGTCAGGGTTTCGGCGAGCGGGATGCCGGTGGCATCGGTGATCAGGTGGTGTTTACCGCCCGTCCTGCCCCAGTCGACGGGGCTTCGTCCGGTCTTGGCTCCCGTTGTGGCGCCGTAGTGGCACGCCGGGTGTTTTTTCCTCGACGAGGCTGGGGCTCCACCTTGGACCACCCCGGAACGGGCATGCCGTACGGGCGCCCAGGGAGTGCTTCGGGTACCGGCGGACTCCGAGAAGAAGGGCGATGGGGTTCGCCGGTCAGATCACGGCAAGCCCCATCGCCTGAGCGTCCTGCACCGACAGCACGCTCACCTCGCATCGCGGCCCACAGCCGGGCGTCGTGCCGTGGTGGTCAGTGTGGTCAGCTGAACGTGTTGCAGCTGGCGATGCGGCCGGAGCGGTAGCCGGTGGAGAACCATTGCTGGCGCTGGCCGGCGGAGCCGTGGGTCCAGGTGTCGGGTGTGACCTTGCCCTGGTAGCGCTGCTGGATACGGTCGTCTCCGACGGCGGCGGCCGCGTCCAGCCCGCGGTTGATGTCGTCCTTCGTCAAGTCGGTGATCAGTGGCTTACCGCTCTTGGGGTCGGGGGTGGTGGTGGCGTGGTGGGCCCACACTCCGGCGTAGCAGTCCGCCTGCAACTCGAGTTTCACCGAGCCGCTGTTCTGGCCCTTTCCGCTGCCGCGGGAGATCGTTCCGCCGAGGTCCTGGAAGTGGTGGCCGTATTCGTGCGCGATGACGTAGGCCTCGGCGAACGGGCCGCCCTCGGCGCCGAACTTGCTGCTCAGGTCGTTGAAGAAGCCGAGGTCGAGATAGACCTTGTCATCGGCTGAGCAGTAGAAGGGGCCGACGTCGGAAGTCGCGTTTCCGCAGCCGGTGTTCACACTGCCGGTGAACAGGAACGTCGGGGCCTGCTGGTAGGGCTTGCCGGCGGCTGTCTCCGTCTGCTTCCAGAATGCCTGCACGCTGTCGACCACGGCGACGATCCGGCACTGCTCCTTGCGGTTGGCGTCGGCACCGGTCCGGCAGTCCGCGGCGAGGTCCGCGGCTGACTTGCCGGACGAGGACGTGTCGCTGCTGCCCGAGCCGAACATGCCCGGGTCGACACCCAGGAGCACGGACGCGACCAGCACCACGAGCCCGACCAGTCCCCCGCCGATGGTCTTCCCGCCGCCCGGGATCCCGCCCAGGGAACCTCCCCGACCGTCCTCGACCTCGGACGTGTCCAGAGCAGCATCGTCGTCGAATTGCATACGTTGACCCTCCCTCAAGCAGCGCGCCGGACCGCCCCGCGTCGTCCCGCTCGCCTACCCCGTACGAGGCCATCCCCATCCCGTCCTCTTCCTGCTCCGCCTCTCGCAGGAGCAGGCGGGCGACGCCGCGGCGCCGCTCTGTGGGTGAACGGCGGACCGCGGCGCGCGGTGACGGCCTCGCCATGCCGTCGACCGCGCAGCGACACCCCGCCTGTCGCCGGTGCCGGGGCCGTGCCCGCGAGGTTCCGATGACGGACGGCCGCCTCGGGTCGGTCGGGACGATCGCGTACTCGTCGAAGAGCCGTTCAAGGGCAGCACCCAGAGAATGCGGCGTGTCCCTCGGCCAGCGGGCGTTTCTTCAGACCGGGGCCCTGGAGGTGGGGGGCTGGTCCGGAGGTGGTCGTAGTGAAACCCGGGCAGCCACGGCTCCCTGGGTTACCCGGATCATGCGGCTGTCATGACCGGGACGACCACCCGCGTGGCGAGGTCGACGAGCAGCTCGGGCATCCGCGGCTCCGCGCCGACTTTCCGGCGCAGTCGGTGGACTGGAACCTCGACCACCGAGGGGTCGCCCTCGAAGTTCACGTCCCGTCGGTCAGATTCCGCCCCCTCGCCTTCGCGGACTGGCGCCCTCCAATCGCCGGCCATGGTGGCAGGCCCTGCCTCACCTGACGCTGACCGGAGTGCGCGGCGCACGAGACTGGTGTCCTGCTCCCGCCCGCCGCCCGGGCCCAGCATGGGGCCACGCCCAGGACGGCGATTCCGTGCCGGTCAACGCCCCGGCGGTGCCCTCTTCGGCGATGCTACTGGCATCGCCGCCCTCCAGAGCGAGGCGTGGCAGCACCCGGTCACCTACGCGCTTCGCCCTGCGCAGTGCGTACACCCAGAGCGATGCGACCGCCCTGCTCGCCCACGGCCCAAAAGTCCCGGTTAGCGGGTTCCGGCGATGTGGGCAGCTCGTGGACAGCCGTGTCGGTGGGTGCGTAGGCGAGGTACTACGGGCACCTGCGAGCCGATGCAGTCATATCGCACACTGACATGCGGACGACACACACCTGATCGCCCGCCCGAGTCCGTCAGGTGGGCATCGGATCACTCAGGGTGCGCGACCGCCTCTCGCTGAAGTTGCACCGCCGCGAGCAGACTCAGTGTCGGCTCCGCCTGACGCAGCGCCTTCACCGCGGCGACCGAGCCGACGTCTCCGGTGAAGCCGACGGCGGCCAGCCGGGAGCGGACCCAACGGGCGCGCAGCAGGCCCTCGGTGGCGGCGGCGGTGGACTCCACGAGTGCGGCGGCGCGTTCCAGGCCCGGGCGCTCCTCCGGCGAAGCCTGCGCCAGCGCCTCACGCAGGGCAGCCGCGACCTCGTCCGTGTCCCGGATGGTCAACACGAAGGTGTTCTTCCTGCCCAGAGCCGTGATACCTGTCATGGAGGTCAGCCTGACGGCCACGGCCGTGCGCGCCAACCGACTTGAGGAACCTCAGAGGTACCGCCCGGGCCACAACTGGCGGCAGACGGCCGGGCACTTCTCATGCCACCTTGATGACGACCTTGCCCGAGGCGTGACCGTTCTCGACGGTGGCGAGGGCGGCCGGGGCGTCGGAGAGCGGATGGACCGCGGTGATCACGGGTGCGAGGAGTCCGTCGAGGGCCAGCCGGGCCGACCGTTCCAGGTTCTCGCGGTCGACGCGACGCTCGACGAAACGCCCGCCGAGAGCGGGCACAGACATATCCCCCACAGCGATGACGTTGCGGGGATCCTGGGCCAGCGGAGCGACCGTTCGCAGCGAGGTGCCTCCGGCGAGGTCGACGATGCCGTGGAAACCGTCCGGGACCAGCTCGCGTGCCGCGGCGGCGACGTCCTCGGCGGTGTAGTCGATGAACCGCACCCCGAGGGCCTCGGCGTGCTCGCGTTTGGCGGTACTCCCGGTGCCGATCACACGCAGCTCGCGCCCGATGGCCAGCCGGGCGACGGCGAGGCCGACCCCGCCCCCGACTCCGTTGACCAGGACCGTGGCACCGGCCGGGAGGCCGAGCTGGTCGAGCGCGTCCACCGCGGTCGTCCCGGCTACGGGCAGCGTTGCCGCCGCGGTCGCGGACAGACCCTCCGGGATACGCGCGGTGTTCGGCGCGGACAGCACCGTCGTCTCGGCGTAGGTGCCGCCACCGGTGAGCGCGAAGCCGAAGACCGCGTCACCCACCTCCAGCCCGTCGACGTCCTCGCCCCGGGCGAGAACGGTTCCGGCTGCCTCCATGCCCAGCACGCGGGGGAACGGGCGCCCGCCGTCGAGCCCGTCGACCAGACCCGAGCGCAGAAGGTGGTCTAGAGGATTCACGCCGGCGACGTCGACCTGGATCAGCACCTCGGCGCGACCGGGAACGGGGTCGGGACGATCGAAGAACTCCTGCACCTCGGGCCCGCCGTACCTGCTGAAACCCCACGCCTGCGCCATCTTCCGCCACCTCTCGTACGACCGACCCGGTGATTCCGGGCGTTGTCGCCATCCTCACCTCTGACATGGGTGTGAGGGGCAAGCCGCTGAGATGCAGATCACAGCATCAGGCCGAACGGGCCACCGGTTCCGGGGCCGTGGACAGCTCCGCCCGGTGGCGGCTGTTGGCCCTGATCAGCACGTCGAGTGCATCCCGGGTGTCGATCAGGTGCGCGATGTCGGCGTCGATCCGGTCGCGCTCGCGCACCATCGCCGCGAACGTCTCCTCGGCGACGCCCAGGTCACCCGGGACGTCCACACACGGCAGCACAGTCGCGATCACCCTGCTGGACATACCCGCGTCGAACAGCCGGCGGATGAGTGACACGCGCTGGATCGCAGCATCGGAATAGTGACGCTGCCCCGCGTCGGAGCGTGAACTGGTCAGCAGGCCCTGCTCTTCGTAGTACCGCAGTGAGCGCGGACTCACACCCGTGCGCTTGGACAACTCGCCTATCCGCATCCCTGAGAGCCTACGCCCGCCCGGGTGGCGCGCGCCGAGCGGCAACGCGTCGCGCCCCGCGCGTCGCCAACCTTCGTGGTGCATGCACCTAGGACGGATCCAGGACGACCGAAGGAACCGAATGCGTACCGTCTCCACCGCCTGCCAGGTCCGGTCTCGGCGGACTCCGCCGAGTCACGAGGTATACCGAGGGAGTCGCACCTTGAACGTGATGATCAGATCCGCACTCGCTGTCGCCGCCATGACCGCTGCCGTTTTCACGGCCGTGACAGGAACCGCCAACGCCGCGGTCGACATTCCGAACACGGAGATCGGTCTTCGGGCTCTCAGCTCGGACGGCGGCCAGTGCATCAGGGCCGACCCCGCGCAGGGAAGCTACATCAGCGATTGCCTCCTGTGGGGCTCGGAGGACAACTGGCACGTCTATTCAGCCTATCCGGACGCACCGGGCGGCGCCTACGCGAACGTCGCGATCCGCAGTCAGCGCTCGGGCGAGTGCCTCACGGTCTTGAACCAGGTCGCGCAGCCGGCGGGGTTCGGAAACGAGGTGTCTCCGCGCCCCTGCAACAACTCGGCCGCCCAGGAATGGGCAAGCACCCGTAGCGCGGACGGCTACATCAACTACTTCAACTTCCAGTACCGGGTCTGCCTCGACGGCGGCTACGGGGACACCTATGGGTTTCCGGAGAACGGCTGCAACGCACACGGTGAGAACCACTACCAGGACTGGTACTACCTTCCCGCCGCCGTTTGACTCGCTTCTCGACCCCCGTCCGTCTGGAGCCTCTTCGCAGTGGCTTCGTGAGCCGCGAGTTCTTACGGGGTGACCAGCGGAAGTGCCGTGCTCGCGGGCGGAGTTGCACGACGGGGACGACGTGCGCTCGGGTGCGCTCCTGCGGCGAGAGCCGTCCGCGCCGCGTGGCCGGCGGATGCCGCCGGGTCCACGGGCGCTGCTCACGGCATGACCGGCGCCGGCGCTTGTGCCTGTACCTGTGCCTGTACGGCCAGCACCCCCGCTTCAGGCGGACCTGTGGCGGGCGCCGCCCTCGATGTGGATCGTCTCGCCGGAGACGAAGCCCGCGCGCAGGAGCCACATCACCGCCTCGACGACGTCCTCGCTCGCACCGTGGCGCTTGACGAAGGTCGCCTCCGCGCTCCTGCTGAGCAGAGCGGTCTTCTTGTCACCGAGGCGGTCCCAGGCGCCCGAGTCCACGACGCCCGGCGACAGGGCATTGACCCGGACCGGTGCCAGATCCGCCGCCAGGTGGCGCGCGGCGAACTCGACCGCTCCGTTGGTGACCCCCTTGACGAGCGATCCGGGCCCGGGGCGCCAGCCGACCACACCGGAGAAGAGCACCATCGACCCGGTCGGCCGCAGGATCGGCGCGAAGTGCTTGGCCACCAGCATCGGGCCGACCACCTTAGCCGTGAACGCGGCCAGCAGCCTGTCACGGTCCAGGTCGACTGCGCGGACGTCGTGCGGCGCCGAACCGGTCGTCACGATGTGGTCGACTCCGTCCCCCAGCCGGTGCGCCGCGGCCGCGAGCGTCGACTCGTCCTGCAGGTCGACCTGTACCGCCGTGGCACCGATCTCGCCCGCCAGCGCGTCGGCCGCGGTCAGGTCACGGGCACCGACGATCACGTCGTACCCGTCCCTCGCCGCACGCCTCGCGACGGCCGCGCCCAGCGCCCGTGCGCCTCCGATGACCAGGATCCGTTCCATGCTTTTCCACTCCTTTTCGCAGGACCGGACCTCACGGTATAGATTTGATACCGGTATCTTCAACGAAACTGGAGCAGCGATGGGCAAGGCGTACAACGTGATGGCAGCCACCTGCCCGAGCCGCACGGTGCTGCACCGCATCGGCGCCCGCTGGACGGTGTTCGTCATCAACGCCCTCGCCGACGGTCCCCGCCGCTTCACCGAACTCAAGGGGCACATCCGGGGCATCACCGCGAAGGCGCTGACCGAGACGCTGCGCTCCCTGGAAGCCGACGGTCTGATCAGCCGCCACGAGTACGACGAGAACCCGCCCCGCGTCGAGTACGCCCTGACACCCCTGGGCCACTCCCTGCTCGTCCCGCTGCGCGCCGTACGGCTCTGGGCCGAGGAGCATGTCCCGGAGATCGAGGCGGCCCGCTCCCGCCAGCCGGTTTCCTGACCCGCGCCCTCCTGGTCAGGGCCCGGACGGGCTTCCACCGACCTCCGGCTCGCCCCGGCGCCCCGGCGATTGGCGTGCCACCGGATTGCGTCAACCGTAATGATCACGGTGCCGACAGCAAATATCCGGGAACCCTGTTCCGGAAACAACCGTTCGTGTACTCTCATCGCCGGGCTCAGCGCCGGACCAAGCGTTTGGGGGAAACGTGGTTCCGTCAGGACCTGGTGGCTCGTTACGTCCCGGCGACACTTTCACGGGCACACCGAACACGACGAGCTTACTTCTCGCAGAACTCACCAGAAATGGAAGGTTGTCCTTCCGCCTCGCCTGTTCTCGACTGACCGCCTGGGAGCACCTGCTCGTCCAGCACGTCCTGGGCAGGCCGGACGTCGAGTTCGTCACGGAACCGGCGCCGCACGCCCGCGGCACCGTCCTCGTCACCCGGTCGGCGCTCGCCGGTCTGTCCTTCTGGGCCCCCGGTGAGCTGCCGGAACCCGGCGCCGAGCGGCTGGGCAGCCTGCTCGTGCCACCCGAGGTTCTCGACGTGGTCGCCGAGGAGGCCCGGGTGATCGAGGCCCGGGAGGCCGCCGAGCGGCACGAGGCCGACACACTGCTGGAGCGGTGGGAGACAAGCGGCGAACTCGACGGCCGGCTCGTCCAACTGGCCGACTGGGTGGAAAGGGTCGAGACGGTTTACATCCTGATCGGCCGGGACGTGTTCTCGAAGTCCGACGCGGGAACGAACACCCTGACCCGGGAAAGACTCCTGGCGAATCTGAGGGAATGCCCCTTAGGCGACTGGCGCCCGACCGACAGGCTTTTCGTGGTACTGGCCCACTGCCTTTTCGTGAGCGGCCGTTCCGTGCGATTCGAGGAATTCAACGGAAGCCAGCTTTCCGCAACCCGGCTCCGCGATTTCCTGCTGAACCGCTGCGCACAGTACTGCGCCGCGCTGGGGCGCGAGCCGGACAACGCGCACGCGCTCCCGTTGCCGGAGCTCGCGGAGCTCGTCCGCACCCTGATGCACGAGGTCGACCGGACGCCGATGATGCGCTACCGGCGGATCAACGGTTTCACGTTCGTGAAGAACGAACGCCTCGTCGAGTTCCCCCTGCCGCGCGACCCGGGGATCATGCCCGATCTGATCGCCCAGTACGGCAAGCTCCATCTCGGGGTTTCCCCCTCCGGCCGGGTCCGGGGGGATCTGCGCGCGATGACCCTGGCCGCCACCGAGGTGGACGCACAGGCCGCCCCCGGTGAGCAGAGCGCCATCGGCGAGCTGCTCGGCGCGATCGTCCTGTCGGCGATCCTTTGCACCGACGCCGACTACGGCATGAGCAGTTCCGTGCGTGACCTGGCGGGGCTGCGCGGGGCCGAGCCCGGTGGACCCGACGGCGTGCTGACGCTGAAGAAGGGCGACTTCTTCTGCTGCTGCCTGCCGCACACGACCCGCATGGCCGAGGCCGGCGACGACACGACACCGATCCTCTGGCGGTCCGCCCAGCGGATGATGTACAACCGGTGGCACTTCGCCCCCGGGGAGTTCCCTCGCGCGGACATTCCGGAGAAGCGGCACTACTTCTTCCCGCCGCAGGTTCCCGACATCGCGGAGCACTCCGAGCACCACCACGGCGGTCACGTCGCCTCGCGCGTGCGCTACACGATCCGCGCGCCCGGCGCCCAGGTGTGGCACCCGCCCTTCACGGTCTTCGGCCACGGCTACCGGGGGTGCTACGACGTCCGGCTGGTCCGGATGGAGGGCCCGCCGTTCACCATGACGGAACTCCTCGAAGCGGTACGGCACTGCTCCCTCGTCGACGAGATGTGGCGGACCCTCGCCCAGGGCCTCCAGGACGGCACCGTTCCCGTGCGCCCGGTGGGCGGCTTCGACAAGGTCTGGTACGAGTCACGCGGCTGGGAACGGCTGCGGCCCTACTCCCTCGCGACCCGTCATCTCGCGGGCGCACCCCCCGGATGACGGCGCCGTCGGCCGGGGCGGCCCGGTCGACGGCACGGCGCGGTCGGCGTGGCCGTCCCCCGTCCTTCCCCACCGGCAGCGGCCGGCCGACGCCCACCCGCCGCGCCCGCCGACCCCAGGAGGTCCCGTAGTGGCTGAGCAGAACACCGTCCCCGTCCCCGTCCCCGTCCCCGTCCCCGGCATGACCGCGCCCCCGGACGTGGTCAGCACCATCGCCCTGACGTCATGTCAGGACACCGCGCACCGGTTCTGGTTCCGTGAGGAGGAGGGGATGGGCTCGCTGTCCCTGGCCGAACTGGACCGTGGCGCGGCCCGGGTGGCGTGCCGTCTGCACGCCGCGGGTGTCCGGGCGCGGGACCGGATCGGGATCATGTCCCGGAACCGGATCGAGTGGGTGCTCCTCGACCTGGCCGCGGTCAAGCTGGGTGCGGTCGTCGCGGGTGTCGAGCCGGGTCGCTACGAGCCCGAGCAGGTGATCGCCGACTTCGGTCTCACCTTGCTCTTCACCGAGAACGAACCCGAGCGGGGCGCCGTACGGGACATCGGTGGCGTCCGCGGATGGGCGCAGGACGAAGGGGCCGACCCCGCGGCACTGCCCGCCCGGGAGGCCTACGACCCCGCGGACGTCTTCGCGATCAAGCAGACCTCGGGGAGCACCGGTGTGCCGAAGGGCATCGAGGCGACGGTCGCCAGCGTGAACCGGTCGATGGCCGCCGTCCAGGAGATGTTCCACCACGGGGACGGGGACAACGTCCTGGTGTTCCTGCCCACGCGATTCCTCCAGCAGCGGTACTGGATCTATTCGGCGCTGGTCAACGGACACGACGTCACCCTCGCCGACCGGGTCACCGTGTTCGAGGTGGCGCAGGCCGTCCACCCGACCGTGATCATGGGTGTGCCGGGTTTCTACGAGCAGGTGAAGGCACGCGTCGAGGCCGCCGGCGCCCCGGCCGACCCGGCCGCGCGCCGCGCCGCAGTCCAGGCCGAACTCGGGGGCGCCGTCCGCTACCTGTGGACGGGCTCGGCGCCCGCCGGGCGGCCCATGCTGGACTTCTTCAACGACTGCGGCGTCCCGCTCTACGAGGGGTACGGCCTCAACGAGACCTGCATCGTCGCCAAGAACCACCCGGGGGCCGTCCGGGTGGGCAGCGTCGGCAAGGTACTGCCGCACAAGCGGATCCGCTTCGACAAGGACGGCATCCTGATCGTCGGCGGCCTCGACCCGGTCAACACCCACTACACGTGGTGCGGGCCGGGTGCCAACGAGAAGGTGTACCTGCCGACCGGCGAGGTCAAGACCTTCGACATCGGCCATGTCGACGAGGACGGCTTCCTCTACATCGACGGCCGGGTCGACGACATCGTCACCCTGAGCAGCGCCCTCAACATCCTGGTGCCCCTCGTCGAGGAGCGTCTGCGGGAGATACCGGAGATCCACGACTGCGCCGTGTTCGGTGACGGCAAGCCCTACCTGACGGCCGTGGTGTCACCGGCCGCCCCGGACACCGACCCCGAGTCCCTGGCGGACGCGGTCAGCCGTCTGAACGAGCAACTGCGCTACGAGCAGAGGATCTACGCGGTCGTGGTGGCGGGCGAGCGGTTCTCCGTCGACAACGGTCTGCTGAACGCGCAGTTCAAGCTGGTGCGGGCCGAGATCGGCCGGGTTTTCGGCGAGGATCTCGACCTCGTCTACCAGAAGCACGCGGTGTACAACGACGGCTCCACGGACGGGGCCCCCGTCCTGGTGACGGCGGCGGTCGGCAGGCCGCGGACGCAGAAGGCGGAGGAATGATGAGCTGGGAGAAGCTGGCGAACACGGTGCTGTCCAACGACCGGGTGACGCTGCGACGGGTGCGGATCGGCGACGTCGAGGAGTTCTCGGGCATCGCCTACGAGCCCGAGACCTGGGAGTACTTCGTCACGCGTGTCAGCTCGCCGGAGGATCTCCACGCGTTCGTGGAGACCGCGATCAAGGACACCCTGAACGGCAGCCGTATCGTCTTCGCGATCGTCGACAACGCCACCGGACGGATCGTCGGCAGCAGCGCGTACGGAAATCTCGCCGAGGCGGACCGGCGGATCGAGATCGGCTGGTCGTGGGTCTGCGGAGCGGCCCGGGGCACGGGTGTGAACCGCGCCGCGAAGCTGGCACTGCTCGACCACGCGTTCTCCGAACTGGGCTGTGAGCGCGTCGAGTTCAAGACGGACGTACGCAACGCCCGGGCCCGGCGTGGGCTTTCCGGCATCGGTGCGACCGAGGAGGGCGTCCTGCGGAGCTTCAACTACATGCCCGGAGGCCGCCGCCGCGACGTCGTCTACTACAGCATCCTGCGCGACGAGTGGCCCGACGTGCGCCGCGAGCGCTTCGGCCAGGTCGACGCGGGCTGAACCGGCACCAGTCAGCAGCACGTTCACAGGGGGGATGGACACGGTGGACACGGAGGACTTCGTCTTCGAGGGCGACGGCCGGAAGCTGGCCGGCACCCGTACGGCTCCGGTCGACGGGTCACGGCCCACCGTCCTGGCCCTGCACGGTCTCGGCGTCACGTCGAGCCGCCACCGCATCCGCTACCTGCTGGACGCCCTCTCACCCCACGGCCACGGATGGCTCACGTTCGACTTCTCCGGCAACGGGGACAGCGCGGGCACCCTGGCCGAGTCCACGCTGCGCGGACGCATGGCGGAGACGCTCGCCGCGGCGGCCCAGTTGGACACCGCCGCCGCGCCCGTACTGCTCGGCACGAGCATGGGGGCGCATCTGGCCGCGTCGGCGGTGCCCCGGCTGCGGCCCCGGGCGCTCGTGTTCTTCTGCCCCGCGGCCTACCCGGCCGACGCCGCCGACCTGCGCTTCGACGGCAGCCTCACGAAGCCGGGCCGCTACCCGGACTCGCCTGCCTACGCCGGCCTGCGCGAGTTCGACGGCGACCTGCTGATCTTCGTGGCCGGTGAGGACCAGGTGGTCGCTCCCGCGGTCGTCGACGGATATCTGGAGAGCGCGCAGCGCGCCCGCTCGACCGAGGTCGTCCGGCTGGACGGCTACGACCACTTCGTCCACCGACGGCTGCCCGACCACCCCGAGGACCGGGACCGGGTGGTGCGGGCGACGCTGCGTGTGCTGGCGGCGGACGCTCCCACCTCGCAGAGGAGTTGACCACGATGGCGATCGAACCCAACTACTTGAAGCGCCGGGACGTGGAGAGCCTCAGGGCGGTGGAGGCCGCCTTCCGCGCCGGTCCACTCGCCGACGCCCTCGCCTCGGCGCCGGACATCGAGCGCCGCCGCGGTCTGTCCCGCGAGGAGTTCGACAGCGAGTACCGCGCGAAGGGCCGACCGGTCGTCCTCGAGGGGTACGCGGCCCACTGGCCGTCCGTGCGGACCTGGTCCTTCGACTCCCTGGCCGAACGCTGCGGCTCCGTCCCGGTCGTCGTGGACAGCTACAGCAGCAAGGCCGCCAGGTCGACCACCTTCGGCGAGTTCGTGACGCTGCTCAAGGAGAGCGCGGGCACGGGTGCTCCCCCGATCTACCTCCAGGAGTGGTACTACAAGACCACCGCCCCGGAGCTGGCCGACGACATGCCCGAACTGGACATCGCCCAGTACGACTTCCGGCGGAACCTGTACGGCGACGCGGCCTCGACCAACCACCAGCTGTGGCTGGGGCAGAAGGGCGGGATCACCCGGCTGCACCAGGACTCCTACTCGGTCGACGTGCTGCACGCGCAGATCGTCGGGGAGAAGCTCTGGTACATCATGGGCCCCGACTCCGAGCTGCTGCCCGGCCCCGACGGTGAACTCGACGTCCGGGCCCTGCTCGACTCCCCCGCCACCCAGCTCACCCGGTTCGTGCTGCGACCCGGTGACGTGCTCTACCTGCCGGCCTGGTGGTTCCACCGGATCGAGCTGCTGAGCGACTCGATCGGGCTCGGCCGCAAGGCCCTCGACGAGGCCAACCTGCGCCTGCACGTCCGCCAGCGGATCGGTGAACTGCTCGCGCTCGCCCTGAACCCGGACGAACTGCGCAGGACGCACTCCGAGCTGTTCGACGTCGTGATGGCCCGCGGCCGGGCCCTGGCCCACCAGATGGACATCGACCTGTCCAGGTTGCGGCAGTGAGCCGGACACACCACCGACGCTCCGCGACGGCGAGCGACGACGAACTGGTCGGGAGGCAGACCCGGTGACGGGACGACACGTACTGCTGGTCGGCGGGCGGGGCCACGAGCTGCCCAAGGTACGCGGGCTGGGCATCCGCTACTCGATGGTCCAGATCCCCGAACGGGCCGACCGGGAACACGCGGCAGCGGCGGAGAACTACACCGTGCTCGACTACCGCCGGCTCGACACCATCCTGCCGGTCGTCCGCGCCTGGCACGCGGCGGACCCGTTCGACGCCGTCCTGTCGTTCACCGAGTACGGCCTGGAGCCGGCGTCCCGGTGCGCGATCGACCTCGGCGTGGCGGGCGACAACCTGGCGGCCGTCCTGCTCACCCGGGACAAGACCAGGACACGCGAGTCGCTGGCCCGCCACGGGCTGAGCCCCGTACGGCATCGCCTGTGCGCCGAACCGGCCGAGGCACGGGAGTTCATGGCCGGCCTCGGCGGCCGCGCGATCGTCCTGAAGCCGCCGGCCGGCGGTCTCAGTGAGGGCGTCTACCTGGTCGGCAGCGAGGCCGAGCTGGCCGAGCGCTGGTCCTGGACCACCCGGTGGACCGACGGACCGGTTCTCGCCGAGGAGTACCTCCAGGGCCCCGAGTTCAGCGTCGAGTCGGTGTCCCAGGACGGCAAGCACGAGATCGTCATGGTCACGGAGAAGTGCACCTTCGGAGCCCCGGGCTTCGTCGAACTCGGCCACCAGATGCCGGCGCGACTCGACAGCGCCGACCGGGAGGCGATCGACTCCCTGGTCCTCCGCTTCCTCGACGTGATCGGGCAGCGGACGGGCCCCGTCCACACGGAGTTGCGTCTCACGCCGGCCGGCCCCCGGCTGATCGAGGCCCAGACGCGGGTCGGCGGCGACCAGATCTGGGAGATGACCGAACTGGTGACGGGTGTCGACATGATCGCGGAGACGCTCGCCGGACTGCTCGGTCTCCCGGCTCCCGCCCGTACCCCACGCGCCCGGGCCGCGGCGATCCGCTTCCTGGCCTTCGAGAACACCACCGTCACGGCTGTCCGGGGCCTGGACGAGGCCCGCCGGGCACCCGGCGTCCTGAGGCTGCTGTGCACACTGGCCCCCGGACGCACCCTCGGTGCCGTCCTGTCCTCCGATTCCCGGCAGGGCTACGTCCTGTGCGAGGGCGAGGACACACCGGACGCGGTCGCCAAGGCCGAGGCCGCACGCGACCTGGTGCGGATCGAGCGGGCCCCGCTCGGCCAGGCATGAGGCCGGACGACGCCATGGAGAACACCGCGGGCGCCGGGCGCACGAGCGCCACCCGCTCCATCACGCTGCACTACTTCATGACCAACCTGGGCCTGTTCGGCCTGCTGTCCACGCTCGCCGTGTCGTTGACGGCGGCCGGGTTCGACGGCGGGCGGACAGGTCTCCTGGTCCTCGTCTTCACCATCGCCAACAAAGTGTCCAAGGTGTTCCTCGCCCGGTGGCTGGACAGGATCTCGGCGGCCCGCTCCGTCCTGCTGGGCTGCCTCACCGCGGCCGTCGGCTTCCTGGGGCTGCGGATCGCCGGCGGCCTGGCCGCGACGGCGGCGACCCTGGCCCTGGCCGGCCTCGGCGTCTCCGTCAACGCCCTTGCCAGCAAGCAGCTCGCGGCCGACGCCAGCGACCGGTCGGGCGACCGCGCCCGGATCTTCTCACTGATCAACGTCGCGGTGAACGTCGCCTCCGCGGTGGCGGCCCCCGTCGCGCTGTTCTTCGTCCAGCACCACGAGCACGGACAGGTGCTCACCGCGGTCGCCGCGATCTACTGCCTGGCCGGTGTGACCACCTACCTCAACTACCGCCTGCTGATGCCCGACAGCCCGGTGCGGGCCCCCGACTCCTCGCTGCGCGGCTACCTCACCGTCCTCCGCCTGCCGGGCATGCGGCCGTTCATGCTGATCAACCTGCTCGGCTGGTGCTGCTACGGCCAGCTGTTCAACGCGCTGGCCCTGCACGTGTCGGCCGTCCCGGGCGCGAGGGACCGGCTGGGCTGGCTGTACACGCTGAACGCACTGCTCATCGTGGTGGCGCAGCTGGGTGTCACCCGCGTCGCCGAGAAGCTGTCCAAGGGCCGCGGGACCGTCACCACCGTCGCAGCGTACACGTCGTTCGCGCTGGGATTCTTCGCGGTCTACCTGCTGCCCGGCTTTCCGGGGGCGGTGGCCGGCGTGGTGCTGTTCACGCTGGGCGAGATGATGTTCGTGCCGACCATGGACGTGCTCCTGCTCGGCCTGCTCGGTCAGCAGAGCCGGGCGCTGGGCTACGGCGTGTTCTCGATCGCCAACGCCGTCGGCGAGGGCGTCGGCGGCGGCCTCGGAGTGGCGGTGTACCGGTGGCTGGCCGGCAGCGGGCACGGCCCCGACTTCTGGCTGATCGCCACGGCGCTCGCCGTCGTGGCCGCGGCCCTGGCCCGGTGGCTGAGCGTCACCAACGGGAGCCTGCGCTCCCTTTCCTCCCGCAAGGAGCCCAAAGTGGCGGCCGACTGAACGGGGCCGACCGGTCCACGACGCGAAGGGTGCGAGATGCGAGTTCTGGTGGTGGGCACCAACCGGATGTGCCACGACCGTCTGCACACGCAGGGGCACGAGCTGGTGCTCCTGGTGCCCCGGGGACGGGCCAGTCCGCAGGACCCGGCCGGGCCCTACCGGCACGTCGTCGTCCTCGACGACGAGGCCGACATCGGCCTGTGGACCGGTGTCGCCCAGGTGTTGCACGCCGCCGCGCCGTTCGACGCCGTGACGGCCTTCAACGAACACACGTACCGCATCGTGCGCGCCGTCAGCGACCGGCTGGGCGTACCCACCGTGGTGGACGTGGAGCTCTTCGAGCGGGTGCTGGACAAGTCCAGGACCCGGGAGATCCTGGACAAGCACGGTGTCCCGGGCTGCCGTCACCGTCTGGCGCGCGGTCGCGATTCCCTGCCGGCCGCCATCCGGGCGGTGGGCCTGCCGTGCATCGTCAAGCCGGTCGACGGCGAGGCCAGCGCCGGGGTCGCCAGGATCGACTCGCCCGCCGATGTCGACGCCGCCCTGCTCCGTCTGGGCGAGGAGCAGGTCGAGCGGGGGGTCGTGGTCGAGGAGTTCCTGGTCGGTGCGGAGTTCAGCGTGGAGGCCGTGTCGGTCGGCACCCGCCACCACGTCCTCGCGATCACCAGGAAGTTCAGGGACGACCGGACGTTCGTCGAGCGCGGGCACCTGGTCCCGGCCCCGCTGGACGACGCCGACCGGGAGGCCGTCACCCGTTACGTCGAACGCGTCCTGGACGTGCTCGGCTTCCACGACTGCCCCTCGCACACCGAGATCGTCCTGACGGACCGGGGGCCGCGGCTCATCGAGACCCACAACCGCATCGGCGGCGATGCGATCATGGACCTGGTGGAACTGGCCACCGGGGTGGACGTGCACGACCTGGTGGCCCGGCAGAGCATCGGTGAGGACGTCTCGGCCCTGTTGCCGGAGCCCGTCACGGCGCACCGCGGCGCGGCCGTCTGGTATGCCGACCCGTCCGGCCCCCCGACCAACACCCTGGTCGAGGTGCAGGAGGTCGAACGCGTCCGGCGCCTGCCGTCCGTGCACCGGGTCGACCTGCTCAAGCAGCCGGGTTCCCCGCAGACCGCCGTCCTGCAGAGCGGGGACCGCTCCGCTCGCGTCCTGACCACCGCCGACACGCCCGCGGAGGCACTGCGCCACGCCCAGGAGGCCGTGCGTACGCTCAGGTTCGTCTACCACTGGTCCGCACCGGCCACGGAGCACGGGACGGTGTGACCGCCGGGGCCGCCTCGGTGGGGCTGCCCCCCGCGCCGTGGCGGTGGCAGCCCCACCCGGGGTCACGCGCGTCGTGCGTGGGCGAAGCCGCGCCGGTGCCAGAGCAGGCCGCCGGAGTGCGCGGGCTCGCCGCTGACCTCGGTGACCCGTCCGACGAGGATCGTGTGGTCGCCTCCCTCCATGAGCTGGTGACGGACGCAGTGCAGGGTGAGCGAGGCGCCGGCGATCACGGGGGCCCGATCGGACCGTGCGCCGAGGGAGAGGCCGTCGAAGCGGTGCTCGGCCGGGCGCCTGAAGTGTTCTACGAGGTGTTCCTCGCCGGGGCCGAGCAGATGGACGGCGAAGTCCTCGGCCACGGTCAGCACGTCGTGGGTGCGTGAGGTCCGGTCGAGGCAGACGAGGAAGAGCGGCGGGGTCAGCGACAGGGAGCTGACGGCACTCGCCGTCAGGCCGCGCGGCCTGCCCTGGTCGTCGTAGCAGGTGACGATGGTGACCGGGGCGGCCAGGGCGGACATCGCGGCGCGGAAGGAGTCGGCGAGACCGGGCCGCGCGTCGGCCGGGGCCTGGTCGGCCAGCAGGGCCGGGCTCACCGTGCCACCTCCAGCGGGCGGGCCAGGCCGTGCAGCCAGCGCCCCTCGGGGCGGCCGGTGAATCCGGTACGAGCGTCCCAGCAGACCCGGCCCGCCTTCACCGTGGTGGTGAAGCGTCCGGTGAAGGTCCAGCCCTCGTACGCGGACCAGCCGCACAGCGCGTGCACGTCACGAGCCGAGAACTGCCACCGTGCCGAGGGGTCCAGGAGGGTCAGGTCGGCGTCCGCCCCCGGTTCGAGCCGGCCCTTGCCCGGCAGGCCGAAGAGCCGGGCGGGCCCCTCGCCCATGAGCCGGGCCAGGTGCGCCGCCGCCGCGTCCGGACCGGTGCCCCGGGTGAGCAGGCCGGTCCAGACGCCGGTGGCCAGCTCCTGGACGCCGGGCAGGCCGGGCGGCGCGTCGGCCGGCGGGCGGTTCTTCTCCTCCACCGTGTGCGGGGCGTGATCGCTGCCGAGCGTGGCGGCCTCGCCGTTCAGCACCGCTCGCCACAGGCGTTTCTGGTCACGGCATTCGCGAATGGCCGGGGAGAGGCGGGTGCGCGGTCCACGCCGGGTGGTGTCGTCGTGGGTGAACGACAGGTGGTGGCCGGTCACTTCGAAGGTGAGCGGCAGCCCCTCGGCGGCCGCCGCCGTGAGCAGGTCGGCCTCCTCCGCCGAGGACACGTGCAGGACGTGGGCCTTCGTGCCGTACTCGCGGACCAGGTGGATGACCCGGGCCACGGCGACGATGCCGCCGGAGCGCGGGCGGTGCGGCTCGTACTGGGCGTACGAGTCGGGAGTGCCCGAGTCGGCGTCGAGGAGGTCGAAGACGTGCTGGTCCTCCGCGTGCAGGACGAGCCGGACGCCGCCGCGGGCCGCCGCGGCGAAGGCCCGCCGCAGCCGCTCCTCGTCCCGGAACACGACGGGGGCCGTGTGGTGGCCGGCCATGAAGATCTTCGCGGAGGTCGCGATCCGGGGGTCGAGCTCCGCGAGCAGCTCGGGACGGTCCGGGTCGGCGCCGATGTGGAAGCGGTAGTCGGTCCACGAGGTGCCTTCGATCAGCTCGGCCTTGGCGAGCAGGCCGGCCTCGTCCAGGGACGGCGGGCGGGTGTTGGGCATGTCGATCACGGTCGTCACGCCGCCGGCGAGGGCGGCCCGGCTGCCGTGGTCCCAGTCCTCCTTGTACTCGAGGCCGGGAGTACGGAAGTGCACGTGGGAGTCGATCAGGCCCGGCAGCACGTAACGGCCACGGGCGTCGACCCGCGGGCCCGCCGGCAACGGCGCGTCGGGCGGGGGCAGTTCGGCGATCAGGCCGTCGCGGACGACCACGTTCGCGTCGCGGACGCCGTCGGGGGTGACGACCCGGCCGCCCTCGACGACCAGATCGGCGGGAAGGTGCCCGGACACGGTGTTCAGCTGTTCCACGTCAGACTCACCAGTTCCTTGCAGAGGTCGTTGGTCGGTCCCATCAGGGCGACCGCGCGTGCGTCGCGGCCGTAGCGGTTGATCTCGTGCGAGGCGACATAGCCGGCCGAACCCAGCAGCCGTTCGACCGCGTTGACGACCCGTTCGGCGGCGGATGCGGCGAAGAGCTTGGAGTGCAGCGTCGCGATCCCGGGGTCGGGAGCGGTGCGCCGGCCGGCCCGTTCGACGATCGCCCGGGCCGCCTCCACCTCGCCCGCGATGTCGACCAGGCGGTGCCGGACGGCCTGCTGGGCCGTCAGCCCACGCCGCTCGGCGTGCTCATGGGCCAGGTCGAGCGCCGCCTGCGCGATACCGACGGACACGGCACCGAGCGTGGCGCCGCTGTCCCGGACGCCCGCGATGATCGACGCGGCGGTACCGACCGGCCCCAGCCGCGCGGTGTCGGGCACCCGGCAGTCGTGGACGGAGACGAAGCCGGTCGCCGAGCCCCGCATGCCGGTCAGCCGCAGCGAGGTGTCCGGCTCCAGCCCGGGAGTGTCCGCCGGTATCAGGAAGAACGTCTGGCCGGCGGCGCCGTAGCCGGTGTCGGCGGCGGCGTCCGGTGCCGGTTCCTCGCTCTGCGCCAGCACCAGGTAGACGTCGGCCAGTCCGGCGCTGGTGGTGAACGACTTGGCGCCGTCGATGATCCAGCCGCCGTCGGCCGTACGGCGGGCGGTGGTGGACAGGTTCTTCTTGTTCGCGCCCGCACCCGTCTCGCTCCACGCGGAGGCGGCGAGCCACTCTCCGCGGGCGAGCCGGGGCAGCAGCCTGCGGCGCTGGGCGGGACTGCCGTGTTCGAAGATGCGGCTGCTGACCGCGTAGTGCTGGAACAGCATGATCGACGCTGAGGCGTTCACCTGTGCCACCTGCTCGACGGCCGTGTTCAGGCCCTGGGCGTCGACGCCGGCGCCACCGTACTCGTAGGGCAGCGGCAGGCCCAGCAGCCCGGACTCGCGCAGCAGGGCCAGTGCCTGCCGGTCGGGTTCCCCGTCGGTGTCCGCGGTCCGCGCACAGGCGGCGAGGCGCTCGCGCAGCGCGGGCGTCAGCCCGGTGGCCGGCCGGGCGAGCGGCGCCCGGGTGAGCGTCGGCACGTCGGGCACGGTCAGGCTGTCAGCGGAAGCCATGACAACTCCTCAGAGGTGGAGGTGGAGGCGGAGGCGGGAAGGAAGGGGCCGCGGTAGTCGACCTGCTTGTCCGCCACGGAGATCCAGGCGAGCCTGCGGTCGCGGGGGCCGCCCGTCGTGCGGGCCGAGGCACGGACGGTGGCACCCGGGGTGCGCAGGGCGAGCATGCCGCCCTCCGGCTGCTGCGAGACACCGGACAGCAGGTGCGGGATGGTGCCCTCCACGGCGGCGCCCGCGGCGAGGCAGGTCGCGCCGGTGAGGGCCACCGTCGGATGCCAGGACGGTACGGATATGGCGCGGACGGCGAGTGCTCCCGGGCCGTCGGGAAGCAGCGCGGCGACCTTGGGGAAGGCGCCGGCGGTGTCCCAGCCCTGCGTCCGGCACACCGCGAGGCGCAGCCGGTTCATCCGGTCGAACAGCACGGGGTCGTCGGCGAACAGCTCCCGCACCGTGCGGACGCCGAGCTCGGCGGCGTTCACGAAGAGGTACGGGTTGCCCATGGAGACCAGGGAGACGGGGACCGTACGCTCCTCGAAGGGGATCCCGGTGACCGGCTCGCCGGTGATCAGCAGCTGCTCGACCGGCCGGGGTGGCGAGCACAGGAAGTGGGCCGTGAAGCGGGTGCCCTCCGGGGAGGTCTCCTCCGCCTCGCACACCACGTTGTCCCCGTTGTTGAGCACGTTCACCCGGACCCGGCAGCCCGGCACGAGCGGCTGGATCATGCCGGTACGGGCGGCGGCCTCCACCGCCGCCAGGATGGAGTGCCCGCAGGACCCGCGCAGGTCGAAGCTGTCGAGCCGGTCCGGCATGGACTGGACGAAGCGGTAGTCGAGGTCGAACAGGGGGTGGCGGGACGGCTGGACGAGCGCGTTCTTCAGGACGTCGGCGGCACCGTGGTCGGCGAGGACCGTACGCAACTGGGTGAGCCGTGCGAGCAGTTCCGGTTCCGACTCGGGCAGCGTGCGCGCGTCCACCACGGCCGTCGGGCAGGGGGTGCCGTGCGCCCGCGCGAGACTGACGCTCATGCCGCCTCCAGCAGGACGCGGGCCGGTGCGCGCAGGGCCGTCGGGGCTTGCGCCGCCGCGAAGAACTCCTGGCGCCACAGCTGGTGCGACATCAGCGACCACAGGGCCAGGGAGGCGGTGTCGCTCGGCCGGGCGGCCTGCTCGTCGAAGAGCGCGGCCACCCGTTCGGGGCGGATCCGGCCGTCGGCGCGCAGGGTGTCCGGGGAGAGCACGTCGCGGGCCAGGGTCCACAGCGGCTGGCCGGGGGCGAGCATCGCGGTGACCGGCAGGGTGAAGGGCTGCTTGGGCCGGTCGAGCACGCTGCGCGGGATCAGGCCCTGCGCGGCCCGGTACAGGGCTCGTTTCACGCCCAGGCCCGGCACCAGCCGGTGGGCGTCGGTGAGGGTGCTCGCGAAGCGGACGACGGAGGGCTGGCAGAAGGGCAGCCGGACCTCGATGGAGCTGGCCATCGACAGGTGGTCGACGCGCCGCAGGTGGTAGGCGGGCAGCCGGTAGCGCTGCTCGACGGCGGCGATGCGCTGCAGCCGGGTGCCGGGGCTGGTCCGCAGGATCCGGCGGATGTCGGCGGGCAGGGCGGAGCCTGCCGCGCGGACGGTGAAGGCGTACTCGTCGGTGTACAGGCTCTCGCGCAGCGCCCGCGGGACGGCGGCCAGGTGGTCGAGGTAGTCCTCCGCCCAGTCCGATCCGTGGTGGGCGGCGACCGCCTGGGTCATGCGCGCGTAGCCGCCGAAGAGTTCGTCCGCCGCGTCGCCGGTGAGGGCGACCTTGAAGCCGGCGTCACGCACCGCGCGGAAGAGGGAGAACGTGGACAGGGTGATGGGGTCGGCGTTGGGCTGCCCGAGGTGGCGGACCACGTCGGTCATCAGGTCGGGGAAGGTGGCCGGGTCGATCTCGACCTGGTGGTGGCGGGTGCCCGCGACGCGCGCCACCTCCGCCGCGTAGGCGCGTTCGTCGCTGGGCCAGGTACCGGTGTAGGCGATGTTGAAGGTGTGCAGGCTTCCCTGGCCGCCGGCGTCGTACAGCGCCTGGGCGGCGAGCGCCGTGACGAGGCTGGAGTCCAGGCCGCCGGAGGTGACGGCCGCGACCGGGGCGTCCGCCACCAGCAGCCGTGCCACCTCCTCGGACAGCAGGGCGCGCAGCTGCTCGCCGGCCTCGTCGAGGGTGCGGCCCTCGTCGGGGCGCAGGCCCTGCTCGTGGGCCATGGGACGGCGCCGGATCCGCAGTCCGTCCCGGTGGCTGACGACGGCGGTCGCGGCGGGCGGCAGCACGCGTATCCCGCGGAACATGGTGCGGTCCCCGAACGGGGTCTTGGACGTCAGGTAGGCGTCCAGGCCCGCCTCGTCCTCCTCGGCGCGCAGCCCGGTGAAGCCGAGCAGCGCGGGCAGCTCCGAGGCGAACCGGAAGCGGCCGGCGGCGCGTTCGTAGTGGTAGTAGAGCGGCTTCATGCCGGAGTCGTCGGTGGCGAGGACCATGCGCGGGGTGGACCGCAGGTCCATGACGGCGACGGAGTACATGCCGTCCAGCTGCTCCGCGAACCGGTCCCCGTAGGTCAGGTACAGCGCCGGCAGGATCGAGCCGTCGCACTGGTCGTCGAAGTGGAAGCCGCGTTTGGTCAGCCGTTCGCGCAGGTCGCGGTGGTTGTAGAGCTCGCCGTTGAAGACCACCGTGATCCGGCCGAGGTGGTAGGGCTGGGCGCCTCCCTCGGGGTCCATGATGGACAGGCGGTTGTTGCCCAGGGCCCAGTCGGCCCGGTGCGTGACGCCCTGGGCGTCGGGACCGCCGTGGAGCATCAGGTCGGCGACGCGGCGCAGTTCGGCCTCGTCGGAGTGGACGTTGAAGGTTCCGTATATGCGGCACACGCTGTTTTCACCTGACCTGTGAGGAGTGGCCGGCGGCGGAGTAGAGCGCCGGGTCGTAGGGGCTGGGTCCGCCGCAGGTGACGAACCGGCGGGCGGTGGGGCCGGTGTGCGGGTTGCGGGCCCCGTGCAGGACGCCGGGCGCCGCGTACAGGACGTCACCCGCGCCGACGTCGATCCAGCGGTCGCGCAGGTACATCTGGCCGACGCCCTCGAAGGCGATGAACGCCTCGTCGCTGTCGGGGTGGAGGTGGACGTTGAAGGTCTCGCCCGGCTGCTGGATGCCGCAGTGCAGGCACAGCCGGCTGCTGCCGGTGCCGGGCCAGAAGACGAAGTTCATGGTGGCCCGGCGTTCGGCCGCCTCGATCTGCCCGGTCCCGCCGAAGCCGCGCAGCTGGGTGGTGTCGTCCCAGAGCGAGGAGTGCAGGACCGGGTCGCTGCCCGTGGGGGCGCCCGCGAGGGGAGTGCGCCACACGTAGGCGGTCATCCCCTGGTCGTCGGCGCTGAGGGTGAGGGGGTGGCCGGTCGGGGCGTAGGCGGCCGCGCCGCGGCCGACGGGGCGGGTGTGCTCGCCGACCGCGGCGGTGCCGGCTCCGGAGAAGACGACGACGGTGTTCTCCTCGGCCGCGCTGTGCTCGGGGACGTACGACTCCCCCGGGGCGATCCGGACGACGTGCAGGGTGACGTGGGTGGCGCCGGCCGCCGGGCTGACGGGTGTCGCCACCGTGGTGCGGGTGCCGGGAACGGGGTGGAAGGTGAACTCGGCCGCGGTGATGATGCGGGCGTCGCCCAGCGCGGTGGCGGCGGGGGCTTGGGTGGTTGGGGGCATGCTGTGGCTGCTTCCTGTGTTCGAAGGCCTGGGGTGATGCGGCCTGTGGCTGGTGCTGTGGGGTGGTGCGGCCTGCGGGTGCGGTGGCGGAGCGGAGAGGCCGGGCGGTTGCCGTTCGGCCGGGGGCGTCGCGGGCCGGGCGCCGGGAGCGGGCCGCGCGGCCGTTCGCACGGGGCGAAGCGGTGCCGGCTTGCCGGGGGGCGCCGATGAGGGGCCGGGGCGGGGTGGCCGAGCGGGGAAGGAGTTCACGTCGGCGGGTGCGGGCCGCCGTGTCGTTCTTCCTTCGTCTGTGGAAGGTTCGCGCGCCGGGTTCCCGGTTGTCTCCCGTGTCGCTCCCGGCCCGGGACTGCTCAGGGGAACGACGGCGGGAGGAGGTCCCGGTCGTCCCCACGCGTGAACGCCGTACGGCGCACCCGGGGCAGGGGTGCGCCGTACGGCGTTCGTGGGGAGGCCGTGTGCGGCCGGTGGGAGGAGCCGTCAGCAGGCCTCGCGGGCGGCCGGGGCCGGGGGCCGGTCGGACGCGGACGGCGCCGTCCTGGCCACCGGTGTGGCGGCGGCGCGGCGGGACGGCAACGGCAGCCGGCCCTCCGCGAGGGCGAGTGCCGCGATGACCACCGCGCCGCCCACCGGCACGTTCCAGGTGACGCTCTCGCCGAGGGCGGCGGCGCCGACGATCACGGAGAACACCGGGACCAGGTAGTTGACGCCGGACGCCGTGGTGGGGCCGGCGTCCGCGATGAGCCGGTTCATCAGGGCGAAGGCGATGCCCGTGGAGGCGCCGCCGAGGACCAGGAGGGAGAGCAGCGGGCCCGCCGTCAGCTCGCCGGGCAGGTCCCAGCCGACGGTGAACGCGGTGATCAGACCGGTGATGACCATGGCGGAGGTGAGCTGCGCCGCGGTCACGGCGAGCGCAGGGAACTTGTGCGGGGCGATGAAGCGTCGGACGTAGACGAAGCTGATCGCGTAGCTGACCGCCGCGCCGACGCAGGCGAGTTGGCCGCCGACGGAGCCGAACCCGTGGGTGTGCCACGGTCCGACGACGACGATCAGCCCGACGAAGCCGATCACGAGACCGGTGACTTTACGGGCGGTCGGCTTCTCCGTGGGGATGGCGATGGCGGCGAGCCCCAGGGTGACCAGGGGCGTGGCGCCCTGGATGACGCCGGCGACGCTCGCGGTGGTGTGCTGCTCGCCGACGGCGAAGAGGGTGAACGGTACGACGTTGCCGAAGACCGAGGCGACGACGATGTGCCCCCAGACCTTGCGGCCGGGGAAGGAGCCCTTGGTCACGGCCAGGATCACCGAGACGACGAGGGCGCCCACCAGGAGCCGTCCGAAGGCGAGTTGGAGGGGGGCGAAGGCGTGCAGCGACACCTTGATGAAGGCGAAGCTGCACCCCCACAGAGCGGCGAGCAGGCCGAAGCGGGCCCAGTTGACGGGGTGCATCCGATGACTCCTGAAGGTTGCGGAAGGGATGGGGTGAGGTGGGGTGGGGACTCGGGTACGCGGCGGTGTCAGGGTTCGTCGACCTCGAACTGGTCGTACTTCTCCATCAGCGCCACCATCTCGGCGCGCGTGGGGATGTTTCCGTCGGCCAGGAGTTCGGCCAGGCCCGTGAAGTAGGCCTCGCGGTTCTCGGCGGGCGTGAAGATGATCAGCATTTCGGCCGGTGCGTCGCTGTCGTTGCGGAAGCCGTGCACCGCGTTCTCGGGCACGTGCAGGAAGTCACCGGCGTGCGCGGTGTGCCAGCCGGTGCCGTCGTGGAGGGTGACCTCTCCGGAGATGACGTAGAAGGACTCCGAGATACGGGTGTGGTAGTGCGGGGCCGCTCCGGCGGCGCCCGGCAGCATGTGGTGGTGGAAGAGGCCGAGGCGGCCGTCGGTGGTCTCGGCGAGCGCGAGGTACCGGGTGGTCGTCGTCTGTCCGATCCGGACCGTGACGGCGTCGCCGAACCGCTTCAGGGTCGACACCAGGAGGGTCATGAGCCGTCTTCCCACATGCTCAGGTAGCGCTCGCCGGTGTCGGGCAGGACGGTCACGACACACCGGTCGCGGTACTCGGGGCGGCCGGCCACCAGGCGTGCCGCGTGCACCGCGGCACCGGCCGACACACCTACGAACAGGCCTTGACCTGCGGCGAGTTCACGGGCGGTCTGCAGGGCGTCCGCGTCGCTGACGGCGATGGCCTCGTCGATCAGGGAGACGTCGGTGGTCGGGGCGACGAAACCGCCGTTGAGACCGGGGATGCGGTGGCGTCCGGCGCGTCCGGCGGAGAGCAGCGGGGATCCTTCCGGCTCGACGGCCACGATCGTCACGCCGGGGTCCTGCTCCCGCAGGTGACGCCCGATGCCGGTGAGGGTGCCGCCGGTGCCCACCGCGCAGACCAGGGTGTCGGCGCGGCGCCCGGTCGAGGCGAGGGCGGCGGTGATCTCGGGACCCGTCGTGGCGTAGTGGGCCTCGACGTTGTCCGCGTTCTCGTGCTGGCACGGGAACCAGGAGCCCGAGGTGGCCGCGTGGATCTCCTCGGCCCGCTCGATCGCGCCCGGGTAGCCCCGCTCGGCGGGGGTCTGGACCACCTGTGCGCCCAGCGCCGACAGCAGACGGATCCGCTCGCTGGTCGCGTTGTCGGGGAGCACGATGACGCAGCGGTAGCCGCGCGCGGCGGCCAGGGCGGCGAGCGAGATACCGGTGTTGCCGGAGGTGGCCTCGACGATCGTGCCCCCCGGCGCCAGGTCACCGCGTGCCTCGGCGGCCCTGAGCATGTACAGCGCCGCCCGGTCCTTGCTGCTGGACATCGGGTTGGCCGCCTCCAGCTTGGCCAGTACCTCGGCGCCCGGTGCCAGTCCCGCGAGTCTGAGCCGGATCAGCGGGGTGCCGCCCACCAGGTCGTCGATCCCGTCGGCGACCGCCGGGCGGACCAGGGCGGGCAGGGGTGTATGCGGCGTCATGGTGCGCATGATGTGATTCCTCGTCATGTCTGGGGGGTGGCGGGCCGGTTCCGGCGGAGAGGAGCCGGCGGGGAACGGGAGGGGAGACGGGACGGGGCGCGGGGCTACCAGGAACCGGCCGAGGCGATGCTCGCGACGACGTCCTCGGCCGGGCGGCCCGGCACACGCCCGGTGGCGGTGGCGGCCAGCATCCGCGTCCCCTCCGGCACGTCCTTGTTGACCAGCGCCTGGGCGCCGATCACCGCGCCGTCGCCGACGGTCACCGGACCGAGCACCGTGGCGTTGGTGCCGAGCACGACGTCGCGGCCCACCACCGGATGCCGGCGGGCACCCGGCGGCCTCTCGTTGTCGCTCCACCAGCCGACCGCGCCGAGCGTCACCTGGTGGTAGATCGTCACGTCGTCGCCGACGACGCAGGTCTCGCCGATCACCACCGCGGCCCCGTGATCGATGAAGACCCGGCGGCCGAGGACCGCTCCCGGGTGGATCTCCACGGCGGTCAGCCGTCGTGCCCAGCGGGCCAGCAGACGTGCCGTCATCCGGTGTCCGCGGGTGTGCAGCCGGTGTGCCACCCGGTGGGTCCACAGCGCGGTCAGCGCGGGGTGCAGTGCCGCTTCCAGGCGTCCGTGGACGGACGGGTCCCGCTCGACCACGACGCCCAGGTCCTCGCGCATCAGACGGAGCAGACCGGTGCGGGTGGTGTCGGGTGGGGTGGCGGACGGCACGGCGCGGGCAGCGTCCGAGCCGGCCCGCCGGAACGGAAGGACGGACGCGGGCTCCTTCGAGGTGGCGCTCACGGAGTCTCCAGTCTTCGCAGGGGGTGGTCGCGGGCGGGGCCGGGACCCGTGTCCCAGGGCAGGGAGGGGTAACCCGGTGGTCGCCGCGGGGTCCGGGGATCGTGGAGAGCATCGCCGCTGCCGTTCCCGTTCTCTTCCCGCCCGGGTCCCCGGTCGTCGGCGCGCGACCGCGGCGGCGTGGACGGTGCCGGGAGCGGCCGGGGAGCGAACCGGGAACGGTCGGAGGGACACTCCCCCCGAGCGCCCCTCCGCGCCGAGACGAGCGGGGGCACGGCCAGGACGGCCGATACGGCGCCCCACCCGTGCGAGAGAGCAATACCCATGCGCGAACCATCAGTTGTCCGGGGCACCCGGGACGCGGGCCGGCACGACGTCCAGCGGATACCGGCTGCCGACGAGGAAACGAGGACCCAGCCATGAGCGCGACGGCCGACCAAGAGAACGAGCCATGCCCCGTGGACGGCACTCCGCAGCGGCTGCTGCTGATCGGCCCGTCACCGGACCTCGTACGCGCCGCCGTCGGCGCGGGCTTCGTCGTCCGGATCATCTCCGACACCCCCGTGTCGCCGGACGACCGCATACCGCCCGGGGTGCCCGTGGACCTCGTGGACCTCGCCGACGGTGCCGCGCTGGCCGAGGCGATCGAGCTGTCGGTCCGGGTCCACGGCACACAACGTCTGCTGGCCTGCGCCGGCACGGCGGAGCTGCCCGCGGTGGCCGGGACCGCGGCCCGGCTGCGGGTGACGCCCAACCCGGCGGACGCGGCCCGCCTGCTGAGTGAGCCGGCCGCCATGCGGGCGCTGCTCAACGGCAGTCGGCACTCCTACGTCCCGGCCGCGCGGGCCCGCTCCGCCCAGGAACTGCCCGCCGCGGTCGAGCAGATCGGCGGGCCGGTCACCGTACGCTCGCTGCCGTCCGGTGCCGAGGAGTCCGGCTGCCCGTCGGCGGCGGGTGGGCGTGCCTACCTGGTGGAGCGATATCTGCAAGGCCCGGAGTACGGCGTGGTGACGCTCACCGTGGACGGGATGCACCGTGTCGTGGGCGTGGTGGCGCTGCACGGTGCCTGGCAGGCGGGCTGCCACCTGTTCCCGGCGCCCCTGCCGGAGCGGGACGAGGCCGAGGCGCGCGCGCTCGTGACCGAACTGCTCGATCTCGCCGGGTACGAGTTCGGGTACGCGTACACCGTGGTCGTGCTGACGGCCGACGGACCGCGGGTGGTCCGCTCGCGGGCCGCGTACCCGGAGGAGCCGGTGGCCTCCCTGATCGAGGCCGCCACGGGCTTCCGGGCCGACGAGGAGCTGGTGCAGGCGCTGGCCGGCAAACCGGTGGGCGTGCCGACGGCCGACCGGTACGCGGCGGTGGCGTCCTACCGTCTGCCGGCGGGGCGGCTGTTGTCGGTGTCGGGACTGGAAGCGGTGTCCGAGCTCGCGGGGGTGCACCGGGTGCACTTCCCGTACCGGTCGGGGGACGACATTCCCGGCGACGGGCACGGCGGGGAGGGTTACGTGATGCTGACCGCGGACTCCCCGCAGGAGGTCGCGGGGGTCGTCGCGGCGGTGGGGAAACTGTTGCGGGCGGAGGTGAGCCGGCGCCCCGACCAGGTCTGACCGCGTCCGTCCGCATGGACCGCCCGCACGGCCCGAGGGGGTTGTGCGGGCGGTTCCCGTCGGTGCCGACGGCGGCGGCCGGTACCCGCCCGGTCCGTTCCTGAGTCCTTCCCTTCCGGGGCCGACAACGCGGTAACGGATGCGGAATGTGCCGGGAGCGGAGGCCGCGACCTTTCTTTCTGTCAGCACCGCACACCGCGACCGACAGAAGGCGGGCATCATGACCAGCAAGGGATTCACGAACCCGGCGGGCTTCTTCGCCACCGCGGCGATCACCGTGGCTCTCGGCTTCGGTGTCGCCGTCGGCTCGCCGGTCACACACCCCACCTCGGACGAGGGCCCGAACCTCGTCCCGAGCGTCTCGCTCGTCCGAACCGTCGCCACGACGCACGCCCGCACCGGGAACCCGAACGCGGCGACGACCGGCACGGACGGCGACGAAGGGCCCAACGTCATCAAGGCGGGCACCGACGGCGACGAAGGGCCCAACGTCATCACGGCCGCCACCGACGGCGACGAAGGGCCCAACGTCATCAAGGCGGGCACCGACGGCGACGAAGGGCCGAATGTCGTCGCCGTCTGAGCGAGGGCGCGGAGCGTCCTGGGCCGGTGCCCGCCGTGACGAACGGCGGGCACCGGCGTGTCGTGTTCCCGGCGTTCAGTCCGCCCGGTGAATCCGGCCGGGGATTCCCATGGCACGGAACGCCGCGTGCGCGGCGTCCCTCCGCTCGGCTGCCTCCGCCGTGTGCCCGAGGGCCGCCAGCGCTTGGGCGAGGCCGTCCAGGGCGTAGGCCTCCTCCACCCGGTGGCCGAGCCGGGCGGCGGACTCGTGTGCCTGCCGGTGCAGTCCCAGCGCCCGCTGATGATCGCCGCAGCGGTGGAAGAAGCGCCCCGCGGTGTTCCACACGGTGGCCTCCCGCACCGGCGCGTCCTCGAGTCCCTTGGTGGCCAGAGCCTCCTCCACCCAGTGCAGCACCTGTTGCCGGTGCCCGAGCCGGCCCTCCGCCTCCGCGGAGAGGATGAGCAACAGCGCCCGTTCGGCAGGCGCCACGACAGCGGGCATACGCTCGCGGGCCGTGGCCAGCGTGCGGGCCGCGGCCTCGGCGTCCCCCATCGCCAGCTGGGCCTGCGCGAGGTCGCCGAGGCCGACCAGTTCCTTCTCGAGCGCCCCGATCTTGCGGGCCAGCTGGACGGAACGGGTGGCCGTACGCACCGCCTCCTGGAAGTCCCCGCGCTCCATGTGGACGGCGCTGATGTTGGACAGGGACTCCGCCTCGGCCCGCTCCGCGCCGAGTTCGCGCTTGAGGCCGATGGACTGCTCCAGCCGCGACAGCGCTTCGTCGAACCGGCCCGTGGTGGCCAGGAGCAGGCCCAGCACCCCGGTGTCCTTGGCCTGTCCCCGGCGGTCGCCGAGTTGGACCGCCAGCTCGTGGGCCTCGACGGCGGCCGCGATGCCGTCCTCGAACCGGCCGCGTTTCCAGCAGGCGACCGCCAGGTTGGACAGACTCAGCCGGAGCAGATCGGCTTCGCCGAGGCGACGGGCCGCGGCGACCGCCGTATGGCAGAGCGCGAGGAACTCGTCGAGCCGGCCGCGCAGATCGAGGTGGAAGACGACGTTGGCCGCGAGCAGCGCCACCTCACGGTCGAGGTCCCTGCGGAACGCCAGGGCGATCGCCGCGAGGAGGCTGTCCTGCTCGCGTTCGAACCAGTCGCGAGCGGCTTCCGGCGTGCGCAGGGGCGCCAGCTCGGGATGGAACGACGGAGCCGGCCGCGCCATCCGCACCCGGCCGGGAAAGAGCAGGTCGCAGGCGACGTCCGAGGCCGTCAGCGAGTACTCCATGAGCCGACGCACCGCCCCCGCCGCCTCCTCGCTGAACTCGCCGGTGCCTCCCGAACGCCGGGTGCGCGACAGCATGTGGGCGAAACTGCGCACCAGGTCGTGGAAGGCGTAGCGGCCGGGCTCGTGCTGCTGCACCAGGTGCATGTCGAGGAGGTACTCCAGGACGTCCTCGGCGTCCCGGACCCCGAGGTCGAGCAGTGCCGCAGCCGTGTACACGTCGAGCTCGGCGCCCGGGTACTGGCCCAGCAGGCGGAAGGACTTGCGGTACCCGGCGTCCAGTCCCTCGTACGACAGCCGCAGCGTGACCTCCACGCTGCGTTCGCCGGCGCTGAGTTCCGCCAGGCGGTGGGTGTCGTCGCGGAGCCGGTCCACGAGGTACCGCACGCTCCAGCGGGGGCGCTTGCGCAGCCGGGCCGCGGCGATGCGCAGCGCCAGGGGTAAGTGGCCGCTCAGATCCGCCAGTTCGGCGACCGCCTCGGGCTCGGCCTCGGCCCGTCGGTCGCCGATGATGCTCACGATCAGCGCCACGCTGTCCGGCGGCGCCATGGTGCCGAGCGAGATGGAGTGCGCGGCGTCCAGGTCCACGAGCAGGGCGCGGCTGGTGACCAGGACGATCGTGCTGGTGGGGGACGCCAGCAGCGGCCGCACCTGGGACTCGTCGACTACGTTGTCAAGCAGGAGGATCATCCTGTGCTTGATCATGGTGGCGCGCCACAGGGCGATGCGGCCGTGCGGATCGTCCGGTATCCGCTCGCCGGGCACGCCGAGCATGCGCAGCAGGGCCTCGGCCGCGGCCGCCGGAGTCAGCGGTTCCTCGTCGGGTGTGTAGCCACGCAGGTCGAGGTGGAGCTGGGCGTCGGGGTACCGCTCGGCGAGCCGGTGCGCCGCCCGGACCGCGAGTGAGGTCTTGCCGCTGCCGCCCATGCCGTCGATGGCGACGATGAGCGGCCCGGAGCCGTCGGCGTCCTCGACGAAGCCGAGGAGCTTGTGCAGTTCCTCCTCGCGGCCGGTGAAGTCGCGCAGGTCGTAGGGGAGGGTGGACCGGCCGCCGCTCACCGCGGGCGCCGCCGGGGCCTTGGGGGCGTGGCCGTTCAGCGAGGGGTCGTTGCGCAGGATCGCCTGGTGGAGTTCGCGCAGCGAGGTGCCCGGCTGGATGCCCAGTTCCTCGTCGAGGACGGCGCGGATCGTGCCGTACTCCTCCAGCGCCTCGGCCTGGCGCCCCGAGCGGTACAGGGCGAGCATCAGATGTCCGCGCAGGGGCTCGCGCAGTGGGTTGTCGCGGATCGCCTCGCGGATCTCGGCGATCAGCGCGGCACTCTCGCCCGCCTCCAGTCTCAGTTCGAAGAGCTGCTCCACCGCGGTCGTCCGCCGTTCCTCGAGGGAGGCGGAGGCCGCGTCCACGACAGCGCCGCCGCTGCCGGACAGCACCGGGCCACGCCACAGGGCGAGGGCCTTCCTCAGCAGTGCGGTGGCCTCCGTGGTCCGGCCGGCGGCGATGTGGTCGCGGGCCCGCTGCAGCGCGTCGGTGAACTGGAGCAGGTCGAGCTGTTCGAGGGTCACGGAGGCCCGGTAGCCAGGTCCGTCCGTCGCGATGAGGGTCCGTCCGTCGGGGATGCGCTGACGCAGCTCGGCAACGGCCTTGCGGACCTGGTGCGCGGCGGTCGCGGGAGCGTCCTGGTCCCAGACGGCCTCGATGAGCCGGTGGACGGGAAGCACCCGTTGCGGTTCGAGGAGCAGCGTCACCAGGACGCGCTCGTTGACGGGTCCTCCGACGTGGACGCGTTCGTCCCCGTCCCAACATTCCAGGGATCCGAGGATGCGAAAGCGGATGGGCCCTGTCTGGCGCATGGCGCGTGTCCTCTCCTCGGTCCTGAACGGCTGCCACGACACCGCGACCACAGGGACCGAGGGACCGGAGACGGCTTCCCGTTCCCTCACGTTCTGCAGTGAACGGCACAGGGCGGCCGACGTAGATGCCGACATTCTCACCCATGCGGTGGACCGCGTGGCGCGCGTGGGTGGTGGTTGCGGGCGCGCCAGGGGGCACGCTGTTAAATATCGGACAGGTTTTCGCGGGTGCCAGGCGCCCCCTGCGCAGGCCCGGGGGGTACGGCGGGCCGCGGGAGGCGAACGGCGGCGGCGGCCGGGGGTAACGGCGGGCGCCACGGCCGATGAAGGGGGCGCACGGGGGTGCGGACAGGGTGGGTGTGCCGCGCCCCGCACTTCCGCAAGGACGTTACGGTGTGTAGCCGTCGCTCTCTCCCGGAGCCTCCTCGGCCTTGGCCGGGTGCGCCGGCCGATCGCCGGTCGCGGGACACCTCTCTCCTGCGGGACACAGGCGCGCGACGGCCGTGTCCCAGGCGGCGCGTTCGAGGGGAATGTCCTCCGCGGGGCCGATCAGAACCGCCCGCGGCGTCCTGGGCGCATACGGTGGGTGGCCGACAGCGTGCTGCTGTCGGCCACCCACCGTATGCGCATGGTCATTTCAGTGCACACCGGCCTCCTGGTGCGGGAGGTCCACGAGCGCCGGTGACCGGTCCGCGGGCGCCCCGGCCGGTGTGTCGGCGAGTACGCCCCCGCTCCCCCAGTGATCTTGATCGACGTCCCTCACCAGGACGGTCACGGCGGCTGCCGGGCATCCAGCGATCCGGGCCACGGCGGCCGTCACCTCGTGCACGAGATCGGCTCGTTTCTGTCGGTCGTTGCCCTTCCACCAGTCCACGGTCACGACAGGCATGGTCTTCTCCTCACTTCGTGGGTCGGTTGTGGCCCTCAGGCCGGGAACTGGTCGAATCTGCGGGCCAGTTCCTCCAGCATCTGCGGGGTCGGCTCGGGCGAGGAGTCGAGCAGCTCGCCCAGCTCGCGGAAGTACTTCTCCCGGCCCCCGTCGGGGGTGAACATGACCAGCAGGGTGGCCGGGTCGCTGCCGGGGTTGCCGAAGGCGTGGGTGGTTCCGGGTGGCACCAGCATGAACGTGCCGGGAGTGGCCACCCGCCGCTCCGTGCCGAGCGTGAGCAGTACGTCACCCTCGGCCACGTAGAACATCTCCGTCAGTTCGCTGTGGAAGTGCAGCGGTGCCCCCGGGGCCCGGGGCGGGATCCGGTGCTCGGTGAGGCCGAAGCGGCCGGCCGTGTCGTCCCCGGTGACCAGGAACGAGACGGCGGTGCCGCCCACGACGGCGCGGGGGCCGTCGCCGGGACCGATCACCCGGGGCAGCGTCATCGCTCGCCCCCGGTAGCCGGCCCGCCGTCCTCGGCCCGGGCGTTCGGCCCGCCGTCCTCGGCGCGGGTGGTCAGCGTCGTCAGCGCGGTGGCGGCGGCGACCAGGGCGAGCACGGCGGTGAGCGCGTAGGCCCGGCCGAACGCCGCGTCGCCCGGTGCGTCACCGAGCATGAGGACCAGCACCGCCAGGCCCATGGCCCCGCCCGTGTACTGCGTCGTCGTCAGCACCGCGGACGCGGTGCCCTGCTCGCTGTCCGGCACGTCCTTCGTGCCCCCGATGTACATGCCCGCGAAGGCCATGCCCTGACCGAGGCCGCTGACCAGCAGGCCGGGCAGTACGGCGGTCCAGTAGCCCGAGCCGTTCGTGCCGATGCCGAGCAGGGCCAGCCCCGCCGCGCCGACCGCGAAGCCGGTGGCGAGGGTACGCCGGATGCCCCAGGGCTGCGCCAGCCTCCCGGTGACGAGGTTGCCCGCCACCACGCTCAGCGTCAGCGGCAGGAAGGCGATGCCCGCCTCGAGGGCACCGTAGCCCCACACGTCCTGGAGGAAGAGGGTGATCAGGAAGAACTCGGCGCCCACGCTCGCCATGTAGAGCGCCGACATCGCGCTCGCGCCCGCCAGTGAGCGCACCCGCAGCAGCGGCCGCGGGATGAGGGGGGTGGCGGCCGGGCGCCGGTCGTACGCCGTCCAGGCCGCGGCCAGCGCGACGGCCGCCGCCAGACACCCGAGGCAGGACCCGGAGGTCCAGCCGTCCACCGCGGCCTGGGTCAGCGCCGCCACGAGGCACAGGACGGATCCGGTGAACAGGGCCGCGCCGGGGACGTTGAGATCCCGGACCGAAGCCCTGGTGCGGGCGCCGGCCGGCAGCACCCGCAGGGCCAGGGCGACGGTGACCAGGATGAGCGGCACGTTCACGAAGAACACCCACCGCCAGGACAGCGCCGAGGTGAGCACTCCGCCGATCAGCACACCCGCCGCGAGCCCCACCGCGCCGATCGCCCCCCAGATCGCCAGCGCCCGGGAGCGCACGTTCCCGGCCGGGAACGCGGCCCCGATCAGAGCCAGCATGGACGGGGTCAGGGCGGCCGCGCCGATGCCCTGGGCGGCACGCGAGCCGATCAGCAGCCACTGGTCCCCGGCCAGACCGGCCGCGAGGGAGCCCAGGCCGAACAGCGCCAGCGCACCGAGGAAGAGCCTGCGCGGGCCGGTCAGGTCCGCGGCTCGGCCGCCGACGACGAGGAAACTGGCGAAGAAGACGGCATACGCCGACACGACCCACTGCAGCCGCTCCGGGGCCAGGTCCAGTCCCGTTCCGATGCTGGGCAGTGCCACGTAGATGATCGAGTAGTCGAGCGCCACCAGGAACTGGGCGATGGACAGGGCCAGCAGCGCGGCCGCCATGCGGCCGGTGAACCGGGTGGGGGCCGCAGGGGTGGCGGGGACGGTGGTCTCTTCGCTCCGGACGGTCATGAGCGGACTCCGGTCAGCCCGGTGCCGGTCGCGGTGCGGGTCCCGGCGGGTGCCGCCTTCTGCAGCAGCAGGTCGGTGACCGTCGCGAAGTCGGCCACCACGTGGTCGGCACCGGCGGACGTGAGCGCGTCGGCGGTGTCGACGCCGCAGGAGACCGCCACCGTCCGCAGACCGGCGGCCCGCGCCATCTCCACGTCGGTGACGGTGTCGCCCACGTACCAGGAGCGCGAGGGCCGGCCGCCCAGTTCGGACACGACCCGCAGCGCCATGTCGGGGTGCGGCTTGCCGCGTTCGACCATGTCGTGGCAGACGACGGTGTCGAACCTGTCGAGGATTCCGGTGGCGTCCAGCAGCGCGTGCGCGCTGGCGTGGACCTTGGAGGTGGCGACACCGAGCGGGTGCCCCGCCGCCCGCATCCGCGCCAGCCCCTCGGCCACGCCGGGCAGCAGGAGTTCCGGCCCCCGGCTGAGCACGTCCACGGCGAAGCGGCTGCGGTAGCGCGCCGCGGCCTCGGCGGTCACGGCGTCGTGCACACCGGTGCCCAGCAGCCTCGCGAGGGAGGCCTCCAGAGGTTTGCCCACGGTCGCCAGCACCTCCCGGCGGCCGGGACGCGCGCCGAAGTCGCGGACCACGTCACCGATCAGTTCCGCGATGGCGGCGGGCGTGTCGGCCAGGGTGCCGTCGATGTCGAAGACGAACACGGAGGTCATGCCGCGACTCCTTCCGCGGGCACGGCGGTGGCCGCGTAGGCGAAGGCCAGGTGTCCGGCGAGCCGGGCGGTGCTGATGAGGACCTCGCGGTTGGCGGCGGCGGAGCGCCCCTCCGTGGCGCGCGAGACGGCCTTCATCAGGTAGGGGGTGGCGGCGGGACCGCGTACCCCGTCCCGCTCTGCGGCACGCAGCGCCTCCTGGATCACCCCCTCCATCAGGTCCCCGTCCAGCGCGTGCTCCTCGCTGATGGGTGCGGTGACCAGCGCGCCTCCCGGCAGACCGGCCGCCCAGTGCATCCGCAGCGCCCGCGCGACGTCACCGGGGTCGTCGAGCCGCTGCGGCACGCGCAGGCCGCTGGAGCGGCAGTAGAAGGCGGGGAAGTCGTCGAAGCGGTAGCCGATCACCGGTACGCCGAGCGTCTCCAGGTACTCCAGGGTGAGTCCCAGGTCGAGGATGCTCTTGGCACCGGCACACACCACGGCCACCTTGCTCCGGGTGAACTGCACCAGGTCGGCGGAGACGTCGAAGCTCTCGCCCGCGCCCCGGTGGACGCCGCCGATCCCTGCCGTGGAGAAGAACGGAATGCCGGCGAGATCGGCGGCCACGAGGGACGACGCCACCGTGGTGGCTCCGAGCCCGCCGGCCGCCAGCACCACACCGACGTCCCGGCTGGACACCTTCGGCACACCGGTACCGGCGGCGAAGCGCTCCATGTCGTCGGGCGACATGCCCACGGTGAAGCGGCCGCCGTCCAGCCCCACGGTCGCCGGCACGGCGCCCGAGTCCCGCACCGCCTTCTCGATGGCGAGCGCCGTCTCCACGTTCTGCGGATAGGGCAGGCCGTGCGCGATCACCGTCGATTCCAGGGCGACGACGGGCCGGTTCTCGGCCAGCGCGTCACCGACTTCCTCACTGATACGCAACAGGGGGTGCATACGAGTCTCCCGAACGGTTGCTGGGTCGCTGGGTCGCTGGAACGAGTCCAGGAACGGCGAAGCGGCGGCATCGGACCCCGCCGCTGTCCGTCAGCCGCCACCTTCTCCGTCTCCGTTCCCGTTTGGTTCCCGGTCCGGAGCCAGGCCCGGCTCCCAGGGCTTTCGGACCGGGCCCCGTGCACCGCCGCGCAGGGGCCCGGGAGCGCGCCGCCTCCCGTATCCCTCGCGTCGGCGGGCGCTCGAACGGGCACATCGGCCCGAACCCTCGCCTTTCCTTCCCGAACCACCCCGGAAGTGGATGCGCCGTCGCGGGCACAGGTGTGCGCGGAGCACGCGCGGGTAGACACACCAACCGGAACAAATGCTTCCGGATCGCGGCGCGGCTCACCTCGCGAGGGTGATCGCGCAGGCCGGACGGAGCCAGGAGGAGAAGAGCATGAAGTTGACGCGACGGATCACCGGCGCAGCCGTCTGTGCTGCGCTCGCCGGAGGCGCTGTACTGGCCGGTGGCGGCTCGGCCGTGGCGGCCACTTCCCAGGCCTGCGCGCATCATCCGGTCACCGGCGCCACGGCGGGCGTCAGGGGCCATGGCTCCGCACGACAGCCCACGGATCCGTGGATCGCCGATCAGCTGGCGATGTTCTACCCTTCGGCGGCCCATCGACTGGCGGTGTTCGATCCGTGGGTCAAGGACCAGCCGGCCATGTCACAGTCCGGCCGATGAGCCGCAATGGACGTGCACCTGACAACTCCGGCCGAGGCCTTCCACGTCAACGTCCCTCGCCGCCCGGGAAAGGGGCGGCGAGGGACGGATCGAGTCCGGACGGGCCGGTCATGTCAGGCTGCGTGCCGTGGCCTCGGAACTACTGCACCGGCGGTCTCAGCACTGCGGCAGAACCTGCTGGTCGTGCTGCCAACCCCAAAGGTCGAGGTTGACGTCGCTCACGTAGACCCCCCGGTTCCCGGTGTCGTCGTCGGTCCTGAGCCACACGTTGTCCGTGTGGCCGTTGTTGGAGTAGGTGGCGCCGTACGTCCAGCAGTAGAAGTAGCTGGTGCCGCGGTAGAGGGTGCCCGCATGGGACGAGGTGTTCGCGTCCGGGCTCCAGTGGGTCCACTGGTCGATGACGGTCGTGAGGTTGTACGTGGCCGCCGAGGCCGGCGCATGGGGCACCTGCGGGGCGGCCAGAGCCTGCGGGGCGGTGACCATGAGCCCCGCCGTCGCCAGGGCGGCGAGCATGGCCGATGTGAGGAAACGAGGACGCATGTTGCTTCTCCTTCATGATGTGTGACGCAACGCAAGGCGCGTCGGCGGCGTCAGCAACGGGCTTCGGGCGGCAGACCCCCGTACTCGCCCCCGTCGAAGTAGAGGGCGCTGACGTAGCCCTCGGCGAAGACGATCCAGATGTTGCTGCTGACCCCGTGGTCGACCACGGTCTCGCCGACGACCCAGCACCAGGCCGGATAGGGCCTGCCCGCAGACAGTGTGGCGACGTGGACCCCGCGTGTGCCCGGGAGGCTGAGGACGTCGGCGTCCTTGTACGGAACGACGTCATAACGGGGCGCGACGGCCGCCGACAGCACCGCGGCCGATGGCCCGGCGCCTGTCGACACGGCGACACCGCCCGGTCCGACGACGTCCGCCTGCTCGGCGTGGCCGACACCCGAGGTGCCCTGGAGCAGACCGACGGCGGCAACAAGTCCGGCGAGGCCTCTGCCCACAGCACGTTTGATCATCCTTCACCTTTCCAGCGGAGACCGGCGCGTCGGGGCGCATGACCGTGACCGAACCGGCCGGAGGGGGCCGGCTTCCGACGAACTGAGTTGTCGACATGGTGAGTTCGCGGCACAGTCGGCCATGTGCACCGCTGTTGACGACCGTAGGAGCAAGCCGCAGCTCGCAGGCACCAATACGTGCACCGAGCCACCCCAGTTCGTGCACAGCGCACCACGCGAGCCGGTGCCCGTTCAAGCTGGACAGCCAAGGAGGCAGATCGTCATGACAGACTGCGCAGGATTCCGGTTACGAGGGACGGAGGCGTTCGAGACGGTCGCCTCAGCCTTGTTCGCACCCCTGCGCGTCGGCGACGCGGGCCCTCCGGGTTTCGAAGCGGTGGTCAACCACGTGGTCATGGGGCCCGTGACCGTTGCTCACATCAACGCCACTGCCGCCACGGTGACCCGGGACGATCGGAGCATCACCTCGAGCGACGTGGAGTGGATGCACTTCAACCTCCAGCACCGCGGTCCGCTCACCGCGGTCCAGGACGACCGGAGCGCGACCGTCAAGCCGGGCCAGCTGTTCGCCTGCGACAACACCAGGCCCTACCGGCTCGTCGGTGCGGGCCCGATTGACATGACCGTGTTGTGCGTACCGCGTGCACGTCTCGGCAGGCACGCGGACTCCGTCAGCAGACGCACCGCACACCCCGTCTGGGTGCAGGACGGGATCGGTGGGCTCCTCGGTCACGCACTGTCCACGGTCGACGGCGGCGGCGTCCAGGGCGGTGCGGCTCGTGCGCATCTCGCCGACGCTCTCGTCGCGCTCCTGCTCGCGGCGTTCACCGACACGAGTCCCGAGCGGACCTCTGTCACCAGTTGTCTCGTCGACCGCATCCGGGCCTACGTGCTGGCCCACCTGAGCGATCCCCATCTCAGCGCGGAGCGCGTCGCACGCCTGCACCGCATCTCGGTCCGTCACCTCCACTCCCTCTTCAAAGGCAGCGACCTGACGTTCGCCGCCTGGGTCCGGCACGAACGCCTCCAGCGGATCCGCCTCGACCTCGTGGCCCCGGCCTCCTCCGGCATCTCCACGGCCGCGATCGCGGCCAAGTGGGGAGTGCACGACGTGAAACACCTGGGCAGAGCCCTGAAACGCGAATTCGGCGCGACCGTGAGCGACTTACGCCGTCGGCACAACAGTTGACGCGCCGGGCACGCGCTTCGGGGTAAGCAGGGGGCAGTTCGGTTCACTGCTGTGACCTGGCCGGAAACCGGTTACGCCTCGTGTCGGCATCCCGTTCGGGTGCCGACGCGTTCGTCGTGCTGTCTCGTCGTGGGACGGGTGCAGGTGGGGTGAGGGACGGAGGGGGATCGATGGATCAGGACATGGTCGTACGGGCGAGCGCAGCGCATCCCTACCGGGACAAGGTGCTGGCGAGGGCACGTGCCGCCAGGCGGGAACTCACGGGGCAGGCCACGGCAGCCGGGCGAGGGACGCAGTCGCAGGAAGGCGGCGATCACTGACGTCCGCTCCAGGCCGCGGCACTCACCGCTGCGTCCGACGCCACGGCGCCGGACGCTCCGGTGGTGAACAACTCAGCTACCTGGAAGGCCAGTTCGAGCGCCTGGTCGCCGTTGAGGCGCGGGTCGCACGCCGACTCGTACCTGCGGTGCAGATCCTCGAAACCCAGTTTGGCGCCACCGCCGACGCACTCGGTGACGTCCTCGCCGGTCAGCTCCACGTGCAGTCCGCCCGGGTGGGTGCCCAGTGCCCGGTGCACCTCGAAGAAGCCGGCCACCTCGGCGAGGATGTCGTCGAACCGTCTGGTCTTGTGTCCGCTGGGCGCCTCGAAGGTGTTGCCGTGCATCGGATCGCACACCCACACCACCGGCGCACCGGAAGCGGTGACCTTCTCCACGAGCTCCGGCAGCAGGTCCCGCACCCGGTGCGCTCCCATGCGCACGATGAACGTCAGCCGGCCCGGCCGCCGATCGGGGTCGAGGCGGTCGATCAGGGCCAGTGCCTGCGCGGGCGTGCCCGCAGGGCCCAGCTTCACCGCGATCGGGTTGTCGATGGTCGCGAAGTAGGCGACATGGGCGCCGTCGAGCTGTCTGGTGCGTTCGCCGATCCACAGCATGTGGCCGCTCCCCGCGTACCGTCGGCCGGTTCGCGGGTGACGGCGGGTCAGCGCCGCCTCGTAGTCGAGCAGCAGTCCTTCGTGGCTGGCGAACACCTCCGTGCCGCCCGGTGGTTCGCCGGCCTGCGCGTCCTTGCGGGACAGTGCCTGGCCGATGCGGCCGGCCAGCGCTCCGTGGCGTTCACCGGCGGGCGAGCGGGAGACGAAGTCCTGGTTCTCCTGGTGGAGCCGGTGCAGGTCGGGGCCGTCGCGGGTGAGGTCGCGCAGGACGTCCAGGGTGTGGCGTGAGGCGTCGTACATCCGCAGGAGCCGGCCCGGGTCCGGCCGCCGTTCGGCCTGGCTGAAGCCGGTGCCGTTCACCGCGTCGCCGCGGTAGACGGGGAGCGTGCGGCCGTCGACTGTCTCGGTGGGACGGGACCGGGGCTTCGCGTACTGTCCGGCGATCCGGCCCACCGTGACCACCGGCCCCGCCGACGCGTGCGACAGGATCACCGCCACCTGCTGGAGGAGGCGCAGTTTGCCGTGGATCGCCTGCGTCGAGAGGCGGTCGAAGCGTTCGGCGCAGTCGCCCCCCTGGAACAGGAACGCTCTGCCCTGCGCCGCCTGGGCGAGTCGTGCGGTGAGCACGTCGCATTCCTCCGGCGTGACCAAGGGGGCCTGGGCGGCCAGGTGGTCCACCACGTCACCGAGTTCGGCCGGGCTGGGCCACTCCGGCCGCTGGTGGGCGACGAGTGTCCGCCAGTGCGCGGCGGCTTCGCCGGTGCGGGTCACCATGGTCTCCGTCCGCTTCTCATGGCTGGGCGGTGCGGGGCGGTCAGCGCCGGACCGTCTCGACGAGGTCGTGGCTGATGCCCAGGTCGTCGAGCAGCAGCTGCAAGGGGCCGGTGTCCCGCGCGGGTACGGGACGGGACGCGGCCCACTCGCGCAGCTGACCGGTGTCGATCTCCAGGCCGCCCTGGGCCGCCACGGTCACCCAGGGTTCCAGGTCCGCGGAGCGGAACGCGGTCAGTCCGTCGACGAGTGCTTCGCGGAACATCCGCTGCTGTGCGCCGTCCAGGTTCCGGTAGAGCGAGCCGCACAACTCGCGGAACACGACGGCGTGTCCGCCCTCGTCCCGGCGGTGCAGATCGGTAGTGATCCGGTTCATCGGCTGGATCTCCTGGGCGGTGGCGAGCGCGGAGAGGAACCCGCTGATGGTGGTCTCCGCGGCCAGGGAGAACGCGATGTCGACGATGTCGCGGTCGAACCCGGACAGCCCGGCGCGGACCGCGTCCCGCCCCTGGACGACCGACCAGACGTCCGGCGCGAACCTCAGGTCCGCCAGGTCGCGCCGCCTGCGGGTGACGCCGACGGCGTTGTGGCACATCAGGATGTGGTAATGCTCGTCGATGATCGTCTGGTGCAGGGCGTCGACGGCGACGTCGTCACGGCGGACGGGGATCCGTTCCTGGAGCATGAGCCGACAGGCCGGCAGGATGATCTCGTCCTCGATGGCCGCGGTCTTGGCGTTGTAGGAGATCCACGCCGCGGACAGGATGCGTTCGCGGGCCTCCCGGTCGAGCCGGTCGGCACCCGGCAGGAACAGCACCGGGACGAGGTGTTCGGGGAAGTCCGGCAGCGTCGTGTCGAAGTGGCCGTCGAGGTCGAGCTCGTCCTTCTTGACGGCCACCCGCTTCCCCCAGCGGCGCGTCAGCTGCACCAGCAGGTCGCGCTCGTAGGCGGGCTCTTCACGTGCCGCGGTCATCGGGAAACCTCCCTCATGGGTTCACCACGGGAATCAGGGCGGCGTCCGCCGGGACGGCGAGCGCAGCCAGGCGCGACTGCCAGTGTTCGGCCGTCGCGACGTCCGTGTCCTGGAACCGGCCCAGGCCCTCGGTGACGGGCCTGATGCCGTGCAGGGCGTTCAGCGTCCAGACGGGTACGCCGGCGAGATCCGCGGCAGTGGCCTGCTCGGTGACGACCGGGTGGCCTGCCGTGCCGGCGAGTTCACCGAGCAGGGCGCGGGTGATCCCGGGAAGCAGGCCGGGACCGGGTGGTGGCCCGCACAGCGTGTCGTCCCGCCACCAGACGACGCTCGTGGTCGCCCCTTCGAGCACGTGGCCTTCGGGCGAGACCAGCAGTGCCTCGTCGGCTCCCGCCGCGACCGCGGCGGCGCGCAGGGCGGCCAGGTGGTCGAGGTCGGCGCCCTTGACGGCCGGCAGCCGTCGTCGGTCGGGTCCCGGCGCGGTCCACAGCCGGACGGTCGCGGTGCGCGGTGGCGCCGGACGCAGCCACATCCGCAGCCGTGTTCCCGGTCCGGTCCCCACGAGTTCGACGCGCGGAAACCATCGGCCTCGGGCGGGCAGTGCCGCGGCGACCGCGCGCAGGAACCGGTCCGTGGTGTCCGCTGCCGGTCCGGGGAACCGGAGGCAGGCCGAACCGAAGCGTCCGGCGTGTCGGTCGAGTCCCCGTACCCGTCCCTCGTCCACGAGCCAGGAGTCGGCGACCAGGACCGTCCCGGCGGCGTCGGCCGGCGCCCATCCGCCGTCGGCGTCCCACCACCGGCGGACGCCCTGGCCCGGCGCCGTCCCCGTCGCTGTGCCCGCCATGGTGTTCATCGCCGGGGGCCGCTCAGGTACGACACGGTCGGCGCGCGCCAGGCGCGGAGCGAGGCCGCCGCCTTGAGCAGCATCTCCTGGTACTCGTCGTCCGGGTCGGAGTCGAGCACGATCGCTCCGCCGGCTCCGATGGTCAACCGGTCACCGACACGGACCGCGGTGCGGATCACGATGTTCAGGTCGGTGCCGCCGGAGAGACCGAAGTAGCCGAGGGCACCGGAGTAGACACCCCGGGCCTCCGTCTCCAGGCCGTCGATGATCTCCATGGTGCGCAGCTTCGGCGCTCCGGTCATCGAGCCGCCCGGGAAGCACCGCCGGGCGCAGTCGATCGCGCTCACCCCGTCGGCGAGCCGTCCGCGGACCGTGGAGACCAGCTGGTGCACGGTCTGGTAGCTCTCGACGGCCAGGTACGGGTCGACCTCGATGCTGCCCACCTCGCACACCCGGCCCAGGTCGTTGCGGAGCAGGTCGACGATCATCAGGTTCTCGGCCTGCGTCTTGGCGCTGGAGGCGAGGGTGGCGGCCAGTTCGGCGTCGCGCACGGGGTCGGCGTCGCGAGGGGCCGTGCCCTTGATCGGCTTGCTGGTGACCGTGCGGTCTCTCTCGATCCGCAGGAACCGTTCAGGTGAGGAGCTGAAGACCGTGACGTCGCCGAGGCGCAGGAGCGCGGCGTACGGTGCGGGGTTCGCCCGGCGCAGCCGCAGGTAGAAGGAGGTGTCGTCGTCATGGAACGGCAGGTGCATCTTGTTGGTCAGGCAGATCTCGTAGCTCTCGCCCCGGTTCAGCTGCCGCCGGCACTCCGCGATGTCGGCAAGGTACTGGCCGCGGTCGCGGCGGAGGTGCTCCTCGGCCTGCGCGGGAGGGCCCCCGGCGGGGTCGTCCGGCGGCTCGGCGTCGGCCGGGTTCAGGGCCGTCAGGAGCGCGGCCGTCCGGTCCACCCACTCCTGCGCGTCGTTCCGGGTCCGCTCGTCGTGGACGGCCACCAGGTAGGTCAGGCCCTCCTGGTGGTCGAACGCGACGACGCGGTCGGCGAACATCCAGACGGCGTCCGGGGTCTCGGCGGTGTGGCGGGCCGTGGCCCCGCACTCGGCCTTGAGTTCGTAGCCGAAGTAACCGACGTAGCCGCCGGTCAGGTCGAACGGCAGGTCCGGGTCGGGGACGCGCCGCGCGCGCAGCCGCTGTTCGAGGACGTCGAACACGCTGCCGCTGACGAGGCGGACGCCGTGTGCATCGCGTACTTCCACGGCGCCGCTGCCGGTGCGGTAGGTCAGGACCTCGCTGAGCGGACCCGAGGTGTCGCCGAGGAACGAGAACCGCGACAGGCCCTTCTCCACCCGGCTGCTGTCCAGCCAGAAGCAGTAGGGGACGTCGTCGAAGAGTTCGAGGAACACGGCCTCGGAATCGGCGGGGGTCGACACCACCGTGCTGACGGTCCCCAGTCCCCCGGCCGCGCCGGGCGTGTCGTCGGACAGTGCGGGGCCGGTGGCAAGGTCGGTGACGGTGACGGACGGTCGTTGTTCGTGCCGCGTCCGGCGGGTCAGGTCGGCGAAGTTCCGCAGGATCTCACGCCCGTGCTGGGAGGCGATCGACTCGGGGTGGAACTGCACGCCCCACTGCGGCAGATCGCGGTGACGCAACGCCATGAGCACACCGTCGTCCGCCCACGCGGTGGCGACGAGTTCCTCGGGGAGCGGTTCCCGCACGCACAGCGAGTGGTAGCGGACCGCGACGAACTCCCGCGGAACCCCGGCGAACAGCGGGTCTCCCTCGTGGGTGACCTTGGCGAGGTGCCCGTGTCTCGGTTCGGGCGCGGCGACCACCGCCGCCCCGGCGAGGTGCGCGATCAGCTGATGCCCGAAGCAGACGCCCAGCACGGGCAGGGTGGTGCGGCGCAGCAGGTCGCCGACGAGGCCGGCGTCGCGGGGGTTCTGCGGTCGTCCAGGGCCGGGTGAGACCACGATGTTGTCGAAGTCCTCCAGCCGCAGGCTGGACAACAGCGGGTCGTCGTTGACCATGACGACCGGCTCCTGGCCGTTGATGCCGGCGATCAGCTGGTACAGGTTGAAGGTGTACGAGTCGTAGTTGTCCAGCAGCAGGGTACGCATCAGGGACCGTCCAGGATCTTCGAGAGCGCTTGGACGTCGCCCGGTTCCAGGGTGATTCCGAAGATCTCCACGGGCGCGGCGAGCAGTTCGTCCCCGTCCAGTTCCCTGGTGGTCGCCGGCTCCGCGGGACGTATTTCCGTGAGGGTGTTGCCGGCGAGGAGGTGCCGCACGTCGGGGCGGGTGCGCTGGAGGACCATCCGGTGGTTGAACGGCGAGCGCGGGTGCGTGAGGCAGAAGTGGTTGAGGAGTTCGAAGTCCGACGGATAGCGTGCGTCGGTGGTGAAACCGTAGAGCTCCGCCGGCCCTTCGGGCCGCAGGAACCGCAGCACGTGTTCACCGTTCGGTTCCCGCACCAGGTCGAAGGGCCAGTCACCCTCCAGTCGCGCGTTCTCGGCGAGGCGGATGGGGGCGTGCGGCCCGTACGCACCGAAACTCACGTCGAAGAGCCAGCGTTCGTCGTCGAGTTCCACGCACAGGGCGACGTGGAGCGCGGGACCGAATCTGTTCCCGGTGCGGATCCGTGTTCTTCCCGCGAGCGCCGAGAACGTGAAGCCGATCCGGTCCAGCACTGCCGCCATCAGGACGACCTGTTCCAGGCACCAGCCGCCGCGGCCCTGCCGCACGATCTTGTCCTGGACGCTGTCCAGGTCCAGCGGCACCGCGGTGCGCCCGAGCAGCGCGTCGAGGTTGTCGAAGGCTATCGCGTCGACGTGGGCGGCGTGCAGGCCCCGCAGCGTGGCGAGGTCCGCGGCCACGTCGCCCCGGTAGCCGACACGGGTCAGGTAGGCGTCCAGGTCGACGCCGCTCCCCTGCCACAGCGAATCTGACACACGCAGCTCCTCGTTCATGTGAACTGCCCCGCCAGCACGCCCGCGAGGAGGATCCAGCCGTAGTAGGTGTTGGCGACGAAGGCGTCCCAGCACGATGTCGGATCATCCAGGTCCACGCGGACGAGCAGAGAGGACAGGAAGATTCCCGCGGCCACGACGATCAGGTAGAACGCCCACCCCATCGACATCCGGGAACCGGCCCACCACACGCCGCCGACGCTGAGCGCGAGGAACACCGTCAGCCATGCCTTGGTGGCCTTGCCGAACAGCAGCGCGGAGGACTTGACACCGATGTCCCGGTCGTACTCCTTGTCCTGATGGGAGTAGATCGCGTCATGGATCAGGGTCCAGAAGGCCCCGCAGGCGTACAGGCCGTACACCGCCAGTGGGTAGTGAAGGCTCCCGGTCGCCGCCGTCCAGCCGATCAGCACGTAGACGCTCATGACCAGCGCGAGGAAGGCCGAGGGCCAGAAGAAGACGCGTTTCATGAAGGGGTACGCGACGATCAACGGGTACGAGGCCGCGGCCACCAGAACCGTCTCCACGTTCACGACCGCCAGGACCAGCAGCGCGACCACGGCCTGTGCGGCGGCGAACAGGAGTGCGTTCCCGACGCTGATCGTCCCCGACGCGACCGGGCGCGTCACGGTGCGGGCGACACGGGCGTCGACTTCCCGGTCCACCGCGTCGTTGACCGCGCAGGCCGCGCCGCGCACCAGCACTGCGGCGACGGCGAGCACCACCACCGCCAGCAGGTCGGGGCGTCGACCGGAGGCGAGGACGGCGGCCCACAGTCCCGGCAGCAGGTAGAGGACGTAGCCCGTGGGCCTGTCCAGGCGCATCAACAGCAGGTAGGCCCGGACCGAGTGGGGGCTCTTCGTCACGACGTCTGTGGATATCTTGTGCAGCATCAGGATCCGATCACCAAGTCACCGGGAGGTGGACCAAGCCGCCGATCAGCGTGTCGTGGCGCAGACTCAGCTCCTGGGCACCGACGGCCGGACGCAGGGTGGGGAAGCGTGCGACGAGCTGGCCGATCACCACCTGGAGCTGCATCCGGGCCAGCGTCGCGCCCACGCAGCGGTACGCGCCCCGCCCGAACACGAGGCTGTCCGTGGTGTCGCGCGTGACATCGAGCCGGCCGGCGTCGGCGAAGACCGTCTCGTCGTGGTTGGCCGCGATGATGTTGAGCAGCACCAGGTCGCCGGTCCGGACGGTGACCCCGTCGATCTCGAAGTCCGTCAGCGCGTAACGGGGCATACCGCCGACGTGCGGGTTCGGCATCGACATCCGCAGGGTCTCCTCGACCGCGCCGGGGACGAGGCTCGGGTCGTCCAGCAGCGCCTGCCACTGTGCGGGGTCGGACAGCAGCAGCGTCACGCAGGTGCCGATCCGGGCCACCGTCGTCTCGTAACCACCGAACAGCAACAGCGCCGTCAGCCCGAGGACCTCGTTGTCGTCGATCCCCTCGGTCGCGCAGATCCTGGAGATCACGTCATCGCCCGGATTCTGTCGTTTGTCGGCGACAAGTCGCCTGCAGTAGGCGAACAGCTCGCCGAGTCCCTGCCGCGACCTGGCCTGGTCCCCGACGTTGGCGGCGTCCTGGGTCCAGCCGCCGAACCGGTCCTTGTCCTCCTGGGGTACGCCCAGCCACTCGCACATCACCTGGATCGGCAGCGACAGCGCCAGCGCCTGCCGCAGGTCCACGGGTGGCTGCTGCGCGGCCATGGCGTCCAGGAGCTGCCCGGTCAGTTTTTCGACGTAGGGGCGCAGTGCCAGCATCCGTTCGGGTGCGAAGTGCGGCTCGAGCAGCGCACGCAGCCGGTCGTGGTCGGTGGCGAAGTCGCCCAGCAGGCCGGCGAGAAGCGCCGACCCGCTGTCCTTCGCCGCTGCCCGCGGATCGGGATTCGAGCGGCCGAGCCGGTCGTCGTCGAGCAGCTGCCGCACCCGGGCATGAGAGGTGACCAGCCATGCCTCGTCGCCTTCGGCGGTACGAACGCGATGGATCGCGCCCTGGGACTGGAGCGTGCGCAGCGCCGGCGCGAGGTGCAGCACGTGCGTCTGCTCGAAGGGCAGTTGGGCTGGGGTACTCACTGACGGCCTCCGCCGGAATCGAGGTTCGGACCACCATGTCGAAGACGATCACGACGTACGGGAGCCGTCGCCGCGGTGTCCGTCGGGGAATGAGGAGGGCGGGCCTGCCGGCCGGCGGCAGGTTGGTCGGGTCATGGTGTGCGGTGGACGATGCGGTCGAAAAGCGCGGTCAGTTCGCTGGTCGCGGCCGGGGACAGCTCGGCTCGTGCGAGGTGTTCCAGAGCCGAGTCCAGGTGGCTGCGGGACAGCTCCTCGGCCGCGTGCCGGCCGCCGGATTCCGTGACGAGGTCGGCCATCTCCTGCAGGTGCGCCGGCGTGGTGCCGTCGGCGTGCCACAGCCGGTGCAGTCGTTCGGCTGCCGGATTGCCGGCGGACAACGCCGCCAGCACCGGAAAACTCGGATTGCGCCGCGCGAGGTCGCTCCGCACGGGCTTGCCGGTGACGGCGGGATCGCCCCAGATGTCCTCGACGTCGTTGAGGATCTGGAAGGCGAGGCCCAGACGCCGGCCCGCGCCGCGCAGGGCGTCCAGGACGCGTTCCGGGCTGCCCGCCCGCAGGGCGGGCGTCACCAGTGCGCACTCCAGGAGCGCGGACGTCTTCTCCGTCACGATCCGGTCGTACTCCGCGATGCCGGTGCCCGGACCCAGCCGGACGGTGAGCTCGCGGGCCTGGCCCGCGAGCACGAGAGCGAGGGCTTCGGCGAACGCGCTGGAGATCTCCGCACGGCCGGGGCCGGTGTCGTCGACGACCGTCCGCAGGCCAAGGGCCTGCAACGCGTCGCCGGCCAGGACGGCCGCACCGATGCCGAACACCTTCCACGCGGCCGGTCGGCCGCGACGCGACTCGTCCGCGTCGATGATGTCGTCGTGGATCAGGGTCGAGTTGTGGAGCAGTTCCAGTGCCGCCGCCTGGCTCCGCACGTCCGCCGGCCGCAGGCCGACTCCGTCAGCCGCCGCCATCATGAGGGCGGAGCGGGTCAGCTTGCCGCTCGGGGCGCTGCTGGGGTCACCGTGTTCGTCGGCGAAGCCGAGGTGATAGGAGCAGATGCGGGCCAGGGTCGGCTCCAGATCGGAAACCTGCTGCCGGATGACGGGCCATACCGTGGCCCGCACCGTCCTCGGCGACAGGGAGGTACGAACCCCGGTCGACGAGGTGTCGAGTGCGCTCATCGAGATTTTCCTCCGGTCGCACGCCATCCCGATTACTGGTCAGAACCGACGCGCATGGGGTTCGCGAATTGCACCACTGGAAATCACCGTGCTGGATATGCCGCTCGATGGAATGTGCCTGAGCGTTCCGACCGCCATCCTGAACGACCTCCCCTGTCGTGTCAACGACGCAGGGTGAGCGTCTTCGGCTTTAGGAAAAACCCCAAAGAACACGGTGCAAGGTCTGGATTAGACTACCCTGCGGAGTGGTGGCCGCCGGGCGGCACCAGGGCCGAACGCGACCGATCACCGCCGGGAATTGTTCACCGAAAGGTTGAGAGGCGAAATGCCTGTGTCAGTCGATTCTGGGCAATTACATGAAGGCAGGCCGTTCGACCCGTACGGCGTACATCGCGACGACCCGTATTCCTTTCTGGCCGACGTCGTAGAGACGGAGCCGGTGTTCTACGCGCCGCTGCTCGACGCGTGGTGTGTCACCCGGCGCGAGGACATGGTCGCCGTGCTGCGGGACGACCGGAACTTCTCGGCTCGCGACCACAACCCCCGCTCCTCGGTCGAGTTGCCCGAGGATGTGAGTCGGATGCTCCGGACGTGGCGCGGTGCCGGTGCGCTGGCCGTCGGCTCGCTCGACCCTCCCGAGCACTCCAGGATCAGGGAAGTGCTCAACATCGGGTTCACGCCCGCCAGGGTCAGGGCGTTCGCACCGACGGTCCGGGCGATCGCCGCCGACCTCGCCGGGCGGACCGCGGCCTCGGCGGAGTTCGACTTCATCACGGAGTTCGCCGTGCCGTACTCCCTGGAGGTGATCTGCCGGCGTCTCGGGATCCCGGACGAGTACGTCGAGCGCTGCCGCACCTGGTCCGAGCAGCGCATCGAACTCATGATGCTGCAGAGCTACACCGATCCCGACTGGCTGCGCGAATACGCCCGTGGCCTGATGGAGTTCGGAGCGTTCGCCCGGTCACTCGTCCAGGAGCGGCTCGCCTCGCCGCAGGACGACCTGATCAGTGAACTGCTCCACGACGGCAGGGCGGGCAACACGCTCACCGCCGACGAGGTGGCCGTCCAGGTCCCCACGCTGATCTTCGCCGGGCACATGACCTGTGCGGAGGCGCTCGGCACGATCGTCTTCCAGCAGCTCCGGTCACCCGGCGGCTGGGCCGCGGTGGTGGACGGCACGATCGCCACGCGGGACCTCGTCGAGGAGGGGCTGCGGTTCGACAGTCCGCTTGCGGGCATGTACCGCACCGCGCTGCACGACGTGGTGGTCGGCGACGTCCACCTGGCCGCGGGGAGCCGGCTCCTGCTGCTGTACGGAGCGGCCGGCCGGGACAGTCGAGCCCATGCGTGTCCGGCCGGGTTCAGTCCGGGCAGTGGGTCCGCCACGCATCTCGCGTTCGGGCACGGCATCCACTTCTGCCTCGGAGCCGGATTCGCACGCCTGGAACTGGAGGTCGCGATCGAGGCCGTCGCCGACCGGATGCCGGGGCTGGCTCTGGCACCGGGGGCGCCGCCACGTCACCGGCCGGTGTTTCCGCTTCGGGCGCTGAGCGAGCTGCGGGTCCGGCAGCAGGGACGGCCGTCCGGGCGGCCGTCGGGAGGTCTCAGCGACACATTGACCCCCGCGGAACTCACCTGATCCGCGCGCAGTGACGGCCCGCCAGGTCACCTGGCGGGCCGTTTCGGCTTGTGGGACCCGGTGGCAGCCTGCACGTCGAGCGGGCTGCCGGCCGCGGTCGGCGGCCGGCAGCCTCACCGGAACCCGACGGTGCCCTTCGGTGTCAGGAAGGACGGGGGGCGCCTTCGGTCAGGCGCGGACCGCGGTCAGGAAGAGGTAGCCGCTCTCCGGGATGGACCCGAACCTGCGCACGAAGTCGATGAGCGAGTCGGCCTGTTCGGCACCGACCAGATCGGACAGCTTGTCGCGGACGGTCTCGAAGGCGTCGGCCATGAGACCGAGGGTGCGGATGACGTGGTCGGTGATGTCGCGGATCTCCACGTCGACGAAACCGTTGTCGGCCAAGGCCACCCGGTACTCGTCCACCGTGCCCAGGGAGCGGACCGCGTAGTTCTCGCAGATGTGGTCCAGGACCACGCGCCCCTCAGGGCTGACCGGGTCGCGCTGGATGACATCGGCGATGGCGAGGCGTCCGCCGGGACGCAGGACGCGCGCGGTCTCGGAGAGCACCTGGCCACGGTCGGGCATGTGCCACATCGACTCGAAGGCCCAGGCCGCGTCGAACGAGCCGTCCGGGAAGGGCAGGTCCATCGCGTCGGCGAACTGGAACGTGGCCCGGTCGGCGAGCCCGGCCTCGGCCGTGAGTTCCGTGGCCTCCGCCACCTGGATGTGGCTGACGGTGATGCCCACCACGTCCACGTCACAGGCGCGGACCAGCCGCCGCGCGGGATGGCCGACACCGCAGCCGATGTCCAGGACCCGCTGGCCGGGCTGCGCGGCGAGGCCCGAGATCATCAGGTCGGTCAGGCGGTCGGTGGCCACCTCGACGGAGCTGTCGTCGGCGTCGTTCTCCCAGTAGCCGTAGTGGATGTTGCGGCCCCACGCGGAACCGTAGATCCGGCCGAACCCGTCGTACACGGTGCGGACGTCGCTGGGAGCGGGAGACTGCTTGAGCGTCATGAGGAACTCCGTATCGTGGTGAGGATCGCGGAAGCCGGCACCGGTCCGGCCGTACCTCTGTCGAAAGGCGGGCGGAAACCCGCCGCGCTCGGCTGGGCAACGCCAGCCGAGCGCCTGTGATCCGCTGACCGGCCGCGCGGGCCGTCAGGCAGTCAGCTCACTTCAGCTCGAAGCGCAGGAAACCCAGCCGCAGGCCGCCCGCCCGCCATTCGGCGCCGAGTGCCTGGTTCGCCATCAGCGATATCCTCAGCTGCCGGCGCTCGACTGCCGAAAGGCTGCTGTCCGTGTCCAGGACCGCCTTCGTCCAGGCGGTGCTCTCCTCCCAGAACGGCGCGGTTTCCGAGGTGGCGTCGACGTCGTCGACCAGTTCGAAACCCGCGGCCCGCGCGGCTTCCGCGTAGTCGCGCACCGTTGCCGGTTTCGTGTAGAAGTACTCGGCCCACACATCGGCCCCGTGCGGGCGGGTGATGAACACCTCCTCGATGCACACGCTCCCGCCCGGACGGAGCGCGCGTGCCAGCCGCTCGAACCACCGGGGACGGTCGAAGTAGCCGCTGCTCTCGATCGCCACCGCCGCGTCGTAGGGGCCGTCGTCCGCGGGGAGGTGCATGGCGTCGCAGACCAGTGCCCGGACCCGCCCGTCCACCCCGCACTCGCGCGCGAAACCCTCGACGATCGGCGCGTGTTCCGGCGCGTTGGTGACCGCGGTGACGTCGGCGCCGTATTCCTGCGCCCAGAAGAGCGAACCCCCGCCGAGACCGCAGCCGACGTCCAGGATCCGCCCCGACAGCCGGTGTTCGGCACCCCAGATCTTGGCCGCGTAGCGCAGCAGACCCTCTTGGTGCAGCCGGATGCTGCGACGAATGGCATCCGGCGTCGCGTCGTGAACGTCAAGTGGCGTCCGGGAGGAAGGGTAGTGACCTACATGATAGTGAATCCGGGGTCCAGGCCCGTATTTCCGCACAAGCCTGGCCGTTTTGTCGTCGTAGTACTGGCCGACAATTTTCACCTCGTCCTGAGGCTCCGACGCCGTTCGAGGCGAGGTGGAAAGTTCATCCAGATTTGACACGGTCACTCCTCCAGAGCCCGGATGCCGACGACGTTGGCGATTGGCCTGCTGTGGTGGTCGCCCTGCGCTCGCCGCGATTTCGGCGCATACGCGGTTCGAAATGGAGAGCCGCCCGCACGACTCGGATATTGAGTCGTCTCGAAATCAAGCGGCGGCCATCGGACTCCATCCTGGAGGGCGACCCTGGTCGTGTCAACGACACCGCTCGACCGTCCTCGACTTTAGGAAAAACCCCAAAGATAACGGTGCAAGGTCTGGATTAGACTCCTCTGCGGAGTGGTGGCCGCCGGGCGGCACCGGGGCCGAATTCGAGTCCGGCGATCAGCCGGCACCCAACGGCAAAGAAGTCTTCCCGAGCTCGGACGTCACGGACGGAACGGAGTGGGAATGAGTGGCGGTAAGCAGGTGCTGCTGGCCGAGCCCCGGAGTTTGTGCGCCGGGGTGCGCCGGGCGATAGCCATCATCGACCTCGCACTGGAGCAGCACGGAGCGCCGGTCTACGTCCGCAAGGAGATCGTGCACAACCACTACGTGGTGCGCGAGTTCCAACGCCGGGGTGTCCGGTTCGTCGACTCCGAGCTGGAGGTGCCGGAGGGCGCGGTGTGTGTCTTCTCCGCGCACGGTGTCTCCCCGCAGGTGCGGCGGAACGCGGACGCTCGCGGCCTGGACGTGCTCGACGCGACCTGCCCCCTGGTGGCCAAGGTGCACCAGGAGGCCCGTCGGTTCGCCCGCGACGGACGGACGCTGCTGCTGATCGGGCACGCGGACCACGAGGAGGTCGAGGGCACCTACGGGCACGCTCCCGAACAGACGGTCGTCGTCGAGACGGTCGCCGACGCGGAGGCACTGGACCTTCCCCCGGACGCACCGGTCGCCTACCTCACCCAGACCACGCTCTCGGTGGACGAGACGAAGGACATCGTCGCCGTGCTCCAGCGCAGGTTCACCGACCTGCGCGGACCCGCCACCGACGACATCTGCTACGCCAGCCAGAACCGCCAGGACGGCATCAGGGCCATCGTGGACCGGTGCGAGCTGGTGCTGGTGGTCGGCTCGACCAACTCCAGCAACTCGATCCGGATGGTCGAGGTGGCGCGCAGGCTCGGCGGCAGGGCCGAACTGGTGCCGGACGTGACCCGCTTCGACCCCGCGTGGCTGGACGGCGTGCGCACGGTGGGCGTGAGCGCCGGGGCGAGCGCGCCGGAGATCCTCGTCGACGAGCTGCTCGACCGGCTCGCCGAACTGGGGTACGCGGACACCTCCGTGGAACGCGTGGCGACCGAGGACGTCGTGTTCTCCCCGCCCGCGCGGCTGACCGGAGCGGCGGACGCGCCGTGATCGTTCGCGACCGGACGGCCCCTGTCCCCGGTACCCGGAAGGACCCTGCCGGCGGGAGCGCGTCGGCAATGGGGCGCGTGCGCCACCGCTGCGGCCGGGTCGGCCGGACCGGTGTCGCGCCGGGCGGTCGGCCCGAACTGACGCAGACAGCGGCCGAGGCCGCCTACCGAGCCCGGTGAGGAGACCTGTTCGCCATGGCGCTGCTGGAAACCGTGCGCGACCCGGCGCGGCTGCGTGAGCTGACCGCCGGGGAGCTCCATGACCTCGCCGGGGAGATCCGCGCGTTCCTGATCGAGCGGGTCTCCGCGACCGGGGGGCATCTGGGACCCAACCTGGGTGTGGTCGAGCTGACCATCGCGTTGCACATGGTGTTCGATTCCCCGCGGGACCGGTTGGTGTGGGACACCGGGCACCAGTCCTACGTCCACAAGATCCTGACGGGTCGCCAGGCCGGATTCGACCGGCTGCGCAAGTCCGGCGGAGTCTCCGGCTACCCGAGCCGGGAGGAGTCCGAGCACGACCTGGTGGAGAACTCGCACGCGTCCACCGCGCTGTCCTACGCGGACGGGCTGGCCAGGGCGGACGCCCACCTCGGCCGACGTGACCGGGCGACCGTCGCGGTCATCGGCGACGGCGCGATGACCGGCGGCATGGCCTGGGAGGCGCTCAACAACATCGCGGGCGGGCCGAAGAGGCCGCTCGTCATCGTGCTCAACGACAACCAGCGCTCCTACGCTCCGACCGTCGGCGGACTCGCCGCGCACCTGGCCGACCTGCGGGCCGGGCACGGGCCGGGCGTGTTCGAACAACTCGGGCTCGGCTACCTCGGTCCCGTCGACGGTCACGACCTCTTCGCGGTCCAGGACTGCCTGCGCCGCGCGATCGCCCTGGGCGGACCGGTGGTGGTGCATGTGATCACCGCCAAGGGCAGGGGTTACCGGCACACCGAGGCCAACGACCTCGACCTCGGCCACGCCGTCAAACCGATGGACCCGGGCACCGGACAGGCACTGCAGGCGTCACCCCCCTCGTTCACCTCGGTGTTCGGCGAGAAGCTGGTCGACCTGGCCGAGCAGCGCGACGACCTGGTGGCGATCACGGCGGCCATGGCCGAGCCGGCCGGACTCCTGCCGATGCAGCGCAGGTTCCCGCATCGGGTGGTCGACGTCGGCATCGCCGAACAGCACGCGGTCACGATGGCCGCCGGCCTGTCCATGGGCGGCGTGCACCCGGTGGTGGCGATCTACTCCACGTTCGTCAACCGCGCGTTCGACCAGCTGCTCATGGACGTCGCGCTGCACCGCCGGCCGGTGACGTTCGTCCTCGACCGGTCCGGGGTGACCGGTGACGACGGTCCGAGCCACAACGGCATGTGGGACCTGTCGGTGCTGCAGGTGGTGCCGGGGCTGCGGATCGCGGCGCCGCGGGACGGCACCAGACTGGCCGAACTGCTGGCCGAGGCGGTGGCGTGGGAGCAGGGCCCGACCCTGCTGCGGTTCCCCAAGGGCCCCGCCGGTGCGGACCTTCCTGCCGTCGCCACGTTCAACGGGCTTGACGTACTGCGCCGTTCCGGCCCGCTGGACGTGCTGATCGTCGCGGTGGGCGCGTTGGCCGGACTCGCGCTCACGGTCGCGGACGGGGCCCGGGCCCGGGGAATCGGGGTGACGGTGGTGGACCCGCGATGGGTCACCCCGGTCAACCCCGCGCTCGCCGACCTGGCCCGCCGCCACCGGCTCGCGGTCACGGTCGAGGACAACTGCCGTGCGAGTGGCGTCGGTTCCGCGATCGCGCAGGCGCTGCGGGACGCCGACGTGCGTACCCCGTTGCGCGAGTTCGGCCTCCCGAGGCGGTTCCTGGAGCACGGCTCACGGGCCGAGGTGCTCGCCGCCTGCGGGCTGACCGCGCGGAACGTCACCCGGGTCGTGGTCGAACTGCTGGCCGGCCTCGACGCGGCGCCGGGCGGCATCGACGACTCCGGCACCTGGCCGGTTCACTCAGGGGAGGAACATTGACGACCGTCGATCTGGGAATGCCCTCGCCTCGCCGGGACGAGGTCCCGCTCTCGGTGGCCACACGGCGGTCCTCCCGCCAGATCATGGTCGGCACGGTGCCCGTCGGCGGCGCCGCGCCGGTGTCGGTGCAGTCGATGACCACCACGTCCACCGCCGACGTCGACGCCACGTTGCAGCAGATCGCCGAGCTCACCGCGGCGGGCTGCGAGATCGTGCGGGTCGCCGTGCCGTCGGCGGACGACGCGGCGGCGCTGCCGGCGATCGCCCGCAAGTCGGGCATCCCGGTGATCGCCGACATCCACTTCCAGCCGAAGTACGTGTTCGCCGCGATCGACGCCGGCTGCGCCGCGGTACGGGTCAACCCCGGGAACATCCGCCAGTTCGACGACCAGGTCGGCGCGATCGCCCGGGCGGCCAAGGACGCGGGCGTCCCGATCCGGATCGGCGTGAACGCCGGGTCCCTGGACAAGCGGCTGCTGAACAAGCACGGCGGCGTCACGCCGGAGGCGCTGGTCGAGTCGGCGTTGTGGGAGTGTTCCTTGTTCGAGGAGCACGGCTACACCGATCTGAAGATCTCGGTGAAGCATCACGACCCGGTGGTGATGATCGAGGCGTACCGCAGGCTCGCCCGCCGGTGCGACTACCCGCTGCACCTCGGCGTCACCGAGGCGGGTCCCCGGTTTCAGGGCACCGTCAAGTCCGCGGTCGCGTTCGGGGCGCTGCTCGCGGAGGGCATCGGCGACACCATCCGTGTCTCGCTCTCCGCACCACCGGTCGAGGAGGTCAAGGTCGGCACGCAGATCCTGGAGTCGCTCGGGCTGCGGCCGAGGGGGCTGGACATCGTGTCGTGTCCGTCCTGCGGCCGGGCCCAGGTCGATGTGCACACCCTCGCCGAGCGGGTCACCGCGGCCCTCGAGGGGTTTCCGGTGCCGTTGCGGGTGGCGGTGATGGGCTGTGTCGTCAACGGGCCCGGGGAGGCACGCGAGGCCGACATCGGTGTCGCCGCCGGCAACGGCAAGGGCCAGATCTTCGTCAAGGGCGAGGTGATCCGCACGGTCCCGGAGTCGAAGATCGTGGAGACCCTCCTGGCCGAAGCCGCGCGCATAGCCGAGGAGATGGGCGTGGATGTGGAGGCCTGAGCGTCAGTCCGCGGTCTCACAGGAAATGCGCGGGGGCCACGAGTCCGTTCGCAGGATCTGGAGGACGAACGCCCTCGAAACCAGCGCGACACGATTCGGTGCCTCCAGCTTCTCGGACATGACACGGACGTGGTAATCGATGGTCTTCGAGCTGAGGTGCAACTCTCTCGAGAGCCGTCCGCTGGAGAAGCCGGCCGCGACACCTTCCAGGACCCTGGCCTGAACCGAACTCAGAATCCAGCCACCGACTGGCCTGAAATTGTCGAAGCCGTTCTGGTCGTTACGCATGGCACCCACCCCATTCCGTACAGCCAGACGCGAAGTACTGGGATGAGATCCTAGGGATTCCCCTCACTCCTTGTCACTGCCGGGCCATTGCATCCTGGCAGTTTCCGTCCGCCTCGGAATTCTCTCCCAATTTTTCGGAACTTTACTCTGGTTTGCATTGACGGGTTTGCATTGATGCATTCCTGGGAATGGCGTCGGCCGCGTCCTCGGGAGGCGTCCTGGTCAGTTCTGCAAGGCTTCGGCGATCATCGCCGCCGTCAGTGTCTGCGCACCCCTGCCACTGGTCGGGTCGCAGCCGGTGACGTCTTCGATGCGTTTCAGGCGGTAGTCCAGCGTGCTGCGGTGGATGAACAGGCTCCGTGCCGTCTTGTTCTTGCTGTAGTCCGAGTCGACGAAGGCGGTCAGCGTCTCCCACAGAACCTTGTGCGCCCGAAGCGGTCTGATCATCGCGGCCAGGTCGGTCCGCACCTTCTCGTTCAGCGTGACCGCGTACTCGACCAGCACGTCCGAGATCGTGTAGGCACCGCTCGGACGCAGTCCGGCCACCACCAGCCTCAGGACGGAGCACGCCTCGTCGAGCCCGTCGACGAGGCGTGCTCTGTCCCGTTCCGCGGTCGCGAGCCAGCCCTTGCCGCCCAGGCACTGGGCCAGCCTCGTCACCGAGCGTTCTCCGCTGCCCGGGCCCGCTGCCGGGATGAAGAGCACGACGTCGCCGTCCCGGTGCGTCAGCAGCGCGTCCTCTCCCGCGACCGCACGCAACGCGGCCACTTGCCGGCCGGGCTCCGCAAGCCTCGCGACCGCGATCAGGTACCGGGGAGTGTGCAGCAGGCCGCCTCCGGCGCGCATGAGGGCGGCCAGCCTCGGGTCGCCTGCCGCGGCCTGGCACAGCAGCTCGACCAGGGCGTCCGGCTCCTCGCCCCACTCCTGCCCTGCGGCCCGCGCCTTCGCCTCGAAGCCAGCCACCGGACCCTCGTCCGGTGTCGAGCGGAGCCCATCGACCGAAAATAACGACCTGCCTGTCATTTCGACCATTTCGCATCTCAACTTTCTGGTTGGTGCATTTGCGTCGCAGGTCCCCCCACCTGACGCGTTTCATGGATGTCGCCGAGGCATTTCCTGGCGTTCATTTCGGCCGGGGCATAGAGAGAGCTTGTATCGGGCAGGTTTTCGCAATAACACCGAGGGCACATCGGAGCGTGCGGGAAGTCGCTCCGACCGCAAAGATCGTAGCATGACTACTTGAACTATTTAAGTTATTACCCGCAAGTCAGTTTCCTATAGGTCTTTTGCGTCCGGCCGGGGCCGGCGGTTCCTGGGCCTGGAGGTGATCTCTCAGCCACTGCTCGGTGTTGCTCACGTGAAGCAGTGCGGCGGCCTGGCTGAGCGCGGCGTCGCGCCGGGACAGCGCCGTGAAGATCGCCTCGTGCTCGGCGAGGGTACGGCCCGAGGCCGCGTCGTCGACCAGGCCGCGCCAGATGCGGGCGCGCAGGGTGCGGCCGGAGACCCCTTCCAGGAGGGTGAGCAGGGATTCGTTGCCGGTGGCCGCGACGACCGCACGGTGGAAGGCGGCGTCGTGCGCGTTGAGCTGCTCGACGTCGTCACGGGCCTCCCGCATGGCGTCCAGATGCCGCTTCACCTCGGCCAGTTGCTCGTCGGTGATGCGGGTCGCGGCGAGCGCGGTGGCGACCGGTTCGAGGAGCCGCCGCACCTCCATCAGGTCCCGCAGGGCACCCGCGTCGCCCTGCAGGAGTTCCACCGCACCGCCCAGCCCCTCCAGGAGGAGGCTCGGCTGGAGGCTGGTGACGTAGGTGCCGTCGCCGCGCCGTACCTCCAGGACGCGGGCGACGGCCAGCGCCTTGACCGCCTCGCGGGCGAGGTTGCGCGACAGGCCCAGTTGGGCTGCGAGGTCGGGCTCCGGGGGCAGCTTGGAACCGGGAGGGAGCGCGCCGGAGCGGATCAGCTCACGGATCTGCTCGATGGCCTTGTCCGTCAGGGACACCGCGAACTCCTTCCGCCGTCGTTCGGGAACCGATCGGCCACGGAGTTGCGCCTTCCGCTCGACCCGTTCCGGGCTCCGCATGCCCAGGGTGACGTTGATGATACTGGGATGCCTGGCGGGGAGGGGCTCACCGAGCCACCGTATCCGTCCCATCAATCTTCCCGCACGGCCGCCCGACCTGCATCAAGACCGGGAGAATACATGGCATGTCTAGACCTCAAAGATTCCGACATAAGGTCGCATAACCCCCCTACTGCGCCGAGCAGAGTCGGTATTCATCCCTGCACAGTGGTTGACATGGACGGGATACAGGCACGACCTTCGTCCGTAACATCCGGCGCCCGGGTCTCCCTCGTCCCCCCCTCTGCATCAGGGATTTCCACATGTCGAGTTCGCTCAGCAGACGTCAGTTCGTCGCCGGCGCCACAGCCGTCGTCGCGGCCGCGGTCGCGACCGACGCGATCGCGCCCACCCGCGCCCTTGCGGCCACCGCCACCTACACACCCACGTGGGACTCCGTGAACCAGCACACCGCCGCACCCGAGTGGTTCCGCGACGCCAAGTTCGGCATCTACTTCCACTGGGGCGTCTTCAGCGTCCCCGCGTACGACAGCGAGTGGTACCCGCGGAACATGTACGACAGCGGGAGCAGGGCCAACGCGCACCACATCGCCACCTACGGCGATCCGTCGGTGTGGCCGTTCCACGACTTCATCAACGGCGCGGACGACCTGGCCGGCAACTTCACCGAGTTCAAGCCCCGGCTCAAAACGGCCGGCGGGAACTTCGACCCCGCCGAGTGGGCGCAGCTGTTCGTCGACGCGGGCGCGAAGTTCGCCGGGCCGGTCTCCGAACACCACGACGGCTTCTCGATGTGGGACAGCCAGGTCAACGAGTGGAACTCCGTCGACAAGGGCCCCGGCCTGAACCTGCTGCGGCTGTTCACCGACGCCATCCGCGCCAAGAACCTGAAGCTGCTGGTGGCGATGCACCACGCCTACAACTTCACCGGCTACTACGAGTACGCGCCCGCCCAGACCGACGACAGTCTGAAGAAGCTCTACGGACAACTGAGTTCGGCCGACGAGAACCAGCTCTGGTACGACAAGCTCAAGGAGGTCGTCGACCTCGCCGAGCCGGACATCCTCTGGCAGGACTGGCGCCTCGACCACGTCGACGAGACCCAGCGGCTCAAGTTCCTGTCGTACTACTACAACCAGGCCGCCACCTGGGGGAAGGAGGTCGTCGCCACCTACAAGGACGGCCTCGACAGCCACGGCGAGGTCTTCGACTTCGAACGGGGCGGCCCCGCCGACCTCACCAACCCCTACTGGCTCACCGACGACAGCATCTCCAGCTCCAGTTGGTGCTACACGCAGGGCATCGGCTACTACTCGACCGAGCAGATGCTGCACGCCCTGATCGACCGGGTCAGCAAGAACGGCAACATGCTGCTGAACATCGCACCGATGGCCGACGGCACCATCCCCCAGGGACAGCGCGACGTCCTGCTCGCCATCGGCGACTACCTGAAGCGCTTCGGCGAGTCGGTCTACGAGACGCGCGCCTGGACGGCGTACGGCGAGGGCCCCACGAAAATGGGCGGCGGATCCTTCACCAGCCCCACGGCCGGTACGGCACAGGACATCCGCTTCACCCGCGACAAGGCCAACAAGGTCCTGTACGCCACCGTGCTGGGCTGGCCGGGCGGCTCATTGACGATCAAGACCCTCAACTCCGCCCGGATCGACGTCTCCTCGCTCCAGTCGGTGCAGCTGCTCGACTCGACCGCGGGCTCCTACCGCAGCCTCGCGGCTCCGACGCAGGACGCGACCGGCCTCACCGTCGCCCTGCCGTCGTCGGCGCCCTTCACCGCCCAGGCCTATGTGCTGAAGTTCAGCTTCCGGGGCGAGATCCCCAGCCTGCGCCCGCCGGCCGGGGCCGTGGCGTTCAAGGACGTCGGCTACTCGGGCACCGGTACCGTCCTCGCACTCGGCGACCACACGGCGGACGATCTGACGCTGGCCGGCCTCGGCCCGCGCACCCTGTCCTCGCTGCGGCTCGCGCCGGGTTACCGGGTCATCGGTTACTCGGGCGACAGCTTCACCGGGACCGCCTGGACCTTCACCGCAGACACCTCCGACCTGAGGAACACCGGCAACAACGACAAGGTCACCTCGCTGAAGGTGCAGTTCGACCCGGCCGCGTACTTCAAGGTCGTCAACGTCACCGACGGCCTGGCCCTGGACGGCGGCGGTGACGTCGACTCCGGATCGAACCTCAAACAGTGGACCTGGGACGGCAGCACCAACCTGCAGTGGCAGGCGGTCGAGGTCGGCGGCGGCTACTACAAACTGGTCAACCGCACCAACGGCATGGTCGCCGACGGCTGGGGCGCCACCTCCGACGGCTCCGCCGCCCGGCAGGCCGCCTGGAACGGCGGCACCAACCAGCAGTGGCTGATCACCCACCGAGGTGACGGCCGCTACTCCATAGCCAACCGGACGACAGGCCTCGTCCTGGACGGTGGCGGCAACGTGTCCTCCGGCTCGGTCACCAAACAGTGGACGTACGGCTCCAGCGCCAACCTGCTGTGGACGCTCACCGCCCTGTGAGCTGAGCCGCTCTTCGCCGACGAGTTTTCCGCGGTCCCGAGGGGGCTGCTGAGCGGGTCCCGGTACCGCGGAAGACGAGGGGCAGGCAGGCTCTGGCCGCCGTCGGCACGCAGGTGTACGCCGCGCGGCGACGCCGAAGACAGCCGGGAGCTGCTGGGTGCGTCAGGCGTCGGCTTCCCGGGCCACGCGCTCCAGTCGGTTCCGGTGGTTCTCCCACCACTCCTGCCCCTCCGGCGGCAGGTTCTCCTTGCCTTGCAGGTATCCGGCGGATCCGTCGATGAGCTCCCGCACGATGTCGGCGTGGCCGGCATGCCGCTGGGTGTCGGAGATCACGCGCACGAGGATGTGGTGCAGTGTCACCTCTTGTCGTGCCTCCGGCCACCACGGGACGTGACCTGCCGCGTCGAGCGCCAGCGCCGCGATCGTGCGGTCGGAGTGCGCCCACGCCTGCCGGTACAACCCGACGATCTGCTCCCGGGACTCGTCCGCGGTGGCCCACATGTCCGCGTTGTTCTCAGGTTCTTCGGTATACCACCAGGGCGGTGGCGCCTCTTCGAAGAACGGCCGTCCGAATGTATCGCCGAAGTAGGCCAGTTCCACGCCGGCGACATGCTTGACCAGCCCCAGCAGATTCGTGCCCGTGGGCGTCAGCGGGCGGCGGATGTCGTACTCCGAGAGCCCGTCGAGCTTCCACAACAGGGCGTCACGCGCCTCTTGCAGGTACCGGAGAAGGTCCGCTTTCGGGTTCGGTTCGATCATGCCGGGAAGTCTCCCACCCGGCACTGACAACCGGCGGCGACGTGGAATTTCCTTGTGGTCGAGAACGGTGGTTGCCCTAAGGTGGCTCCCCGTGACCGTCGAGATGCCCTATCAGCCACTCCCGAGGGACCAGTCGGACGTGCGCTATGTCCACGGACCCGATTCCGCACTGCGGCCGGGCGTGCCCGCAGGCGAGACGGTCGCGTTCGAGTGGCGAGACAGCGAGGTCTACCCCGGTACCTTCCGGAAGTTCTGGGTCCACGTGCCCGCACGGTACGATCCGGCGGAACCGGCGTCCTTGATGGTGTTCCAGGACGGCTGGTGGTACCTGGACCCGGCGGGGGAGGTACGCGGCGCGATCGTCCTGGACAACCTCGTTCACCGCGGCGACATCCCCGTCACCATCGGCGTGTTCGTCGATCCTGGCGTCTTCCCCGACGCGGAGAACCCCAAGAACCGCAACCACGAGTACGACGCGTTCGACGACCGGTACGCCACCTTCCTCCGTACCGAGATCATCCCGCGGGTCGCGGAGCGCTACAGCATCGCGCCGTCACCGAACAGGTGGGGCATCTGCGGCGGGAGCAGCGGCGGCAACTGTGCCTTCACCGCCGCGTGGCTGCGTCCGGACACGTTCCGCCGCGTCATCGGATATCTGTCCAGCTTCGCGCAGATGCCGGGCGGCAACCCCTACCCGGACCTCATCGCCCGCGTCCCCCGGAGGCCGTTGCGCATCTTCCTGCAAGCCGGCCACCGCGACCTCCGCTGGAACGAGCCGCAGGGGAACTGGCTCGCCGAAAACCTGCGCGTGGCCGCGGCGCTCGCCGAAGCGGGCTACGACTTCCGCCTGGTCCTGGGAGACGGCGGACACAGTCCCAACCACGGTGGCGTCCTGCTGCCGGACGCGCTGCGCTGGCTGTGGCGGCCCGACGAGGACTGACCGACACAGCAAGCACCCACCCTGCGAAGCCGGTTCCGGCGTGCGGAACTCGGCCCTGAGCCGGGTGTCCGCACGGGAGAGGAGCGCCTGTTCACCACGGGGCACTGCCGTCGACCGTCCTGTAGACGTCAGCCGCTCGCCCGACGCCTCAGTCGGCCGGGTCCGGATGGAATTCCATGGCCAGGGCGTCGGGCTTGACGGTGATGACGGCCTGGGGGCGCGGTGGACGGGAGGTCAGCTTCAACCGGGGCCAGACCTGGAGGACGGTCGCGAGGATGATGTGGAGCTCTACCCAGGCGAAGTTCTCTCCGATGCACTTGCGGCGGCCGTCGCCGAAGGCGAGAAAGGGGCCTCGGGATGTCGCGGCGCGGTCCGCCTCCCAGCGGTCCGGGTCGAAGGTGTCCGGGTCGGGGAAGTAGGAGGAGTCGTGCTGGTGCAGATAGGGGCTCCACACGACGTCCGCCCCTGCGGGTATGAGGTGTCCGCCGAGGACGGTGTCGCGGGCGGCAGTCCGCGTCACCATCCAGGACGGTCCGTACTTCCTGATGGCCTCCTGCAGAACCCTGCGCGCGTACGGGAGCCGGTCGAGGTCGTCGTAGCGCAGCGGCCGGTCCTCGCACACCGAGGCCAGTTCCTCACGAAGACGTCGCTCGACGGCGGGATTCTCGGCGATCTCGTACAGCGCCCAGGCGAGGGTGGTGCCGGTGGTCTCGATCGCTCCTGCCAGAAGGGTGATGGCCTCGTCCTGGAGCTGCCGGCGGCCGAGTTGCTCCTCGGCGCCGAGCAAGGTCTCGAACAGGCCCGCCTGTTGTCGGCCCACCGCTTGGGACGCGTGCGGGCATGCCTCGGCGCCGGACGCACCGGCCGCCGCGGCGGATCCCGGTGCGGTGACGTCGGCGTGATGGTCGATGGCCCGGTCGATGAGGCTGCGCAGACGGGCGACACGGTCGGCGTGCGCGCGGTTGCCCGGCAGCGGCAGCCGCGTGATCCAGGGCGGAAGGACGACCTGCCGGATCGTTCCCTTCATGATCTCGGGCATGAGGGCGGTGAACTCGCCCTCCAGGCCCCCGGGCAGGTCCGCGCCGAACACGGCGACGAGGAAGGTGGCCAGCGTGATCTCGTTCATGCCCGCGAACATGTCGCGCGGCTCGGCCGCGGGCCAGGCGCCGACCGTGGTCCGCACCTGGTCGATCATGGCGTTGCCGCGCTCGGCGATGTGCGCCTTGCTGAACATGGGCTGCATCAGACGGCGGTTGCGCAGATGCGTGTCGCCGTCGGTGACGGTTGCGACTCCGTCACCGAGGAAGACCCGCAGCGCGTCGTAGTACCTGCCGCCCTTGGGGAAGTGGGCGGCGTCGGTCACCAGGACCTGGCGGGTCAGTGCGGGGTCCGTGATCACGTAGGCGGGGGTGGGACCGATGCGGATGCGCACCACACTGCCGTGTGCGCGCAGCGAGGTGATGAACGGCAGCGGGTCGCGGACGAGCCGGAGCCCGTGCCCGATCAGCGGCAGACCGCCGGGGGCCGTGGGGGTGGGGGTGGGTGACGTGGTGGGTGCGTTCAGCACGCGTTCGCTCCTCGTGGGGGAGGGATCAAACGCCCGAATACATGCCCATGACACCTACCCCTGATGCACCGTGCCGGTGAACCTCGCGTGACACACCGGCTGTTCGAGTGGGCCGTTGACTCGCCGGACGGGCGTTCGACCGGGCGCGGCGTGTGCGTCACCCACACGCTCGACAGGCGCTTCCGTTCCCGTCGCCGCCGCATGGGCGACGGCAGCCCCGGAAAGCAATCGGGCATGTCGCCGCCGTCCCCGGCCGCCGAGGGAGCACGCACGTGAGCGATGTCGTCTTCAGCGCAGATTTCACCTCCGAACGCCAGTGGATCGCCGGGCACTCCTGGGCCTATCCCGACGGTGGCCCCACCAACCCGGACGACGACAAGCTGGACTACCTCACCGCCGATCCCGCCTACTCCCGCAGCGGTACCTTCCGGGCCACCCCCAGGGCGGACGGCTGGTGGAACACCGGGCTGCTCACCACCGAGGGAAGCGCCGAAGGCTTCGCGGTCCGCACCGGGGACCAGCTCCGGGCGGACGTGCGCCTGCCCACCGGCGTGGGAGCCTGGCCCGCCATCTGGACATGGCGGGACGGCGGCAACGAGGTCGACGTCTTCGAGTACCACCCCGACAACCCCGACCTGCTGGAACTCAGCAACCACGTACGCCAGGGACACAGCTACGTCACCCATCCCGGGGTACGGCCCGGCAGTACCGTCGCGCTGGGCGTGACCTTCGGCCGCCGCAACGTCGTGTGGACACTCAACGGCGCACAGGTGTTCGCCGACGGCAGGGGCGTCGGGGCCGGCTGGCACGCCTACCTGATCGTCAACCTCTCCGTGTGCGCGGGTCGTTACCACCCGCGTCCCGACCCCACGACCACCGAGCTGTCCTTCCAGGTCGAGAACCTGGTGGTACGCCGCCCTGCCCCTGCGCACCAGGCGGACCCGGCACCGCAGCGACTGGCGTAATCACACCTCACCCTTGATCCCTTTTTAGTGTCGCCGGGTTACCTTTCGGCGAGTGGAGGATCGATGCCAGGTGAGGGACGGACACGGTGAAGCAGCGCGGGAGCCGGGGCAGGTTGTACCGGTCGGTGACGGGGACGGTCGCAGTGGCCCTGGTGGTCGGCGGTTGCGACGCGGGCGGTAGGAAGGGCCACGCCGGCGCCGCCTCCCGGCCCACCGCATCGCACGGCACCACCAGCACCGCGCCCGGCCGTGCCGACACCGCGGCGGCCTGGCGCAGCTGGGGCCTGGCGCCGCTGCCCGCAGCCCCGCGACCGCCGGTCGACAAGCCGGTGAGGCTCGCGGCCACCGGAACCGTCCCGGTCTTCACCCACATACCGACCGCGCAGAAGGTCGTCTTCATCACGGTGGACGACGGGCAGGAGAAGGACCCCCGGTTCATCCGGATGATGCGGGACCTGCGGGTCCCGATCACGATGTTCCTGATGAACGACGCCGTCAAGTCCGACTACGCCTACTTCAAACCGCTGCAGGCACTGGGCGACCACATCCAGAACCACACCCTGCACCACCCCGTCATGAGCACCCTCCCCCTGGCCCGCCAGAAGGAAGAGGTGTGCGGTGACCAGAAGATCCTCACGCAGGAGTACGGCACCGCGCCCCTTCTCTTCCGCCCGCCCTACGGCGCGTACAACACCGACACCAAGGTCGCGGTCGGGGAGTGCGGGCCCCGCGCGATCGTGTGGTGGCGGGAGTCCATGCAGATCCGCAACATGCAGTACCAGTCAGCGGACAAGAAGCTGCGCCCCGGGGACATCATCCTGGCCCACTTCCGGGGACCGTCCGAACTCAAGGGCACGACGATGACGCGGATGTTCGCCAACCTGCTCCGGCGCATCCATGAGCAGGGCTTCGCCGTCGCGCGCCTGGAGGACTACATCCAGCCGCCGACCGGTTGAGCCTCCCGGCTCGGGACGCCGTCAGTAGCTGTCGCAGGTCTCGCGCAGGTAGCCGTCGTGTCCGGCCGGGGTGACGTCGAGGTCACGCCGGACGACGCTGATCCGGTCGCCCCAGCCCGCGCAGGCCTTCCTCATGCCCTTCTCCGTGTACTCGACGACGATGACGTGGTCGCCGAACGCGTCGACGTAGGAACCGCATTCGTCGTACTGCCCGCATTCCTCCACCACCGCGAAGTCGAGGCCGACCCGTTTGCGGTCCTTGGCGAGTTCGAGGGTGTTCTTCTGGGCGACGGCGAGGTGCCGGGCGTGTGCGTGGCGGGCGAGCAGGGTCTGGAACGCCTCGGCATCGGCTGCGGTCAGCAGGCCGTGCGGGGCGCGGGTGTAGCTGTCGTAGTTGTCCGGCTCGACGGCGTCGAATCCCTTGTCGGCGCACTCGTCGATCCAGCCGTCCACCTTCTGCGCGATCCGCGCGCGCTTGCCCGGGGTGCCGATGTCGAGCATCGCCTCGCCCCAGTCCTCGTCCATGACGACCTTCCCGGAGCCGTCCCGCAACAGGAGGTCGGCGTCCCACTCCTTCTGCGCGTCGGGCTGCGCCTGGAACGCGTTGACGTAGCAGATGTTGTACAGGCCCGCGGCGGGCGACGCCGTGTGGTCGCGGGAGACCACGGAGACGCCCTTCGGCGGGGTGTAGGCGCCACCGAGCTGGTAGTCGACTCCGGCGTGGACGGGCGGTGCGGAGGCGTTCGCCGTGGGGGTTTGCGAAGTTGTGCCCGCGTCGGTGGTCGGAGTGCTGGAGCAGCCGGCCATGAGGAGGGCCACGGCCAGGAAGGCGGCGGCGAGGGGGACGGTGGCAGGACGGGAGCCGGCCCGGGAGGTGCGCATGACGGTCTGCCTCTGGATGAGAGAGCATGCCCCGCCTCGGACGCGCGTGGTCCTGGCGACTGGGGCCGGGCTGACGGCTCGTAGGCCCGTGTTACCGGCTGGGAATGCCACGGTTCCGCGGACCGCGACGGCGCTGGGCGGTCCGACACCGTGACGATATCAAAGCCGGCGCAACCGGCCTGTGCCGTCTTCGGGCGCCCCGGCGGCGGTGGGGTCCAGGTGCCCGCCGTGGTCGCGTACGACGTCCCGTGCGAGGGCCGGCCCGGCCGTCGTCCCGGCCGCGCTCCTCGCCGGGGGGAGCCTTCACGGTCGGGACAGGCTCTGCCGCCCCGACGTGTGGGAGTCCGCGCCGCGCCGGGCGCGGCCCGGTGTCAGCCCAGTCCGCGGGCGTCCTGCTTCAGGGCCGTGTCGACCGTCAGCGCCGTGGCGACGACCAGGCTCCGCAGGGGATCGGGGAGTTGCTGGTGGATCTGGAGGACGTAGTTGTCCGCCGTGGTGAACATGGTCTTGGCGAGGCCTTCCCAGGTCTTGGTGATCCGGGCCACCTCGGTCCCCGCCTGGTCGACGACGGCGAAGTTCCAGGCGCGCCAGTTCTCTCCCTTGATGGCGCCGATCTGCTGACCACCGGCGTTGATGGCGAAGTCGATTTTTCCGAAGACGTTCTGCTGGACCAGCTCGCCCAGTACCTCGCCGTCCGGACGGGCCACGATCACCCGCGACTTGAATATCTTCGCGGGGCGGGTCAGGTGCAGGACCGGCTGCCCCTGAGCGTCGCGGATCTCCAGCCGGTGGGTGAAGTACTGGTCCCAGTCGCTGATGAAGCGCACGACCTTGCGCAGTGCGCTCTGCCCGACCTCGACCACGGAGCCGAGCTGGTTGCCGTGCTGGTCCATGACCTTGTACTCGTTGGTCAGTTCTATGAGTTTCGCCTTCTGGTTCACGACCAGCACCGGTTCGGTGAAGAGGGTGCCGCCGCCGGGACCGCTCGCGGTGATCCCGGCCTGCTGCTGCACCTGGCGACTGACCTTCGGGTCAGGTGTGTTCGATTGTGTGGTCACTGCGGCACGTTAACCCGCACGGACCAGGGTCCGGTCGGCCGCGCACCGTCTCGTTGCGACACCGTGACGCATCACGGACGCGCTCTTTTGTCGAACACCGGCTCGCGCCGCGCAATGAACCATTTTCTCGCCCATTTCTTTCCGAAATCGAAATCGGCTCGTCAGGGTCTGCGACTCGTCATTTTCAGCCCATGAAAAAGCACGCAATCAATTGCCCGGAGTTGGCGAACGCCGCGCCGCGCACAGCCCTCTGACAGCCTGTAATGGGCTTGCAGCCCGCTGTACAGGAAGCAAGAGGCACGACCTTGACATCGACCGCACTCGATACCCCGGCGCCGTCCCCGGAACCCCCTGGTGATCGGGCCCTCTTCCGCTCCTCCCCGGCCGCGTCACCCCGAACCCTCGTCGACGTCCTGCGGGCCACGGCCGCCCGGCACCCGGACGCACCGGCCCTGGACACCGGCGCCGAGGTGCTGTCGTACCTCGACCTGTGCGCCGAGGTCCATCGCCGCGGCCGGCACCTCACCGACCAGGGCATCGGCCCCGGCGACCGGGTCGGCATCCGGGTGCCGTCGGGCGGCGCCGAACTGTACCTGTCGATCCTCGCCGTACTGTGCTGCGGCGCGGCCTACGTGCCGGTCGACGCCGACGATCCCGAGGAGCGCGCCGCCACGGTGTTCCGCGAGGCCGGCGTCTGCCATGTCATGGGGCCGCACCCGTCACCCGCCGGCCTCGTGCCGCCGTCCGGTGCGGTGGCCGGTACGGTACCCGCTCCCGGCGACGACGCGTGGATCATCTTCACGTCCGGCTCGACCGGCGCGCCCAAGGGCGTGGCCGTCACCCACCGTTCCGCCGCCGCCTTCGTGGACGCGGAGGCCGCGTTGTTCCTGCGGGACCGTCCGCTCGGCCCCGGCGACCGGGTGCTGGCGGGACTGTCCGTCGCCTTCGACGCCTCCTGCGAGGAGATGTGGCTGGCATGGCGGTCCGGTGCCTGCCTGGTGCCGGCCGAACGCGCCCTCGTCAGGGCCGGTCACGAGCTGGGTCCCTGGCTGGCGAGGCGTGGGATCACCGTCGTCTCCACCGTCCCCACCCTGCTGGCCATGTGGCCCCAGGAGGCCCTGGCCCAGGTGCGGTTGCTGATCCTCGGCGGCGAGGCGTGCCCTCCCGGCCTGGTCGAACGGTTCGCCGGCCCCGGACGGGAGATGTGGAACACCTACGGTCCCACGGAGACCACCGTCGTCGCCTGTGCCGCCCCGCTGGTCCCCGGACAGCCCGTACGCATCGGACTGCCGTTGGCCGGCTGGGAGTTGGCGGTGGTGGACGAGACCGGGCAACCGGTGGCCCACGGCGAGCAGGGCGAACTGGTCATCGCCGGCGCCGGAACCGCGCGCTACCTCGACCCCGTCAAGGACGCGGAACGTTTCCGGGCCTGCCCGGCGCTGGACGCGCCACGCGCCTACCGCTCCGGCGACCTGGTGCGCGCCGACGCCGAGGGACTGGTCTTCCTCGGGCGCATCGACGACCAGATCAAGCTCGGCGGCCGCCGTGTCGAACTCGGCGAGATCGACGCGGCCCTCCTCGCCCTGCCCGGCGTGCGCGGGGCGGCCGCGGCCGTCCGGTCGACGGCGGCCGGTGCCCAGGTGCTGGTCGGCTACGTCCTCCCCCGGCGGGCCCCCGACGGCGGCTCCGCCTTCGAGGCCGCCAAGGCCAGGGCGCTGCTGGCCGACCGGCTGCCCGCACCTCTCGTACCGGTCCTGGCCGAGGTGCCGGACCTGCCCACGCGTGCGTCCGGCAAGGTCGACCGCGATGCGCTGCCCTGGCCGGTGGCCCTGGCCGACGCCGACCGTGGTGACACCGCGCACCTGCTGCACGGCACGGCCGCACGGCTGGCGGACGTCTGGGAGCAGCTGCTGGGCCTGCGCCCCGGCCCCGACAGCCATTTCGTGGAGCTCGGCGGGAGCAGCCTGACCGCCGCCCGAATGGCCTCGCTGCTGCGTGAGGACCATCCGGGTCTGTCCGTCGCCGACCTCTACCGGCACCCGGTGCTGCGGAGCATGGCCGACCATCTCGACTCGCTCGCCGGGTCCGTGCGGGAGGTACGCCCCGTCCGGCCGGTACCCCGGCGGACCGCTGTCGTCCAGTTCGTCGTCACCCAGGCCGGTTACGGGATCACGGCGCTGCGCGGCCTGGTCGGCCTGGCGGGGGCGGACAACGTGCTCGGCTGGGTCGCCCCGCACCGCTGGGCCCCGCACACGCCGTGGTGGCTGGTCCTGGTGGGCTGGGCGATGCTGTTCAGCGCGCCGCTGCGGTGCCTGATCGGCGCGGGTCTCGCCCGGGCGCTGGCCGGCTCGATCACCCCCGGAGAGCATCCGCGCGGCGGGCGGGTCCACCTGCGGCTGTGGACCGCGGAACGGGCGGTGGCCGCGTTCGGTGTGCCCGCCTTGCTCGGCACCCCGTGGGCCGTCCGGTACGCCCGGATCCTCGGTTGCCGTACCGGACGCGAGGTACAGCTGCACGCCGCGCCCCCGGTGACGGGCCTGGCCGACCTGGGCGACGGATGCAGCGTCGAGCCCGGGGCGGACATCGCGGGGTGGTGGCTGGACGGCGACACGCTGCACATCGGCACCGTCACCGTCGGCGCGGGCGCCCGGGTGGGCCACCGCAGCACACTGCTGCCGGGCGCCGTGGTGGGACGCGGCGCGGAACTCGCCGCGGGCGGCTGCCTCGACGGCCGGATCCCCGACGGCCAGGTCTGGACCGGTTCCCCGGCCCGGCCGGCCGGGCCCGCGCAGCGCCTCGCGGGCGCCGGCCGGCCCGAGCGGCCCGCGGGCCGCTCGCGCTCCTGGCATGCGGCCTACGCACTCTCCCTCGGCCTGCTGCCGCTTCTGTCGCTGGTCGCGGCGGCCCCGGCGCTGTTCGTCGCCTGGCTGCTGGTCCGTGACACGCCGACGCTGCCGGACGCGGCCGGGCATCTGCTGGCCGCCGCGCCGCTGTTCACGGTCCTGACCACGGTGTGCGGGATGCTGGTCACCGCGGTCACCGTGCGTCTGCTGAGCCGCTCGATCAGGCCCGGCGTGCATCGTGCGGACGGGGGCGTGGCCTGGCGGGCGTGGCTGGTGACCCGGCTGCTCGACGGTGCCCGCGGCAGCCTGTTCCCCCTCTACGCGAGTCTGGCCACGCCGTACTGGCTGCGGCTGCTCGGCGCGCGCGTCGGCCGCGGCACCGAGGTCTCCACCGTGCTGCCGCTGCCGTCCCTGCTGCGCGTGGACGACGGGGCCTTCCTGGCCGACGACACACTCGTCGCGCCGTTCGAACTGCGCGACGGATGGCTTCGGTTGGGAAGCGTGCGCATCGGGGCGCGGGCGTTCGTGGGGAACTCCGGCATCGTCGCGCCCGGCCACGACGTCCCCGACCGGGCCCTGGTGGGGGTGCTGTCCGACGCGCCGGCCGGCGGCGGGCCGGGCATGTCCTGGATCGGCCGGCCGGTGATGCCGCTGCCGCGCGTACCCGACAGCACCGACCCGGCGCGGACGTTCGCCCCGCCCCGGCGGCTGGTGGCGGCCCGCGCGGCCGTGGAGCTGTGTCGGCTGCTGCCGATGATCCTGAGCACGCTCCTGGCGGAGTGCCTGTTCCTCGGTGGGCAGGAAGCCCTGGACCGCGGCGGGCTTGTGCCGGCCGCCCTGGTCGGCGCTCCCCTGCTCCTTGCCGGGGCGGTCGTGGCCTGCCTCGTGACGACCGGCGCCAAGTGGCTGCTCGTGGGGCGTTTCCGGCCGGTCGAGCGGCCGCTGTGGTCGTCGTTCGTGTGGCGCAACGAATTGTTCGACACGTTCGTGGAGACGCTGGCCGTGCCCTGGGGCGCGGGTGCGCACCTCGGCACGCCCGCACTGAACTGGTGGCTGCGCACGTTGGGCGCGCGCGTCGGCCGCGGGGTGTGGTGCGAGACGTACTGGCTGCCGGAGACCGATCTGGTCAGCCTCGGTGACGGGGTCAGCGTCAACCGCGGCTGTGTCCTGCAGACCCATCTGTTCCACGACCGGATCATGCGGATGGACGCCGTGCGCCTGGGCGCCGGGGCCTCGCTCGGCCCGCACAGCATCGCCCTGCCCGGCACCACGATCGGTGCCGGCGCGTCCGTCGGCGCGGCCTCCCTCGTGATGCGCGGTGAGACGGTGCCCGACGGTACGCGCTGGGCGGGCAACCCCATCGCCGGTGTCCCCGCGACCGGCGTCAAGGACCGCCTCGGCGAGGAAGGGGAAGCGGCATGACGTGGTGCAGCCGTCGTGCGCTGCTCCGCGGCGCGGCGCTCGTCCCCCTGGCGGTGACCGCCACGGACAGCCTGCCGCGCGGTGCCGAGCGTTACTTCGCGAGCCACGGCACCCACGACCACCGCACGCTCGCCTACGACCTGCGCCTGACGTACGACCCGGCCGCCGCCACGCTGGACGGCCGGGCGCACGTCCGCGCGGTGGCCGAGCGGACGCTGCGGCGGGTCCACCTCGACCTCGCGGGGCTGAACGTGCACGACGCCCTGGTCGACGGGGCTCCCACGCGGCCGTACCGCGAGGGGCGCAAGCTGGTCCTGCCCACTCCGCGGCCGATCAGGGCGGGCACGCCGTTCGCCCTGGAGGTCGGCTACGGCGGCCGGCCGGGCCCGGTGCGCACCCCGTTCGGCCTCATCGGCTGGGACCGCACCGGCGACCCGCACGACGGCACCCTGGTGGCCGCGCAGCCGCTTGGCGCCGCGTCCTGGTTCCCGTGCAACGACCGGCCGGACGACAAGGCCGAGTTCACCTTCCGGGTGACCGTGCCACGCGGCCACCAGGTGATCGCCAACGGCACGCTCGTGGAGCGGGCCGGCACGGGTCCGACCGAGTGCTGGACGTACCACCACCCCGGTCCCATGGCCCCCTATCTCGCCGCGCTGTACACCGGCCGCTTCGCCCACCGGTCCTGGCGGGCGCGTGACACCGCGACCGGCCGCCGTATCACCGGCCGCGACGCGTACCCGGCCCGCATCGCCGGGCGGGCCGGGTACGACCTGGCCCGTCAGCCCGAGATGATGGAGACCTTCACCGGCTGGTTCGGCCCGTATCCCTTCGAGACGTACGGCGCGGTCGTGGTGGACGCCGATCTGGACGAGCCCGTGGAGAACCAGACGGCGTCCGTCTTCGGCCGCAACCACGTCGACGGCGGCCGGACGTGGGAGACGCTCGTCGCCCACGAACTCGTCCACCAGTGGTTCGGGAACAGCGTGAGTCTGCGGGACTGGCGGGACATCTGGCTCAACGAGGGCTTCGCCACCTACGGGGAGTGGCTGTGGTCGGAGCACATCGGCGAGGACTCCGCCGACGCCCTCGCGAGGGCGGCCTGGCACGCCATGGCCAGGCGACACGACGGCCTGCGGATCGCCGACCCCGGACCGGACCGCATGTTCGACGACCGCGTCTACGACCGCGGCGCGTGCACCCTGCACGCGCTGCGCCTGACAGCGGGCGACGAGCGGTTCTTCTCGATGCTGCGCGGCTGGCACCACGCCCACCGCGGTGGCAGCGCGGACACCGCGACCTTCATCGCCCACGCCGGACGCGCCATGCCCGCGACAGCGGAACCACTGCTGCGCACCTGGCTCTACGACACCCGTCTCCCGCCCCTGCCGCCCGCCGCGGCCTGACAGGTGTGGACGGTCAACGGGGCCTGACGTCGTGCGTGGCGCTCGTGTACGGGAGGCGGAAGTCCATGGCCCGGCTGACCTCCCGCCAGGTCGCCTCTGCCGTCCTGCGCGCGTCGGCGGCCACATCACCCCGTTCGCGTATGAGCCGTTCGTAGATCGGAGCGTCGCTCTGTGCCGCTGCACTCACCGTACTGGTCCCTTTCCCGCTGACGACACCCGCTCGGCCATCGGGCCGCGGGCGAGGGCCGAGTCTAGGGGGCCTGTTGCGTCGGCATCGTCCGGTTCCGCCAGGCGGGACGCGACGTGGAGTCGGCCGGGTGGCGGCGGCTGATCCTGGGCCTCGTCGATCCCCGCGGCCCGGATCGGTTCCCTCTCGGACACGACGGCCTGCGGGCGGTACGGGAGACTCCCTCACTTGGCATGCGCCGCCTTCCTGCCATGGTGGTTCTTCCGTGTCTGACCCGGTGGTTCACCGTGTCCGGCCCCCTTGCCCTTGCCGACCGTGTCGGCCGCGGTCTGTTCGACGGCGTGAGGAGGAGGGGCGGCTGCACGGGTGGTGGGCCCGGCGGAGTCGGAGGGTGGGCGCGTGCCGGGGATCCGGGCGGAGTCGTCCGCCGGGCGGGCGGCGGGGGAAGGGCTGCTGGGCCGCGTCGCGCCGTCGTGGTGGGCGGCGCTGTCGTGGGACGCGGACGGGGTGGCGGGATCGGTGACCGACGGGGCCGCTTCACTGGAGGCGTCGCGCTGCGAGAATCCGTCGCCGACGACGAGGCCGACGGCGGCGAGGGCGGCCAGGGCGGCCGCCGACCCTCGTACGCGCAGGCGGCCGCGGGCGGACAGGGGCCGGGAGGACAGCCGCGGCGGGCCTTCCGGGACGCTCGGGGTGAGACATGCGTCCGCGGCGGGTGACAGGCTGCGGTGTGTGCGGTCGGTGTGATCCACGGCTGTCCGCGGCACGGCGCCGGGCGCGGGCCGCGGAGCGGATGCGGCAGGAGTCGCGCCCGAAGCGGCGAGACGGGTGAGGGCCTGGGCGCATTCACGTGCCGTGGGCCGGGTCGCTTGGTCCAGAGCGGTCATGTCGCGCAGCAGGGCGGCGAAGGCCTCGGGCAGGAAGTCGGGCAGCACCGGACGGCGGTGCAGGCGCGCTATCGCGGACTCCAGGGGGCCGCCGTCGTATTCGAGACGGCCGGTGAGGCATTCGAGGAGGACGAGGCCGAGAGCGAAGACATCGGCGGGACGGCCGACGTGGTGCCCCAGCACCTGTTCGGGGGACAGATAGGCCGCCGTGCCGATCAGGGTGGCGGTGGCGGTGCGGGTGGTCGCGTCCAGCAGGCGGGAGATCCCGAAGTCCGTCAGGTGGGGCCGGCCCGAGGCGTCGAGGATGATGTTGGACGGTTTGACGTCCCGGTGGACGATCTCCTTCTCGTGGGCGTGCGCCAGCGCATCGGCCAGCTGTGCCCCGAGCGTGGCGGTGGTCTCCCACGGGACGGGGCCCTCGGCTATTCGGGTTTTCAGGGTGGGGCCGTCGATCAGCTGCATGACGAGGAAGGGCTCGCCGTCCTGGGATCCGGCGTCGTAGGCGGTCACCAGTCCTGGATGCTGCAGCCGGGCCAGGATCACCGCCTCGCTGCGGAAGTCCTCCTCGGTGTCGAAGCCGGTACCGGCGCGGAAGACCTTCACCGCCACCGCCCGGCGCAGCCGGAGGTCCAGTCCGCGGTGGACGTTCGCGGATCCGCCCGAGCCGATCAGCGCGTCCAGCCGGTAACGGCCCCCCAGAACCCTGGCGAAGCCTGGAACGGCCCGGGGATTCCGTACCTCGGCCACTGTCACCTCGATCGCCCCATTCCGCGCACCGGCACTCGCCGGACGCCCGCTGACTGCGGGCCGTGGCACGCAGGTACCCCGTCAGCGGCTGCTTGCACAACGACAAGCATTTTCACCGCGCCCGCCTGCGAGAGGGCGATCCGCGGAGCCGTCAGGGCGGGCTGGGCAGAGACCGGCCGGCGGTCAGGGCGGTGGTGATCGTCGTGGCCACGTCGGCCGCGTGCGCGGTGAGGGAGAAGCGGCCGCCCGGGAAGGTGACCACGTCGAAGGCGGACGTGGTGTGGTGCTGCCAGGCCCGGGCCTCGTCCGCGGTGACCTTCGGGTCGGCGTCGCCGGTGAGGACGGTGATCGGGCAGTCGAGAAGGGGACCCGGGGCCGAGCGGTGGTTCTCCACGATGCGGTAGTCGGCGCGGATGGCCGGCAGCACCATCCGCACGATTTCCTCGTCGGCGAAGACCCGGGGGTCGGTACCGCTCAGCGCGCGCACCTCGCGCAGCAGTGCCTCGTCGTCGAGGAGGTGGGCCTGTTCGGGCCGGTGCCGGGAGGGGGCCCGGCGGCCGGAGGCGAACAGGGCGACCGGCGGCCGGCCCGTTGGAGGCCGCGGGCCACCTCGTAGCCGAGTGCCGCGCCGAGGCAGTGTCCGAAGACGGCGAGGGGCCGGTCGGCAAAGGGCAGCAGCGCTGCCACCACCTGCTCGGACAGGGCGTCCAGGCTCGGTGGAAAGGGTTCGTTGCGGCGGTCCTGACGGCCCGGGTACTGGACGGCGAGCATGTCCAGGTCGTCGCCCAGCAGTTCGGGCAGCGCGGCGAAGAAGGTGGCGGAACCGCCCGCGTGCGGGAGGCAGACCAGGCGGGTGACGCCCTCCGACTCGCTGGACTCGGGTAGACGGAACTCGTCCCCGGCGACGCCAGACGCGCCCCCGAACCGGCTGCACGGCGACACCGAGTGGTCGATAGCACCCCGCCGAGGAGCGGCGCGAGCACGGCTGCGTCCTCGCATGAGGGCGTCAGGAGCAGGCCTACGAGCGGCCCGGCCCGGCGGGCAGGGCCGAGACCGCGCTCCCGGCGGCGTCGCGGGCGGGGCGAGCGCGAGGCCCGGCACGGCGACGACGCCGGGGCGGCCGGGACGGGTCAGTAGGCAACGGTGAAGCGGCTCTGGCGGTGAGCGGGACTGTCGATCTCGTCGACGAAGGCGATGGCGTAGTCGGCGCCGGAGATGAAGGACCTGCCCTCGGCGTCGGAGAGCAGCACATCGCCGCCGACACGGAAGACGCCGGTGCGCTCACCGGGGACCCAGGCGCCGAACTCGGCGGCCGGGCTGACGTAGAACCAGTGGGCGTCCGTGTCCGCGGTCCGCAGTGCCTCCAGGACCTGCGCGTGCGATCCCGCCTCGGCCTTGTAGGCCTCCGGGAAATCGGGAGAGTCGATGAGCCTCGGGCCGCCCTCGGTGGTGTGCAGGCTGCCCGCGCCGCCGACCACGCCGAGCCGGGCACCGCCCTCGGCCGCCGCCGTCAGCAGCGAGGGAACGAGCGGGAGCAGGAACGGCTCTCCGTCGACGCTGCCGCGGACCGCGACGACCAGTACGTCGGACTTGGCCGCCAGGTCCCGCACCAGGGCCTCGTCGTCAAGGGACCCGGCGACCGGGGTGACCCCGGGGCGGGCCTCGGCGGAGCCGGTGCGGTTGACCGCGATGACCTCGTGGCCACGGCGCAGGGCCTCGTCGGTGATGTGGCCGCCGGCGTAACCGGTCGCGCCGAAGACGGTGATGATCGCCATGGGGATCTCCCTGGGTATGTGTCAGATGTTCCAGCGCCCATCAATTCGCAACCGCGGCGCTTACGAATGTAACTGTAACAGCAATAGGTACGGTTTCCGCCGCAGGTCGTACCATGAACCCATGTCACAGCCCACGAACACCCGGTTCGCGGTCGGCGTGCACCTGCTCACCCTGCTGGCCGGGAGTCCCGGCGAGTGGCGCGACTCGCAGTCCCTCGCCGTCAGCCCCGCGACCAACGCCGCGCACGCGCGCCGCATCCTCGGCCGGTTGCGGACGGCCGGGCTGGTCCGCTCGCAGCCCGGACCACGTGGCGGCTGGATGCTCGAACACGACCCCGAGCGGATCGACCTCGCCATGATCTGGCTGGCGCTCAACGGCGAGGACCCGGTCCTGGGCGTGCACGCCCCACAGCCCGACTGCCCGGCCGGCCGACGTGTCCACCACAGCCTCCTCGCGCTGGACCGGCGGGCACGCCGCGCCTTGCTGAGCGAACTCGCCCGCACCACCGTCGCCGACGTGCTGCGGGAGGACACCGCACTGGCGGTGGACGGCGGCTGAGCCCGCCGGCGCGACCCGGACAAGCGAGACGGGCCCGAGCGCTCGGGCCGGGCCGGAGCCGGAGTACGTGGGCGGTGCCGAAAGTAGCGTCGGCGGTCACGGGGCCGCGCGCAGAGCTCCAGGGGCTGTCCGGCGGATCAGGTCGCAGGAAAGCAAGGGTGACTCGTCGGCCGAGGTGAGCGGGGTCTAGTGCGTCCGGCTGCACGGCGGAGGAGCCGTGGCCGATCAGCCGCTGCCGCGGCGGGCGACGCGGTGGGGGCACCTCCCGGCCGGAGGCTGGGGGACGTCGGCGACCGACGACAACGCCGCTGGGGGTCCCCCCACGCCTTTCGGGCAGCGGGAGAGGGCGTGCCAGACCCCGCGTCTGCGGCATGATCCGCCGGACAGCCCCTAGGGCGCGTATCGAGTTGTGATCACCGGGTGGTCCGGGTGAGATCTCTGATCCAGATCATTGAGGCGCGCAGGTGGAGGCCGGCGAGGTAGCTGTCGGGGGTCTTGTCGTACCGGGTGGCGATGCCTCGCCACGCCTTGAGCTTGTTGATCAGGCGCTCCACGGTGTTCCTCTCCTTGTAGAGGTCGGCGTCATGGCTGACGGGCCGGCCTCCTCTTGAGCCCTTCTTCTTCCGGTTGGCGGCCTGATCCCTCTTCTCCGGGATGACCGCCTTGATACGGCGTTTGCGCAGGTGGGCGCGGTTTCCGCGGGACGAGTACGCCTTGTCCCCGGCGACTGCGTCCGGCCGGGTGCGGGGGCGGCCGGCGGGCCCGCGCACCCGCACCTTCTTCAGGACGGGGATGAACTGCGGGCTGTCCGCTGCCTGGCCCGCAGTCAGGACGAACGCCAGCGGGCGGCACTTCCGGTCGCCGGCGAGGTGGACCTTGCTGGTCTGCCCGCCTCTGGAGCGTCCGAGGAGAGCGGCCTTCAGCCGGAGTTTCCGCCGTCGCCGGATGCGTCGTCGTTCTTCCCGCGCGGGATCGTCTTCAGTGTCCTGCCCGCTTTGTTCTTCGAGGCCGCCCCTTTTGACCTGGCCTTCTCCTTTTCGGCGGCGGCTTTCTCCAAGGCGGTGATGACGTCCTCGTCGAGGTGCATCCCGGCCGCGTCGTGGTGGGCCCGGGCGGTGGTGGAGTCGATGCTGACCAGGGACAGGTCCACCTCACCCCGCTCCGCGGCTTCCGCGATCAGGCCCTCCAGCAGGGCCTCGAAGACCCCGGCATCACGCCACTGCCGGAAGCGGTTATGGACAGTCGACCAGGCACCGAACTCCGTCGGCATCTCCCGCCACTGCCCGCCCGTCTTGAAGCGCCAGATCACGCCCTCGAACTGCTGCCGCAGCCGCTCGGGGTAGGGGCCGTACTCGCCGATCGGCAGGTACGGCTCGATTAACTCCCACTCCGGGTCGGTCAGTTGCGCTCGCGTCACGCAAGACGGTCTATCGGACTGGACCGTGCCACGAAGGCGCATCCCGCAAATTGATCACGACTCGATACGCGCCCTAGTCCGGCGTGATGCCGAGCCGCTCGGCGAGTTCGCCCGCGCTGACGCCGTACGTCTCACGGATCCGTACGCCCTCGGGGCCGACGTCGAAGACGCCGTGGTCGGTGTAGACGCGGCTGACGCAGCCGACGCCCGTCAGTGGGTAGCTGCACCGCGGCACCAGCTTGGGCTCCCCGGCGCGGGTGAAGAGGGTCATCATCACGTAGACGTCCTTGGCGCCGATGGCGAGGTCCATGGCGCCGCCGACCGCGGGGATGTCGTCGGGCCTGCCGGTGTGCCAGTTGGCGAGGTCGCCGTCGAAGGCGACCTGGTAGGCACCGAGGACGCAGACGTCGAGGTGCCCGCCGCGCATCATGGCGAAGGAGTCGGCGTGGTGGAAGTACGCCGCGCCCGGCAGCTCCGTCACCGGGACCTTGCCGGCGTTGGTCAGGTCGGGGTCGATCGCGTCGCCCTCGGCCTTCGGCCCCATGTTGAGCATGCCGTTCTCGGTGTGCAGCACCACCCCGGAGCCGGCCGGCAGGTGGTCGGCGATCTTCGTGGGCTGCCCGATGCCGAGGTTGACGAAGGCACCCGCCGGGATGTCACGTGCGATCACGGCGGCCAGTTCGTCCATCGAGAGCCGGTGGTCGGTGGACGGGGTGGTCATCGTGCCCCCTGCACGGTGTAGTGCCGGGCCGCCACCTGGACGATCCGGTCGACGTAGATGGACGGGGTGACGACGGCCTCGGGGTCGAGCGTCCCGGGCTCGACTACCTGTTCGACCTGGACGACGGTCGTCGTCGCGGCCGTGGCCATGACGGGTCCGAAGTTGCGGGCCGTCTTGCGGTAGACGAGGTTGCCCAGCGTGTCCGCGGTGTGCGCGCCGATCAGCGCGTAGTCACCCTTGATCGGATACTCCAGCAGGTACGTGCGGCCGTCGATCTCCCGCACCTCCTTGCCCTCGGCCAGTGGCGTGCCGACCGCGGTCGGGCAGTAGAAGGCGCCGATGCCGGCTCCGGCCGCGCGCATCCGCTCGGCGAGGTTGCCCTGCGGCACCACCTCCAGTTCGATCTTCCCCGCGCGGTAGAGGTCGTCGAAGACCCAGGAGTCGGCCTGGCGCGGGAAGGAGCACAACACCTTGCGCACCCGGCCGGCGGCCAGCAGCGCGGCCAGGCCGACGTCGCCGTTGCCGGCGTTGTTGGACACGATGGTGAGGTCCTTCGCGCCCTGCCGGATGAGCGCGTCGATCAGGTCGAACGGCATCCCGGCCAGGCCGAATCCGCCGACCAGGACGGTGGAGCCGTCCTCGATCCCGGCGACCGCCGCGTCGGCGGACTCGACGATCTCCGTCCGGCTCACTGGGCCGCCCCCGTGGCATCGCAGTTCTCCAGGACGACGGCCAGGCCCTGGCCGACCCCGATGCAGATCGCGGCGACGCCGTAGCGCTGCCCGGTCTCGCGGAGCACCTTCGCCAGCGTGGCGAGGATGCGGCCGCCCGAGGCGCCGAGCGGGTGGCCGATCGCGATGGCGCCGCCCTTCTGGTTGACGAGGGCGGGGTCGATCTTCCACGCGTCGAGGCAGGCGAGCGACTGCACGGCGAAGGCCTCGTTGAGTTCGACCGCGCCGACCTGGTCCCAGCCGATCCCGGCCCGCGCCAGGGCACGGTTGGCGGCCTCGACCGGGGCGTAGCCGAAGGCCTGCGGCTCCAGCGCCATCACGCCGCGGCCGGCGATACGGGCGATCGGGTCGGCCCCGATCGTGGCCGCGGCCTTCTCGCTGCCCAGCAGCACCGCGGAGGCCCCGTCGTTGAGCGGGCTGGCGTTGCCCGCGGTGATCGTGCCGCCCTGCTCCGGCGTGCGGAAGACCGGCTTGAGCCCCGCCAGCACCTCCGGTGTCGATCCGGGCCGGATGCCCTCGTCGCGCGTGAGGTCGACGCCGTCGACCGGCACCACCAGGTCGTCGTAGAACCCCGACTCCCAGGCCGCGTGGGCGAGTTGGTGGGAGCGGGCGGCGAAGGCGTCCTGGCGTTCGCGGGAGATCCCGAAGCGTTCCCGGAGCTGCTCGTTGGCCTCGCCGAGGCTGACGGTCCACTCCTTGGGCATCCGCGGGTTGACCAGTCGCCAGCCGAGCGTGGTGGAGACGGCGGTGACATCACCGGCCGGGAAGGGCTTCGCCGGCTTGGGCAGGACCCACGGCGCGCGCGTCATCGACTCCACGCCGCCGGTGAGCACCACCTCGGCGTCGCCGGACTCGATGGTGCGGCTGGCCGTCATCGCCGCGTCGAGGCTCGATCCGCACAGGCGGTTGACCGTGGTGCCGGCCACGCTCACCGGGAGGCCGGCGAGCAGCGCGGCCATGCGGCCCACGTTGCGGTTCTCCTCGCCGGCGCCGTTGGCGTTGCCCCACACCACGTCGTCGACGGCGGCGGGGTCGAGGCCCGGCACCCGGGCGAGCGTCGAGGTGATCGCGGCGGCGGCGAGGTCGTCGGGGCGGACGCCGGCCAGCGCCCCGTTGAAGCGGCCGAAGGGCGTCCGGGTCGCGGCGTACAGGAAAGCGCTCATGGCAGCGACGCTAGTCCCTGGCCGCGATATTCTGAAGTACGCATATCGAAGCTGATTGAGATGAGTGGCATATGGATCTGCGGCATCTCCGGTACTTCGTGGCGGTGGCCGAGGAGCGTCACTTCGGTCGCGCCGCGGAGCGGCTCCACATGGCGCAGCCGCCGCTGTCCCAGCAGATCCGGCAGTTGGAGACCGAGCTCGGCGTGGAGCTGCTGCGGCGCACCACGCGACGCGTCGACGTCACCGAGGCGGGCCGGGCCTACCTCGAGCGGGCGCGCGCGATCCTGACGGACGTGGACGAGGCCGCCCACCACGCACGGCTCGTCGCGTCCGGGTCGGTGGGGCACCTCGCGATCGGGTGCGTGGGCTCGGCGACGTACAGCCTGCTGCCCGCGCTCTCACGGCGGCTCACGGAACAACTGCCCGGCGTCGACTTCTCCTTCCGCGGCGAGATGCTCGCGCCCGACCAGGTCGAGGCGCTGCGCGCGGGCGCGATCGACGTCGCGCTGCTGCGGCCGCCGGCGGCCGACCTCTCCCTGACCGTGCACACCCTGCGCCGGGACCGGCTGGTCGTCGCCGTCCCGGTCGAGCACCCGCTCGCCCGCCGGAAGCGGCTACGGGTCACGGACCTGGCCGGCGCCGACCTGATCGTGCACTCCGCCGACCGCCGCTCGGTGATGTACGACGTCGTCCTGGGCCTGCTGCGTGACGCCGGCGTCGAGCCGCGCATCCGCCACGAGGTCGGCGAGACCTCGACCCTGGTCACGCTCGTGGCGGGCGGGCTCGGGGTCGCGGTCGTGCCCGAGCCGGTGACCGCGTTGGCACTCGACGGTGTCGCCTATCTGCCGCTGTCCGGGGCCGACGCCCGCGTGGAGCTGGCCGTGGCGCACCGCGCCGACCGCTCGGAGCCGCACCTGGCGCGCACCGTGGGGATCATCCGCGCGGCGACCTGAGGACCGCCGGACCGGCGAAGGACCGGCCCCCGGCAACGCCCGACATCACCGACGGCCGCCGGCCCGGCGCACGAGTGCTTCGCCCGCCGGGGCGAGCGGTTGCGCAGACGGTCGCGGAGCGGTTCCGCGCCCACCGGGCACGGCGGCACGAAGCTGACGGATGACGACCGGACGGTCATGGTGCTCGCCCTGACGGACGGACCGAGGATGCAGGCCCTCCTCGATCCCTCGCACGACCCGCTGCGGCCGATGGGGCCCATCATGCGGATGGTCGCCTCGCCGACGGGAGCGCGTGGCCCGGACCCGGTCCACGGTGTCGTTCAGCGGCCGCCGCCCGAGCCCTCCGAGGGAAGCGCCGCCACCGCACGGGCGATCTCCCGCCCCAGCCGGTCCATGCCGAAGTCGGGGCCCGGCACCATGCGCCGAAGCTGCGGCATGGCGGCGCTCCAGCTCGCCAGGGCGAGGGTGAAGAACACGCGCGTACGGGCGTCGGTGTCCGGTTCCCCCGGCTTGCGCGGCCATCACTTTGTCGCCGTAGTGCGCGGTGCGCTCCTCCTCCGCGGGGACCGGCCCGTCACCGGGTGGGTGCGGTGGTACGCGAAGAGCCGCTCGAAGAGCTTGCCCTTGTCGCCGGCGGTGTCAGCTTCTACGGCCGCCGCTTCGGCCTCGCCGCGAACTCGGTACGGTCCTTCACCGTCGTACTGGCCGACGGCGAGGTCGTCGAAGCGAGCGCCGCGCACCGCCCGGATCTGTTCTGGGCGCTGCGCGGTGGTGGCGGCGGGGTCGGCGTCGTGGTGGAGGCGGAGATCGGCCTGGTACCCATGCACCGCGTCCTCACCGGCATGGCGGTCTGGGATCCCGCCGACGCTCCCCGGCTGGCACCGGTCTGGCAGACGTGGGCGCGCGACGCCCCACCGGAGATCACCACCAGCTTCCGCACGCTGTCCCTCCCGCCACTGCCCTTCCTCCCGCCGTACCTCGCCGGCAAGCGCGTGGTCGTCCTGGACGGCGCGGTGACGGCGTCGGCCGCGTCCGACCTGCCCGCCGCCCGGCGCGTGCTGGACGAGATGCCGGGCCCGCTGTCCGCGCTCGCCCGGCCCATGGCGAACACGTGGGCGGCCGCCCGGCCGCGGGCCCTGCCCCCGACCCACATGGACCCGCTCCAACCGGTGGCGTTCCGTTCGGACTCCGCGTTGATCCGGGAGATCGACCCGGCCGCCTGGGCCAGAACGCTGGAGGCGGCTCCGAGCCTGACGGCGTTCGAACTGCGTCAACTCGGCGGTGCCTTCGCCGTCCCCGCGCCGAACGGCGGTGTGCTCGACCACCTCACCGCGCCACTGCTGTACCACGGGGTCGGCCCGGCCGGCGAGGAGACCACGTCGACCACTTCGGACAGCTCCAGCGGACCCACGACGACCGCACCCGGGTCCGGGTGGAGCGCGTACGCCTCGCCGTCGACCCGAGCGGCCTGTTCGTCGGTGATGCCGCGCCGACCCGCGACTGAACGACCCGAGTCGGGCGTTCAGCGGCCGATGCCGTCCAACTCGGTCACGTCCTCGGGTGAAAGCGCGAGTCCCGCGCCGGCGATGTTCTCGCGCAGGTGCGCCGTCGACGACGTGCCGGGGATGAGCAGGATGTTGGGAGATCGCTGCAGCAGCCAGGCCAGTGCGACGGACATCGGGGTCGCCTGCACCCGGGCGGCGACCGTCGAGAGCGCCGAGGCCTGGAGCGGGGTGAAGCCGCCGAGGGGGAAGAAGGGAACGTACGCGATCCCGTCGGTGGCGAGCCGGTCGATGAGCTTGTCGTCGTGACGGTGGGCGAGGTTGTACAGGTTCTGCACGCACACGATCGGCGCGATCCGCTGTGCCTCGGTGACCTGCTCCTCGGTCGCGTTGCTGACCCCGAGGTGGCGGATCAGGCCCTGCTGCTGGAGTTCGACGAGCGTCTCGAACGCCTCGGTGAGCGAGCCCGGCTGGGGGCCTTCGGCGTTGCCGAGCCGCAGGTTGACCAGGTCGAGTACGTCGAGCCCGAGGGAGGTGAGGTTGTCGTGGACCTGGCGGCGCAGATCTTCGGGTCGCCGGGCCGTGGGCCAGCCGCCCTGTTCGTCGCGGGTCGCGCCCACCTTGGTCACGATGTGCAGCGACTCGGGATAGGGGTGCAGTGCCTCGCGGATCAACTCGTTGGTGACGCGCGGCCCGTAGGCGTCGCTGGTGTCGATGTGGGTGATGCCGAGGTCGACCGCTTCGCGCAGCACCGCCAGGGCACCCTCGCGATCCGCCGGCGGCCCCATCACCCACGGGCCGGCCAGCTGCATCGCCCCGTAGCCGAACCGGGTGACGGTCAGGTCGCCCAGGGACCGGGTGCCGCCGGGAAGAGAGGGGGAGGGTGTGCTCATCGTGCTGCCTTTCGTCGTCTAGCTCCGGGGGTGGCGTCCGCTGCCTCCCTGCATCAGCATGGGAGAGGAGCTTCCTGCCGGGAAGTAGGCACTCAGAAGTGCGTAACCCACCCAGCGGTGAGAGGTGCGAGCGGTGACGACGACGAAGGCGGCCCAGAAGAGGGCTCAGGCCAAGGTGGAGTACAACGCGTTCCTGGCGGGGTGCCCGAGCCGGCAACTGCTCGACCGCATCTCGGACAAGTGGGTCGTCCTGATCCTGTGCGCGCTGGGCGGCGACCACGGGCCCGGGCCCGGCGGCGCGGCAGCCGACGTGCCGAAGGCGATGCGGTACTCCGAGCTGTCCCGTCTGCTGGCCGGGGTCAGCCAGAAGATGCTGACCCAGACGCTGCGGTCGCTGGAGCACGACGGGCTGCTCACCCGCACGGTGACGCCGACGGTCCCTGTCACCGTGACCTACGAGCTGACCGAACTCGGCCACTCGCTCCACCACATGACGCGCGGGCTCAGAACCTGGGCGCAGACCCACATGGCAGAGGTCCTCGCACACCGCGAGAGCCACGACACCCACCCGTCCTGACCCACCCCCCCGTGCACCACGCGGGCCGCTCGAGCGTGCGTGCCGGGCGTCGCGACGCCGCGGAGATCCATCAGAAGGGCCCTAGCTAGGCCCTGTCGTCACATTCCCGCCTGCCCCGCGACGCCATGCACGCTCCCCCAGCCTCCGGCCGGGGGGACCCCCACCCGCCGCACCGGGCCCTGGCCCAAGTACATCCAGTACGTGGGCCAGGGCGCCCGGCACTCCCCCAGCCTCCGGCCGGGGGGACCCCCAGAGCACGCACCTGACGCCGCAGGGCCGCCCTCCGGGCGACGACGGGAATGTGACGACAAGGCCTAGGTCCGCCTGACCGGTACCCGCCAGCGCAGGGCCGTGCCGCCGGTCGGCGGGCAGTCCCAGTCCAGTCGGCCGCCCAACTGCTCCGCCCGTTCCGCCATGTTGCGCAGCCCGCTGCGGCGGCCGTCCGGCGCGATGCCCACGCCGTTGTCCCGGACCGTCAGCAGCAGTTCGTGTCCGTCGGTGGACAGGCTCACGTCGGCGCGGTCGGCGCGGGCGTGCCGGGCGATGTTGGTGAGGGACTCGGAGAGGACGGCTGTCACGTGGTCGGCCGTCTCCCTGGGCACGTCGGTGTCGAGCAGCCCCTCCATGCGGACGCTCGGGGCGAACCCGAGGACCTGCGCCGCCTCTCCCGCCACCCGTACGGTGCGGGCCCGCAGGCCGGTTCCGGCGCCGTCCTCCCGGGCCCGCAGGCCGAAGATCGTCGACCTGATGATCTTGATGGTCTCGTCCAGGTCGTCCACGGCGCGTGCCACGCGTTCGGACGCCTCGGTGTGCTCGATGAACCGGCCCGCGCTCTGCAGGGTCATGCCCGTCGCGAACAGCCGCTGGATCGCGAGGTCGTGCAGGTCGCGGGCGATGCGGTCGCGGTCCTTGAGCACCGCGACCTCCGCTGCGTCCTGCCGTCGTTCCGCCAGCTCCATGGCGACGGCCGCCTGGGCCGCGAATGCCTGGAGGGTCTCGCTCTCGGTCGCGGTGAACACGGGCCGCCCGGCCTCCCGCGACAGCAGGAGCACACCTCGGACACCGTCCTCACCGGTGCCGATGGGAACGCCCACCGCGGGGCCGAGCCCCTGGAAGCGGGGCGGTTCCTGCGAGATGCGGGCGTCCTGGGACACGTCGTCGCTGACGGCCGGGGCGGCCCCGGAGAAGGCGAGCCCCATCAGGCTGCTCTCCAGGGGCAGCACCAGCCCCCGGTGCGCCTCGGCGTCCAGCCCGACGGCGATCTCCACGGTGAGCGATCCCGTGCCTGCCACCGGCAACGCCACCGCGGCCAGCGCCGACCCGGTGATCTCGGCGGCCCGTTCCGCGATGAGCGCGAGCACCTCGGCACGGCCGGCGCCCGACATCAGGCTGTGGGTGATCTCGGCGTTCGTACGCAACCACCGTTCCCGCAGCCGGGACTCCTCGTACAGGCGGGCGTTGTCGATGGCGACGCCGGCCGCGACCGCGAGGGTCGAGATCACCGACACGTCTTCCTCGTCGAACTGTGTCCCGCCGCGCTTCTCGGTGAGGTAGAGGTTGCCGAAGACCTGGTCGCGGACCCTGATGGGAACACCGAGGAAGGTGTTCATCGGCGGATGGCCGGGCGGGAAGCCGTACGAGGCGGGGTGGTCGGAGATCTTCGCCAGGCGCAGCGGCTCGGGGTGGCGGATCAGTTCTCCGAGGATGCCGTGGCCCTCCGGGTACGGGCCGATCCGGGCGATCCGCTCCTCGGCGACACCGACCGTGTGGAACGCGGACAGCCGCCTGCCGTCCGGGCCGATGACGCCCAGGGCCGCGTACTCGGCGTCGACCAGGGCCGCGGCCGCCTCGACGATGCCGCGCAGCGCCTGCTCCAGGTCCAGCTCCCGCCCGACCGACAGCACCGCCTCCAGCAGGCTGTGCACCCGGTCCCGCGTGCCACGCGCCGCGTCCAGCCGCGCCTGCAGCTCCTCCAGCAGCTCGTCCAGCCTCAGCTGCGGCAGCCGTACGCGCGCCTCCTCGGGGCTTCCCACCAACGTCTCCTCGGTCTCCGGACGGGCTGACACCGGCCGCTAGGTTCGGTGGGTCACGCTACCGGCCTCCGCGGACGGCGGTAACCCTCCACCCCACCGGGCGGCCGGAGCGCCGGCGCCGGGTCAGGACGTCACGCGGTGATCCGGCGCCCGGTGACCGTGCCCGGCTCGACGCGCATCCACAGGTCGCGGTGCCCGCCGGCCCACGGCGCGCTGTACGCCTGCTCGTCGAGGCGTCGGGTCTCGTCCGGCGCCGTGACGAGGCGGGCCTCACCGCGGACCAGCACGCTCCAGCCGGTGCTGAACGCGTCGTCGATGCGGTCGACCTCGAAGGCCACCTGGTGACCGGCGGCCTGGGCCGGTGTCGCGCCGGAGGCGGTCCGGAAGACGACCGCCCCGTCGACGACGCTGTAGTTGACGGGCACGACGACCGGCCCCGATGCGGTCGGCAGCGCGATTCTGCCGACGCCGTGGGTGCCCAGCAGTGCCGTGCACTCCGCAGCTCCCAGTTCCGTGAACTCGGCGTCCGGGGCGGCCTGTTCCGGGCCGGGCGGCAGGTCGGCGCTGCCCCCGGTGAGCTGCGCCGGCGTCGTCTCCAGGGCTGCGGCGAGGCTGAGCACGGTGCCCCTGTTCGGACTGGCGCAGGAGTGCTCCTCCAGGTGCTTCAGGTAGCTGGACGCCATGCCCGCCCGGGCCGCCGTCTCCTGGCGGGTCAGGCCGAGTTGTGCGCGCCGGGCGGCGAGCCGGCGGCCCAGGTCGCCGCGGGGGCGTTCCACCGTGGTCCCGGTGTCGTGCCGTGTCGTGTCGTCGCGTCCCGTGCCGTGCCGGGTCCCTCTGGACATGGTCGTCACGTCCTTTCGTCAGGCCGTGCGCACGGCGACGGCCTCGTGCTGCTCCTCCCCGAGCACGACCTTGAGGGCGCCGGTGGTGCCGGCGTGCGCGAAGACCTCGTAGGCCTCCGCCATGCGGTCGAGCGGGAAGGTGTGGGTGACGAGCTGCGTGGTGGGCAGCCGGCCGGCGGCGGCCATCCGCAGCAGGGTGGGGGTGGAGTGGGTGTCGACCAGGCCGGTGGTGACGGTGACGTCCTGGCTCCACAGGTCTTCGAGGTGCAGGGTCGCCGGCCTGCCGTGCACGCCGATGTTGGCGACGTGCCCGCCGGGCCGGACCATGCGGGTGCACAGCTCGAAGCTCTCCGGCACGCCCACCGCCTCGATGACGACGTCGGCGCCCAGCCCGTCGGTCAGGTCGGCCACCAGCTGCCGGGGCGCTTCGTGCACGTCGGCCACCGCGTCGGCACCGAACCGGTGAGCGGCCTCCAGCCGGGCCGGCGCCAGGTCCACCGCGATGATCCGCTCCGGCGAGAACAGCCGGGCCGTGGCGATCGCCGCGAGTCCGATGGGCCCGGCGCCGACGACGGCGACGGTGTCGCCGGGGCGGACGTGTCCGTTGAGGACGCCCACCTCGTAGGAGGTCGGGAAGATGTCCGCGAACAGGACGGCGTCCTTGCTGTCGAGGGTGGCGGGCAGGGCGTGGACCGAGAGGTCCGCGAAGGGCACACGGACGTACTCGGCCTGGGTGCCGTCGACGAGGTGGCCGAGGATCCAGCCTCCGCCGCCGCGGCACTGGCCGTACATCCGCTGCCGGCAGTAGGAGCAGCGCCCGCAGGAGCTGATGCAGGAGATCAGTACCCGGTCGCCGGGGCGTACGGTGCCTACGTCGCTGCCCACCTCCACGATCTCGCCCACGGCCTCGTGGCCGAGGACCGTGCCGGGCTCCACCTCGGGCACGTCGCCCTTGAGGATGTGCAGGTCCGTGCCGCAGATGGTGACGGCCTCGACGCGCACGATCGCGTCGGTGGGCTCCTTGACGGCCGGGTCCGGGACCTCTTCCCAGGCGGACTGCCCGGGTCCGTGGAACACGAATCCCTTCATGACACTCCTCATCCCACTGGTCGGTCGCGGAGCCGGGACCCGGTGGCGAGTGGCGGCTGCCGGTACGCGGCCGGCCGCCTTCCGGGCACCGGGTTTGCCCCGCACGTCCAGCCTGCTCGGCGTGGCGGGAGACCGGCTTGGGCCGGTCGGGCCACTCACCCGGGCGGGTGGGACCTTCGTACGGGCACCCGGGTGGACCGCGGAGGGCCTGTCGGGTCAGCACGACGGGGACCGTTCGGCCCTTCCGCGGCATCCTCCCCGGGGCTTTGATCTGACTATGTCCGAGAACCACCCGCGGCCCGCGGCCTCCCTCACTGTACGCACCGTCGACGGGACGACCGTGGTGACGCTGTGCGGAGAGCTCGACCTCCTGGCGGCGGTCCCGCTGCGGTCCCGGCTGGACGCCCTGACGAGGGAGCCGCACCCCGACCTGGTCCTGGACCTGCGCCCCGCGACCTTCGTCGACTGCTCCGGGCTCGGGGTGCTGTGCCGCACCCGCAACCGGGTCGGCGCACGGTGCGGGCGGCTCCGGCTGATCACCGACGGACGTGTCCTGCGGATCATCCGGGCTGCCGGGCTGGACGGCGTGTTCGAGCTGCACCCTCGGCTGCCCGAGTCGCTCACCGCGGCCCCGGCCGTCGGCGTCCTCACCGCGCCGACGGCCTGAACGGCCCTCCCGGATCGGTACGGACGAGGGTGGCGGACCGTGCTCACGGTCCCGGTCAGCGCAGTCGGCGCAGATAAGGGTCGTGGGGCCGGCGCGGCAGCAGGCGCACGCGGGCGTCGAGCACGGTGACCTGGCCGGGCGCGGCGAGGACCGGGTTGAAGTCGGCCTCGGCCAGCTGGGGAAGGTCCGCGGCCATCCGCGACAACCGCAGCAGGAGCTGTTCCAGGGCTTCGAGGTCGACGGGCGCGCCGCCGTCCGCACCGAACAGGAGCGGGGCGCAGCGCGGCGCGGTGATCAGGTCGTGCACGTCGCGGTCGGTGAGCGGGGCGAGCCTCGCGGCGTGGTCGGCGAGGATCTCGGTGGCCGTCCCGCCGAGCCCGAAGAGCACGAGCGGGCCGAAGACCTCGTCCTGGGCGACGCCCGCGAACAGTTCGGTGCCGCGGGGGGCGAGCGGCTGGAGGACCACACCGGTCATCAGGCCCTCGAACCGGGTGGCCAGGTCCCGGAAGGCGGCGCGCACCTGCGAGTCGCCGCGCAGGTCGAGGTGGACCGCGTGCTGCTGCGTCTTGTGGAGCAGCCCCGGCCAGTGGGCCTTCATGACCACGCGTCCGTCGAAGCCGCGCAGCCGGCCTGCGGCGAGCGCGGCCTCGTCCTCGGTCTCGGCCCAGGCCCACGGGAGCTGCGGGATGCCGTAGCAGGACAGCAGGTCGGCGCAGGTGCGCGGGTCGAGGGGGCCGCCGTCCGGCGAGGTCCGCAGGTGGTCCTCGACGATCGTGCGGGCGCGGTGGGTGTCGACGTCGGGGAGTTCCGGGACGGTGCCCGCGGGACGGGCGAGCCAGGCCGTGCGGCGGGCGGCGTGGGCGAGTGCGCGGGCCGCGGCCTGGGGTTCGGCGTAGGAGGGGATCGTGCCGTCCTCGGCGGGCAGCAGTTCGACCGGCCGCTCCTGCTCCAGTCGTACGACGGCGACCGGCCGGGGGCGGGGCCCGGGTGCCCGGGTGAGGGCGCGCACCAGGTCGTCGCCGGTCGCCTCGGCGACCGCGGTGGGTACGAGGGCCACCAGTACGGCGTCGATGCCGGGGCACCGCATGAGCCGGTCCACGCACGCGCCGAGCTGTTCCTCGGTGACCGCGGCGGTGGCGTCCACGGGGTTGCCGGTCGCGGCGCCGCCCGGCAGTACGGCGAGCAGGTCGTCGACCGTCCGAGCGGTGAACGCGGGCAGGGCGAGCCCGGCCTCCGCGCAGGCGTCGGCCGCCAGCACTCCCGCGCCGCCCGCGTTGGTGACGATCGCGACCCGACATCCGCCGGGCAGCGGCTGGGAGTGCAACAGGGCCGCGGTTTCGAGGAGTTCGCCGACGGAGCGGGTGGCGGTGATGCCGGCCTGGTTGAACAGGGCCTGCCGGGTCATGGTGCGGGTGGCTGCGGCCGCGCTGTGCGAGGCGGCGGCACGCCGGCCCGCGTCGGTACGGCCCGCGTCGACGGTCAGCAGCGGCATCCGGCGGGTCACCCGGCGGGCGGTGCGGGAGAAGGCGCGCGGGTTGCCGAAGGACTCCAGGTGCAGCAGGGCCAGGTCGGTGCGGCCGTCGCCCTCCCACCACTGGAGCATGTCGTTGCCGCTGACGTCGTACTTGTCGCCGAGCGAGGCGAAGGAGGAGACGCCGATGCCGAGCCGGGACAGCCCGTCGAGCAGGGCGATCCCGATACCGCCGGACTGTACGGCGACCCCGGCGCTGCCCGGCAGCGGGTGGCCGGCGGCGAACGTCGCGTCTAGGCGCAGCTCGGGTTCGGTGTTGGAGACGCCCAGGCAGTCGGGGCCGACGAGACGCATGCCGTGGGCGCGGCAGGCCGACAGCAGGTCTCGGGCCTGGTCCGCGTCGAGACCGGAGGTCACCACCAGCAGGGCCCGTACCCCGGCGTTGCCGCATTCCTCGGCGGTGTCCGCCACGGCGGCCGCGGGCACGGCGAGGACGGCCAGGTCCGGGGTGCGGGGCAGCGCGCCGACGGACGGGTGGCACGGGACGCCGAGGAGCGAACTGGCGCCGGGGTTCACCGCGAAGAGCCGCCCGGTGAACCCGCCGGAGCGCAGATGGTGCAGGATCGCCCGGCCGACCGAGCCGGGCCTGCGTCCCGCGCCGACGACCGCGACCACCTGGGGCCGCAGCAGCGGCAGCAGACTGGCCACGTCGGCCGCGCGGCCCCGGGACTCCACGGCCGAGAGGTAGGCGTCGTCCTCGGTGAGCCGGATGACGCAGCGCGTCTCGGGCCCTTCGAGGCGGCGTTCCATGCGCAGCCCCAGGTCGGCGAAGAGACGCAGCACCTCGCGGTTCTCGCTGAGCGCGTCGGCGGTGAAGCCGGTGATGCCCTCGGTGCGGGCCGCGGAGACCAGGTGCTCGACGAGCAGGGTGCCGACGCCGCGGTGGTGCATCCCGTCGGACACGGCGATGGAGATCTCCGCGGTGTCCCAGCCGTCGCCGCCGGTGTCGTACTCGGCGACGCCGATCACGCCGTCCGGGGACTGTGCGACCAGCGCGAGGTAGCCCGGACGGGCCGGGCCGCAGGCGCGGTCCGCGGCCAGGGCGCCCGAGCGCCGGCTGATCGAGAAGAACCTGAGCCTCAGGTTCTCCGCGGACATCCGGTCGTAGAACCCCTCCAGCCGGTCGTGGTCGCCGGGCACCGCAGGGCGGATGCACACGGTGGTGCCGTCCGCGAGCAGCGCGTGGACCGGGGGGAGGCTGAGCAGGTCGTCCGTCATCGGGTTCTCCTCCGGGCGTCTGTGGGCACTTCGAGCATCGAGTGGTTCGGCCGGGGATCCCATGGGCCGGCCGGGGTGCACCGGGGCCGGTCGGCCCACGCCGGGGTCGGCGGGCACCGGCGGCGGGGCCGGTGCGAGCGGTCATGGCGGGTTCACACCGGTTCGGGCACGATGACGACCGGGCAGGCGGAGTGGTGCAGCACGCCGTGGGCGACCCGGCCCAGCTGGAGCCCGAAGGTCCGTGGGCGGCGCCGGGCGCCGACGACCAGGAGGTCGGCGTCGTGGGAGGCGGCCACGAGCACGGGCCGGGCGGGTCCCTCGACCGTGTGCCGGTGCACCTCGATGTCGCCGGGGACGTCCTCCAGCGCCGTGTCCAGGGCATCCACCGCCTGTTGCTCGTGCAGCCGGGCGGCTTCCGGGGACATCAGGGGGACGTCTGTGGTCTCGCGGGCGGGCACGCGCCAGGCCCGTACGGCGTCCAGGGGCACCCCGCGCCGCCGCGCCTCCTCCCAGGCGAAGCGGACGGCCGTGGACTGCTTGCCGTTCTCCCCGACGCCCACGACGATCCTGCCGTGCACCGGCGTCTTGGTCTGGTTGTCGTGGCTGCCGCGTACGACGACCGTCGGGCAGTGCGCGTGCCCGGCGAGGGTCAGGCTCACCGAGCCGAGCAGTGCCTCGGCGAGGCCGCTGCGTCCCCGGCTGCCCGTCACCAGCAGGGCGGCATCGCGGCTCTCCCGGACGAGCGCGTACTCGGCTTCCTCGGCCAGCACGTCGGTGGACACCGGCACGTCGGGCCGCCTGTGCCGGGCCCGCCGCGCCGCGGTCTCGACGATGTCCTCCGCCACGAGCTCCTCGGACGGCTGGTCCGGGTCCTCGGCGAGGTGGGTGCCCTCGTACCGCTCCCACAGCGAGGCGTACACGAGGCGCAACGGCAGTCCGCGCAGGACGGCCTCGTCGGTCGCCCAGTCGAGAGCGCGCAGGCTCGGCCCGGAGCCGTCGACCGCGACAAGGATCGGCAGGGTCACCGTTGCCTGCATGATGTCTGCTCCTCAGGAGTGGGGGGTTGGGCGGGGGCGGTGGAGTGGTGCAGGACGGCACGGGGCATGTCGCCGCCTCCTGAACGGGGGTCCGGTACGAGCGTCGTCTTCCGACGGGATGTCCGGCAGGGGCCGCACGTCCCCGCGGGGGTCCGATCGGCCCTGGCCGGGGTGCGATCCGGGGCCCGGCGCGCCTGCCCGGGGTCAGCGCAGCCAGCGGCTGCGGCGGACCAGCGGGAGCTTCGCCCAGGGCCGGCCGAGGCCGAGGGTGCCGCCCGCGGAGCCGCCGGCCAGGGCGATCAGGACGACGGCGTAGAGGACGTGGTAGTCGGCGAACGGGTTCGTCGACATGCTCGGCGAGCCGTCCACGAGCTGCTGGGCGGGCGGCCATTCGGCCAGCCACATCAGCGCCATCATGAAGGCGCCCGCGACGACCGCGAAGCGCAGCGCCACACCGGCGAGGAGGGCGACGCCGATCCCGAGCAGGCCCAGCATGAACAGCCAGTCCGCCCAGGGGTCCCCCGCCCAGGAGTGGAAGGTGGACCGCATCGGGCCGGCGGCGACGGAGCTGTGGAAGCCCTTGGTCGGCGAGCCGCCGTCGATCCAGCCCTTGCCGGAGGCGGTGGCGTAGCCGAGGCCGAAGGTCTTGTCGATGAGCGCCCACAGGAAGACGAACCCGGTGAGCAGCCGCAGCGAGGCCAGTGCGAGGGCCGGCGCGGTGCGGGTGCTCGTGCACGGCCACGACGGTGGTCCCTTCGGGGAGAGGCGGGGCGGTGAGTGTGTCTCTGACGCCTCTCACTGTGGTCGCGCCGGCCCCCGGCCGCCGGATGCCGAAGGTCGGTACCCACGGGCCCGAACGGCCCTGCGCTGACCTGTAAGTTCACGTAATGGCGCCGGAATGCGGCCGCTGCCCGGCCCGGCCGGTGGCGTCTTGGCGGTTCCCTACGGCGCGGGGGCACGGGTTTCCGCGAGGGTCTCCACGGCCGCGGCGACCTGCCGGGGGTCGGAGATCATGGTGAGGTGGCGGGCCCGGGGGATCAGGGTGGGCGGCGGCGCGCCGATGCGGCGGGCGGTCTCCCGCGGGGTCTGCTTGCTGAACACGTCGTCCTCGGCGCCGAACACGACGGACTTGGGAATGCGGACGGCGGCGAGTCGGGCCACCCGACCGGCGGGGAGACCGGGTACGCCCTGGCCGAGCATGGTCCACAGCGCTGCCTCGGCGCCCGGCACCCGCAGCGGCCGACGCCACGCATCGACCCCGGCCGCGTCCAGACGCGGGCAGGCCGGGCCGCACTGGGCGTCGTAGAAGGTGCGGATCAGCCGGTCGACGCCGAGGCCGAGCCGCAGCAGGGTGGTGCGGTAGGGATCGACCAGCAGGTACTTGAGGGCGGGCGGCGGACCGGCGCCGGTGTCCAGGGCGTCCCCGTCGAGCAGCATCACGCTTCCGATCCGCCCCGGCGCACGCAGGGCCGCCTCCGCGACGACCGCGGCACCACTGGAGTGGCCCACCAGCAGCGGGCGTTCGCCGGGCCCGCCGAGGTGCACGGCGCCGAGGAAGCCCAACAGCTGACGGGTGAGATGGTCGACGGTGTAGGGGCCGCGGCGTTCGCTGTACCCGTCGCCGGTCAGGTCGAGCGCGTAGACCCGGTGATCGCGGGCGAGGAGGGGGGCCAGGCGCGCCCAGGTGTCCGCCTGCTCGAAGGCACCGTGGACGAGGACGACGGGCGATCCGCTGGTGCCCCAGGTCCGGTACCGGGTGCGGATGTCCGCCGCCTGCACGTACCGCAGCCCCTCGGGAGGCGCGGCACGTCCCGCGGTGAACGCGTTGAAGACCAAGGAAGCCATGGTCACGACCGCCAGCGCGAAGGCGCTGACGGACACCACGCGCCGCCACCACCATTTCAGGCGCCCCCGGTGGACCGGCGGTGCGCTCCGCGCCACGTCGGCGGCCGCCGGCCGGAGTGCGGCCGGCCCGGCCTGAGATCCGGATTCCACGTCGATTTCCTGTCCGTCCTCGTCGGCGTTCCGACGACCGACATCTTGCGGCGAAGCCCCGCCAGGGGCCTCCGGCTCAGAAGCCGGGGAAGACCCGTCGGAGATCGTCCAGCGTCAGTGTGCCCCCGGTGAGGGTCACGCTCGTCGGGGTGTGCGCGGGCGCGTGGCGGCCGGTCGTCAGGCGCAGCCACCACTCGGCGGGCGTGCTCAGCACCGCGTCGGGCTCGGCGGGTGCATCGCCGAGCGCGACCGCCTCGTCGAGGGTGAGACCGAAGGACCTGTCGGGATCCGTGGTCCGGACCGCGAGGCGGACGGGACGGTCGTCCACGGCGTCGGCCTTGCCGAGGTGGCCGATGAGCAGACCGGCCTGGTCGAGCAGTGGCCCGGTGGCGTCCGGGGCCAGGACGGCCGCGGGATCGAAGGCGACCTCGATGTCCCAGGTGTGGAAGGTGAATTCACTGAGCCGCAGGCCCGCCGCCGTGGCCACGTCCACGGGCGCCGGCAGGAAGCCGAGGTCGATGCGCAGAGTCTCACGCGTGTGCGTGTCGAGCATCTCGTAGCGGCTCACCAGCGCCTCGTTGGCGGGTACGAAGCCCTCGGCCCGTTCGGCCGGGGACATCGCGTCCCAGCGCGCCCACACGGACTTGTTGAAGTCCATGTCCTTCGGGCCGGTGCCGTCCAGGGCCCCCTCGAGGACGGCCAGGGTGATCTCCGCACCGCTGCCGAGGTGGCTGAGCACCTGCGACAGGTCCCACTCCGCGGCTCCGGACCCCTTGGTGAGGTCGGCGGCGGCCAGGTCGCGTACCCGTGCGGCGAGGTGGTCGTGTCCGCTGCGCAGAGCGGCGATGATCCGGTCGGCACGTTCAGTCATGGGTGTCTCCAGGGTGGCGGACGTCGTACGCCATGAAACTACCGGCGGTTACGTGGCCGCCGCTGTGTAACGAACTCGCGAAAGTTTGACGGAAGTTGCGTGGACTGACGAGAATCTGGATCACTCACTGCATTCTGAGTGAGCCATGTGGCGTGAGTGACTCCGTCAGGGACCCCGGCCTCCGTGTGTCCCGACCGCTCGCGCACGACCACCTCCCACACCCCTGATTCCGCAGAGGCAGATCTTGACGCACTCCTCACGTGCCAGAACGGCCGCCGCGCTGGCCACCACCGCCTTCCTCGCCACCGCTCCCCTCCTCGGAGCGACGTCGGCCGGCGCCACCACCGGGGCCGGCTGCCAGTCGGCCACCGTGCAGTACCGCATCGTCGACGGCGACGGGAAGCCGGTCGGCGCCGACTGGACCTCCCAGGGCGGCTTCCACCAGTGGACCGACGTCCCGGGCACCGTCGAGGTGCGCCTGGCCCCCGGCCAGCAGGTCGGCGACGGCTGCACGTACCCGATCTCGCTGGCCGAGTACACCACGGAGGGCTCCAACTGGTACACCTCCGGCCACCAGACCCTCGTCGACCACGCCACGGTGTACCTCACCTCGGCCGACCAGGCCGGTGCCGACGACGCCAAGCGGACGTGGCAGAAGCTCTCGGTCAAGACCCCGGACTGCTACGGGCAGATCGACCTCTACGGCGACGACGTCGTCTACGACGGCAAGACGGGGGACGGTCACGGTCCCGCCCCCTACCAGCCCGGCAACATCGTCACCCCGTACCACCTCATCGCCGCTTGGAACGGGGGCGACAAGTCCTGCACCCCGGACCAGCCGGACTCCCCCACCCCGACGCCCTCCCCGTCGACGCCCGCCACTCCGAGCACGCCCCCGGCGAGCCAGCCGCCCGCCCAGACCACGACGCCGCCCAGCACGCCCACGCCCGGGAAGTCCACCACCCCGCCGACCACCTCGCACGTCCCGCCCATGCAGTCACCGCCTCCCACGAGCCCGGCGCCCTCGCCCAGCCGGAGCACCCCGCCGCTGGCCGAGACCGGCTCCAGCGCGCCGGTCGGCCTGATAGCCGGTACCGCCACCGCGGTGATCGCCCTCGGTGGCGCGGCGATGTACATGACCCGCCGCGCACGCCGCTCGTGACGACAGCCACGGGAAGCCCCATCGCCCCGTGAGGCGTGGGGCGTGACATCGGCTCCGCCGAGGCCGGACTTCCGGGCGACCCCCGGGAGTACCGGCCGGCGGAGCCCCGGAGGCCGGCGCCACGCGTGGGAGTGCCCTGCTGCGCGGCCCCGTCGCACTCTCCTCGGCGGCGAGGGCCCGGTACCCGCGCCAACGCGCGGAGCCCGTCCGCTGTGTGCGGACGGGCTCCGTGACCGAGCGCCGGGCAGGCCTTGCACCTGCATTTCCCCGCAGGAAGCGGGGTGTCTTTCCTTGGACCACCGACGCGGCAGCAGCCGACCGGGTTCGGTGACCGCCTCAAGATCAATCATAGCCCATGGGAAGCCCTGCCGCGCGCAGCGGTCATCCGGGTGTCGACGTCACGTCCGGGTTGCCGTAGTAGGCGTCGGGGCCGTGTTTGCGGGTGTAGTGGCGGTCGAGGAGGTGCGGGGGCGGTGGGGACGCCGGGGACAGGGACAGGGTGTGCAGGGCGATGTCGGCGACGGCCTCGCAGATGATCGCGTGTTCCAGGGACTTGCGGGCGGTGGCGCCCCAGGTGAAGGGGCCGTGGCCGGCGACGAGGGCGGCGGGGACCTCCGCCGCCCTCCGGTCGTCCTTGAGCGTGTCCACGATGACGCGGCCGGTGTTGTACTCGTAGTCCTTCACGCATTCCTCGGCGGTGAGGTCGCGGGTGACGGGGACGGGGCCGTTGAAGGTGTCGGCGTGGGTGGTGCCGAGCACCGGTATGTCGCGGTGGGCCTGGGCGAAGGCGACGGCGTGGGTGGAGTGCGTGTGGGTGACCCCGCCGACGGAGGGGAACGCCAGGTAGAGGCAGCGGTGGGTCTCGGTGTCGGTGGAGGGACGCAGGTCGCCCTCGACGACGGCGCCGTCCGAGAGGCGGACGGTGACCAGGTGGTCGAGGGTGAGGTCCTCGTAGGGGACGCCGGAGGGCTTGATGACGAACACCCCTGCCTCGCGGTCGACTCCGCTGACGTTGCCCCAGGTGAGGGTGGCGAGGCCGGCCTGGGGAAGGGCGAGGTTGGCCGCCAGGACCTCCTGCCGCAGGCCGTCGCGGACGGTGGTGCTCATGGGTCCATCTCCTTCGGGCCGGTGCCGCGTCACAGGGACTGGGCGAGTCGGTGGTAGGCGGCGTTCCAGCGGATCTCCTTGGCGAGTTGCTCCACCGTGGTGCCCGCTCCGATGGTGAGCAGTTCGACGCCGGTCATGGCGGCGTAGTCGGTCAGGGTCTCGATGTCGACGGCCGAGCTGAGCACGGTGTGGTGCGGGGCGCCGGCCAGCAGCCAGCTCTCGGCCGATTCCGCGAGCGAGGGGCGCGGCTTCCACACGGCCCGGGCGACGGGCAGTTGGGGCACGGGTTCGGTGAGGGGCACGACGTCGACCTCGTTGGCGGTCAGCCGGAAGCGGTCGCCGAGGTCGGAGAGGCCGACGACGACGGCGGGGCCCTCGGCGGCGTCGAAGACGAGACGGACGGGGTCCTCGCGGCCGCCGATGGACAACGGGTGGATCTCGCACCGGGGCCGGTCGGCCGCGACGGAGGGGCAGACCTCCAGCATGTGGGCGCCGAGGATGCGCGGGGTGCCGGGGCCGAGGTGGTAGGTGTAGTCCTCCATGAAGGTGCTGCCGCCGGGCTGCCCCTGGCCCATCACCTTCATCACGCGGAGCAGGGCGGAGGTCTTCCAGTCGCCTTCGCCGCCGAAGCCGTAGCCGTCGGCCATGAGGCGCTGGACGGCGAGTCCGGGCAGCTGGCGCAGGCCGCCGAGGTCCTCGAAGTTGGTGGTGAAGGCGGTGAAGCCGCCCTCGGTGAGGAAGGTGCGCAGGCCGATCTCCTGGCGGGCGGCGTAGAGCAGGGAGTCGTGGCGGATGTTGCCGGGGCGCAGGGCCGGGACCATGTCGTACGACTCGATGTACTCGGCGGCGAGGTCGGCGGCCGCCTTGTCGTCGACGGCGTCCACGGCGGCGACCAGGTCGTTCACGCCGTAGGTGTTCACGGAGAAGCCGAAGCGGAGCTGGGCCTCGACCTTGTCGCCCTCGGTCACGGCGACGTCGCGCATGTTGTCGCCGAAGCGGGCCAGGCGCAGGGTGCGGGCGGCGTGCCGGCCGGCGGCGGCGCGGGCCCAGGCGGCGACGCGGGCGACGACCCTCGGATCGGTGGCGTGCCCTGCGACGATCTTGCGTTCGATGCCGAGCCGGGACTCGATGTGGGCGAACTCGCGGTCGCCGTGCGCGGCCTGGTTGAGGTTCATGAAGTTCATGTCGATGCTCGACCAGGGCAGCGACAGGTTGTACTGGGTGTGCAGGTGCAGCACGGGCCGGTCCAGCGCGCTCAGGCCGGCGATCCACATCTTGGCCGGGGAGAAGGTGTGCATCCACACGATCACGCCCACGCAGTGGTCGGAGGCGGTGGCCTCCTGGCACAGCCGCCGGATCGACTCGGCGTCGGTGAGGACCGGCTTCCACACGATCCGCAGCCGGATCGGGTCGGCCGCGTCGAGTCTCTCGGTGATCGTCCGGGACTGGTGGGCGACCTGGTCCAGCACTTCCTCGCCGTACAGTGCCTGGCTGCCGGTGAGAAACCAGATCTCCTGGCCTGCGGACGCCTTTTCGGGGGCGGTCATGACGGTTCCTTTCGGTGGAGCGGGGCGCGGGCGGGTCGGTGGAGCGCAGTGCGGGCGGGCGAAGGGGGCGCTCAGGCGGACGCCTCGGCGCGGATGCGGCGCAGGCGGTGCATGACGTCGTTGGCGCCGCGCCCGAAGTAGTCGTGCAGCAGCCGGTACTCCTCGTAGAGGCGGTCGTAGGCCGCGGCGCGGTCCGCGTCCGGCCGGTACACACCTCGGTCGGCCTTGCCCATGGACCGGGCGGCGGCCTTGATGTCGGGGTACGCCCCGGCCGCCACCGCGGCGTGCATCGCCGCGCCGAGGGCGGGACCCTGGGTGGAGGCGATGACGCCCAGCGGGCGGCGGGTGACGTCCGCGTAGATCTGCATCAGCAGCGCGTTCTTCGTCAGTCCGCCGGCGATGACGAGTTCCCCGACCGGGACCCCGGAGGTCTCGAAGGCGTCGATGATGGTGCGGGTGCCGAACGCCGTCGCCTCCAGCAGCGCGCGGTAGACGTCCTCCGGCCGGGTCGAGAGGGTCAGTCCCACGACCGCGCCGCTCAGATCGTGATCGACGAGCACGGAGCGGTTGCCGCTGTGCCAGTCCAACGCGATCAGGCCGTGCTCGCCCACCCGTTGTCCGGCCGCGAGCGCCGTCAGGTGCTCGTGCGGGTCCCGGCCCAGCGCGGCCGCCTCTTCGGCGTACCCGGCGGGCAGGCCGGTGCGCGCGAACCAGCCGAAGATGTCTCCGACACCGCTCTGTCCGGCCTCGTAGCCCCACAGGCCGGGCAGGATGCCGCCGTCGACGACCCCGCACATGCCGGGGACCGTGCCGTGCTGGTCGGAGCTCATCACATGGCAGGTGGAGGTGCCCATGATGGCCACCATCTGGCCGGGCTCCACGGCTCCCGCCGCGGGTGCCGTGACATGTGCGTCCACGTTGCCCACGCAGACCGCGATGCCCTCCGGCAGTCCCGTCCAGGCCGCGGCCTCGGCCGTCAGATGCCCGGCCCTCGCGCCCAGTTCGCCGATCGGCTGGTCGAGTTTCTCGGTGACGAAGTCCGCGAAGCCCGGGTTCAGGGCGGCGAGGTACTCCCGGGACGGGTAGGCACCGTCCTGGTACTGGCCCTTGTACCCCGCCGTGCAGGCGTTGCGGACGTACGTCCCGCACAGCCGCCACACGATCCAGTCGGCGGCCTCCACCCAGCGTTCGGTGCGCCGGTAGATCTCCGGGTCCTCCTCCAGGACCTGCAGCGCCTTGGCGAACTCCCACTCCGAGGAGATCTTCCCGCCGTACCGCCCCAGCCACGGCTCCTTGCGCTCGGCGGCCAGCGCGTTGATCCGGTCGGCCTGGGCCTGGGCGGCGTGGTGCTTCCACAGCTTGACGTAGGCGTGCGGGCGGCCCGTGTACTCGGGCAGTTCGCACAGGGGAGTGCCGTCGGCGAGCACCGGCAGCACCGTGCAGGCGGTGAAGTCCGTGCCGACGCCGATCACGTGCTCGGACCGCACACCGGCGGCCGCGAGCGCCTCGGGCACCGCGTGCCGCAACACGTCGACGTAGTCCGACGGCACCTGCAGGGCCCAGTCCGGTGGCAGCCGGGGGCCGTCCGGCAGCTCCCGGTCCAGGACCGCGTGCCGGTACGCGTGCTCGGCCGTGCCCAGTTCCGCGCCGTCCCGGACGCGGACCACCACGGCCCGTCCCGACAGCGTCCCGAAGTCCACTCCCACGACGCAGAGTTCGGGGTTCCCCGCAGTCTCGTCCCCGGCGTTCACCATCAGCCTCCTCCACACAGCGGTATTCGATATGCCGACCGTCGTTCGGTCGGGTGCCGACGCCGACCGGGCTTCGTACGCCCTGGTCCGCGGAGCCGAGCGGGTGCTAGGCGCGGCTCCTGCCGAAGTATCGGGCGCGTGCCCGGTCGAGCAGGATGGCGACGCCGAGGACCGCGCCCTGTACGACCTGCTGGTCGTAGGGGCTGACCTTGAGCGCGAGCAGACCGTTGGTGATGAACTCCAGCAGGATCGCGCCGGCCGCGATGCCGGCGATGCGGCCCTCACCGCCGGACAGCGACATCCCGCCGACCACCGCGGCGGCGATCGCGGTCAGTTCCCAGCCGGCGCCGACCGACGGGTCGGCCACGTTCATGCGGCCGATCACCAGGACGCCCACCACACCGGCGAGCACCGCGCTGGCGATGTAGGTGGAGGTGATCCGGCGGGCGGTCGGAATGCCGGCCAGCCGGGCGGCCTCCTTGTTGCCGCCGACCGCATAGATCTGCCGGCCCACGTAGGTGCGTTCCAGCACGAACCAGGCGACGGCGGCCGCGCCGACGAAGAACAGCGCGGGGACCGGGACCTCGCCGATGTAGTACTGGCTCAGGTTGCTGAACATCGGGTCGAGGTTGTTGATGGGCGAGCCACTGGTGATCGCGAGCGCGGTGCCCTGGGCGACCGTGTAGGTGACCAGGGTGATCACGAAGGGCGGCACGTTGAGACGGGTGACCATGACCCCGTGCCAGAGACCGACCGCGCCGCAGATCACCAGGGTGAACAGGATGGCGAGGGGCGCGGGCATGCCCTCGTTGACGTTGAACCAGGCGGCCAGGATGCCCGCCAGGCCGGCCAGCGCGCCCACCGACAGGTCGATGCCGCCGGTCAGGATGACCAGTGACTCGCCGATCGCCAGGATGCCGACCTGGGACAGGTCCCGGCCCATCACCTGGAGGTTGCCCACGGCGGTGTACGTGTCGGCGTTGGCGGCGATCCCGGCGAACACCAGCACACAGGCGATGATGACGCCGGCCTCCGGGGAGGCGGCGAGCTTGCGGGCCAGGTGGGACACGGCCGGACGCTGCTTCGGCGCGGCCTCCTCGGGGGCGAGCGTGCTCTGCGCGCTCATGCTGTGGCTCCGTTCGTGAGGTGTTCCTGGTCGGTCGTTTCCCGAGCGGACCCCTGCGGCCCGTCCGAGGGTGTTCCGGCCGCGGCCGTCATGATCCGTTCCTTGGTGGCGTCGGCCCGGTCGATGACCGTGGCGACCCGACCGTGGTTCATCACCGCGATGCGGTGGCAGATCCAGAGCAGTTCCTCCAGTTCGGAGGAGGCGACCACGACGCCCAGGCCTTCCTGGGCCGCACGGTCGATCAGCTGGTAGATCTCCGCCTTCGCGCCCACGTCCACCCCGCGCGTCGGCTCGTCGAGCAGCAGCAGGCGCGGCTCGGCGGCGAACGCCCGGCCGAAGATGGCGCGTTGCTGGTTGCCGCCGGACAGCGAGCCGATCGGCTGCTCCACCGACTGCATCCGCACGTTGACGTTCTCGGTGATCTTCCGGGCCTCGGCGCGTTCCCGGCCCGGTCCGAGCAGGCCCCGGCTGCTGATCCGCTTGAGCACCGATACGACGACGTTGGAGCGGATCGACGCGAAGAGGACCAGGGACTGTTCCTTGCGGTCCTCGGGGATCAGCGCGATCCCGGCCGCCACCCCGTCGCCCGCGCCCTTCGGGTGGTACGACGCGCCGCCCAGCCGCATCCGGCCGCCCGTCGAGGGCTGCGCGCCCGCGATCGTGTGGACCAGGCGGCTGCGGCCCGAGCCCATCAGCCCGGCCACGCCCAGGATCTCGCCCTCGCGCACCTCCAGGTCGACCGGTCCGAGACCGTCCGCGGTCACGCCCTCGACCTGCAACAGGACCGGGCTGCCGGCCGGCGGTGCCTTCGGTTCGCCCTGCGCGACCTCGCCGCCGACCATCTCCCGGATCAGCCGTTCCTCGGTGGCCTCCGCGGGTTCGAGGTCGGCCACCAGCCGGCCGTTGCGCAGCACCAGGACACGGTCGCTGACCTCCCGGACCTCGTCGAGCCGGTGCCCGATGAACAGCACCGTGCCGCCGCGTTCGGCCAGCTGCCGGGCCAGCCCCAGCACCATCTCGGCCTCGACCGGCCCGAGGGAGGAGGTCGGCTCGTCCAGGATCAGCAGCTTGGGCTCGCGGCCCCAGGCCTTGGCGATCTCGATCATCTGCCGGGTCGGCACCGGCAGGGTGCGGACCTCCCGGCCCACCGGGATCGTCTTCGCGGACAGGCCGATCTCCGCGAGCATCGCCTTCGCCTCGGCCCGCTGTGCGGCTCCGTCCACCAGGAACCGCCGCCTGGACGCGCGCGGGCGGCGGCCCAGCAGCAGGTTCTCCGCCACCGACAGCTGTCCGACCAGCGGGAACTCCTGGGAGACCATGGCGATGCCGAGCTGACCGGCCGCCTCGGTCGACCCGGCGACGAGCGGCTCGCCGTCGATCAGGATGTCGCCGCCGTCCCGGTGGACCGATCCGGCCAGCGTGCCCATCAGCGTGGACTTCCCGGCGCCGTTCTCGCCGACCACGCCGACCACCTGACCGGCGTAGAGGTCGAGTTCGGGCAGGTCCAGGACGCGCACGGGTCCGTAGGACTTGTGCACCCCCCGCAGCCGCGCGGTGACCGCGCGGCTCGGGGCGTTCTCCGGAGCCGTCATGCTCAGCCGATCCCGAGCTGCGACTCGAGGGACTGGTAGGCGCTCAGGTCGGACTTGGTGACCAGGCCGACGCCGGAGCTCAGGGTCGAACCGTCCTTCTCCAGGTAGGGCTTGACGAGTGCCATCGTCTTGTCCTTGCCGAGCACCTTCTCCGCGGCCAGGATGTACGCCCCGGTGTAGCCCTGCTGGTACGGCATCTGCACGACGGTGCCCGAGATCACGCCGGACTGGATGAACTTCAGTGTCTGGGCGTCGGAGTCGTCCGAGACGATGTGCACCGAGGCCGTCTTGCCCGCCGAGGTCACCGCCTGTGCCAGCGCGGGGCCGTCGTAGGAGTAGACGCCGTACAGGCCGTTGACGTCGGGGTTGTTGGCGAGGATGGTCTCGGCGTCCGAAGTCGCCGTGCTGGCCTGGAGGTTGTCGTTGACCTTCTGGGCGACGGTGATCTGGGTGCCCTTGAGCGCGTCCTCGAAGCCCTGGATGCGCTGGGTGGCGTTGGACGCGGTGAGCGAGCCGACCAGGATCGCCACCTTGCCCTTGCCGCCCAGCACCTGCTTCATCGCGGTGCCCGCCTGGAAGCCGGCGGTGTAGTTCGGGGTGCCCAGGTAGAGCGAGGCGGCGTCGGTGCCGGGCAGCGGCGAGTCGATGGCGAGGACGCTGATGCCCTTCTGGACGTCGGTGTGGATGGTCCCCGCGGCCGAGGTCGGGTCGATCGCCGAGATCGAGTAGCCGGTGACGCCCTGCGAGCGCAGGGTCTCCAGCTCGGAGTTCTGCTCGGTCAGCTTGCCGTTGGGCGGGGCGAAGTACGTGCACTTGCTCTTCGCGATGCCGAGGTCGGAGCAGCCCTTGAGGAAGCCGACCTGGCCGGCCTTCCAGTAGTCGGCGGCCACGTTCACGACCATCGCGATGTCGACCTTGGACAGGTCCTTGCCCGCCAGCGCGGACTTCAGCGCCGCGTCGAGCTTGGCGAGGTTGGCCTGGTTGAAGGTGACCGAACCGGCCAGCTTGACCGGGGCCGCGCCGGCGCCCGCGGAGCTCGACGAGCCGCCCGAGCCGGTGGAGGTGGAGCTTCCCGAGTTCTTGGAGCAGCCCGCGGCGGCGAGCGAGATGATCACAGCGGTCGCGACGACCGCGATACGGGACGTTCTGCTACGGGACATGGTTGATCAGTGCCCTTCTGGACGTGACGGGGTGACGTGACGGGGTGACGTGACGGGTGACGTGACGGGTGGAGGTCGGGCGGGCCGGCGGTTCGCCGGTGTGCGGGCTTGTCCGGTGTCTTGGTGGCGTGTCGGGGGTGGGCGGTGGCCGCACCGGTCCGCGGGCATGCCGGAGCCCGGTCGGCAGCCGGACGGTCTGGCCGTCCCTCGGGAGAGGTGCGTGGTGGCGGGCGCCGTGGTGGTCGGCGGTGGCCGGTCGGGCCGGGCGCGCTGCGGGCGTTCGGGCGCCGAGTCCGGGGCCTGACGGTCATTCAGGACGCGTGGCCGGTCGTTCGAGGCGCTGGGCCGGGGCGGAGCTGTCGTGACGTGACCGGTGGCCGTCACGGCCGGTCGCCCTCGGCCGGTGCCCGGCTCCGCTCACCGCGCGTCGCTCACAACGGGCCCTGATCACCCGGGAGTCGGTGCTTGGCGGTGGTCACGGCCGGAATCTTCGTGGTCACGCTGCCGGTGCGGCTGTCATCTCGTACTCCCTTTTCGGTGGCGGGCGCGGGTCGCCGAGGTCCGCACCACGAGACTGGGCGGTATGACGATGTGGGGTGTCTCGCCGGACGCCGGGATCCCCACGTCCGGGTCGCCGACGATCTCGATCAGCGCCCGCAGGGCACGCCGGCCGAGTTCGTCGAAGTCCTGGCGGACGGTGGTCAGTGAGGGGCCGAAGTACTCGGCCTCCGGCATGTCGTCGAACCCGACGACGCTGATGTCCTCGGGCACCCGGTGACCGGCCTGTTGCAGGGCCCGCAGCAGGCCGAGTGCCAGGTGGTCGTTGGCACAGAACACGGCCGTGACCTCGGGGTCGGCGGCGATCCTGAGGCCGTGCTCGTATCCGGTACGGGCCGTCCAGTCGGCACCGGCCAGCGGGGCGGGCACGGGAGCCCCCCGCTTCTCCAGCGTGCCGCGCCAGCCGGCCTCGCGTTCCTGCGCGTCGAGCCAGGAGCGCGGCCCGACCAGGTGGTGCACCGTGCGATGACCTAGGTCGAGCAGGTAGGAGGTGGCGAGCTCGGCACCCGCCTCGTTGTCCACGGCGACCGAGGCCAGTGCCGTGTGGGTGCCGCAGCCGACGGCGACCAGGGGGACGTCCGCCGGCACGCTCGCCAGGGCGCCCACCGCCGCGGTCTGCGGTGCGATGACGACGATCCCCTCCACGCCCTGGTCCCGCAGCCGGTCGACGGCGTCCAGCACCGAACGCCGGTCGAGGGTGCCGACGGCCGCCACGATGACGAAGTACTCGTGCTGTCTGGCCGCCTGTTCGATGCCGTAGAGCATGCAGGCCGGGCCGTAGAGCGTGGTGTTGAAGCTGATCACGCCCAGGGTGCGGGTGCGCCGGGTCGCCAGGGTGCGGGCGGCGGCGTTGGGTCGGTAGCCGAGCTCGCGGACGGCGGCGAGCACCCGCTCCCGGGTGGCGGGCCGCACGTTCGGGTGGTCGTTGAGGACCCGTGAGACCGTCTGTTGCGAGACGCCCGCGATCCGGGCCACGTCCGTCATCACAGGTGCGCGATCGCCGTCCATGCTCCCCCTCCTCACGCGCCGTCAGGTGTCGGATCGGGCTGCTTCTCCGGTGGGAGCGGCGGGCCGTGACGAATTGTTAGCGCACACATTCCGAGGGGGTCAAGGCTGTTGCGGCCCTGTGCTCCGGCGGTCTCCCGGCCGCTCACGATGCCCTGAATCCGGTTCTGAACTGGCGTTACGCACTCCGTGCGCGGCCTCCGCGGGCATGACGGCACACCTGGGTAAACAGACTGCACAGCTTTTGTTTCCGCACTCTTGACTGTTCGGCGGTGTTGACCGCGTATTCATCCCCCCGTAAAAAGACGGAGTCGTGAGACCGGTCGTTCACGCGCCGACCACGCGAGAACGGCATCGGCACGAGTCTCCGGTGTCCGGCCTGATCAACCCGTTTGACCTGCTGATACGCAGTCAGTAACGCAGCCCGAACCGGAGCGGTGGACCTTCCGGCCACCTCCACGGCCATCGCCCGTCCCCCTGGCCCGGACGCATGACCGCACCCGAGGGGCCGAATTGTTAGCGCACTCAAGACGGAAGAGGTGCACCGTGAAAGGTCGAGTGACAGGCCGGCGCCTGCGAGAACTCCTGCTGACGGTGGGCGCGGTCCTGACCCTGGTCGGGGGCATCCTGGCCGGCGCCGTCGGCTTCGCGGGCACGGCCCAGGCCGCTTCGTCCCTGCCCTGCGACATCTACGCCGCCGCGGGGACACCGTGCGCCGCGGCGCACAGCACCACACGGGCGCTCTACGGCTCGTACGGGGGCTCCCTCTACCAGGTCAAGCGAGCCTCGGACGGCGCGACCACCGACATCGGCGTCCTCAGCGCCGGCGGTTACGCCAACGCGGCGGCGCAGGACTCCTTCTGCTCCGGCACGACCTGCGTCATCACCAAGATCTACGACCAGAGTTCCCACCACAACGACCTGACCGTCGAGGGGCCGGGCGGCAACGGCGGGCAGGACGTCGGCGCGATCGCCGACGCCCTGCCGGTCACGGTGGGCGGTCACGCCGCGTACGGCGTCTTCGTGTCCGCGGGCGTCGGCTACCGCGACAACAGCACCACGGGCATCGCCACCGGCAGCTCCCCGGAGGGCGCGTACATGGTCACCAGCGGCCACCACGTCAACAACCGGTGCTGCTTCGACTACGGCAACGCCGAGACGTCCACCGACGACACCGGCAACGGCCACATGGACGCCATCAACTTCGGCACGGAGTGCTGGTTCTCCCCCTGTTCCGGCGCGGGGCCGTGGGTCCAGGCCGACCTGGAGAACGGGCTGTTCGCCGGCGCCAACGGCTCCGACACCGGCAACAAGGGAAACTCCAGCGAGTACGTCACCGCGCTGGAGAAGAACAACGGCACGACGACCTACGCGATCAAGGGCGGCAACGCCCGATCGGGTTCCCTGACCACCTGGTACAGCGGAGCCCTGCCGGACATCGGCGGGTACACCCCGATGTCCAAGGAGGGCGCCATCGTCCTGGGCACCGGTGGTGACGACAGCAACGGGTCCGACGGCTCCTTCTTCGAGGGCGTCATGACCTCCGGCTACCCCACCGACGCCGCCGACAACGCCGTACAGGCGAACATCGTGTCCGTCGGCTACACCACCCCGACCGCCGCCTTCCCGGTCGCCGGCACCGCCTACCGGCTGACCAACACCAACTCCGGCAAGGTCCTGGACGCGGTGAACTGCGGTACGGCGAACGGGACCGCCATCGACATCTGGGCCCCGCTCGGCAACACCTGCCAGCAGTGGCGGTTCACGAGCGCGGGCAACGGCCACTACACCGTCACCAACGTCAACAGCGGCACGGTCCTGGACGACAAGAACTGCGGGCAGAGCAACGGCACGGCCGTCCAGTTGTGGGCCTCGCTGGGCAACACCTGCCAGCAGTGGGACGTCACCAGGGTCGGCAGCCACTACACGCTCACCAACGTCAACACCGGTATGACGCTGGACGTCGCCGACTGCGGCACGGCCAACGGCACCGCGGTCCGCCAGTGGCAGCAGCTCGACAACACCTGCCAGCAGTGGAACATCGCCCCCTGACCCGAACCCCGACGCGCCGACGGCCCGCCGTCCGCCCCGACGGCGGACCGTCGGCCTGCTCCCACCTTTTTTTGAGCAAAGGAACCCCCGCATGTCCTCAGCAGCCGGACCGTCCCGCAGAACCGTCCTGACCGCCCTCGGTGCCGCGTCCCTGGCCGGACCCTTCGCGGCCGCCGCACCCGCCGCCGCCTCCGGACGCCCCGGTGAGACAGCCGCGGCCGCCACAGCCGCGGAACTCCCCGCCGCGGCCGCGCACTGGAGCTTCGACGAGGGCTCCGGCACTTCGGCCGCCGACTCCTCGGGCAACGGTCACCCCGCGACCCTCCAGGGTGCGGCCGGCTGGGACACCGGCAAGGTCGGGGCCCACAGCCTGAGCCTCACGGCGGGCGGCAACGCCACCGCCTCCGGACCGGCCCTGGACACCTCCAAGGCGTTCTCGGTGGCCGCCTGGGTCAACCTCGCCCAACTGGGCGGCTACCAGACCGCCGTCAGCATCGACGGCAGGTCCGTCAGCGCCTTCTACCTGGGGCTGCGCGACGACACCGGGACCTTCGCGTTCGCCCGGCTCCCCTCGGACGCCACCCAGGCCGCCGCCGTCGCGGCCGCCGCCTCGGCGCCCGCCACCGGCACCTGGACCCACCTGGTCGGGGTCAGCGACCCCACGGCGGGCGTCACCCGCCTGTATGTCGACGGCGTGCTCGAAGGGGAGACCGCCTACACCGCGGGGTGGGCCGGCACCGGCGACACCGCCGTAGGCCGCGCGCTCTACGGCGGCGGGCACGTCGACCAGTGGCACGGTCTCATCGACGACGTGTGGCTGTTCCCGGCCGCCCTCACCTCCGACCAGGTCGCGACGCTGGCCGGGGTACCGGTGGAGACCACGACACCGTTGCTGAGCGTGGACGTGGCCCACCCCGCGCACGCCGTGTCCCCCATCCTGCCCGGCCTGATGTTCGAGGACATCAACCACTCCGGCGAGGGCGGCATCTACGCCGAACTGGTCCAGAACCGCTCGATGATGGCCAGCGACAGCACACCTGTGCACTGGTCCGCGGTCGGCGGCACGACCCTCGCGCTCGACACCGGCACGCCCCTCAACGCGGTCCTCAAGCGGTCCCTGAAGGTCGTACTGCCCGCCGGCACCGGCGCCGGGAACCGGGCCGGGGTGGCCAACGACGGGTTCTGGGGCATACCCGTACGGCCCCGCACCACCTACACCGCCCGTCTGTTCGCCAAGGCGTCGCGCCGTGTCGGCCCCCTGACCGTGGCGATCGAGTCGGCGGACGGCGCGACGGTGTACGCCTCCGCACGGGTACCCCACATCGGTACCGCGTTCCGCGACCGGCCCTTCGAGCTGACCCTGCGCACCGGGTCACGCACCCCGGTGGTGGGAGACGCGAGGCTCACCGTCACCACGGCCGACCCCGCCGCCGCGGGCGAGACCCTGTGGCTCCAGCACGTCTCCCTCTTCCCACCCACCTACCGCGACCGCCCCAACGGCCTGCGCGTGGACCTGATGGAGAAACTGGTCGCGCTGAAGCCGAAGTTCCTGCGCTTCCCCGGCGGCAACTTCCTCGAGGGCAACACCATCGCGACGCGGTTCGACTGGAAGAACACCATCGGCCCGGTCTGGGAGCGCCCCGGCCACATGGACGACGCCTGGGGGTACTGGTCCACCGACGGACTCGGACTCCTCGAATACCTGGAATGGGTCGAGGACATGCACGCGCAGCCCGTCCTCGCCGTCTTCGCCGGCTACACCCTGAAGGGCGAACACGTCACCGGCGACGCGCTCGCCCCGTTCGTCCAGGACGCGCTCGACGAGATCGAGTACGTCACCGGCCCCGTCACCAGCACCTGGGGCGCGAGACGAGCCGCCGACGGGCATCCGAAGCCGTTCCCGCTGGAGTACGTGGAGATCGGCAACGAGGACTTCTTCGACTCCTCCGGGTCCTACGACGCGCGGTTCACGGCCTTCCACGACGCGATCAAGGCGAAGTACCCGCACCTGAAGCTGATCGCCACGACGACCGTGACCAGCCGCACCCCGGACCTGATCGACGAGCACTACTATCTCGCGCCGTCCGCCGCGCAGGCCGCCACCCACAAGTACGACAACCGGGACCGCGGTTCGACGAAGGTCTTCGTCGGCGAGTGGGCCGCGCAGGAGGGGCGCCCCACCCCCGACCTGAACGCCGCGCTGGGCGACGCCGCCTGGCTGGCCGGCCTGATCCGCAACTCGGACCAGGTGCTGATGGAGTGCTACGCGCCGCTCTTCTCCAACGTCAACAACAACGTGTGGGCGACCAACCTGATCGCCTACGACAACCTCACCAGCTACGTCTCCCCCAGCTACTGGGCGCAGCAGATGCTGACGAGCAACCTGGGCCGCACGGTCCTCCCGGCCACCGCCCGCGCGCTGCCCGGCCTCGCCACCGTGGCCACCCGCTCCGGGAACCGCCTCTACCTCGCGGTCGTCAACTGCGGGACGGAGCAGGCAAGCGTGCCGATCGAACTGAAGGGACTGCCGAAGGGGGTCAGGCGGAAGGCCACCGCCACCGTCCTGACGGGCCCGTCGCCCACCGCCACCAACACCCTGACCGAACCCACCGCGCTGATCCCCAGGAAGACCACCGTCACCGGGGCGGCGGCGACGTTCACCAGCACCTTGCCGCCGCTCTCCGTCACCGTCCTGGAACTCACCCTGAGCTGACACCCGCCCACGGCCGGGGCCAGGGCCTCGGCCGTGGGTCTCAGTTCTTCTTCAGCTCCTGCGCGAGCATCACGAGGATGCCGCTGGGGCCGCGGACGTACGTGAGCTTGTAGACGTCCTCGTAGGTCGCCACCCCGCGCAGCGGACGGCATCCGTGCCGTGCGGCGATCTCGAGGGCTGCGTCGATGTCGTCCACGGAGAAGGCGACGCGATGCATGCCGATGTCGTGCGGACGAGTGGGATCCGACTCGATCGCTTCGGGGTGGATGTACTCGAACAGCTCGATGCGACCGTGGCCGTCCGGCGTCCGGAGCATGGCGATCCTGGCGTGATTGCCGTCCAGGCCGACGGCGGTGTCGGCCCACTCGCCGCTGACCGTGTCGCGGCCGACGACCGTGAGGCCGAGGTCGGTGAAGAAGGAGATCGCTGCTTCGAGATCGCGAACGGCGATGCCCACGTTCTCAAGTCGGATGGCCATGCGCCGCATGCTACCGAGACCATGGAACAGAGCTTCTCGAAACCGGGGGCTCTGTCATGGAGGGCTTGATGAGCTTACAAGACGCCTACCTGGGCGCCGCGGAACGGACACTGGCACTGCTGGAGGCGCCGGAAGTCGCCGCGGCGTGGGAACAGCCCAGTGCGTTGGCCAAGTTGACGGTCGGCGGGCTGGCCGGCCACCTCGCGTACCAGATCCTCAGTGTCAGCGCTGCGCTGCAGGTTCCCGACTCCGCCCAGGAGCCCCCGCCCCAGGATCCGCCGATCCCGCTGCTGGAGCACTACGCCCGAGCCGCCTGGATCGACGCGCCGCTGGACGGGGAGGTCAACGCCGGTATCCGGGCCAAGGGCGAGGGGGTCGCGGCCCAGGGCGCGTCGTGGTTGGCGAAGCTCGCCCGCACCTCGTTCGGCGAGCAGCAGACCAGGCTCGCGGGGTGTTCCGGGGAGCAGGCCGTGTTCCTGCCGCAGACGGGGTGGTCGCTGCGTCTGGACGATTTCCTGGTCACCCGGATGCTGGAACTCGCCGTGCACATGGACGATCTGGCCGTCAGCGTGGGTCTGGCCGCCCCGGAGCTCCCCCAGGAGGTCTTCGACCCGGTGGTCGCGCTGTTGGTCCGGCTCGCCGCCCGGCGGCACGGCCAGGCCGCGCTGCTGAGGGCTTTCACCCGGGTGGAGCGGGCCCCCGCGACGGTCAACGCGATCTGACTGCGCGCCGTTCGACGGGCCCGGCCGGGCCCGTCGAGTGGCCTCGGCCAACGGAAGCGGTCGTGGTCGGTCAGGGTCAGCAGGGACTTCCACAGCGCCCAGCCCCGGGCCGCACTCACCCCGTGATGGAGGCCCGGAAGTGGTACCGGTCGCCGCGGTAGGCGGCAGCGGTGAGTTCGAGGGGCTGTCCGTTCTGGTTGAAGGCGAGCTGGGTGGCGACGAGCACCGGAGTCGAGTCGGTGATTTCGAGCAGTCGCCGTTCCTCCGCCGTCGGGTGGCGGGCCTCCACGGAATAGTCGGCGACCTTGGGCAGTTGGGGCGGGTCGGCGTTGCGGAGTGTGGCGAAGAGCGTGTGCGTGGTGAAGTCCGTCTCGGCGAGCTCCGGGCACAGTGCGAGCGGCAGCCGGTTGTGCTCCAGCACCACGACGATGTCGTCCAGGTAGCGCAGTCGGCGCATCTCGAAGAGCGCGGCTCCCGGCCCGACCCTCAGCTGTTCGGACTCCTGAACCGTGGCGGGACGGACCCCGCTCTCCAGGACCGAGTCACGGAGCCGCAGTCCCTGTTGTTCGGCGTAGTCGGCGAAGCCCTGTACCGACTGGGCTGCCGCCCGGCCCGGTGAAGGCGGAGGCGATGCGGGGGCGACGCGTCCGTAGCCCTCGGCGAGGAACCAGCCGCGGGCCGGCGCGGACTCGATGACGTGGCGCTCCGCGAGCTCGTTCAGGGCGGAGCGAAGCGTGACGCGCGAGACGCCGTAGCGGGTGGCCAGTGCCCGCTCCGAGGGCAGTCGGTCTCCCGGGCGGGCGCCTTTCTCCGCGATGTCGGCCAGCAGGCGTCCGGCGACCTGGGAGTACAGCGGCAGGGCGTCTCCGCTCAACAGCCCTTGGGGGAGACCACGGTCCGAAGAAGGCATACCAGAGGTATACCAGTTTCGTGCAGACCAGTTCCATACCAGTAACAGACCATTGACGGCCATTTACGAGACCAGTACCGTTCCAGTCACGTCTCCGGAGCCGCGTCGGTGGATGCGTCTGACGCGCTTCGGTGAACCCTGGAGCGATCATGTGGCACCCCTTGGACGAAGTGGTCCGCCGCCAGAAAGCAGGCGACCAGTACGGCGGCTGCACCGGCATGCAGCCCGAAGACTTCCGCGAACTCGTGCACGGCATCGCCGCCGGGCACGGCCTGCCGCTGGAGCGGGCCGTTCTGGGCGGCACCCTCCGTCATGTCATCGGAACCGAGGTTCCGGTGCCGGGAGGGGCCCACGAGACGCTGGAAGGCATGGCTGCCACCAGTCTGGGCGCTGAGCAGCGGAAGCGGAGTGTCGAGGCCCGAGAGGTTGGCGAACAGCCGGTCCTGCGCGGCGGCGATCGCGGGGTCGGGCCAGTAGTGGCGCATGCGGTCGCTGAGCTCGCGGGACCTCGTCGTCGATCACGTCCGTGACGTCCTGCGCGACCACGACCGTGCATGCCGAACCCATGACAAGGAGTACGCGTGAAGACCACCGCCCAGGACCCGGTACCTCAGGACAGCGGGGCCGACCACACCACCGCCGAGATCATCCAGCAGCCCGACGTGTGGCGTGAGGTCGGGGCGATCGTCGCCGGCGGACGCGCGTCCCTGGACGCCTTCCTGGCACCCCTGCTCGCCGACGAGGACCTGCGGATCGTCCTCACGGGAGCCGGTACCTCGGCCTTCGCCGGAGAAGTCGTCCGGGCCGCGGTCGCTCGCGCCACCGGCCGCCGCACCGATGCCGTTTCCACCACCGACATCGTCGCCGATCCCTGTGCGTCCTTCCGCGACGACGTCCCCACGCTGCTGGTCTCGTTCGCCCGGTCCGGCGACAGCCCCGAGAGTGTCGCGGCGACCCGGCTGGCGGACCAGGTCCTGGCACACGTGCACCACCTCGTCATCACCTGCAACAGCGCCGGCCGGCTGGCCCGCCTGCACCGCGAGAGCGCCTCCTCGCACGTCCTGCTCATGCCCGCCGCGTCGAACGACCAGGGCTTCGCCATGACGTCGAGCTTCACCAGCATGCTCCTGGCATCCCTGCTCGCCCTGGGCGCGCTCACCACGGACGCCATCGAGGCCCCGGCAGCGGCTGCCGAGCACATCACGACGGGCGGACTCGGCGGGCAGATCGAGGAGTTGCTGGCCCGCGAACCCGAACGGCTGGTGTACCTCGGCAGCAGCAGCGCACTCAAGGGGCTGGCCCAGGAATCCGCCTTGAAGCTGCTGGAGCTGACCGGAGGCGCGCTCGTGGCGTCCTCGGAGTCCTCACTCGGCTTCCGCCACGGCCCCAAGTCCGTCCTGAACGACCGCACAGCCGTCGTCGTCTACGTGTCGAACGACCCCTACACGCGCCGCTACGACCTCGACATCCTCGCCGAACTGCGCGCGGGGCTGCCGCAGGGCAGCGTCGTCGCCGTCTCCGCGTCGCGGGACGGACTCCCCGGCGACGACACCTGGCTGCTGCCCGGGCTCGCCGGCGTCGACGACACCGTGCTCGCCCTTCCCGCGGTGCTGTGTGCCCAGCTGGTCGCGCTGCGCGCGTCCCTGCACCGGGGCATCCGGCCCGACAACCCGTTCCCCTCCGGAGAGGTGAACCGCGTGGTGCAGGGCGTGACCGTGCATCCGCTCCCCCAGCGAGGCGACGACGTCGCCTGACAGCGTGCCGACAGAGCCGAGCGGAGAACAAGGATGTTTCTGGGTGTGGACGGCGGAGGCACCAAGACGGCCTTCTGCCTCATCGACCGTGCGGGCGCGATCAGGGCCCGGGCCGCCGCGGGGGGTGCCTACTACTTCGCGGACAACGGGACGGGGGGCGTGGAGCACGTCACGCAGGTTCTGCGCGAGGGAATCCGGGCAGTGACGGCGGGCGCGGGCAGCTCGCCCGCGGACATCTCCTACGCGTTCCTGGGCCTGCCCGGGTACGGGGAGGTCCCCGGCGACGTCGCCGCGCTGGACGCCGTCCCCGGCGAGGTGCTGGGACACCGCCGCTACGCGTGCGACAACGACATGATCTGCGGCTGGGCCGGTTCGCTCGGCGCAGTGGACGGCATCAACGTCATCAGCGGCACCGGATCGATGACCTACGGCGAGCGGCAGGGCCGCGGTGTGCGCACCGGAGGCTGGAGCGAACTGTTCAGCGACGAGGGATCGGCGTACTGGATCGCCGCCCGCGCGCTGAACGTGTTCTCCCGGATGAGTGACGGCCGGCTGCCGGAGGGCCCGCTCGCGGAACTCCTGCGCCACCATCTCCATCTGACCACCGACCTCGAGGTCATCGACGTCGTACTCAACCGGTGGCAGGGACACCGCAGCGAGATCGCCTCGCTGAGTCCCCTCGTGGTCGAGGCGGCCGGGGTGGGCGACGCGCAGGCCGCTGCCGTCCTGACCGAGGCCGGACGGGAACTGGCCCTGCTGGTGGACAGTGCGCGACGCCGGCTGGGCTTCGCCGCGGCCGAACCCGTCCCGGTGTCCTATTCGGGCGGCGTCTTCCGCTCGGCCGCCGTGCTCGACGCGTTCACCACCCGACTCCGCGGCAGCTCCGCCCGCTACGAACTGCGCCGCCCCCTGTTCGAGCCCGTGGTCGGCGCGGCCCTCTACGCGGCGAAGCTCGCCGGAACCCCTCTGGACACCGCGGCGATCGCCGCCCTGCGCTCCTCCTCGGAGTTCACCACCACGGAGAGCCACCATGCGTGACCAACGAAACTGGATCCTGTACGCGGGGCTACTGGTGCTGTTCTGGGGCGTCTGGGGAGCGTTCTCCAGTCAGCCCACCGAAGGGTACGGCTATCCCAACGAGATGATCTACGTCATCTGGGCCTTCACCATGCTGCTGCCTGCGGCGGTCGCACTGCGCCGGCAACGCTTCGACGGCCGGCCGGTCGCCGCGGTCTACGGGCTCGCGGCGGGACTCGCCGGGGCAGGCGGTCAACTCCTGCTGTTCCAGGCGCTGTCCAACGGCACCGCCTACCTGGTCTTCCCCGTCGTCTCGCTCTCCCCGGTGATCACCGTCCTGATGGCGGTGGCTCTGCTCAGGGAGCGGATCGGAAGTTCGCCGTCATCGGCGTGGTCGCCGCGCTGATCGCCGTCGTGCTCATCAGCATCCCCGCGGGCGACCACGGCTCGGCCGGCACCGGGTCCTGGCTGCTGCTGTCCGTCCTCATCTGCGTGGCGTGGGGCGCCCAGGCCTTCTTCATGCGCAAGGCCGCCCTTGCCGACGTCAACGACGCGACCACGTTCGGGTGGATGACGGTCAGCGGTCTGCTGCTCGTCCCCGTGGCCGTCGTCATGTTGGGAGGGCTGCCCGACGCACCATGGCAGGCGCCGGCACTGACCGCCGGCACCCAGATCCTCAACGCCGTGGGCGCGTTGTTCCTCGTCATGGCGCTCAGCCACGGCAAGGCGAGCGTCGTCGCACCGATCACCAACGCCCTGGCACCCGTCCTCACCGTCGTGCTGTCGCTGGTCGTCTACCGGACGCTGCCGACGACCTGGGGAGCCATCGGCATCGTCCTCGCCCTCGGCGGATCCACTCTGATGGTGTACGCCGACGAGAAGCACGAAGAGACCCCCGAGCCCCAGGTTCCCTCGGCACCGCCGGCAGGCCCGTGGGCCCCGCTCTCCGCCGGTTCGGATCACGCCCGCCGCACAGGGCCAGCCTGATCCGAACCCCCGCACACGGACATCGCAGGTTCAGACAGCCCCCGCGCGAGGAGCACACACATGCCTCTGGTCCCCACCGGCGAGTTGGTCGCGCACGCCGCGACCGAGCGCCGTAGCGTCACCGCTTTCAACGTCATCACCCTGGAGCATGCCGAGGGCATCATCACAGGCGCCGAGGCGGCCGAACGGCCCGTGATCCTGCAGATCAGCGAGAACGCCGTGCGGTATCACAGGGGCCAACTCCTCCCGCTCGCTCTGGCGACGGCCTCGATGGCCCGGTCCAGCACGGTCGAGGTCGCGCTGCACCTCGACCACGTGACCGACGTGGAGCTGCTGCACCAGGCGGCCGACTGCGGTTTCTCCTCCGTGATGTTCGACGCCGGGGCCCTGCCCTACGCAGAGAACGTCTCCGCCACCGCTGCGGCGGCGCGGTGGGCTCACGACGCGGGGCTCTGGCTGGAAGCCGAACTGGGACATGTGGGAGGCAAGCCGGACGCCCCCGCGAGCGCGCACACCGCCGGCGTGCGCACCGATCCGGCGGAAGCCGTCGACTATGTGGTGCGTACCGGCGTGGACGCCCTGGCGGTCGCGGTGGGCAGCAGTCACGCCATGACCGAACGGTCGGCGACGCTGGACCACGCACTCATCGAACGGCTCCGGGAAGCGGTTCCGGTGCCCCTGGTGCTGCACGGCTCCTCCGGAGTTCCCGACAGCGAACTCCGTTCCGCCGTCCGAGCCGGCATCGTGAAGATCAACATCGGGACGGCGCTCAACATGTCCCTGACCCGGGTCGTACGCGACACGCTGGACTCGCTGCCTGCGCTGACCGACCCGCGCAAGTACCTGGGCCCCGCACGCGACGCCGTTGCGAGCACCGTACACAGCATGCTTACCGTGCTGGCTCACTGACCGTCACCTGTCAGCGGCCCACACCGTCCGGTCACCGGCAACGTCGCACTGAAGAGCAGACAGTCACTCGATCCGGGACGCCGGGCCTCGCGAGCCGGGCTGGTGGCGCGCGAAGTAGTCGGCGAGGTGCGGGGCGAGGGCGGGGACATCGACCGGCGTGCCCCCCGAGCGCAGGGACGTGGTGGCCGCGATGCCGGTCGCGACGGCTTCGCGGGCGGCGACGGGCGACGTCTCGGTCGCACCGCCGTGCGCGACGAACCGCAGGAACTCGTCGACGAGGGCCTGGTCAGCGCCTCCGTGCAGGCCACCGCCCGCCTCGGTGGGTGGCAGCGTCAGATCGGCCTCGGCGCGGTAGCCGGAACGGCGCCGGTTCCACACCTTGATCAACGGGGCGTCGCCCTCGACGCCGTCCCCGAGGTTCTCGATGCGGCCCTCGTCGCCGATGACGGTGTAGTTGCGCCAGTAGTCGGGCGTGAAGTGGCATTGCTGGTAGCTGGTGAGCACTCCGTTGTCGAGGCGGGTCAGGACCATGCTGAGGTCCTCCACGTCGATGACGGGGTTGAGATCGCGCAGCGCCGACGGCGGCCAGACGCCTGCGTCGAACCAGTCCTGCACCCGCTCCGAGCTCTGGGGCCGGGTACGGCGGTGTGGGACGGCTCCGTAGACGGACAGATCGCCCAGCGCGGTCACCGTGCGGGCGTAGCCGCCCGCGAGCCAGTGGATGACGTCCAGGTCGTGCGCGCCCTTCTGCAGCAAAAGGCCCGTGGTCCGGGCCCGTTCGGCATGCCAGTCCTTGAAGTAGTAGTCGCCGCCGTGACCGACGAAATGCCGGCACCACACCGCCCGCACGGTTCCGATCGCCCCTTCGTCGACGAGCCCGCGCATGGTGCGCAGGACCGGCAGATGGCGGAGGTTGTGCCCGACGTACAGCCGGGTGCCGGTGCGGGCCGCGGTGGCCAGGACCCGGTCGCAGTCGTCGAGGTCGACGGCCAGCGGCTTCTCGACGAACACGGCGACACCGGCTTCGAGGAAGTACAGGGCAGGGGCGGTGTGGAGGTCGTCCGGGGTGAGGACGAAGACGGCGTCCAGGTCGTCCGTGAGCATGTCCTCGTAACGGTCGTGGATCCGGACGTCCGCCCCGAAGAGCGTCCGGGCGTCGGTGCGGCCGCGCACGGAGGGATCCGCGCAGGAGACCACGCGGGCCGAGCCGGGCCGCTCGGCCAGGACGGCCAGCCCGGCTCGCTGGCCCGTGCCTACGACACCGACACGCAGTTCCTGCGCGGCCGGCTGGTCGGTCATGGAGCATCCCTTCGTCGCGAACAGGCAGACGTGGCGAACGCTAGATGCTTGAAGGTGCTCAATCAACGCTTGCATCAAGCAGTTTCGAGCATCTGCCTCTGTGCCCGGACGCCGCCGTCAGCGGTTGCACCCGGCCACGCGAGCGCCCAACTCATCCGGCGGACAGGGGACTTCGCCACCGTTGACATCCTCGAACGCGATCGCTTTACTCTCGGACTACACCGGAGCCACGCTCCGCGTTCAGAGGCACGCCCAGCCGGTATGCAGGCCCCGCGCCGCAAGCCCGGCCCAAGTCGCCAGGACACCTCACGCGTCCGAGGCGGGGACGTGCCCGCTGCCCCTGGAGCTCACACATGAGCCACCTGAACACCACCTCTGCCAAACTGACCGGCACCATCATCGGCGCGGCCGCGCTGACCGGCGCCCTGTTCGTCGCGGCACCCTCGACGCAGGCGGCGGCCGTGTCCCTGCCGCCCACGCACGCGGGCTTCGACTACCAGATCGGAGGCGCCTACACGCCGCCCTCCGGCGTCAAGGTCGTCACCCGTGACCACACCGCCTCCCCGGCCGCAGGCCTGTACAACATCTGCTACGTCAACGCCTTCCAGGCGCAGCCGGGCGCGGAGGGCGAGTGGGCGGCGGACCTGCTGCTCCGCGACTCCGCGGGCAAGGTCGTCTACGACGAGGACTGGGGCGAGGCCCTCCTCGACGTCAGCACGGCCGCCAAGCGCCAGCGGATCGCCGACCAGATCGGATCCCAGATCGACGGCTGCCGGGACAAGGGCTTCCAAGCCGTCGAGCCCGACAACTACGACAGCTACAGCCGCTCCGGAAACCGTCTGACGGCGAACAACGCGCAGGCGTTCATCAAGCTGCTCTCCGCCCGCGCCCACGCGGACGGCCTGGCCATCGCCCAGAAGAACACCCCCGAGCTGGCCGGCAACCGCACCGCCAACGGCCTCGACTTCGCCGTGGCCGAGGAATGCGGCCAGTACGACGAGTGCGGCGACTACACCAGCGCCTTCGGCAACAACGTGATCGTGATCGAGTACACCAACTCCGGCAGGTCGAAGGCGTGCAACGGGTGGGGTGGCACACTGAGCATCGTCCAGCGCGACGTGGCGGTCTCCCCGGCCGGGAGCAGCGGGTACGTCCGCAAGACCTGCTAGGGCTCATCCCGCGCTGACCACGACCCCGGTTGCGCCTTGAAAGCGCGTGTCGGCCTGTGACGGCTCACCCCGAGCCGCCGCGGGCCGACACCCTCTGATGCTCAATCATGCGGGTTTCCGCGGCATTTAACGCACATCCAATCATCGCTTCCCTCTTGACAGCTGCCCGGCACCATCGTTTAACTCCTGGTCGACGCCGTAGTCGAAGCACTCGGCGGCAGAGGTACGCCCAGCCGGTAGCTGACCACGCGCCAGGAGTCCGGACTGAGTCGCCAGGACCACGTCGGTGTCCGAGGCGGGGACGTACCCACCATGTTCTGGGGCTTGGACATGACCCGTATCCATGCGACTCCCCGCGGACGGCGAGGCAGCGCCCGCACCCGGCCGCCCGTCCCGCTCCGCGCCCGTCCCTGAGCACCGCCGCACGGCGTTCCGGCCGGCCGAGACCGGCCCCGCACCGGACCCCGCCGGGACCACCCGACGTCGCCGCGGCCGGAACTCCGTACCGAGAACGCGCCCCTGACGCACCGCGCATGTCCCACAGCTCCGCACGGGAGGTACCCATGTCCGCGCTCACCCGCAGCGCACAGCCCGAACGCCGCACCGTGCTGCGCGCCGGCGCGGCCCTGGCCACCACGGCGGCCGCGGGCCTGGGGGCCTCCGGCTGCGCGGCGGGCGGCGACGACGGCGTGAGCGCCGACGGCACCGTGACGATCGAGATGTGGCACGGGCAGACCGACACGGGCAGGAAGGCGATGGATTCGCTGGTCGCCTCGTTCATGCGCAGCCACCCCCGTATCCGGGTGGATGTGGGGGGCGGGGTGCTCGCCGACGCGATGCTCCAGAAGGTGACGGCCGCCCTCGCCGCGGGCTCCTACCCGGACATCGCCTACATCTTCGGTTCGGACCTGGCGAGCGTCGCCCGCGGCCCGCAGGTCGTCGACCTCACCGACATGGTCCGACACGCGGGCACGCCCTGGACGAACTACTGGGCGCCGGCCCGCCAGGCCGTGACCGTCAACGGCCGGGTACGCGCCGCGCCCGCCCTGCTGGACTCGCTCGCGGTGGTCTGCAACCGGAAGCTCTTCCAGGAGGCCGGCCTGCCGCTGCCCGAAGCCCACTGGCGCTGGGACGACTTCGTCGCCACCGCCAAGGCGCTCACGGACGTCGGCCGCGGCCGTTTCGGCACCGGCTGGCCCGGCGTCGGCGACGAGGACACCGTCTGGCGTCTTTGGCCCATGATCTGGGACCTCGGCGGGGATGTCGTCGCCGACGACGGCAAGCACATCGGGTTCGCCGACGCCGGGACCCGCGCCCTGGAGGTGGTCGCCGCCCTGGCCCGAGACAAGAGCGTCTACGTCGACCCGAAGCCGGGCAGCGAGCAGATGTACCAGGTCTTCCTGTCCGGCCGGATGGGCATGGCCGTCACCGGTCCCTGGCAGCTCCCCGACATCCGGCAGGCGAAGATCGACTATCACGTCGTCCCGCTGCCCACCTTCTCCGGCCGGCCAGTGACCATCAGCGGACCCGACACCTGGACGGTGTTCGACAACGGCGCTGCCCGCAGGAAGGCCGCCAAGACCTTCGTGAGCTGGCTGATGCAGCCCGCGCAGGACGTGCGCTGGGACACCGACGCGGGCAGCCTCCCGCTCAGCCGCCGCACCCGCGACCTGCCCGCCTGGCAGCACCAGGAGAACACCACCGAGGGCCTGGAGGTGTTCACCAAAGCACTGGACTCGGCCCGGGTACGCCCCGTGCACGCCGCCTACCCGCAGATCTCGCAGGCCCTCGGACAGGCCGTCGTCGCGGTGCTGCTGGGCCGCAGCAGTCCCGCCCAGGCAGTGCGCTCCTGCGCCGCCGACGCCAACGCCGCACTGCTCATACCCCGCTGAGGAGATCCGCCGTGTCCCGAGTGCCCACCCCGATCACTCTGTCCCGGCCCCCGGACAACCGGCGTACCCTGCGCCGCAGACGGGCCGCCGAGTCCGCGACGGCCTGGACGTTCGTGTCGCCCGCGGTCCTGATCATCCTCGGTCTCAGCGTGGTGCCCATCATCTGGTCGCTGCTGCTGTCCTTCCGGGCCGACGACCTCGTGACACCGAGCCGCTGGGTGGGCCTGGACAACTACCGCGCCCTCGCCCAGGACCCCCACTTCAGCCAGGCGGTGCACAACACCCTGCTCTACACCGCGCTGTACGTACCGGCGAGCATGGTGGTGGGACTGCTGCTCGCCCTCGCCCTGAACCGGCGCATACGCTTCGTCGGGTTCTACCGCACCCTGTTCTTCGTGCCGTTCGTGGTCTCCTCCGCCGCGCAGGGCGTGCTGTTCTCGTTCATCCTGGATCCGCAGTTCGGCGCGGCCAACGCGGTACTGCACTACCTCGGCATCCCGGCGCAGGGTTTCCTCAACGATCCGTCCCAGGCCCTGCTCGTGCTGGTCGCGATCAGTCTGTGGAGCGGTACCGGCTTCTGCCTGGTCATCTACCTCGCGGCGCTGCAGGACGTGCCGGCCTCGCTGACCGAGGCGGCCCGGCTGGACGGGGCGGGCCGCTTCCAGATCCTGCGGCACGTCACCCTGCCCACGCTCAGGCCCGTCTCGGTGTTCCTGCTGCTGTGGCAGACCATCGAGGCCCTCCAGACGTTCGACCTCGTGTACGTCACCACCAAGGGCGGACCCCTCGGATCCACCACGGTGATCGTCTACTTCATCTGGGAGCAGGCGTTCAAGAACGCCACCGCGGGCTACGGCGCCGCCTCGGCCTACGTACTGGCCGCCGCCCTGGGCCTGATCGGCCTGATCTTCCAGATCGCCCGCCGCCGACTCCAGGGAGCCGCCGCATGACCGCCGTCTCCGCCCCGCCCGAGGCCGCGCAGGCCGCCCCGACCGCCCGGCCCGTGGCCGGCCGGCGCCGCCCGCGGCTGCCGTTCAGCCCCTGGCACCTGCTGCTCGCGCCGATGGCCCTGCTGTTCGCGGTACCGCTGATCTGGCTGGCACTCAGCTCGGTGATGAGCAACGCGGAGATCAACCGCTTCCCGCCGGCGCTGTGGCCCTCCCGTCTGGACCTGGGCGGCTACCGCTATGTGCTCGGCAACGCGATGTTCCCGCGCTGGTTCGCCAACTCCTTCCTCGTCAGCCTCGTCACGGTCACCGCGAACCTCGTGCTCGGCACCCTGGGCGGCTACGCGTTCGCCCGGATGCGATTCGCCGGCTCCCGGCTGCTGCTGGGACTGATGCTGGCCACGATGGCGATCCCGTTCCAGCTGACGATGATTCCCACGTTCCTGGTCATGAAGCAGCTCGGCCTCATCGACACGCTCGGCGCGCTGATCGTGCCGTCCCTCGTCACGCCGTTCTCGGTGTTCCTCCTGCGGCAGTTCTTCCTCTCGCTGCCGCGCGAGCTGGAGGAGGCCGCCTGGATCGACGGCTGCTCGCGGCTGCACGTGCTGTGGCGGATCGTGCTCCCGCTGTCCCGGCCGGCCCTCAGCACGGTGGCCGTCCTGACGTTCCTCAGCACCTGGAACGACCTGACCTGGCCGCTGATCGCCATCAACCACGACACCCAGTACACGCTCCAGCTCGGCCTCACGACCTTCCAGGGCCAGCACCACACACAGTGGTCCGCCGTGATGGCCGGGAACGTCATCACCGTGCTGCCGGTCCTGCTCGCCTTCCTCGGCGCGCAGAAGGCGTTCATCCAGTCGATCACCTCCACCGGTCTCAAAGGCTGATCCCGCTCGTCACCCGACCCACCACCCAGGCAGGACCACCTCAGTGCCGCACACCTTCGACGTGCCCGTCATCGGCGACGCCGCCCCCGACGTCATCGTCGGTACGACCGCACAGCCCACGCGGGACGACGTCCTCTCCCGCCCTTCCGAGACCGAGGAAACCCCGGTATGACCACCCCCAAGATCGCCTTCGTCGGCGCAGGCAGTGTCGTCTTCACCCAGGGACTGCTCGCCGATCTCCTCGCGTTCCCCGAACTGAAGTCCGCGCACGTCGCGCTGCACGACATCGACACCGATCGCCTGGCCACCGCGCACGCGGCCGCCCGGCGCATCGCCGACACGCTCGGCGCCCGCCCGAACGTCACCGCGCACACCGACCGCCGCGAAGCCCTGGCCGACGCCGACTTCGTCATCAACATCGTGCAGATCGGCATGGCCGAGGCCACCCGGACCGACTTCGAGGTACCGGCCCGCCACGGCGTACGGCAGACGATCGGCGACACCCTCGGCATCGGCGGCATCTTCCGCGCCCTGCGCACGTTCCCGTTCCTGAAGGAGCTGGGGCGGGACATCGCCGAGGTCTGCCCGCAGGCCTGGCTGCTGAACTACACCAACCCCATGGCCATGAACGTGCAGTACTTGACGCAGGCCACCGGCCTGACCCGCGTGGTGGGTCTGTGCCACTCGGTGTACTGGACGATGCGCGACCTCGCGGACCTGGTCAAGGTGCCCTACGAGGAGATCAGTTACCACGCCGCGGGCGTCAACCACCAGGCGTGGGTGTTGCGCTTCGAGCACCAGGGCCGGAGCCTCTACCCGAAGCTGGACGAACTGATCGCCTCCGACGACCAGTTGCGTCGCAGGGTCCGGGTCGACATGTACCGCCGGCTCGGCTACTACCCCACGGAGACCAGCGAACACTCCTCCGAGTACGTGCCCTGGTATCTGCACCACGACAGCGAGGTGGAGCGGCTGCGGCTGCCGATCGGCGAGTACCTCAAGATCGTCGACGAGAACGTCGCCACGTACGAGAGGACCCGCGACGCGCTGACCGCCGGGACGCCGGTCGCCGTCGAGGGGACGATGGAGTACGCGCCGCAGATCATCCACAGCATGGTGACCGGCACCCCGCGCACGGTGTACGGCAACGTCCCCAACCGGTCCCTGATCGACAACCTGCCCGCGCACGGGATCGTCGAGGTGCCGTGCCTGGTGGACCCGCTGGGCGTCCAGCCCACCCGCGTCGGCTCCCTCCCACCCCAGCTCGCGGCGCTCAACCGCACGTATCTGAGCGCGAACGACCTGGTGGTGCGGGCGGCCGTCGAGGACGACCCACGGCACATCAGGCACGCGGCGATGACCGACCCCGCCACGGCCGCGGCCCTGCCGGTCGAGGACATCTGGCGGCTGTGCGACGACATGGTCGGCGCCCACGGCGACCTCCTCCAACCCGGACTGCGCGCCCTCCTGGGCTCGTGAGCGACCGCGGGCGGTGGGCTGACACCGTGTCGGCCCACCCTCCCCGCCGCGGTCCCGTGGGCTCCGGGCGGGTTCCTCACAGCTCACCTGGCGGGGCCGTGCTCTGCCGTTCCACCAAGTGCGTCGCCAGCTCGATGCGCTGGGCGGCCTTGCCGGATTCCTCGGGGCCGAACAGCATGCGTGACGCCTCCTCGGCCATGCGCCGCAGAGGCTGGTGCACCGTGGTGAGCGGGGGGCTCGACCACTGCGCGAGGGGCACGTCGTCGTAGCCGACCACGGACAGGTCCTCCGGTACACGCAGTCCTCTGAGCCGGGCCGCCTCCAGCACGCCGAACGCCTGGAGATCGCTGCCCGCGAAGATCGCCGTCGGCCGGTCCGGCCCGTCCAGCAGGCTCATCGCGTGGTCGAAGCCGCCCTGCACGTGGAAGTCTCCGAACCGCACGAGCCGCGGGTCCACGTCCAGGGACGCCATCGCCATGGCGGAGCGATAACCGTCGAGGCGCGCACGTGAGCACAGCATGTCCTCCGGTCCGGTGATGACCGCGATACGCCGGTGGTTCCGTGCCGTGAGATGCCGGGTGGCCGCGAGACCGCCGGCCCAGTTCGCCGAGCCCACCGACGGCACGTCGGGGTCGGGGTCGCCCGCGGGATCGACCACGGCGAAGGGGACGGCCGCCGACCTGAGCCGCTGTCTGACGTCGCGCGGAAGCGTCGAGAAGACCAGGACGACGCCCAACGGTTTTCTTTTCAGCACTCCTTCGAGCCACTCCGGCCCAGGCGCGTGCCGCGTACCGCTCACGGTGAGGACCACGGTCGCGTGGTTCTCCCGCGCGACCTGCTCCACCCCCTTGACCAGTTCCATCGCCCAGATGCTCTCCAGCTCGTGGAACACCAGTTCAAGAAGGGCGGGCCGGGCTGGATTCCGGGGGCGGGAACGGTAGCCATGGACCTCCAGTGCTCGCTCGACCTTGGCCCTGGTCACACGGGACACGTCCGAACGACCGTTGACCACCTTCGAAACTGTCGGCAGCGAAACGCCCGCAACTCTGGCCACCTCGGCCAGGGTCACCTTGCTGCCGATCTTGCCGTCCTCGCCCATGTTCGCAGGATACAGGCGGCAATACCCGTAACGGTTTGAGCGTGTGCCTGCATGACTGTTGACCGAGCCTCAGGCCTGTCCTAGTGTCCCCAGCGCATTGACTTTCGGTAATGAGGCCGAAACTTTCGAAGGGCTCCAACGATGAAGACACGCGCGCGCTTGCCCAGACTGGTCGCCTGCGGTGCGACGCTCGCCCTGGCGCTCCCGCTGGCCGCCTGCGGCAACGGCAACGGCCAGTCGTCGAGCGACGGAAAGATTCACGTTCTGGTCTACGGGGACGCCAGCAACAAGGTCGAGAGGCAGATAGTCAGCACGTTCAACAAGACGTCCGACGTCAAGGCCGTCCTCGACACCATCCCCGGCGCCGACTACCAGCAGAAGCTCCAGACGATCATCAACACCCCGCAGGCCCCGGACATCTTCTTCAACTGGGGCGGCGGCAGTATCCAGCCGTTCGTCAAGGCCGATCTGCTGCTACCGCTGGACGGTTTCATCGCGAAGAACCCGGACCTGAAGTCGAAGTTCCTGCCCTCGGTCTTCAACAGCACGGTGGTCAACGGCAAGCCGTACGGCGTCCCGATGCGCGGCACGCAGCCCGTCCTGCTGTTCCACAACAAGAAGGTCCTCAAGGACGCGGGGGTCACGCCGCCCCAGACCTGGGACGAACTGCTCGACGCGGTCAAGAAGCTCAAGGCCCAGGGTGTCACCCCGATCGCCCTGGGCGGCGGCGACAGGTGGCCGACCCTGATGTGGTTCGAGTACCTCTACGACCGTATCGCCGGGCCGGGCCTGTTCCAGAAGGCAATCGAGGGCGACAAGTCGGCGTGGGAGAGCGCCGACAGCAAGAAGGCGCTGAGCATGCTCAGGGATCTGGTGGACGCCGGCGCCTTCGGCAAGAACTACGACTCGGTGAAGTACACCAACGGCGCGTCACCGGCACTCGTCGCCTCCGGCAAGGCCGGCTTCGAGCTCATGGGTTCGTGGTACTACGCCCAGCAGCAGACGGACGCCAAGAGCTTCGCCGAGAAGGACCTCGGCTACACGGCGTTCCCCACCGTTCCCGGCGGCAAGGGCGACGCTGCCGACGTCGTCGGAAACACCAACAACTTCTACTCGGTGCTGCGCAAGACCAAGTATCCCGACGCCGCCGCCAAGTTCCTGAAGCTCATGTACTCGGACGAGTTCGTGAAGGCCCAGCTGGCCATCGGCAACCTGCCCACGACCACGAACACCGAGTCCTTCCTGGACACTTCAGCCAACCCGGACTACTCGCACTTCCAGTACAACCTGGTCGCCAAGGCTCCGGCGTTCCAGCTGTCCTGGGACCAGGCGTATCCGCCGGCCGCCGGGACCCCCATCCAGCAGGCCGTGCAGCAGTTCTTCGACGGCCAGATCGACGCCGACGGCTTCATCAAGGCCATGCAGGCACTTCCGAGTGAATGAACGGCTCATGACTACACAGATCACGAGCACCCCGTCCGCCGCCAGGTCCCTCGAGGCGGCCCGGCGGCGGGCGGGCGGCTCGTCAACGGCCAACGTGGCGCGACCCGGCTTCGGCTGGGCACTTCCCGCCGCCCTGTTCTTCGCTGTCTTCGCGATCATTCCGCTGATCATGGTCGCTGTGCTGTCCTTCACGACCTGGAACGGGCTCGGGTCGCCGCAGTTCGTCGGCATGGACAACTGGTCACGTCTTCTGGACGACCCCGTGATGCTCAAGAGCATCTGGGTGACCCTGCTCCTGACCGTTCTCGGCATTCTCATCCAGACACCGCTCAGCATTCTCCTCGGCGTCTGGGCCGCCGGCTACCAGCGCAACCGCGCCGTGCTGTCCGTCATCTACTTCATCCCCCTGCTGCTGTCCGGCACCGCCGTCTCCGTCCTCTGGCGGGCCCTGCTCGACCCCAACTTCGGGATCCCCGCCGACGCCGGCTGGCTGTTCGGTGACGGGAACCTGTTCGGCAAGCAGACCACGGCCATCGGGGTCCTGGCCTTCGTCAGCACCTGGCAGTTCACCCCCTTCCACACCCTGATCTACCAGGGTGCGGCACGGGCCGTCCCGCAGGTGCTCTACCAGGCCGCGGAGATCGACGGGGCGGGCCGCTACCGGCAGTTCTTCCACATCACGCTGCCGCAGCTGCGCAACTCGATGATCACCTCGATGATTCTGATGACCGTCGGCGGTCTGACCACCTTCGAGACCGTCCTCATCCTCACGCAGGGCGGACCCGGCACCGACACCACCATCAGCGCCTATTACATGTACGAGAAGGCCTTCAAGGAGTTCGATTTCGGCGCCGGTGCCGCCGTCGCCCTCGCTCTGGTCGTGGCCTCCACCGTCATCTCGCTCGTCGTCGTCCGCGTGTCGGGCTACGACAAGATGCGCAGCACCATGGAGGGCGTGTCATGAGGCGCCGCGCCAACTACGTCGCCGGCGTCGGCTCCGCCGTCTGGCTGTTCCTCGTCGGACTGCCGCTGTACGTCATGATCGCCGCGACACTGCGCACGCGCGGCGACTACGCGTCGAACGGTCCGGTGTCGGTACCCCACACCTTCACCTTCGACAACTACCTGGGCGCGTTCGACACCGGCTTCGGCCGGTACTTCCTCAACACGATCGCCGTCACGGCGGCCGTAGTGGGCCTGGTGCTGGTCCTGGTTCCGCCGCTCGCGTACGCCATCGTCCGCAGCCGCTCCAAGGTGACCTCACTGGTCTTCCGTCTGTTCCTGCTCGGACTCGCCATTCCGGCCCAGGCCGTCATCGTGCCGATGTTCTACCTCATCAGCAAAGCAGGCCTGTACGACAACCTGCTGGGCGTCATCCTGCCGACAGCGGCGTTCTGCTTGCCGATGTCGGCCCTGATCCTCAGCGGCACCATGCGGGACATCTCTCCCGAACTCTTCGAGGCCATGGCGGTGGACGGAGCGACTCCACGGCGCATGTTCTTCCAGCTGGTCGTACCGCTCTCGCGCGGCGGCCTCTCCACGATCACCGTGTTCTCGGCGCTCCAGGCATGGAACGGGTTCCTCTTCCCGCTGGTGCTGACCCAGTCCGACTCGACCAAGGTGATCACGCTGGGTCTTTACAACTTCCAGACCGAACACGGCATCGACATCCCCGGTCTTCTCGGGGCCGTGATGCTGTCCATGGTGCCCGTCCTGCTCGTCTACCTGTTCGCCCGTCGCGCCCTGGTCCAGGGCCTGATGGGCGTCGGAGGAAAGTGACCGCCACGTGGCTGTAGAGACCTCCCACCCGACCCCCGTGTGGAACGACCCGTCCCGCCCCCTCGCCACCAGAGTGGCGGCCCTGATCGAGGCAATGACCCTGGAGGAGAAGACAGCTCAGCTGTACGGCGTGTGGGTCGGCGCCTCCGCCCAGGGCGACGAGGTGGCTCCCCACCAGCACGACATGGAGGAAGCGGTCGATCTCGAGGCGTTGATGCCCACCGGACTGGGTCAGCTGACCCGGCCCTTCGGCACCGCACCCGTCGACCCCGCCCTCGGGGCTCTCTCCCTGCAACGCACCCAGGCCCGCATCGTCTCGGCGAACCGCTTCGGAATCCCCGCTCTCGCGCACGAGGAATGCCTCGCCGGCTTCGCGGCCTGGGGGGCCACCGCCTACCCCGTCCCGCTGTCCTGGGGCGCCACGTTCGACCCCGGGGCGGTACGCCGTATGGCCGCGGCCATCGGTCGTGACATGCGCTCCGTCGGTATCCACCAGGGCCTCGCGCCGGTCCTCGACGTGGTGCGCGACGCCCGCTGGGGACGCGTGGAGGAGACGATCGGCGAGGACCCGTACCTCGTGGCCACCATCGGGACGGCCTACGTGCAGGGACTGGAGTCGGCGGGAATCATCGCCACCCTCAAGCACTTCGTCGGCTACTCCGCGTCCCGCGCGGGACGCAACCTCGCTCCCGCCTCGATCGGGCCCCGCGAACGCGCCGACGTCCTGCTGCCCCCGTTCGAGATGGCCGTCCGGGAGGGCGGCGCCCGCGCCGTCATGCACGCCTACAACGACAACGACGGTGTACCCGCCGCCGCCGACCGGCAGTTGCTGACCGGCCTGCTTCGTGACACCTGGGGCTTCGACGGGACGGTCGTCGCCGACTACTTCGGCATCGCCTTCCTGAAGACCCTCCACGGTGTGGCGGCGGACTGGGCCGACGCCGCGCACACCGCCCTCACGGCGGGCGTCGACGTCGAACTGCCCAGCGTCAAGACCTTCGGTGAACCACTCGTCCAGGCCGTCAAGGACGGCCGGATCCCAGAGTCCCTCATCGACGGTGCCCTCAGCCGGGTACTCCGTCAAAAGGCCCAGCTCGGCATGTTGGACCCCGACTGGGATCCCGTGCCGGCCGCCTTGCGCGGCACCGATCCCGACGACCCGGAGGCCCTGCGCGGCAAGGTCGACCTGGATCCTCCCGCGAACCGCGAACTGGCACGTGAGCTGGCCGAGAAGGCCGTGGTCCTGCTCAGCAACAACGACGGCGTACTGCCTCTCGCCACGCCGCGCAGGATCGCCCTCGTCGGCCCCAACGCGACGGAGGCCACAGCCGTACTGGGCTGCTACTCCTTCCCCATGCACGTCGGCGTTCAGCACCCGACCGTCCCCGTCGGCATCGACCTGCCCACCCTCCAGGACGCCCTGACAGCCGAGTTCCCGGACGCGGCCATCACCGTCGCCCGCGGCACGGGCATCGACGACGGCGACCTCTCCGGGATCGAGGCGGCGGTGGACACGGCCCGGAACGCGGACATCGTCATCGCCGTCCTGGGCGACCGCGCGGGCCTGTTCGGCCGTGGCACCAGCGGCGAGGGCTGCGACACGGAATCACTCACCCTGCCCGGCGCCCAGCAGCAACTCCTCGACGCACTGCTCGACTCCGGTCGTCCGGTCGTCACCGTCCTCCTCGCAGGCCGCCCCTACGCTCTCGGCCGTGCGGTGGACGAATCCGCGGCGATCGTCCAGTCGTTCTTCCCGGGAGTAGAAGGCACCCGGGCGATCGCCGGCGTACTCAGCGGCCGGACCAACCCCTCCGGCCGCCTGCCCGTCAGCGTGCCCCGCAGCCCCGGAGCCCAGCCGACCACCTATCTCGGCGCCCGCCTGGCCCAGGTCAGTGACGTCTCCAACATCGACCCGACCCCGGCATTCGGCTTCGGTCACGGCCTCAGTTACACGACCTTCACCTGGAGCGATCTCACGGTTCGAACCCAGCAGGCCTCGACCGGGGGCGAGTTCACCATCGCCTTCACCCTCCGCAACTCGGGCGAGCGGACCGGGACCGAAGTCGTTCAGCTCTACCTCCACGACCCGACGGCCTCCGTCGTCCAGCCGGTGCAGCGCCTGGTCGGCTACAGCAGGGTGTCCCTCGCGCCGGGCGAAGCCCGTCGTATCGACATCACCGTTCCGGCCGACGTCGCGTCCTTCACCGGTCGCGACGGTCACCGCATCGTCGAACCGGGCGACCTGGAACTCCGCCTGGCGTCGTCGAGCACGACCGCGCACCTGACGACAACGGTCACCCTCACCGGCCCCGTCCGCACCGTGGACGGGACCCGCCGATTCCACGCCACCTTCGCCCAGCAGGGCCGCCACGAGGAGTAGTCGGAGACCGCGACGCCGGAGCATCGACCCGGCGCGTCCGAGGGTCACTGCCCTACGGTGACCGACGCGCCGCGGCCAGGGCCGGCGGATCGCTCGGCCGGAGTTTCCGGCCGAGCGATCCGACAACGCCTGGGCGAACCGGCGTTCACGATGGACCCACGGTCGCGCTGAGGCCGGCCCGGCGTGCCGAGGCGCCGGTACCGGCCGACAGCTGCTGCATCACACAGGGCGGCCCGTGCGGGCTACGGTTCGACGCCCCTGGCTCCGGGGACCGCCGCACCGCGCGCCAGCCGCGTTCGATCGCCTGCGGGGTCCAGGAACCGGCGGCGAGCAGCACCAGGTCGTCGAACACCTCCGCGTTCAGGCCGGCGGTGCGCGTCAGGACCTCGTGGCGGCGTTCCACGGCGGCCCGCAGCCTGCCGCTCAGTCGGGGTTCCACGGTGCTGCGGTGTTCGAGGTGGCCGAGCCCGAACGCGACGTGCCGCGCCTCGTCCTGGCGGACGAGCCCTCTGATGCGGTGCGTGACGGGGTCGGGGGCGTGACGCTCCAGGAACGCCGGCAGGTTGAGGAAGCTGCCTTCACCGAGGACGGAGAGCAGGAAGGACGCGATGGAGAAGTCCGGCTCTGTCATCAGGGTCGCCAGCGAGGCCCGGCCGCCCACCGAGGAGGTTCCCATCCGGCCGCCCTTGAGCACCGCCCGCCGGGCGAAGACCTCCACGTGCCGGGCCTCGTCGGCGGCCTGGACGGCAAGCAGTTGCAGCACCTCCCGGAAGTGCGGGTGCACCTGGGTCAGCAGCCGTCCGGGGATCACCAGGGCGGCCTGTTCGTTCTCCACCAGGTAGGTCATCACCTGCACGACGGCCCGCTCCACGTCGTCGGGCAGCGTGAAGAGCGTCTGCCACGGGATCGCGGTGTGCGGGTCCCACTGCGCGGCGGTCGCCTGGCGGTACAGGCGTGGTGCCAGATCCGTCCGGACGGTGTCGCGGTCGGCTACGGCGAAGTGCGTCTCGGGTCCGCCGGCCTCGACGAGCGCGCCGCGCGCGGCCGGCCCCCAGTGTGCCGCGGCGTGCTCGGCCACACCGTCCGCCCCGGCGTCTCCGGCCCGTTCGGCACCGTCCCGGCGGGCCTCCACCGCGCTGCCCCGGTGCACGTGGGCGCGGACCGGGGCTTCCTCGGGGGGGGCGCCGCTGTGACCGTGTGGCCTTGACGGCGGCACCAGACCGCGAGATGGGAGAGCAGTTCCGGGTGCGTGCCCGACACGGCGGCCTCAGCCGGTGAGCAACGCGCCCCGTGGCAGGCCGAGTTCGGCCTCGGCGACGGTGCGTGGCATGTCCGCGGTGGTCGTCCTGCGGTGGTCGGCTGTGGTGTTCACGTACGCGCTGGCGCCGTCGATGGCGACGAGCACGCGGGTGGCGGCGGCCCAGGGATCCGCGCAGGCGAAGACCCCGGCCGCCGCCCCCGCGGCGATGAGCTCCGCCAGGCGCCGGCACCACCGCAGCTCCTGCTTCACGACGTGCTCGCGCAGCGCCGGACGGTAGCGCGAGAGGTGCCGTGCGTTCAGCCAGAGCTTGCTGACGTCGTGGAACTCGGCGCTCGACGTGAGCCCGAAGAACCTCCGGAAGGTGTCCATGGGGGCGTCCGGCCGCGGCGGCAGCAGACCGTCGAGCTCCGCCATGGTGGCGTGGGTGAACGCCTCGGCCACCAGTTCGTCCGCGGCCGGGAAATAGTGGCCGACGAGTCCGGGCCGGACCCCCAGTTCGTCGGCGACCCGGCGCAGAGTGATGCACTCCAGGCCCTCGACGAGGCCGATCCGCGCCGCCGTGGCGACGATTTCCTGACGGCGCTCGGCGGGTGCCTTCCGGACGCGCTTGCCCGGGGCTCTTGACGTCATGCGGTGAATATTATTGAGTGGGCGACCAATAAGGCAATTGGTTACATGCCCAATAAGTGTCCCGTACATCCCCGCCGCATCTGGAGACACCATGTACGCCGTCACCGACCCGACCACCGGCGAGGTCGTCGCGACCTACCCGACCGCCACCGACGCCGAGGTCGCCGCGGCCGTCGACGCCGCCCACGCCGCCGGCGCGTGGGGCCGGTCCACCTCCGTGGCCGAGCGCGCCGCGCTGCTGCGCCGCCTCGGCGACCTGCACGCCGAGCACGCCGCCGAACTCGCGGCGAGCATCGTGCGGGAGATGGGCAAGCCGGTCGCCGAGGCGGAGGGCGAGATCGGCTTCTGCGTCGACATCTACCACTACTACGCCGACCACGCCGAGGAGTTCCTGGCCGACGAGCCGCTCCACGTCACCTCCGGCCCGGGCACCGCGGTCGTACGGCGCGGTCCGGTGGGGGTGCTGCTCGGCATCATGCCGTGGAACTTCCCGGCCTACCAGGTCGCCCGGTTCGCGGCCCCCAACCTGGCCGTCGGCAACACCCTCGTCCTCAAGCACGCCCCGCAGTGTCCCGGTACGGCGGCGCTGCTGGAGCGGCTGTTCACCGAGGCGGGCTTCCCGGCGGGCGCGTACGTCAACGTGTACGCCACCAACGAGCAGGTCGCCGACGTGATCGCCGACCCCCGGGTGCAGGGCGTCTCGCTCACCGGCTCCGAGCGGGCCGGGGCCGCGGTCGCCGAGATCGCCGGACGGCACCTGAAGAAGGTGGTCCTGGAGCTCGGCGGCTCGGACCCGTTCGTGGTGCTGTCCACCGACGACCTGGACGCCGTCGTCGAGGCCGCGGTGGCCGCCCGGCTCGACAACACCGGCCAGGCGTGCAACGCCGCCAAGCGGTTCGTGGTCGTGGCGGACCTGTACGACGCGTTCGTCGCGAAGTTCACGGCCCGGCTGCTGGAGTCCGCCACCGGTGCGCCGCTCTCCTCGGCGGCCGCCGCCGAGACCCTCGCCCGGCAGGTCGGTGAGGCCGTGGCGCAGGGCGCCACCCTGCACGGCTCCGGCGAGCGGCGGGGCGCCTTCTTCCCGGCGGGTGTGCTCACCGGGCTGACCACGGAGCACGCGGCGGCCCGCCAGGAGCTGTTCGGACCGGTCGCGATGGTCTTCCCGGCCGCCGACGAGGACGACGCGGTGCGCATCGCCAACGACACTCCGTACGGCCTCGGTTCCTACGTCTTCACCACCGACCCCGAGCAGGCCGCGCGGGTCGCCGACCGCATCGAGGCAGGCATGGTCTTCGTGAACGGTGTCGGAGCCGAGGGTGCCGAGCTGCCCTTCGGCGGGGTGAAGCGCTCCGGCTTCGGCCGGGAACTCGGCCGTCTCGGCATCGAGGAGTTCACCAACAAGAAGCTGATCCGCACGGTGGCCTGACCGCCCCAGCCGGACTCCGGGACCCGGGCCACGCCGGTACGGCTGCCCCGGGCACCCGGCCCCCCGCGTCGGCCCGGGGACCTCCGGAGCCCCGGACCGCGCCCATCAGTCAGCCCGGGACGCGTACCGTCTCCACCAAGTTCGGTGGTTCGGGGGCGTCGGGGCCGATCAGGGCCGCGACGACGCGGCAGGGCGGGGTGTAGTCGGGCCAGGGGGTGTACCCGTCGGTCAGCACGACGACGATGCTCGGGCGGTGCTGGGCCGCCAGTGCCGCCTCGATACCGACCCGCATGTCGGTGCCGCCCCCGCCGCCCAGCATGATCTGCTCGGTCGCCGTCACCCGGGAGACGGCGTGCACGTCGGCGTCGCACGCGAGCACGCGGACGCGGTTGCCGCGGATGCCCACCTCGCGCAGGACGCCCGTCACCTCCGCGAGGGCGGCGCCCAGTTCGGCCTCCCCCATGTGCTCGTGTGATCGCCGCTTCCGTCAGCTGCCGGCGCCGCTCGGCCGACGGCATGCGTGCCATCCCGTTCACTCCCGCCTCAGGCGCTGTGGACCCCGACCTCGTACAGCGAGTATCCCCAGCCCGTGCCGCGGCCGAGACCGTGGACCCGCACGTAGCGAGCCGGGGCCCCGGCGAACCGGGCGGTGTCCAGGCCGCCGTCGCCGCTCGTGGTGGACCAGGCGGTCCCCCAGTGCGTGCCGTCGGTGGAGAGTTCGATGCGGTACGCCTTGCCGTACGCGCGCTCCCAGGCCAGCGTCACCCGGGACACCAGGTGGGTGGAGCCCAGGTCGACCTGCCACCACTGGTCGTCGCTCCAGTCGCCGGCCCAGCGGGTGGTGCCGTCGCCGTCGGCTGCGCGGCCCGGCTGGTAGCTGGTGAACGGGTTCGACTCGGACGAACTGGCCGTCGCCGGCCGCCCCTCGGCGAGGTTCACCGAGGCCTGGTGCCGCTCGGTGGCCGCCCAGGTGTCCAGGTAGGACTCGGCGCCGCGGAACAGGTCGTTCACCACGTCCTGGCCGCCGATCCGCCGGATGTCCTCGATCCAGTCGGGGATCATCCCGGCGTGGGCCGCGCCGTCGGTGTTGATGTCGAAGGTACGGTCACCTGAGGTCTGCCGGTCGATGACGGAGCCCCCGTCGACGCTCCTGAAGGGGTACGTCACCTTGTTCGGGGCGTCCGCGCCGCGCGGGGCGGGGTGGTCGCCGATGCCGTTGAAGTCCGTGCCGAAGCCGTAGCCCACGCCGTACTCGGCGCGCAGCGCCTTGGTGCGTGCGGCCTCCGCGACGAAGCCCTCGGAGCCGTGCATGTACTGGGCGACGAAACCGTCGAGGGAGTAGACCCGCTCGGTCCAGTCCAGGTCCATCCAGCTGTGCGAGGAGATCACGCCGGGGTAGGAGGCCGATTCCAGGATGTCGAGGGCCTGGCCGACGGCCTTGACGCCCATGTGGTCGATCTCCAGCATCATCTTGCGCTTCATCATGCCGCGTACGGCGTACTCGCCGAGTGCGGTGAGGCCGCGCTTGTTGCACCGGGCGTCCGAGGAGTACGCGGGGACGTCCACCCCCGCCGGCAGGTCCGACTCCGCCGCCGAGGAGGCGCTCCCGATGGGGTTGTCGTGTTGCGGGCCGGTGCACTTCTCCGTCTGCCAGAAGGTGCCCGTCGACAGGAACTGGCCCACGTTGATGGCCGTGCCGAGGCCGCCGGAGTCGAAGCGGACGCCGCACAGCGCGTTGTCGAACTTGTGGCACAGGAACATCGAGCGGACGCCGAGCGCGTAGAGCTCGTCGAGGCCCTTGTCGATGTCCTCCTTGCCGCACTGCGGGATGTCGAGGACCTGTTTGCAGCCGAAGGGTTCGGAGGTCTCGACCCCGAGGACGACGGCGAGTTTGCCCTCCTCGACGACCTGCCGCGCCTGGGCGCTGTCGGTGACGATCCGGAACCAGCCCTTGCCGGTGCCGCCGTACATCCTGTCGATGTACGCCTGGAGCGCGTAGGTCATCCTCGCCTGGAGCCGGATCGACGTCATCTCGTCGCAGCCGCGGTCCTTGAAGGGGTGGATCGCGCAGATCACGCCGTTGGTGACGAGGTCGTTGACCAGTACCCGCTGTCCGCCGCGCCAGGCCCGCTCCACCCAGGCGTAGTAGTCGGCCTGGTGGGTCATCGAGTCGTACGCGGGCCAGTCCTTGAAGGTCGGCCAGCCGGCCGGGTCGTGCCTGCCGTCGCCGCCGTGGGTGATGTAGTCGAAGAGCGCCAGGGTGCCGTCGGGGTAGTGCTCGGGGCAGTCCTTGAGGGCGTCGGCGACGCCGGCCTCGGAGAAGACCTTGCCGCAGATGAGCCGGCCGCCGAAGGCCTCGTTGCCGAAGAGGTGGTTGTGGGCGTCGACGAACCCGCGTACCTTTCCGGCCGGGTCGGTGCCGGTGAACGGCTCGCCGGTGACGCCGATCCCGACGTCCGGGGCGGGGCGCGCGGTGGGCGTCCACCAGTCACCGCCCGCCGCCGAGCTCGGGGTGGGCCCGAGGGCCATGGCCAGTACCAGCAGCAGCAACGACAGCATGGTGGCGGTCCTGCGGCTGCGGTACGAGCGTCGGGTGGGCGGCACGGCTCACGTCCTCGGGTCGGCGGAGGCGCGGTTGGCGAACCCTTGGGTTTGTCATGAACCGCGCAATACCTGGACCGAGGATCGGGCCGGGTGCCTGCCGAGTCAAGTGTCCGGGACGCTTGACCCGATCACTCCACCGGCCAGGTGTGCGCGGCCGCGTTCAGGTGCATGTAGTCCATGTAGGTGGTGGTCATCCGGCGCAGGGCCTCCTGGCGGTCATGGACGCCGGCCCTCTCCAGGTGGTGGACCGTCTCCGCCTGCCACAGGGCGCCGTTGCGTCCGTCGACGCAGCGCCGTTCGATGATGCCCAGCATGGGTTCGCGCCAGGAGGCGTCCAGGCCGGCCAGTTCCAGACCCCGGTGCGCCAGTGGCAGCAGGCGCCTGAGCACCAGCTCGGTGACGGGCACTTCGCCCGCCCCCGGCCAGTACAGCCGCGCGTCGATGCCGTCGCGGGCGGCCGTGTGCAGGTTCTCCTCGGCGACGGCGAAGGACATCCGCGACCACACCGGGCGGTCCTCGTCCACGAGGGCCCGGGTCAGGCCGTAGTAGAGGGCCGCGTTGGCGAGGATGTCGGCCACGGTGGGGCCGGCGGGCAGGACGCGGTTCTCGATGCGCAGGTGCGGGCCGCTGTCGGTGACGGCGTAGACGGGGCGGTTCCAGCGGTAGATCGTGCCGTTGTGCAGGGTGAGTTCGCCCAGCTGCGGCACCCCGCCGGCGTCCAGGGTCCGCTGCGGGTCCTCGTCGTCGCACAGCGGCAGGAGCGCCGGGAAGTAGCGCACGTTCTCCTCGAACAGGTCGAAGACGCTGGTGATCCACCGTTCGCCGAACCACACCCGGGGCCGTACGCCCTGGGCCTTGATCTCCTCGGGACGGGTGTCCGTGGCCTGTTCGAACAACGGGACACGGGTCTCGCGCCACAGTTCCCTCCCGAAGAGGTAGGGCGAGTTGGCGGCGAGGGCGACCTGGACCCCGGCGACGGCCTGGGCCGCGTTCCAGTAGTCCGCGAAGTCCCTGGGGGCCACCTGAAGGTGGAACTGGGTACTGGTGCAGGCGGCCTCGGGCGTGATCGCGTCGGCGTACATCGCGAGACGCTCCACACCGTCCACCCTGATCCGCAGGTCCTCGCCGCGGGCCGCGAAGATCTGCTCGTTCAGCAACCGGTAGCGCGGATCACCGGACAGGGACGTCTCGTCCACGTCCGACTCCCGCAGCGTCGGCAGGATCCCGATCATGATGAGGTGGGCGCCCACCGTCGCGGCGCGCCGCTCGGCGTGGTTGAGCGCGTCCCGGATCGTCTGCTCCCAGGCGCCGGGGCCGCCGGAGGTCAGCAGCCGGGGCGGGATGTCGATCTCCAGGTTGAACCGGCCCAGCTCGCTCGACCACGCCGGGTCGGCGATCGCGCTCAGCACCTCGGTGTTGCGCATCGCCGGAAGCCCGTCGTCGTCCACGAGGTTCAGCTCGATCTCCATGCCCACCTGGGGGCGCTCGCTCTCGAAACCCGAGCCGCGCAGCATCTGCGCCAGTACGTCGAGGCAGGCGTGCATCTTCTCGCGGTACCGGCGCCGGTCCTCCCGCGTGAACACCCGGGCCGGCACGTCACGTCCCATCGGGCCCTCCGCAGTCCCCTCGGCGGACGCTTCCCGTCCCAGCGTCGCACCTCACCGGCGTCCCGGACACTCGTAGGCTCCCCCGGCCGGAGGCTCGGGGAGCGTGCACGGCGTCGCGCGGCAGGCGGGACTTTCGCAACACGCCCTACGGCCCCTCGGCCGCCACGCCCAGTTCGGTCGCCGCGCGCACGGCGAACCAGACCTCGGTGAAGGCGGCGGTGGTGGCCAGGTCCCGGCCGGTCACCTCGCCGAAGCGGCGCAGCCGGTAGGAGAGGGTGTTGGGGTGGATGTGCAGGGCCGCGGCGGCGTCCTCGGTGCGGCGGTCGCGTTCCATCCAGGTACGGACGGAGACCAGCAGCTGTGACCCGTGCGCCGCGTCGTAGCGCAGCGCCTCGCCGAGGACCTGCTCGACCAGCGCGGCCAGCAGCCGGCGGTCCTCCGGGAGCCAGCGCCCGGTGGCGTCCTCTCCGTAGTGGACGAGTGGCTTGCCCGCCTCCTCGGCGCGTCCGGCCGCCCACTCCGCCTCCTGCCTGGCGACCCGCAGCGGCTCCCCGACGGCGAAGGGCCGGCTGACTCCGCACACCACGCCGGGCAGGCCGGCCAGCGCCTCGGTGAAGCCGGGTTCGGCCAGGACCAGCCGGTCCTCGCCGCGACGCAGGGTCAGGTGGGGGTGGTCGGAGAGGGCGACGCCCACTTCCTCGTCCGAGGTGGCCGCACCCGGTGGCGCGTCCGGGGTGCGCCGGACCACGGCGAGGACGACCGGCCGCCGCGTGTCCAGCCCGTGGTGGGCCAGCCGGCGCTGGGCGCCGGCCGGGTCGAGAGTGTCCTGGAGCAGCTCGGCCAGGGTCTCCGCCCCCTCTCGGCGGAGCACCTCGCGTTCCTGGCGGACCATCGCGAGCCGCAGGGCGGCCACGGTGGCCAGGTGCTGGACGACGGCCAGTCCGGCGGGGCGGGCGCCGGCCTGTTCCAGGGCGACCAGGTAGCCGGCGGCTCCGCCCGGGCCGAGGACGGGCAGGACGAAGCCGCCGGGCACGGTCGGCGGGGCGTCCGGATGCGCCGGGAGCACCGAGAGGTCGGCGGGCACCGCGACCCCGGGCAGCAGGGGCCGTCCCTGGGTGGTGCACAGGAAGATCCGGTAGCCGCTGAGCTGTTCCAGACGGTCGAAGAGCGCGGGGGTGTCCAGGTTCTCCTCGGCCATCCAGCGCAGCGCGCCGAAGACCTGGAGCTGGGCGCCGAGCCGCTCGGCGGACTTCTCGCTGACGGCGGCGGCGACCTCCTGCGCGATCGTCACGAAGGGGACCGCGAGGGGCACCTCCAGGACCGGGAAACCGCGTTCCTCTGCCGCGGTGAGGAAGGCCTGCCGCAGCGGAGGGGTGCGCAGCTGGGTACTGAGCACCAGCGCCGCGACGCCCGCGTCGTCGAGCCGCTCCAGGTAGCGCCGCTGGGCCTCGCCGGCGCGCGGCACGGCGAGCCCGACGGTCATGATCACCTCCGAGCCGTGCAGCCAGGGCGTCGGGTCCTCCAGCTCGCTGACGTGCGCCCAGGAGACCGTACGGCCGAGGCCGCCGCCGCCCGCGAGCAGGCGCATCTGCAGCGCGGGGAAGGAGAGCAGGTCGCCGACGGTCAGGACGGAACGCGACGCGGCTTTGTGGTCGGACACAAGACAACTGTAGTTCTTAGTGCGGTCAACAATTGACCCTGCGCTTCGGCCGTCCGCAGACTGAGGCATCCCCCGTCGGCGGAACCACTCCCTCCGCCCCGGGATCCGCCCATCCGGCGGTGCACGCCCCACTCGACAGGAAGGTGCCCGATGAAGACCCAGCCCCGTGGACCCGTGGATTCCTCCCGTGTTCCGCGCTACGCGGGACCGGCGACCTTCGCCCGGCTGCCGCGTCTCGACGAGGTGGAGCGGGCGGACGTCGCCGTCGTCGGAGTCCCCTTCGACACCGGCGTCTCCTACCGGCCCGGCGCTCGTTTCGCCCCGGCGGCGGTGCGCGAGGCGTCCCGGCTGCTGCGCCCGTACCACCCGGCACTGGACGTGTCGCCGTTCGCCGCGGCGCAGGTCGCCGACGGCGGTGACATCCCGGTGAACCCCTTCGACATCAACGAGGCGATCGAGACCGTCCAGGCCGAGGCCGGCCGGCTCCAGGCCGACGGGACGAGGCTGGTCACCATCGGCGGCGACCACACGATCGCGCTGCCGCTGCTGCGCGCGGTCGCCGAGCGGCACGGCCCGGTCGCGGTGCTGCACTTCGACGCGCACCTCGACACCTGGGACACCTACTTCGGCGCCGAGTACACCCACGGCACCCCGTTCCGGCGCGCCGTCGAGGAGGGCATCGTCGACACCGAGGCGCTCAGCCACGTCGGCACCCGCGGCCCCCTGTACGGCAAGCGGGACCTGGAGGAGGACCGCCGTCTCGGCTTCGGCATCGTCACCTCCTCCGACGTGCTGCGCCGTGGCGTCGACGAGACCGTGGACGCGCTGCGGCAGCGCATCGGCGACCGGCCGCTGTACGTGTCCGTCGACATCGACGTCCTCGACCCGGCGCACGCCCCCGGCACCGGCACCCCGGAGGCCGGCGGCATGACCTCGCGCGAGCTGCTGGAGATCCTGCGCGGCCTGGCCGGACTGAACCTGGTCGGCGGCGACGTCGTGGAGGTCGCCCCCGCCTACGACCACGCCGACATCACCTCCTTCGCGGCGTCCCACGTCGCCTACGACCTGATCAGCCTGTTGACCCTGGACTCCGCCCGCCCCTGCGAGGAGCAGACATGACCACCAGCCCCCAGGCGGAGCAGCACGACGCTCCGGCGCTGACCGAGATCGAGACGTACGGGGTGGAGCGCATCCCGGACGCCGACCGCACCGCCCGGCCGCTGGACCTGTTCCGGGTGGCCTTCGGCGGTGCGAACACCTTCGCCACCTGCGTGCTGGGCGCCTTCCCGATCCTGTTCGGGCTGTCCTTCTGGCAGGGCCTGGCGGCCACCGGGCTCGGGCTCGCCGTCGGCGCGCTGATCCTGGCGCCGCTGGCCGTGTTCGGACCGCTGAACGGCACCAACAACTCGGTGTCCTCCTCCGCCCACCTGGGCGTGCACGGCCGGGTCGTCGGCTCCTTCCTCTCCCTGCTGACGGCGGTCGCCTTCTTCTCCATCTCCGTGTGGTCCTCCGGCGACGCCCTCGTGGGCGGCGCGCACCGGATGTTCCACCTGCCGACCGACGAGGGCGTGTACGCGCTCGCGTACGGGCTGTTCGCGGCACTGGTGCTGACGGTGTGCGTCTACGGCTTCCGGTTCATGCTCTTCGTGAACAAGATCGCGGTCGCCGCCGCCTCGCTGCTCTTCGTCCTCGGCCTGTTCGCGTTCGGGGGCGACTTCGACCCCGGCTACCGGGGCAGCTTCCACTCGCTGAGCACACCCGGCTTCTGGCCCGCGTTCATCGGCTCCGCGCTGATCGTGCTGTCCAACCCGGTCTCGTTCGGGGCCTTCCTCGGCGACTGGGCCCGCTACATCCCCGCCGACACCCCGCGCCGCCGGGTGATGGGCGCGGCCTTCCTCTCCCAGATCGCGACGATCCTGCCGTTCTTCTTCGGCCTGGCGACCGCCTCGATCATCGCCGCGAAGGCGGGGAACTTCCTCGACCCGAGCGCTCCGGACTACGTGGGCGGTCTGCTGGCCGTCTCGCCGTCCTGGTACTTCCTGCCGGTCTGCCTGCTCGCGCTGATCGGCGGCATGTCCACCGGAACCACCTCGCTCTACGGCACCGGCCTCGACTTCGCCAGCGTCTTCCCGCGGTTCAGCCGCGTGCAGGCCACCGTGTTCATCGGCGTCCTGTCGATCTCCTTCATCTTCGTCGGCCGTTTCGCCGCCAACCTGACCCAGTCCATCTCCACCTTCGCGACGCTGATCATCGTGTGCACCGCGCCGTGGATGGTCATCATGACCCTGGGCTTCCTGACCCGTCGTGGCTGGTACGACCCCGAGTCGCTGCAGGTCTTCAACCGACGTCAGCGGGGCGGACGGTACTGGTTCTCGCACGGCTGGAACTGGCGCGGCATGGCCGCCTGGCTGGCCTCCGCGCTGCTCGCGGTCCAGTTCGTGAACCTGCCCGGTCAGTTCGTGGGCGCCCTGGGCGACCTCGCGGGCGGCGTGGACATCTCCCTGCCGGTCGGTCTCGGCCTGGCCGCGGTCAGCTACCTCGCGCTGCTGTGGCTCTTCCCCGAGCCCCGCGCCGTCTTCGGCCCCGAGGGGCCGCGGCTGGTGCGTGCCGTCGACACCCCGGTGCCGCCGATCACCGCCGCCGACGGCGCGCCCGTCGGCGAGCCCCAGCCGGCCGAGGTGTGAGCGGGGTGCGGCTGATCGACCTGTCCGTGCCCCTGCGCACCGGCATGCCGGTCTACCCGGGGGACCCGCAGGTGGACATCCGGCCCGCGCTCACCGCGGCCGAGGACGGCGTCAACGTCCTCCACCTGCGGTTGGGTTCGCAGTCCGGCACGCACGTGGACGCCCCCTCCCACATCGAGGACGGCCTGCCCGCGCTGGACCAGCTGCCCCTGGACCGTTTCGACGGTCCCGCCCATGTGGTCGACCTGCGGGGCCTGCCGCCCCGGACGGCCGTCGGAGCGGACCTGCTCGCCGACGTGCCCGAGGACCGGATCGTGCTCCTCGCCACCTGCTGGTCCGCCCACTGGGGCACCGACGCCTACCACGACCACCCCTACCTGACCCCGGAGGCCGCCGAGCTGCTCGTCGCCCGCGGGGTGCGCACCGTCGGCATCGACGCGCTCAGCGTCGACCCCACTCCCGGCGAGACCCTGCCCGCCCACCGCGTCCTGTGCGGCGCGGGCGCCGTCATCGTCGAGAACCTCACCAACCTGGCCGAGGTCCTCGACGCGCAGCGGGCCGGCCACGCCGTCCACGTCAGCCTCTTCCCCCTCCACCTGCCCGGCGCGGACGGCGCACCCGTTCGCGCCGTCGCCCGGATCCCGGAGCAGCAGCCATGAAGAACGACCACGAGGCCGCCCTCGCCGCGGCCGACGCGTTGATCGCCGCCTTCGCCGAGGGCCGCACCGACGACTACTTCGACGCCTTCTCGGCCGACGCCAGCTTCGTCTTCCACACCACCGGCCGGCGTCTGGACTCCACCGAGGAGTACCGCGGCCTGTGGCGCGAGTGGTGCGAGGAGGACGGCTTCCGCGTCCTCGCCTGCGACTCGAAGGACCGCCGGCTCCAGCTCTTCGGCGACACCGCCGTGTTCACCCACTCGGTGACCACCCGCGTCTCCACCCGGGCCGGGGAGGAGACGCTGCGGGAGCGCGAGACCATCGTCCTGCGGCGCACGCGGGACGGCGGCTGGCACGCCGTGCACGAGCACCTGTCGCCCGACCCGGCCGCCTGACCGCCGGCCGCGCTCCCGCCGGCGGGACCCGGGTCAGGACCTGAAGCGGTACGAGCCCGCGCGGGCCCGGTAGACCTTGTAAGGGGCGCCGCCGGAGGTGTCGTCGCGGACGAAGCCGGCCGCCGCGGGCGCGCTGACCGGACGGCCCCGGGTGGGCACCCAGATCTCGGCCTCCGTGTTGGGAGGGACGGTCACCGAGAGGTCGATCCCGCCGTCCGGGCGGCGCCGCCGGTCCGAGGCGACCCTGCCGCGCACGGTGTCGATCGCGGCGCCGACGTCGCCCAGTTCGCCGACGGGTTCCCCGACGAGGCGGCCCGCGGCGGACTGCGTGAGGGTGTCATCCCCGAGAGCGCCGCGATCCTCTTCCAGGCGGTGCTCAACGGGCTCCAGCTGCAGTGGCTCCTCGACCAGGACCTCGACATCGTCGGGCCGGTCACCGACTTCGTCCGGCTGCTGTTCGGGCCGGGCGACGGGGCACCGCGGCCGGACTGAGGCCGCAGGGCACCGTTTTCGAGCCCTGGCGGCGTCCCGACACACGCCCGCGAATGGTGACCGTGTGTCACCGGTGATGCGCGATCGGGCACGAGCGCCTACCGTCGAAGCAACGACCAGCAGGCCCCCAGGCCGCCGGGCGGCCGACGCGGGCTGTGCGACGCGGAACAGGATCACGAGAGCGCCGGGCCACTCAGGGAGACGCGCATGAGTCGCGCCAAACGCAGACGTCACACCGCCCCCCGCCGGGTCACCCCCACGCGCGGCGGCACCGTCCACATCGCCGACGCGAACCGCACCGCCGACACCGCTGACGCCCGGCCGGGCCGCGCGACCGGTTCCTCCCCCGCCGGAGACGAGACCGCGTCACCGGCGACACCGGCCGGACCCGTCCGTGCCGAGTCCTCTGCCGTGGCCGACGTCGGCCACGCCACCAGGGCGCAGGCAGCCGCGGCCGGCGGTCGCGCCCAGCCGACGGCAACCGGTACGGCCCTACGACAGCACGGACGGCGCCCCTCACCGCAGCCGCGGCCACGGACCGTGCGGGCGCGCATATCCGCGGTCGGACGCGGGTCCGTCGCGCGGATGGGTGTCCTGGTCGTCGGCGGCCTCGGCGCGGCCACCGCCGTCGCCTCGACCGTCGCCTGGGGCGTGGCCACGCTCATCGCCCCCGACGCCCTGCCGCGACCGGGCATCTGGCTGACCGTCTCGACGACGGTCATCGTGCTCGAAGTCGTCCTGGGCTCCTGCCTGACGGCCCTGCTCGGCTTCCTGTACAACCTGACCGCCCCGTACGACGGCGGTGTCGAGATCTCGCTCACCGGCGACCAGGGCCAGAGCGACTGAGGGCGTCGCGCACGACGCGGGGTGCGGCCAGGCCCGCGGCCGGAGTCAGGGTCGCGGCTACGGCTACGGCTACGGGGCTACGGCTTCGGGCGGGGTCCGACGAGGCTTTCATAGAGGGCTCGGCGTTCCTTCGAACCGTCCTCGGTCTCGGCGAGGGCCTTGTCCCAGTCCTGTTTGACCTCGTCCAGGTAGGCACGCCAGTCGCCGCCGTGGGCGGCTCCCATCTCCCGCAGGTCGACGAAGCGTTCGTTCTTCCCGAGACCGCCGGATCCCACCTTGTCGCCCTTGTGGCCGTGCAGCACGGACTCCGGGTTCGAGGTGGCCTCGGTGGAACGGAAGTCGTGCTCGTACCCGACCGGGCTGTCGGCGTGCGGCTTGATGGTCTCGATGCCGATCTGGAGCGAGCCGTCGCGGTCCATGGTGGGGCGGTGGTAGACCAGCAGGACGTGTCCGTAGGAGCCGTTCGGCAGGACCATGTCGCCGTTCCAGTCCTTGGAGCCGAGGCCACCGCCGGAGAAGTCCTGCCCCCAGAGCTTGGGGCTGGCGGCGCCGAACGCGAGTTTGTTGGTGGCGGACGCCAGGATGCCGCCCTTCTCCTTGAACGTGCCCGGCTGGCCGCCCTTGTTGGCTCCGATGGAGGTGCGGTGAGTGGCGAAGCCGCGCTCCGAGACGTCCTCGGCGGTCTCGCCCTTGGTGGCGTCCTTCGTGACGCCGAGGAAGTGGGGAAGCCAGTAGGCCGGTTCGTCCTTGGAACTCAGCGCCGGGATACGGACGTTGACCCGGCCTCCGTGCGCCAGGGCGCGGATGACGTCCTGTTCGTAGTTCACCTGGTGCTTGCCCTGCGCGGGGTCGTAGAGCTTCAGCCCGTTGCGCAGGATCAGCAGGATCTTGGTGAGCATCTCGCGGGCCCTGCCGTCCTTGCGGACGTAGTCGGGCGCCGTCTCCTTGCCACCCTTGCCGACCGGGCTGCCTTCCTCCGGGATGGCGCCGCCGTGCCGGCGCTCGGGGGCCATGCCTGCCGGATACAGGGAGTCGACGGCGGTTTCCCGGATCTGCTGGTCGCGCTCGGCTTCCAGGAGCTTGCGTTCGTCGGCCGAGGTGCCGGGCGCCTGGGTCAGCATGAACCGGCCGAGCGTGTAGTCCGGGCTGATCGGCGGCGTGGCCGCCTCGCGGACGGCCGGGTGGTTCGCGCGGACGGCCAGCGTCGCGGTGAGGACGCGTTTGCCCGCGCTCAGTTGCAACCAGTCCTTGAAGCTCCCCTTGAGGTACGCCTCCGCCTCGGCGTAGGTGCCGATGCCCACGGACTTGAGCCACTTCGGGTTGACGTCGGAGAGCTGCCTGATGTCGTCCAGGTCCTGCTCGTTGAACGCCTCGCCGCGCAGCACCCGGCGGTCCAGGGTCTTGCGCAGCCGGGTGGGGCCCTCGACCAGCCACTGTTCGGGCCACCAGGTGCCCGGCGCGAAGATGTTCCGTTTCGACTTCGTCTGGACGGTGTGCTGTTCGATCGAAGTGCTCAGCCTGGTGATGATCTCCTTGCCCGACTGGTCGGTGTCCGCGCTCTGTTCGGCTTCCTCGGTGGCGGTCTGCTCGTTCGCGGCCGAGGTTCCCGCGCGTTGGACGGTCGTCGCACCGGGCCGGCTGTGCCCGTGCTCGTCGTCGTGGTTCCGGTCGTGCGCCGGGTGGCCGTGTCCGCCGCCGGTTCCGGGGGACGAGGTGTGCTCGCCCGCGGCGGCGCGCTGGAGGTGCTGTATCCAGGCGCCGTTCAGGTCCGTCGGCGGTGACGCCGCACGCGGGGCTTCCTGCCCTCGTGCACCAGGGTGGTGGTGATCCCGCGCGACCGAGCGCATGGACGGTCCTCCTCGCCGAACTTCCCGTTGCCGAGCTCTCTGTTCTAGATCAGCGGGGCGGCACGACGGAAGGTACGCAGGGGCAGCCCCCGGTGCCTAACGGTCCTCCTCCGAGGGCGTCCGGCCTCTCGTCAACATCCTGACGACGGCCGTGTTTCCGGCCGTCCGCTGCAACGAGGCGAGACGTGCGGCGGCCGCGCTGTCGGGCGGGGCCGACACCACCCGGCTGCCGCGCCGCCGCGTCCCGCTTCCGGTTCCGGTTCCGGTTCCGGCAGGGTCGTCGGCCGAACCCGCCCCGGTGTTCACGTCCAGCCCCCGTTCCGTTCTCGTCCCACGGGGCGCCACTCGCACACCCTCCGCCGTTCTTCCAGGGTTCAACCTATCGAGGGCGAGCGGTGCGTGAGAATGGGCGGATGATCGCCCAGCCGCCCCAGGGCCCCGTCGAGTTCCCGCCCGTCGTCACCGAACGCGCGGCGGGGCGGCCAGCGCGGGCCGTGTGGCGGAACGAGCGCGGCGGACTGACGTTCCAGATAGGCGTGGGCGACCGACGGGAGTTCGTGAAGTGGACGCCGGCCGGCAACGGCATCGACCTCAGCGCCGAGGTGGCGCGCCTGCGCTGGGCGGCGCGGTTCACCGCGGTGCCGTATGTACTCGACGAGGGCGCCGACGCCACCGGGTCCTGGATCGTCACCCGCGGCCTGCCCGGACGCTCGGCGGTGGACGATCACTGGAAGCGCGACCCCGATACGGCGGTACGCGCGATCGGTGCCGGTCTGCGCGCGCTGCACGACGCGCTGCCCGTCGCGCACTGCCCGTTCGGGTGGGCGGCGGAGACGCGCCTGGGAGCAGTACGGTCCCGCGCGGCCGCCGGCCTGCTCGATCCGGCGGACTGGCACCCCGATCTCGGGCACATCGGCACCGTCGGGCACGCGCTCGGGATGCTCGCCGACATTCCCCCGGTCGACCGGCTCGTGGTCTGCCACGGCGACGCCTGTGCTCCCAACACCTTGGTCGGCGGCGACGGCCTGTGCACCGGCCACGTCGACCTCGGCACGCTCGGTACCGCCGACCGCTGGGCGGATCTCGCCGTCGCCACGTGGAGCACGCGGTGGAACTACGGTCCCGGATGGGAGGAGCCGCTGCTCGAAGCGTACGGAGTCGAACCGGACCGGGAACGGACCGCGTACTACCGGCTGCTGTGGGACCTGTCCGAGTGACCGCCGTCCGTCGCGGGTCACCCGCACACCCGGCTACAGCTTCCAGCCCCGCAGCCGGTCGGCTACGTCCTGGACGCCGATGCGGGTGTCCCGGACCTTGCGGACCAGGTCGGGCAGCGCACCGTAGGGCGGATCGATGCCCTCTCCGGCCTGCGCCATGTACTGGGCCGCGATGAACGCGGCATACAGGCTGTTGCGGTGCGGCAGCGGCTCCAGGCGGACGATCGTGTGCAGGAGCGCCGCGGCTCGCCACGCCGTGTCCGGGTCGGCCGCCGCCAGGGTGGGCAGCCGGGTCCTGTGCCGGGCGACGGCGGCCACCAGCGCCGAGTAGTCGGAGACGCTCAGGTCGTCGTGGCCGAGCGCGCTCTCCTGGACGTCCAGCAGCCAGGAGACGTCGATGTAGAGGGGAGGCATCAGGCGGCGGCAGCCCCGTCGCCGCGCTCGGCGGGTGGCACCTCGTCGGGGAATGCCTCGTCGAACTCCCCGCGCAACCGGTCGGCCCATTCGGTGGCACCGGCGACGAACCGCTTGCGCTGCATCTCACGGACTCCGAGGTCGTGCAGGTACTGCTTGAGGCTCTTGCCCTCCGCGGCGGCCGCGGCCCGGACACCCTCGAGTTCCTCGTCGGTGAAAGAGACGTTCAGGGAAGGCATGACGTCGATGGTACCTACTAGGTGCCTGACGGGTAAAGCGCCCGAAGTCGACGTCGGTGTCGGCGGTGGCCCGGCCGGTCAGTCCCGGCGTGCTCTCAGGCGGCGCAGCATACGAGGGTCCTCGAAACCGACCGCGCGGGCGGCGGCGTCGACGGTGGCGCCGTGGCTGATGAGGTGCTCGGCACGTTCCAGGCGGAGGGTCTGCTGGTAGCGCAGCGGGGTGAGGCCGCCGGTGGCGCGGGTGAAGAGCCGGGTGAGGGTGCGTTCGCTCACGCCCACCGTCGCGGCCAGCGCGGACAGCGGCAGGGGCCGGTCGAAGCGGGCGTCGAGCAGGTCCTGGGCGTGGTGCACGGTGTCGTCGAGGTGGGACCGGTACCTGAGCATGGCGCTGGCCTGTGGTTCATGACCGTTGCGCCGCGCGTAGACGACCATGTCCCTGGCCACCTGCGCGGCGACGGCGGGGCCGTGCCGGGTGGCGACCAGGTGCAGGGCCAGGTCGATGCCGCTGGCGATGCCGGCCGAGGTGACCACCCGGTCGTCGGCGGTGTACAGCACGTCCGGCACGACCGTCGCCCTCGGGTAGCGGCGCGCCAGTTCGTCCTGCACGTCGTGGTGGGTGGTGCAGCGTCGGCCGTCGAGCAGGCCGGCCCGGCCGAGCGCCTCGGCTCCCGCGCACACACTGGCGACGGTCCCGCCGCCGGCGTGGTGGTCCCTGAGCGCCTTCAGGGAGTCCGCGCCGAGGTCAGGGCTGCCGGCCAGGGTGCGCGCCCGCCAGCCGGGTACCACGATCAGGTCCTCGGGGCCGAGCTCCGGCCAGTCGAGCCCGGCCACCAGGGGCAGCCCCTGGGCCGTGCGCACCTGGGGCTGTTCGGCGACGTAGCTGAGGATGTAGGGCTGCCCGAAGTCGCAGGCGGTGGAGAAGACCTGTGCGGGGCCCGCCAGGTCCAGCAGATGGACCCCGGGCAGCAGGAGGAAGACGACGTGGCTCACGATCCGGTCATCATGCCCCGGGTTCGGCCGAGGACTCCAGTTGTCCGACGGTGGCGATGGTGGCGAAGCGTCCGGCGAGGGCGTACTCGGTCCGCCTGATGATCTCTTCGGCGCTCAGGGTACGGGGGTCCGCCAGCAGTTCGGCGATGCTCCGGTCGGCGGGGGCGTCACGGTGGGCGATGGGGTTGGTCGCGGTGGCGTCGACGACGAAGGTGACCGAGTAGCCGAGGTCGCTCGCGACGCGGGTGGTGGTCTCGACGCACTGCTCGGTCCGGATGCCGCAGACCGTGAGGTCCCGGATGCCGCGCTCGGTGAGGAGCTGTTGCAGGTTGGTGGTGGTGAAGGCGTTGTGCGAGGTCTTGTGGAGGAGCGGTTCGGCGTCCAGGCGCCGCAACTCCTCCATCAGCCGGACGTGGCCGAGGGCGGGGTCGAACACGTCGCCGCTGCCGGGCTCGGAGTGCAGCACCCACACCACCAGGTCGCCCGCCCGGCGGGCGAGCCGGACCAGTCGGTCGACCTGGTAGGCGATCTTCGGGTCGGAGATGGTCTCCCACAGCGGGCGGGCGCGGAAGGATTCCTGGACGTCGATGACGATCAAGGCTCGGGTCATGCCCCCAGCCTGACCGGCGGGGTCACCGGGGCGACAGGCCTCATCGGGTCCCGGTGCGGACCGATCCGGTCACGGGGGCGGGTCCCGGTGCGCCGGGCTGTCCGGTGGCCCTGGCCAGTTGGTGCAGGGTGAGGTCCAGTACGCGCAGCAGAGCCGCTGTCTGCCGGCCGTCACCGGTCCAGCTGTGCGTCTCCTCGGCGCGCTCGTACGCGGCCGGTTCCATTCCCACGGAGTGGGCGACCTTCGCCGCGGTGAGCCGGCGCGCGAGACGGTGCTCCCTCAGGGTGCGCGGGTCCTGGATCTCCATCAGGTCCGTGGTCCGGCACCAGAGGACGTCCGCGAGGACGAACAACTCGTCCTCGGTGGGGCGGTACTCGCCGACCTCCCACGCGTGGATCACCGAGATGTCGACGGGGACCCCGCAGGCGTTCATCTGCTCCGTCACCTGCTGGGGCGACAGCCCGAGGCTCTGCCTGGCCGACATGGCGACGACGGGGGAGAACGGCGGTCGGTTCACTGGCCGGCCCTTCCTGTTGCTGGTGGCGCAGACCGTGTCCGCTGGCACGATCCCGAGCAGAGTCTCGCCGCGGGCGGCCGTGGCCGCGACAGGATGACCGCGCTCCTGCGCGCTCGTCCCCCACACATGCCTTCGCGGCCGGTTCGAAGGCCCCTCTCCGCGGCCCCGGGGACACGCGAATGCTGTTCTCCAGGGCAGCACGGCGGGCGGTGCGCACCGCGGTCTCGGCCTCGGCAGCGACCGGCCGGACGGCCGCGGCGCAGCCCGCGCTCCCCTCTGGTCGCCCGCGCACGTTCCGTTCGCGAGCCCTGCGGTCACGGGGGCAGGACCGGGGCCGGCACCGGTGGGCGCCCGGCCAGGCCCATCCCGGCCGGGCTCCCGGCCTTGATCAGCTGGTGAAGGTGAACCAGTTGATGTTGGTGAAGTCCGAGTTGCTGCCCGCGAAGACCAGGTAGACGTCGTGGACGCCGGTGGCGGGGGCGACGATGTTCGCGGGGACCGTCTGCCAGTTCTGCCAGCCGCCGTTGTTGGCGAAGTCGATCTCGGCGATCTTCGTGCCACCGGTGCTGTCGAGGCGCACCTGTACGGCGCCGCTGACACCCGAGGCGGCGCCCGACGCCAGCCGGGCCTTGAACTGGTTCGGCGAGGCCGAGCCGAAGTCGACGGAGGAGAACTTGAGCCAGTCGCCGTTCGAGAGGTAGCCCACGTCGCTGCCTCCGCCCGTGTCGGAGCAGCTCTCGGTCGAGGTTCCGCTCTGCGCCGAGTAGGACTCGGCCTGGATGGTGCTGTACGCGCTGACGGTGCCCGAGCCCGGGCTGCCCGGTCCGCTGCCCGCGCCGGCGCCCAGGGTGACGGTCCACGAGGTGGGCGCGCCGTCCTGGAGGTGACCGTCCACCGGGGCGGAGCCGGTGGGGCCGACGTCGTCGTAGGGGAAGGCGTAGCCGATGGTGGCGTACTGATGGACGAGCCGTGCGTAGTGGTTGGTGATCGCGTCCTGGTAGTACTGGGCGGGTGCCACGCCGTCGGGCTGGTTGTTCCCGCCCGGGACCAGCAGGGAGCTGCGGTTGAGCGCGGCGGCCAGCCGGGCGGCGATCGCCCCGCGCGCGTCCGGCCCCGAGTTGTAGAGGGGACCGGAGGCGCAGCCGAAGATGTCGGCGGCGCTCGGCCTGGTGAACGGCACACCGTTGGTGTCGAGGCCGGAGAAGACGATGGCCCCGCCGGAGACGGTCCCGGTGTAGGAGCCGATCCCGCCCTGGCCGTTGACGGTCAGCGGGGTGGCCGCGTAGTGGCTCCAGACCCGGTTCAGGTAGTCGTCCCAGTAACCGCCGAAGTCGACCGGTGAGTGCGCGGGCGACAGGACGCGCAGGACGGCGCCGGAGGAGTCGGTGACCACCAGTCGGTCCCAGGGTGCTCCGTCGGAGGCGTGCTGGGCGCGCAGGCCGGAGGCGATGGCGGCGAGGGCGCCCGAGGGCAGGGGGCTGACCGACTGGTTGCCGCCGCTGCCGGTGCTGGCCATCGAGACGGGCAGCGCGACCATGTCGACGTAGGAGATGTTGGCGTAGAGGTTGGCGCTGTTGAAGGTGAACTCGCAGAACGTCCAGTTGGTGGCCCAGTTGGGGTCGGAGCTGACCAGGGCGGGCTGCACCAGGCCGGGTACGGTCCCCGGGTTGACGAAGAACTGGAGTTTCTGCCCGACCGAGAACCACACCCGGCCGCCTATGACGTGGTCGGCCAGGTTGACGGTGGTGGCGGCCGAACCGGAGGCGCCCAGGGGGATGGAGTGGTCGGCGACGGGGGTCACCGTGGACGACGGGTTGGGCAGCCGGATCAGGGCGCCGTTCGCGGAGACGAAGACGGGCCAGCCGGTGCTGTCGGAGCCGGTGATGTAGGCGTAGACGGTGTCGTGGCCGGAGTTGTTCGCCAGTTTCACGGGGAGTGGGACGCCCGCTGCCGCCGCGGTGGCGGCGCGGGCCGAGAGCGGGGTGAGTGCGGCCGCGGCGGCGGTACCGGCGGCGGTCAGGAAGGTACGTCGGGAAACCACAGGTCCTCCCGCGGACATGGGGGGCCGTCAGGAACGTGACGGTTGGAGGGTGGTGCGCCGGGTGGGGTCCGGTGGGGGGTGAGGTTATTGGACTGGACCAATGCGGTCAAGGGTTCCGGAGTCCCGCAGCGGCGGCGGCCCGGCGGATCGGCCGGTGAGCCTCACCGGTAGCGGAGCAGCAGCATGGCGGCGTCGTCCTGGAGCGGGCCGTTCATGTGCTGGAGGAGGTCCTGACGGAGGGTTTCCAGGGCGGCCTCGGGGTCCTCCTCCTTGAGCAGGTGGGCGCGTTCGGCGAGCGGGTAGAAGCGTCCGCCCCGGTCCCGGGCCTCGATGATGCCGTCGGTGTACAGCAGCAGTTGGTCGCCCGGCAGGAAACTCGCCCGGTAGGGCTGTGGTCCTGCGACGCCGGGTGCGCCCAGGCCCAGCGGCAGTGCGTGGGTCTCCGGTTCGGGCAGGTCGACCGTGCCGTCGTCACGGACCAGCATCGGCGCGGGATGGCCGAAGTTGAGGAAGGTCACCTGGTGGGCGCTGACCTCGGCGAGCACGGCGGTGACGAACCGCTCGCCGTCCAGTTGCCGGTCGACGGAGCGGGCCAGCCTGCTGCCGACCTCCTGCAGATCCGCCTCGTCGAGCGCCGCCTCACGGAACGCCCCGAGGACCAGCGCCGCCGTCTCCACCGCCTCCAGCCCCTTGCCCTGGACGTCCCCGACGATCACCCGCACGCCCTGCGGCGCGGCGACGACCTCGTACAGGTCTCCGCCGATCCGGGCCTCGGCCACGGCGGACGTGTAGGAGACGGCCGCCCGCAGCCGCCCGGCGAGCTTGGGCACGGGCTTGAGCAGGACCCGCTGCGCGGCCTCGGCGATCGACCGGACGCTTTCGAGTTCGGCCTCCCGCTTGCGGCGCATGGACACGGCCACCAGTCCGGCGACGGTGACCCCCAGGACGGAGCCGACGGCCATGACTCCACGTCGCATGTCGGTCAGGTCGTCGACCCAGCCGAGTGCGACGCACAGCAGCAGGGAGAGTCCGCCGACGCACGCGGTGCGCTTCCAGCCGCCCACGAGGGGGGCGAAGGCGGGTCCCACCGAGACCAGCGGCAGGAAGCCGAGTGACGGGCCGGCCACCACGTCGGCCACGGCGACCGCGCCCATGACCGCGAACGGCAGCACGGACAACGCCCTGGACCGGCGGCTCTGTTGGCGGCTCTGTGCGGACACGTCTGCGAAACCCTCCCCCGGTGACCGGATCGGCACGGCGCATCATCGCAGACGTACCCGCCGTTCCCCGGGAATAGGCGACAGCCGGCCGGGTGGGCACCACCGCGGTACGAACCGGACGAGTGTGCGGCGCGCCGGCCGCCCGGACCGTACCGGTCCCGGGTCAGCGGCCCTCGCCCCGGGGCCGGCCTCGGGACGGGCGGGGTGCCCGCCGCGGGCGTCGCGCGGGCCGGGGTCCGTCGTCGGACGGCCCGGCGGCGAGCGACGAGAAACCTCCGGGGATCCCCGGCCGCGCGGCGGCGGGCGGCTGCTGCTGCTCGGCGGGCCGCCCGGCGGCGGTACGGCTCGGCCGCTGGGCGCGGGCGAGGACGCTGATGTGCGGGAGGACCCGGGCGCACGCCTCGCAGATCTCCTCCAGCGTCCAGACCCGCCCGACGGCCGGATCGTGCTGGAGGACCAGCGCCACACCGCCCGCGCACTGCGTCCTGGTGTCCGGGTGGGCCTCGCACTGCTGTGCGCCGCAGTGGCAGCGGGCGTTGGGCCGGACGGTGGCCGCCCTCGCGTGCGCGGCCGCGTGCCCGGCGGCGAACGCGCGCAGCGCCGCGAGGTCCTTGGAACGCGGCGGCATCCGGCAGGCCGCGGTGCTGCAGGTCACGGTGGCCGTCCGGTCGGCGTGTCCGGTCAGGCGGACCGTCCAGACCCGCCCGGGGACGCGCTCCGTAGGTGATTCGCTGTACGCAGTCGTCACGTGCGTCCGTTCTGGTTGATCGACGAAGACCCTCCACTATGTGCTACCCGGCCGGGCGAAGGACAGCACGTTTCCGCGGCGATCCGTTCCGCGGGCGCTGCGCAGGCGCCCGCTCCCGCCCGGGTGCCGCGCCCGACGGGCCGCCCGCCGTTCCCCCTGAAGAGGGACGCGCCGAACGCGGGATCCGGCTCGGCAGCCGGGTCGCCGGCAGCGAGTGGCCGCCCAGGGCGAAGAGCTCGTCGTCCACCGAACGGACGGGGAGGCGTCGGCCCACGGCTGCGCGGGCCGACGCGTACGACCGGTGGAGCCGGGGGGGCTCAGGGCATGAGCCGCCACTGTTCGATGTAGCCGACGTCGATCGCGGCCCGGTCCTGGACACGGAGCTTCCAGGTCCCGGACAGGGGTTGCGCGGAGGCGTCGACGGTGAAGGTCTGGTCGACGTTGTCGGCGGACCCGCCGCTCCGGTTGAGCAGGGAGTAGGCGGTTCCGTCGGGGCCGACGAGGTCGACGGTCAGGTCACCGCGGTAGGTGTGGACGATCTTGACGTAGACCTGGGTGGCGGCGGAGGCGTTGCCGGTGCGTCCGGTGACGGTGACCGGGGACTCCACCGCGGGGCCGTTGTCGGGGATGTCGACGCGGGTGGCGTTGGCGTAGACGTAGGCGATCCGCCAGGAGAAGCGCTGGGTGGCCGAGGCGCCGGTGGCGTCGGTCACCGTGACGGTGACGTCGCTGGTCCCGAGGGTGGTGGGAGTGCCGGACATCAGACCCGTGTCGCTCATCGTGATGCCGTCCGGCAGACCGGTCGCGCGGTAGGTCAGGCCGGCGCCGGAGTTGGTCGTGTAGGCGTCCGCCTGGAGGGACACCGCCTGCCCGATGCCGCTGATCTGGTCGGCGATCGGGGTCACGTTCACGCCGAGCGCGATCCGGTTGCCCACGTCGACCGCCGCCCACGCGTCGGCCACGGCGAGGTAGGAGGGGCTGTAGGCGCCGAACAGGTCGGCCGCCGCCTGGAGGGTGGCCGTACGGGCGCCCGCGTAGTCGGTGCTCGACGTCATGTAGGTGGTGAGGGCGCGGTACCAGACGCGCTGGGCGTTCTCGATGCCGATGCCGGTCACCGGCCGGCCGTCGTAGGTGGGGCTGTCGTACGCGACGCCGTTCACGGTCTTCGCGCCGCTGCCCTCGGAGAGCAGGTAGAAGAAGTGGTTGGCCGGCCCCGAGGAGTAGTGGACGTCGAGTCCGCCCAGCGACGGGCTCCAGTTGTCGCTGGACGCGCCGTCCTTGGAGGGCTTGTCCATGTAACGCAGCGGTGTGCCGTCGCCGTTGATGTCGATCTGCTCGCCGACCAGGTAGTCCGGGACGTCGGCGGGCAGGTTCTCGTAGAACTCGACCGCGGCGGCGAAGATGTCCGAGGTCGCCTCGTTCAGGCCGCCCGACTCCCCCGAGTAGGTGAGACCCGCGGTGGCGGCGGTGACGCCGTGGCTCATCTCGTGCGCGGCGACGTCGAGCGCGGTGAGCGGGTGGGTGTTGCCCGCGCCGTCCCCGTAGGTCATGCAGAAGCAGCTGTCCTGCCAGAAGGCGTTGACGTAGTTGTTGCCGTAGTGGGCGCGGCTGTAGGCGGCCACGCCGTCGTTGCGGATGCCGTTGCGGCCGAAGACGTTCTTGTAGAAGTCCCAGGTGGCCGCGGCGCCGAAGGCGACGTCGACGCCGGCGGTCTGCCGGTTGGCCGGGGTGCCGTCGCCCCAGACATCGTTGTCGTCGGTGAAGAGGGTGCCGGTGCCGGAGGTGCCCTGGTTCAGGTCGTAGGTGCGGTGGCCGGCCCGGTCGCCGTCGACGAGCTGGTAGGTGGAGCCGGAGAGCGTGGTGCCGAGGGGCACGGTCCCGTTGAACTGGCCGGTGCCGGTGCCGGTTTCGACGCCCTGGTACTGGAAGAGCTGTTTGCCGGAGACCGCGTCGGTGATCACGTGGAGTTCGTTGGGCGTGCCGTCGTCCTGGAAGCCGCCGACCACGGACTCCCAGGCCAGGGCGGGCTTGCCGGAGGCGGCCCAGACCACGAGCCGGGGGTCGCGGTCGAGCGCCCGGTGCCCGGCGCCCGCCTTCGCGGCCGCGCCGAGTGCGCGGGCCTTCGCCGTGGCCGGGGATATCCGCGCCTTGGTGGACGGGACCGAGAGGGCCGCCCTCGAAGCCCGGGAGACGGTCAGGCGGCCGGCGCTGTCGTGGACCACCAGGTCGCCGCCGAGGACGGGCAGGCCGGCGTAGGTGCGTTCGTAGCGGGTGTGGGTCGTGCCGTCGGCGTCCCGGGCGACGTCCTTGACGACGAGCCTCTCGTCGGCGCCCAGGCCGAGGGACCTCGCGGTGTCCGGGGCGTCGGCCGCGGCGCTCCTGAGCAGGGCCGTGCGCCCGGCCGGGGAGAGCGGGGCGGGGGCCGCGCCGGCCCGGGGCACGGCATGGACGGCGGCGGGGCCGGGTTCGCCGGCCGCGGCCAGGGCGGTGCCGGTCTGGAGTCCGGCCGCGAGCAGGGTGGTTGCCGCGGTCAGCGCCAGGGTGGCGCGGTGTCTGATCCGACGGTGGTGACGGTCCTGCCGGAACATGGCGTTCTCCTTCTGTGGGGTGGTCGGGCTCGGTGGAGCCCGGAGAGCGGGGCGGCTGGGTCGAGCCGTCCGGCGGCGCGCGGGTGAAGGGAGGAACGGGTGGAGCCGGAAGAGGCACGGTGCGACGGGATGACGTCTGCGCTGCCGTGCGGTGAAGTGGGGGCAGGGTGTGGGGTTTTCGTGAGGTTTCCGTGTGTTCACGGTGAAGACCTGGAGAGCAGCCTGACACCCGACGTTCGATGTTGTCATGACCGCACCATGACAACGGCTGGAACTGGCGGTTGCGCGCCCGGTCTTCACCCTCGCGTCGGCCACCGGGCCGGCCCGCGTCCCGCCCGTGCCTGCTGCGCGACGGGCGTCACGGCGACGGCTGGAGTACGGCGGTTCCGGCCGGGCATCCGGATGTTCGGGCTCGTCCGGCAGCCCGTGTCCTTCTGTCTTCCGGCCCCTGGGGGAATCGGCGTGATACTCGACGGCATACCGGCACCCCCGGCGCGCGCCGCCGCGCCCGACGTGGCGGCGCGCAAGCAGCGCCTGCGCCGCCGCCTGGAGCGGCTGATCGGCGTCGCCGCCACCGAGGGCAACGACCTGACGCCCCTGCGCAACGGCGACGAGATCTTCCCCGCGATGCTCGGCGCGATCCGCTCGGCCCGGCACACCATCGACCTGATGACGTTCGTGTACTGGCGCGGGCAGATCGCCCACGACTTCGCCACCGCCCTCGCCGAGCGGGCCCGCGCGGGAGTGCGGGTACGGCTGCTGCTCGACGGCTTCGGCGCCAAGGAGATCGAACAGCGGCTGCTGGACCTCATGGGCGACGCGGGCGTGCAGGTGGCCTGGTTCCGCAAACCCGTGTGGCTGTCTCCCTTCAAACAGAACCACCGCTGCCACCGCAAGGCCCTCGTCGTCGACGAGGAGACCGCCTTCACCGGTGGCGTCGGCATCGCGGAGGAATGGTGCGGTGACGCCCGCAACCCCGCCGAGTGGCGCGACACCCACGTCCGGGTGCGCGGTCCGGCCGTGGACGGCATCGCGGCCGCGTTCGCACAGAACTGGGCGGAGTGCCACGACGACCTCTTCGACGAGCACGACCGCTTCACCGGGCACGCGGGAACCGGCTCGTCGGTGGTGCAGGTCGTCCGCGGTTCCGCGAGCATCGGCTGGCAGGACATGCAGACCCTCATCCGGGTCATGCTCACCTCGGCCGAGGAACGCTTCCGGCTGGCCACCGCCTACTTCGCGCCCGACACCTACTTCATCGGCCTGCTGTGCGAGACCGCCCGGCGCGGTGTGCGGGTGGAGATCCTGCTGCCCGGCCCCCACACCGACCAGCGCGCCTGCCAACTGGCGGGTCAGCACCACTACACACGGCTGCTGCGGGCCGGTGTCCACATCCGCCAGTACCAGCCGACCATGATGCACGCCAAGATCATCACCGTGGACTCGGTCGCCTCGCTCATCGGGTCGACCAACTTCAACCGCAGGTCCATGAACCACGACGAAGAGGTCATGCTCGCCGTCCTGGACGAGGAGTTCACCGCCGAACTCGACCGCGACTTCGAGGCGGACCTGAGACACAGTGTGGAGATCGACCTGACCCGATGGAGACGCCGGGCGTTGCTGCAACGGGCCAGAGAGGCCGCGGTCACCCCGGTCCGGCGGTTCCTGTGAGCGGGCCCGCCGCCCGCCGTATCCGCCCGGGATCGGCTTGGCAGCGCAAACGCCCAGGTGACACGATGACCCCATGCCCGCGGCCCACGCCATGAACGTCCACGTCAGCCAGCACGACCAGGCGCTGCACGTCGTCCTGCGCGGAGAGCTGGACCACGACGACACGGAAGCCGTCGCAGGCGCCTGGGAAGCCGCCGACCGCGCGGCGCTGGCCACGACGGTGGTGGATCTCGCCCAGGTCACCTTCGCCGACAGCATGCTGCTCAACGCGCTCCTCGAAGGCCGACGCCGGCACCACACGGCCGGCCGCGCGTTCGTCCTGCGCGGCCCGCTCCCCCTGCCGGTGCGCCGGCTGCTGTCCATCAGCGGCACCCTCGGACACTTCACGGTCCTGGACCCGGACCCCTGAGCGGCACCGGGACACCGGTCAACCCCATGAGCACGGCCACCGCGGGCCGGCGAGAACAGCGCGCACCACGACCCGCCGACAGGAAGTCGAACGCACCGCACGGGAACTCTATGGTCATCCCTCTTGGAAACCAGGCCACGGACGAGCCTGTCCCGGCAGCGCCGTCACAGTACGGCGTCGCCTGGGGCAGCGAAGGCACCTCCATCGCTCACGCGCGGCACGCCGTGCGCACTCTGCTCGTCGGGGCAGGACACCCCGCGGACCGCCAACCGGCCCTGGACGCGCAGCTCGTGGTCAGCGAACTCGTCACCAACGCCCTTCGCCACGCGCCCGGCCCCGGCCGGCTCCTGCTGGAACTGCTCCCGGAGCACGGCCTGCTCCGGATCACCGTCCACGACCGCTCACCGCGGCAACCGTGTCCGCTCGACCCCGACCCGCACCGCGTCGGGGGACACGGCCTGCACCTGGTCTCCCGGATCTGCGAGCGGTTCCACACGGTCCTCCTCGACGACGGCAAGCAGGTCACGGCCGAACTGAGCCTGCGCCGGGAGGAGACCTAGCCGCTCGCGCCCGCGGTGAGGTGGTCCAGGACGTTGGTCAGGCGCAGCACGCGCTCCAGGACCTCCGGCCGGTTGTCCAGGCGGAGAGTGGCGCCGACGGCGCTGGTACGGCGGTGGACCATCAACAGGGCGGCCAGGCCCGTGGAGTCGATCCAGGTCAGGCCGTGGAAGTCGACGCGCACCTCCTGGGGCGGCGCGCCGCCGGCCGTCAGGTGCTCGACGACTATGTCGATCAGGTCGTCGCCCGTGTCGTAGTCGAGTTCGCCACACACCCGCACGGCCAGCGTGGCGGGTTCGTGGACGACGGTGACGGCGAACTCAGTGGGCCGGGAATCAGTCATGTGCGGGTGCCGAGGTCGGGGACAGAACGGTGGGGCGGCCGCGCAGCGCGGCGCCGCCCGCCTCGATGAGGCCGACGGCGCGGGGGAACTCGCGCAGGTGGCCGGCGAGGACGTCGAGGGCCGCCGGCACGGAGCGGGCGGGCACGTGCCGGGCCTCCAGGATGTCGGCGGTCCAGGTCAGGAACGAGGTGAACAGCTCGGGGTCGTCGACGTAGAGGGCGGTGGCCAGGAAGTCGACGATGTGGGTGAGGTCCTCCGCGGTGCGCTCGCGTTGCGCGTCGTCGTAGCCGCGCACGGCCGGGAAGCGGGTCTCCAGGCCGGTCAGGGTCTGCCTGACGAGCTCGGGGCGGGACCGGACGACCATCGTGTACTCCTGGTCGGCCAGGTGCGGCAGGTCGTCCGCCACCTGCCGGATCGCCGCCGGACGGGCCCTGGGCAGGCCCGACGCGAGCACCTCGGCCGCCCCGCGCGCGTCGGCCGCCCACTGGTCGGCACCGAGCGCCCGCGCGTAGCGGCCGTCCGCACCGAAGGCGAGGCCACCGACCAGGACGCGGACACCGAGGGCCTGGCAGGCGGTGACGGCGGCGTGCGCGGCCGGCAGGTGGGTGGGGATCGAGCCGGACAGCAGGACGGCGTCGGGGCCGGTGTGGTGCAGGTGGGCCACCAGGTGCGGCGTCGGGGTCTGGGCGCCCAGATAGTCGACCCGCCAGCCGCGGAGGTGGAGCACCTCGGCGACGAGCCGGGCGGGGAAGGCGTGCCATTCGCCGTCGATGCAGCTGACCGTCACCCGGCCCCGGTGCGGCAGTCGCCGCTCGCGGACCGGCCGACGGTGCGCGAGGGAGGCGATCACCCGTTCGTTGATGGCGGTGGCTGCGTGTTCCTGGGCCACCGTGATGCGGTCGGCGGCCCACTCGGAGCCGACTCTCGCCTGGACGGGCGCGATCACCTCGAGCAGCAGCGTCTCCTCGGGCACGCCGTCGGCCACCGCCTCGTGGACGATGTCGGCGGCCCCGTGCTCGTCGCCGTCGACCACCGCCTGCCACAGCCGGTCCGTCAGCTCGGCCGCCGCGGTGGGCTCTCTCACGTACTCCTCCTGCTGTACCGCCTGTCCGGCCGCCCGTCGTCGGCCGTCGGCGGGCCGTCCCGGGGAACCCTGATGACGACGGCGGCCATGTCGTCGTGGCGGCCGGCGCCCAGCCACTGGGCGGCCAGCATCTGCACCCTTTCCACAACCGCTTCGGCCGGCAGTCCCGCGCATTCGGCCAGGGCCCGCCGCAGCCGGTGGTCACCGAAGAACTCGTCGCCCAGCGGGCCGCCGCGTGCCTCGGTGATGCCGTCGGTGTAGAGCAGACACGTCTCGCCGGGTTCCAGCACCGTCTGGACGGTGTCCGCCGTGACGGCCGGCAGCGCGCCGACCAGGGTACCGTGCGTGGCCACTTCCTCCACCGTGCCGTCGGCCCGGACGATCAGCGGCGGCAGGTGCCCGGCGCTGGTCAGCCGGAGCCGGACCCGGTCGCCCTGGCGGCGGACCGAGGCGAGCACCAGCGTGGCGAAACGGGTGTGGTGGGAGGAGAGCAGGGCACCGTTGAGCAGGTCGAGCACCCGCTGGTGGTCGTCGGTCAGCGGCAGCAGCGCGTGCAACGTGTTGCGGATCTTGCCGGTGAGCACCGCCGCGTCCAGTCCCTTGCCCGCGACGTCCCCGAGGACGACGAGGGTGTCCTTGGAGGGGTCGGAGCCCGGGTGGACGTCGTAGAAGTCCCCGCCGACCCGCTCGTGGTCTCTGGCCGCGCGGTAGCCGCCGGCGTACTCGACGCCGTGCACGCTGCGGAGCGTCGGGGGCAGCAGCTCGCGCATCAAGGTGGCGGTCACCGCGGCCTGTTCGCCGTAGAGGCGGGCGGCGGACAGGGCCGCTCCGGCCCGGGCGGCGAAGAGGCGGGCGAAGACCTCCTCCCCCTCGGTGAAGGACTGCTCGGTGCTGGACCGCAGCAGGATCAGCGCCCCTGCGGGTACGCCGTGACCCGGAAGCGGGGTGACGATCACCGAGCCGAGCGGGCCGGGGAAGCCGTCCGGGGTGACCCAGTCGGGAATGTCGGCGGGGTCGATCCAGCGGGCCGACACGGGCGGGAAGCCCTGGAGGGCCTCGGCCAGGCCCGGCACCGCGGTCACGTCGACCTGCCGGGTGGCCCGGGTGACGGGACCGCCCCGGTTCGCGAACGTCAGCGAGTGGCGCCGTCCTTGGGGCGGCGCGACGACGACGGCGGCGTCGGCCAGATGCGCGGCGGCCAGGAACGCCGACGCCTCCATGCAGCGTGGCACGTTCAGCGTGGACAGCAGGGTGCTGGAGACCTCGGACAGGATCTCGGTCCGCGTCCTCGTGTCGGTGAGCGCGGCCTCGGCCACGCGCCGGTCCGTGTCGTCCACCAGCCACCACACGACGTCACCGCCGCCGGCCGCGGTCGGATGCCCCTCGAAGTGACGACCGTTGATACGTCCGTTCGGCAGGCCGGCGCCCGTACCGCTCCCCTCCGTCCCCGCACCGCCCAGGCGTGCGTGGGCACCGGAGAGCCAGGCGGGAACCCGCTCGTCCAACCGGTCGCCCCCGGCCGCACCGGGCAGGAGTATCCGCGCGGCCTCGTTCAAGTCGACGAGGACGCCGTGCTGGTCGACGACCAGGACCGGGTAGGGGGCCTCGGTCCAGGTCGCACCGACCACGTGACCGGCATCGGGCGGACGGGCGGATGTGTGGGGGGAAGCAGACACAAGCGGAGGCGCGCGTCCTGCGCGCCTCACCACCTTCCTGCTCTCGAAAAATAGATGTCTTACGACAACAGTCCCGCATCCACCCCCGCCATGGCAACCTGCCCGGGCGAGCTGCCCGAGGACAAAGAGGTGAGAGCATCCGTCCCATGGATGAAACCGACGGTCGCGCGGCCCGCTGGTGGGCGGCCCTGCGCCGTACACCGGTGGCGGTCTGGAACGACGACATCACGGACTGGGCCGCCGCGTTGACGTACTACGCGGTCCTGGCCCTGTTCCCGGTGCTGCTGGTGGTCCTGTCGATCGTGGGCCTGTCCATGCCGACGGCCCGGCCCGATGTCATCGAGCGCATGTCGGAAGCCGTTCCACTGGAGTCCCGCGCCCTGCTGCACAGCACCCTTGAGGAGATGGCCCGGCAGTCGTCGGCGGAATGGACGCTGGTCTTCGTCGGCGGGGCAGGAGCCCTGTGGTCGGGTTCCAGCTATCTGAGCGTCTTCCGGCGGGCGTTGCACGCCATGCACGGCGTCAGCGCGCACCGGCCGGTCTGGCGCACCGCTCCGCGCATCCTCATCACGGCGCTGGTCCTGATCACGCTGCTCGCCACGACCACCCTCGCGTTGTTCCTGACCGGCAGTCTGGCCCGGCGGCTCGGCCGGGTGCTGGATCTGGGCACCGGGCCGCAGGCCGTCTGGGACGCGCTGCGGTGGCCGGTGGTGGCCGTGGTCGCCGTCGCCCTGGTGCTCGTCCTCTACCGGTCGGGTCCGGCGTCCTCGCGTCCGGTGCGGAAGATGGCGCCCGGCGGGGCGCTGGCGGTGGTGCTCGTACTGGCGGTCTCGTTCGGGTTCGCCGTCTACACCGCGCACGCCGGCACCTATCACCGCCTGTACGGTTCGCTGGCGGGCGTCGTGGTCTTCCTGGTGTGGCTGTGGCTGGCCAACCTGGCCCTGTTGTTCGGCGCACAGTTCAACGCCGAACTGTCGGCACGCTCGTGACGACGCCGGCCGCAGAGCACCCGCGGCCGTGCCGGTTGTACTGCGCCTCTTTGGGTACAGCGATGGAATACGGGTGTTCCCGCAAACGCCTGGTCTCACTGAAAGCGATGTGTTCGTGACACTTCCCGGCGGAGCCGACGACCGCGCGGTGGGCTCGGTTGACGATCCGAGTGCGGACGCGCAGAAGATCTCCGATGCCGTTGAGCGCCTTGCGGACCTGTGGTCCACGGCTGCTCAGGAGTCGACGGTACGGTTCTCCCTCCATCAACTGCGGGCGCTGCAGACACTGGAGAGAGCGCCGGAGGTCAATGTCACCGGCCTGGCGGAGCGCATGGACATAGGGCTGCCCACCGCCAGCCGGCTGTGCGACCGGCTGGAGGCGGCGGGCATGCTGGAGCGTTCGCTGCATCCGCGCAACCGCCGCGAGGTGCGGTTGCGCCTCACCGGGCAGGGGCGCCGCGTCCTGGGCGAGGTGGCGTGCCGGCGCACCCAGGCCCTCGCCGGTGTGCTGGCCGCGATGGCACCCGCGGACCGCTCGGCGCTGATCCGCGGCATGAAAGGTTTCGCCTCCGCGCAGAGCGAGACCGCCGTGCGGCCTCCGCAGCGGCCCTAGGGACTGTCCTTCCGCGCGTGACCGGGGGTGTCACTCCGGTTGCCCGTCCAAGGGGCGCACGGGGCGGCACAGCAGGAGGCAGACGTCGTCGTCGCGTTCGGACTCGTGCACCAGGGACTTGAGCAGCGACTCGGCGCACCCGTCGAGGTCCGCCAGGTCGGAGTCGCCCAGCGCGGCCAGGGCCTGGCCGAGCAGTTCCACACCCGGGTCGATGCCCTGGGACCGCCGCTCCACCAGGCCGTCGGTGTACAGGACCAGGGTCGAGTCGGGCGGCAGTTCGACGGTGTGGTCCTCGTACTCGAACGGAAGCGGCACTCCGAGCATCACGCCCGGCCGGGTGTCCAGGACCCGTACGCTTCCGCCGGGCGCGCGCACCACGGCCGGCGGATGTCCGGCCGCCGCCCAGACGACCTGCGGGTCACCGGGCCGGAACCGGGCGATCACGGCGGTCGCGTACAGGTTCGGCTGCTGGTGGCAGAGCATGCGGTGCAGGCGGGTGAGGATCCGGGCGGGGCTGTCGTCCTCGATCGCGTAGGCACGCAGCGCGGTGCGCAGCTGCCCCATGATGACGGCGGCGCGCAGCCCGTGGCCGGTGACGTCCCCCACCACGGTCAGCAGGCTTCCGTCGGGCTGCGGGAAGGCGTCGTACCAGTCACCGCCGATGTTGAGACCTCGGGTGGCGGGGAGGTAGCGGGCCGCCAGATCCAGGCCCTCGGCGGCGGGCAGGTCGGTGAGCTGGGCCCGTTGGAGGGCTTCGGCGGTGTCCCGGTGCTGTTCGTAACGGCGCGCGTTGTCCAGGGCGATGGCGGTCCGGCGGGCCAGTTCGACCAGCATCACGCTGGTGTCCGCGTCGAAGCGGTCACCGGGGGCGGTCAGGGTGAGCACGCCCGAGGTGTGGCGCACGGTGAGGGGGATGCACAGCAGCGGCCGGTCCGGGGAGAGCGCGGAGGGCGGCAGGTCGTCGACGCCCGGGAGCTCGCCGGGACGGGGTCCGGCGTGCTGGGGACGGTCGCAGCGGGCGGCGGTGACCGCCGCCGCGGAGTGGGTGGCGGTCGGGGCGTCCGGTTCGTCGAAGAGCCATACGTCGACCTGACTCGCGTACTCGGGGACGAGCAGTTCGGGGAGGCAGCGCAGGATGGCCTCCTGGTCGAGGGAGGCGGTCACGGCGGCGCTGGCGTCGGCGAGGAAGTTCAGCAGGCGCCGTGCCTTCTCCGCCTCGCCGCGTGCGGCTCGTTCGGCTTCGAGCAGTTCCCGCTGGGTCCGCGCGGCGGCGTCGAGTTCGGCGTGCAGGGCGAGCACGCCCTGGTTGGTCTGGTGCAGTTCCTCGCGGTGCAGGCGCAACTGCTCCTCGGTCTCGTCCAGTTGCCGCAGAAGGGCCGCGGTCCCCTCGTCGGCCGCCAGGACCGCCTCAGCGTGCGTGGTGTCGAGCGGCCCCTCGGGCTGGAGCGGGTCGCCGGTCCGAGGGCCGGGGCAGGTCAGTGTCAGCTGCCAGGGCGTGCGGCCGGGCTCGGCGGAGACGGGTGCCACGACGGCGCGCACGAGGGTGGTCCCGTCGGCCGCCGACGGACGGGCGGTGAGGGTGAGTTCGGCCCCGCCCCGGCCGAGGCTCTCGCGCATGCGGGTGGTGAGCGCGGTCAGGAAACGGGCCTGTTCGACCGCGGGCGCCCCGGCCGCGGCCGTGAGGCGCGCGGCGCGGACCCGGGCGCTCAGGGCATCGGCGGCCGAGGTGATTTTCCGGACGTACGGCTGGTTCACGGGCTCCCGGCCTGTCGGTCGGAGGTCAGGACGGCCACACAGGTGTCGTCGCGGCCGGGGCTGGCCGCGCTGCTGGCGTCCCGCAGGACGGTAGCGGCGACCACCGCCGGCTCGCGGGCGAGGAGGCCGGGGTCGTCGGGCGGCACCCACCGGCTGGGCAGCCCGTCGCTGTGCAGTACGAGCAGGCTGCCCGGCGTCCAGGGCAGCCGGCGCTCGGGGACGGTCGCCGGGAACTGGGCGCCGACGATGCCCGGATGGGAGACGAGGTGCTGCCAGGAACCGACGGTGCGCAGCCGGGCGCCCACGTTGCCGACTCCCGCGAACGCGAACTCCCCGTCGGCGGTGTCCACCTGGGCCACGGCGACCGCAGCCCCGCGCGTGTCCCGGAGGGCCGGGTGCATGCGGCGCAGGATCTCGGCGGGTGTCAGGTGCGCGACCCGGTGCAGTTCCTCGACGGCGGCGCCGGAGGCGTGGGCGGCCTTGGCTCCGTGGCCGAGACCGTCGGCGAGCATGAAGGTGACCCGGGAGCCCGACCGGGCGCAGCTCCAGGCGTCTCCGGAGTGTTCGGCCCCCGCGAGGGGGATGTTGATCCCTCCGGTCCGGACGGCGGGCCGGTTCGCCTCCGGCCCGGCCCCCTGGTCGACCCGGGCCATGGCGACGGTGCCGCGCGGGGTGCTGTACAGGTCGAACGCGCTGGAGATGCGCCGGCAGGTGCCCAGGCCGGCGCCGAGGGACGCCTCGCTGGTGGTGTAGCCGTCCCGCATGGCCGCGCCGACGTCCCGGATGCCGGGGCCGTGGTCGAGGGTGAGGAGCTGCACCGCCCGGCCGCGGCCGGCCGGTCCCGGACGGTCGACGAGGTCGATCACCAGACGGCCGCCCCCGGCGTGCTTGAGCAGGTTGGTCGCCAGCTCGGTCGCCACCAGGGCCGCCACCGCGGTGCGGTGGGCGTCCAGGCCGGCATGGGCGCTGGCGGTCTCGGCCGCCACCCGGGCGTCCCGTACCCGGGTGGAGTCGTGCACGGGAACGACCCAGACGCGCGTCATCCGGACCCCTGCCGGCCGGCGGGCACACCCGTGGCCCAGGCGACGAGGGTGACGACGGTGCCCTCACCGGGTTTGGTGTCGATGGTGAACTCGTCCACCAGGCGCCGGGATCCGCTGAGGCCCAGCCCGAGACCACCGCCGGTGGTGTAGCCGTCGGTCATCGCCAGCTCCACGTCGCGGATGCCGGGGCCCTCGTCCATGAAGGACAGTTTCAGACCACGCCGGGGCCCGTTGGTCAGCGGGGTGATCGTCGCCTGCCCTCCCCCGCCGTGGATCAGGGTGTTGCGGGCCAGTTCGCTGGCCGCGGTGACGATCTTCGTCTGCTGTACGAGCCCGAACCCCAGGCCGGCCGCGAACTGCCGCACCTGGTGACGCACCCATGCCAGGTCGGCGTCCGAGCCGATCGGCAGGCTCGTCGCCGTGGCGGAGTCGGAGGTCGGTGTCACGCCCACCCCGCACGGGTGCCCGGGGCGGCCGCGGAGGCACCCTGCCGGAGCAGTTCGAGGGCGCGCTCGACGTCGAGCGCGGTCACCAGGCCGGGCAGCGTCAGGCCCAGTTCGACCAGGGTGATCGCGACGGCGGGGCGCATCCCGCACACGACGGTACGGGCGGCCAGCAGGCGCGCGCTGGCGGCGATCTCGGCGATGACCCGGCCGAGGAACGAGTCGACGATCTCGACCCCGGAGACGTCGATGACCACACCGCTCGCCTCGCTGCCCGCGATGCGCTCGGTGATGTCCTGCTGGAGCTGTTCGGCCACGCTGTCGTGCAACTCCCCCTGGAGGGACACCAGCAGGATGTCGCCGAGTGCCAGCACGGGCACCAGGGCCGAGTGGCCGGGAAGGGTGCCGGTCATCGGGGGCTCGCACCGGCCGTGTGGGAGACCTCGATGCCCTGCCGGCCGAGCGCGTGGGCCAGGGCGTCGGCCAGGGAACTGCGGGTGAGGACCGAACTCAGGTCGATGCCGAGGTGCACGATGGTCTGCGCGATGGCCGGACGGATGCCGGAGACGATGCACTCGGCCCCCATCAGGCGGGCCGCGGCGACCGTCTTCATGAGGTGCTGGGCCACCAGCGAGTCGACGGTGGGCACGCCCGTGATGTCGAGGATCGCGTAGCGGGCCCGCTGCTCCACGATCGCATTCAGCAGCGACTCCATGACCACCTGGCTGCGGGCGCTGTCCAGGGTGCCGATCAGGGGCACCGCGACGACGCCCTCCCACAGGTTGATCACGGGGGTGGCCACTTCGAGCAGCTGCTGCCGCTGCCGGGCGATCAGCTCCTCGCCGGCGTCGACCGTGGTCTCCATGATGACCAGGCTGAGCGTGCCCATCAGGACGGTCAGCGCGAGCCGGACCTCCAGGGCCTGGTCGCCGGGCAGGTCACGGAGTGCGTCGCGGAGCATCCCGGCGGTCGTGACCCGCAGTCCGGCGGCCTCCTCGGCTATCTGGGCCGGGCTGAACCCGCTGCGGGCACGCGCGGCGGCCATCCGCCCGAGCTGCTCCCGCACGGAGTCGAAGCCGGGGGCCGCGATGTTGTCCAGCAGGCCGGCCGAGGCCACGTCCGCCAGAGCGTCCACGACGGCCTTGCAGGCCTCGACCGCCTCGTCGCGCGAGACGGTGAAGACCGTCCTGAACAAGGGCGCGTCCGCCCATCGCTGGGCGATCTGCTCGCGATGGCCTTCCAGGAAGGCCGTCAGCTCCCGCGCCGCCGACTCGGCCGCTGGCTGTTCCGGCACCTGCATCGTCTCCCTCAAGCTCGTATTGTTGCGCCAGGACCGGCGCAAGCGGGGTCATCGTTGCCACAGGACAAATATTCCACAGGGCAAACACCTCCCCCTACAGGCGACCTGAGGACACAGCATCGCCACATCCCTCCCTGGCTGCCACAGCGGCTCAGCGCCCGTGCCAGTCCAGGCAGACCACCAGGGCGTCGTCCTGCGGGAGAGACTGCCCGCGGTGCCCGGTCAGCTCCCGCAGGATGGCACGCGGCACCTCCGCGGCCGGCAGCAGCCGCGTGGACATGACCGCCCTGGCCAGGGCGGCGTCGCCGTACGCCTCCCCCTGGGGCGAGGCCACCGCGTGCACCCCGTCGCTGACGAAGACCAGCCGGTCGCCGGGTTCCGCCTGGAAGTCCTGGACCACGTAGTCGGTCTCCTCGAACATCCCCAGCGGGAGCTGCGCCTCGAAGGTGACCCGCTCGACCACGCCGTCGCGCAACCGCAGCAGCTGCGGGGAACCCGCGTCCACCACCTTCGCCCGGCCCGTCGCCAGCTCGAAGTCGAACATCAGCACCGAGAGGTAGCAGCGCCCCTGGTAGTGGGCGTACACCGCCTGGTCGGCCAGGGCGGCCTGGTCGTCGATGGCGAGGCCGGCCCGCCTGGCGTTGCGCAGCGCGTTGATGGCGAGGTTCGTCAGCAGGGACGCTTCTATGCCCTCGCCCATGCCGTTGGTGACGTACAGCATGAGGTGGTCCGCGGTGGCGGACCAGTCGAAGTTGTCACCGAAGATCGCGTAGGCGGGCTCCAGCTGCGCGCCCAGTTCGTACTCGGGGCGCGCGCAGGAGCGGCCCGGCAGGAGCTGCCACTGCATCTCGGCGGCCAGGGTCAGCCGGTCCTTGCGTCGTGCGCGCAGGTACACGTCCGTGTCACGCTCCGCGACGATCACCTCGTGGCCGAGCACCTCGGCGATCTCCGCCAGCTCGCCCAGCAGGCCGGGCACGTCCTCCCCGTCCGGCAGGGTGACGCACAGCACGCCCAATCGGTCGCCACGCACGGTGACCGGCAGATGGACGCGCACGGCACCCCCGGGAGCGGCCTCCACGAGGGGTTCCTGGGCCCCGAAGGCACGGCCCACGGGGCTGCTGTGCACCGACACCGGCTCCGCGGTGTTCGGCAGCGAGGACACCGGCTGCAGCACGGTCAGGCCGTAGTCGGCGAGCAGCAGCTCCACGGACGTCGCGGCGTACTCCTGTACGAGCACTCTGCGCACGACGTCGAGCAGCTCATGGGGGGCCGCCGTACGCAGAGCGCGTTCAGCGGTCACAAATCTCTTCACGATCGTAAATACACCCATCCTCCGTCGGACGCACACGAGCCTTGCACACACGACAGGGCTGATTGTGCCGCGTCACGCCGCATCGTCCGAACCATCTGTTGCAGGAACCGGCACCTAGTACGCTGAAAGACGTCCCAGGTGCCTGCGAGAGTGTGACGGTGACTGTCTTCCGCCCCCGCCCCGAGCCCGTCGAGGTAGCACGTATGACCTTGACGGCAGTGGAGTTGCTGGAAGTTTTGTGGGGCCGGGCCTCGACCGCGCCGGCTTCGCCGTCCCAGATGCGCGTGCTGCTGATGCTGGAGCACCATGACGGCATCAATCTGCGTACCCTCGCCGACTCCCTCGCCTCCACGCCCCCGTCCACCAGCCGGCTCTGCGACCGGCTGGTGGCCGCGGGCTTCGTCGAGCGGGTGGTCAGCCCCGCCGACCGGCGCGAGGTACGGCTGCACCTCAGCGACCGGGGCCGCGTCTTCCTCGATGACCTGCGCGCACGCCGGGAGCAGGAGCTCCAAGCGGTGCTGGAGCTGATGCCCGCCGCCAAGCGGACCGCGCTGCTGGAGGGGCTGGAGGCGTTCTGCGACACGGCGGCGCTGCAGATACACAGCGACGAGCCGCGTGCCGGGGGCCGGACGGCCTGAACGCCTTCCCAGTCCACCGATCGCGTCGAAGCGTCGGGGCTCGGGCGGCCAGCACACGGAGCGACCTCCGCCCACCAGAACATCGCAAGTTCCTTCCCGCGCAATGCGACTCGGTTACTTTGTTGCCTCACGCCCATAGTTGTCAAATGGCAACAGTCGGGCCCGGGGCCTCTCTTGTACTGGTACCCCCGAATCACCGTCTCTGCCTGTGGCCAACGTCTCCGGGGGAGCCGGCCTGCGAGAGAGGCATGAGACCGGTGCCGCGCTTCAGGCGGCGGGCAGCAGGCCTTCGCGCAGACGGGCGAGCAGACGGGACACGTGCATCTGGGAGACACCGAGACGTTCGGCGATCATCAGGGCGAGGGCGTGGAAGTCCCCGACCGGGCCGAGTGCGGCGTCCTCGTCGCCTATGAAGTCCGCCGACGGGGACTCGCCGTCCTCGTCGGCGCGCGCCGGCTGGACGCGGGCTTCCGGCCCGCGGCTGCGGAACCGGGCGGCCGCGAACCGCACCAGGGACATGTTCATCTCGATCAGCGTGTCGCGCGCGTACCGGTATTCGGGAGTGCCTTCCGCCGGCTGCGCCAGGCGGTCGAAGAACACCTCCGGCAGCTCCCGCGCGTCCTTCGGTGCGACCTCGGCAGGGGTCGCGATCTCCGGAACATCCGCCCTCTGCCCGGCGGCCTGCACGGTCGTCGTTCCCCTCATGCGCCCCTCCCGGTCGTCCGGCCTCGTCGGCACCGGTTCCTGGTCCCGCTAGGACGCGCTTACCCCCACCGCCCACGGCCATGCCCGAACGACGGCTCGGCGGATGCGGACGTGCCAGGTGTTCTTGACATCCGCCGGGGCGGCCGACGTACGGTGAACCGATCTGTTTCGGACGGGTGGAGGCCCCTGATGCGCGGACTCGGAGCGGCACCCAGGGGTGTGCGTTCCGCCGTGCGGCTGGTCACCCGTCGGCATGTGGACTTCTGCCGCACCTGCTCGGCCGTCTGTCCTCTTCCGCGCCGCTGACCCCTGCCCGGCCCGCGTCACCCGAGCTGCGAACCCGCCCTGACCGGTCCGGTCGCCGTGACGCCGCCTGCCCCGCGGACGTGGCCCACGCCGCCGTCTCCTCGACTTCCCCGTCGACGAACCCGACCCACGAAGGAGACCCCATGACCACCGAGGCCACCACGACGGACCTGCGGGCGTTCACCGAGGACTGGCTGGACTGGTACCGCGCCCAGGAGGCCCGGCTGGCCGACCCGCACGGTTTTCTGGCGATCACCGCCCTGCACTGGCTGGACGACCGGCCACAGCGCTTCCCCGACGCGCCCGGTGCCTGGCGCACCGGCCCCGACGGGGTGGTGGTCACCCTGGACGACGGAGAGGAACTGGTCGTCGGCGGGACGCCGGTGCGGGGAGAACACCGCTTCGGCGTGCTTCCGGAGCGCGGGGGCGTCGACGCGGTCTGGGGCGACGCCGTCATCGAGGTAGCCAAGCGCGGCGGGAACGACATCGTGCGCCCCCGGCACCCGGACGCGCCGCTGCGCACCGCCTTCACCGGCACCCCCGCCTACGCACCCGACCCGCGCTGGGCAGTGACCGGCCACTACGTCCCCTTCGACGAGCCGCGGCCGACCACCGTGGGCGCCGCGGTCGAGGGCCTCGAGCACGTCTACGACGCGCCGGGGCGGATCGAGTTCGAGCTGGCCGGGCGGCAGCTGTCCCTGACCGCGTTCCCCGGCCGCGATCCCGGCGGGCTGACGGTGCTGTTCACCGACGCGACCTCCGGGGTCACCACCTACGCCGCCAACCGGGTCCTGACGGTCGAACCGCCCGCCGCCGACGGCACGGTGGTGCTGGACTTCAACCGTGCCGCGAACCTGCCGTGCGCCTACACGGACCTGGCCACCTGCCCGCTGCCGCCGGCCGAGAACCGGCTGCCGGTGGCGGTCGAGGCCGGGCAGAAGATCCCCCGCGAACGCGGCGGGTCCTGAACCGGACGGAGGGGCCGCCCGGTCGGATGGCCGGACGTGTCCCGGCAGGTGAGACGTTCCGGCCTCGCGCGCCGAACGCCCCTGTGTGGCATTGACGTTCGACAAGTCGGCTCCGTAGCATCTCGATCGGCATTGAGTGTCAGCGTCAAGCCCTGGCTCGCTGACCGGCAACCCTCCCGCGCGGTGGGGTGCTCCAGGTGAAAGCCCGGCGGGATCACCGACGATCACCGCAAGCGCGTGGCCCCGGTGGCGGGGCCGGAGACGGGGAGGGACCGGTATGCACAGCGATCACGCGGCGGTCGCCTCCTGCGCCGGTGCCATGCCGTTCTCCCGTCTCTCCCGCCGACGCCACATCGACCTCAAGCGCTCGACCAGCTGCCTCTGTCGCACGACCAGTTGTCGCTGACGAGCAGGCCCCCGGTCCGCTGACAAGCCGTCGCCGACGAGCCCCCTGACCGGCCACCGCGCCGACCGGGACCGCCGCCGGGCACGGCCTCCCGGCTCCCGGCTCCCGGCTCCCGGCTCCCGGCTCCCGGCTCCCGGCTCCCGGCTCCCGGCTCCCGGCTCCCGCTTGACGGTCCGCTGCCCGCTCTCCCGCCACCGCGCCCGCTGGCGTCTTCCTGACCACCGCCTGATCAGCGCTTTCCCCCGCCGGTGCCGACCGGCCGGGTCGCACGTCCGTCCCCGCACGGCGTGCCGCGCTCCCGACGCCTGTCACCCGGTGCCAGGTGACACGAGTAGGAGAAAACCCTCCGTGACCGCACTTCCGGTATTCAGATCATCCCGTTGGGCGCCGCTGGCCGCCCTGCTGACCACCAGCGTGCTGCTGACCGCCTGTGGTTCGGGCGACGGCGGTTCCGGCGGCGCGAGCAGCCGGCCTAAGTCCGGCGGCACCCTGACCTTCGCGGTGGGTTCCGACTCCGGCTGCGTGGATCCGCAGCAGGTCGGCAGCAACGACACCATCTACTCGGTCCGTCAGATCGTGGACTCGCTGACCGACCAGGACCCGAAGACGGGCAAGATCGTGCCGTGGCTGGCCAGGAGCTGGGACATCAACTCCGACGCCACCCGGTTCACGTTCCACCTGCGCTCGGGCGTCACCTTCAGCGACGGGTCGAAGCTGACCGCGCAGGTGGTCAAGGACAACTTCGACGCGGTGCCGAAGCTCGGCGCCCTGGGCACCCTGGCCCAGGGTTACCTCAACGGTGTCAAGAGCACCACCGCGGTCGACCCGCTCACCGTGCAGGTGACCTTCGCACAGCCCAACGCGCAGTTCCTGCAGGCGACTTCGACCCACTCACTGGGCATCGAGTCGTCCGCGAGCGTGCACCGCACCCCGCAGCAGAAGTGCAGTGACGGGGTGGTGGGATCCGGGCCGTTCGTGCTGAAGGGCTACGTGCAGAACCAGTCGATCACCCTGGCCAGGCGGACCGGGTACGCCTGGGGATCCAGTCTGTGGGCCAAAAAGGGCGAGGCCTACCTGGACAAGCTGGTCTTCAAGGTGGTGCCGGAGGCAGGCGTACGCGCCGGCAGCCTCCAGTCCGGGCAGGTCGACGCGATCAGCAGCGTCGGCAGGGCCAACGAGGCAGCGCTCAAGGGCGGCCAGGTCACGCTCGCCCGCCGGGCCAACCCCGGGGTGGTGTTCGGTCTGGGCCTCAACAACGCCAGTCCCCTGCTGAAGGACGCCAGGGTGCGGCAGGCACTCCAGGTCACGGTCGACCGCAAGCAGATCGCCGACACCGTCTTCCCGACCGGCACCCGGCCGGCCAGCAGCGTCCTGGCGCACACCACCCCTGACTACACCGACCTGTCCACGGATCTGTCCACGGACCCGGCCAAGGCGAAGTCCCTGCTGGACCAGGCCGGTTGGAGGACGGGCGGTGACGGCGTCCGCACCAAGGGCGGCAGGAAGCTGAGCCTGACCATCACCTGGTTCCCCAACGCGGCCACCAACCAGCCCGCGTTGGAACTGGTCCAGCAGCAGCTGAAGGCCGTCGGGATCGACGTGGTGCTCAAGCAGCTCCCGGTCACCCAGTTCGCGACGACCCTGCAGGCCGGTGACTTCGACGTCGTGTGGGGCAACGTGACCCGGTCCGACCCGGACATCCTGCGCACCTCGTTCTCCACACGGCTGGCCAACTTCTACCACCTGCCCGCCAGTTCGCTGGACACCGTGCTGTCCCGGCAGGCCGCGACGACCGATGCCGTCAAGCGCGCGAAGCTGGTCGCCGAGGCGCAGCGGCTGATCGTCCAGAACGCGTACGACATACCCGTGGTCGAGTTGCAGACCCAACTGGGCGTGTCCACGAAGGTGCACGACCTGGAATTCGACTCGGGCAGCCGGATCCAGCTGCACGACACCTGGATCGGCTAGCCCGTGCGCCGCTATGTGATCAAACGGCTCGCGCAGGCGGTCGGGGTGCTGTGGGCGGCCTACACGGTGTCGTTCCTGGTGCTGGACTTCCTGCCCGGTGACCCGGTCTCGGCGATGGCCGGCGCCGGGATGGACTCGGGCCAGGTCGACCCGGCCCAGCTCGCGGCGCTGCGGCACGAGTACGGCTTCGACAAGCCGGTCCTCGTGCAGTACGCCGAGTACCTCGGGCGGGCGGTGCGCGGGGACTTCGGCGACGCCGTCTCCAGCGGCCGTCCGGTCACCTCCGTCATCGGCGCCGCGCTGCCGGGGACGCTCCAGCTCACGGGGGCCGCGCTGCTGCTCGCGGTGGTGTTCGGCGGCGGACTCGCGGTGGTGGCGACGTACACCTCGCAGCGGTGGTTGCGGCAGCTGTTGCTGTCGCTGCCCCCGCTGGGGGTGTCGGTGCCCACCTTCTGGGTGGGGCTGCTGCTGGTCGAGGCGTTCTCGTTCCGGCTGCACTGGTTCCCCGCGTTCGGCAACGACGGGCTGCGGGGCCTGGTGCTGCCGGCGCTGACGCTGGCCGTGCCGACCGGGGCGCTGGTCGCCCAGGTGCTGGCCAAGAGTCTGCTCACGGCGCTGGACCAGGCCTATGTGGAGACCGCCCGGGCCAAGGGCGCCGGACGCCCGCGGGTGCATCTGCGGCATGCGCTGCGCAACGCGTCACTGCCCGCGCTCACGGTCGTCGGGCTGCTGGTCGGGCAGCTGGTCGCCGGTTCGGTCGTCGTGGAGACGGTGTTCTCCCGGGACGGCCTCGGCCGGGTGACCGCGGCGGCCGTGACCGCCCAGGACATCCCGCTGGTGCAGGGGGTGGTGGTGTTCGGCGCGCTGATCTTCGTGGCGACGAACCTGGTCGTCGACCTCGTCTACCCGCTGCTGGATCCCCGGATCGTGGTGGCCCCGGACAGGAGGGCGAGCTTCGCATGAGTCAGAGCGTTGTCGACGACGCGGCGGACGCCGCCGAGGCCGCCCTCGGCCTCGCCCGGCCCGTCGAGGCCGGTCCCCCGCGGGCACCGGCCCGCCCCGGCGGGCCGCGGCGGGTGCTGCGGTTCCTGGTGCGCCGCCCCGGACTGCTGCTGTCCGTCGCGGTCCTGGTGCTGGTGGTGCTGGCGGCCTTCTGGCCGGACCTGTTCACCTCCCAGGACCCGTTGCGGGGGGTGCCGGCCGACAACTTCCGCGGTCCGAGCGGCAGTCACTGGTTCGGTACCGACGAACTCGGCCGTGACGTGTTCTCCCGGGTGGTGCACGGCGCCCAGCTCTCCCTGAAGGCGACGCTGATCGCGGTCCTGGTGGCGTTCGTGGTCGGCGGACTGCTGGGCGTGGTCGCCGGGTTCGTGGGCCGGTGGGTGGACGACGTTCTGATGCGGTTCGTCGACGTGCTCCTGTCCATCCCGGCGCTGTTCCTGTCCCTGGCCCTCGTCACCGCGCTCGGCTACGGGACGGTGAAGGTCGCGGTCGCGGTCGGCATCGCGAGTGTCGCCTCGTTCGCCCGGGTGGCCCGTGCCGAGGTGCTGAGGGTGCGGCAGGCGGTGTTCGTGGAGGCGTCCCGCTCCTGCGGGTCCCGCTGGTACTCGGTCCTCGGCCGGCATGTGCTGCCCAACGCGGCCGGTCCGGTGATCGTGCTGGCCACCCTGGACTTCGGCTCCTCGATCCTGGCCGTGTCGGCGCTCAGCTTCCTCGGCTACGGCGCGCCGCCGCCGGCCCCGGAGTGGGGCACGTTGATCTCCGACGGCCGCAACTACCTGGCCAACGCGTGGTGGCTGACCGCGCTGCCCGGTCTGGCCATCGCCGCGACCGTGCTGGCCACCAACCGGATCGCGCGGGCGCTGGACGGCGAATGGGACCGGCAGCGATGAGCGACGCACACGAGAACGGCGGGGACGTGACCACACCACTGCTCAGCATCCGCGGCCTGTCCGTGTCCTACCGCACCCGGGGCGGCACGGTGCCGGCGGTGCGAGGTGTCGACCTGGACGTCTGGCCCGGTCAGGTGACCGCGGTGGTCGGCGAGTCGGGTTCCGGAAAGAGCACCACGGCACACGCCGTCATCCGGCTGCTGGCCGCGAACGGCACCGTCGACGCGGGCACGATCGGCTTCGGCCGGCATGATCTCGCCACCCTGTCGGAGGCGGAGCTGCGGACCGTGCGCGGCGCCCGGATCGGGCTGGTCCCGCAGGACCCGACGGTATCGCTCAACCCGGTCAAGCGGGTCGGCGAGCAGGTCGCCGAGGTGCTGCGGATCCACGGTCGGGCGACCCGGCGGGCGGCGGCGGCCGAGGCGGTCGCGGTGCTGGACCGGGCCGGGCTGGCGGACGCGGCGGTCCGGGCCCGGCAGTACCCGCACGAGCTGTCCGGCGGTATGCGGCAACGGGTGCTGATCGCCATCGCCATCGCCGCCGGGCCGGAACTGATCATCGCCGACGAGCCGACCAGCGCGCTCGACGTGACCGTGCAGCGCGTCATCCTCGACCACCTCCAGCGGCTGGCCGAGGAGTCGGGCACCGCGGTCCTGCTGGTGACCCACGACCTCGGGGTGGCCGCCGACCGGTCCCAGCGGCTGGTGGTCATGGAGCGGGGCAGGGTCGTGGAGGCGGGCGAGACCCGCTCCGTGCTGGCCGACCCGCAGCACGAGTACACCCGGCGGCTGCTGGCGAGCGCGGCCACGGCCGCGCCCCGCACCCCGGTGGCGGCCGGCGCCGCGGACCCGGCCGCCGTCCCGCTGGTGGAAGTCCGCGACCTGGTCAAGGAGTTCCGGCTGCCCCGCACCGGCGGCGAGGCCCGCACCCTGCGCGCGGTCGACGGCGTCAGCCTCACCCTGCACCGCGGCCGGACCCTCGCCCTGGTCGGCGAGTCGGGCTCGGGCAAGTCCACCACCGCCCGTCTTGTGCTCAGGCTGGCCGACCCCACCTCGGGGCAGGTCCTCTTCGACGGCGCCGACGTCACCACCGCGGGGGCCGGTCAGGTCAGGGAGCTGCGCCGCCGGGCCCAGTTGGTCTACCAGAACCCGTACGCCTCCCTGAACCCGCGGTTCTCGATCGGCGACGTCGTCACCGAGCCGCTGCGCGCCTTCAAGGTCGGCGACCGCGCCTCCCGACTCGACCGGGCCCGTGAGCTCCTGGACCGGGTCGCCCTGCCTGCCGCGACGCTGGAGCGCCGCCCGGCGGAGCTGTCCGGTGGACAGCGCCAGCGGGTGGCGATCGCGCGGGCCCTAGCGCTCTCCCCCGATCTGGTGGTGTGCGACGAACCGGTCTCCGCGCTGGACGTCTCCGTCCAGGCCCACGTGCTGGAACTGCTGGCGGAGTTGCAGGAACGGACGGGGGTGGCCTACCTGTTCATCTCGCACGACCTGGCCGTCGTGCGGCAGATCGCGCACGAGGTGGCCGTGATGCGGGCCGGGCGGGTGGTCGAGACGGGACCGCCCGAGGCCCTGTTCACCGCGCCGCGCCACGCGTACACCCGCGAGCTGCTCGCGGCGATCCCCGGCGGCCGGGTCCCCTCCCCCGCCACCGAATCCACCACGAGCTGAGGACCGGCGTCACATGAGCACGCCCATCGTCCTGGGCCGGCGTCCCGCCGCCGGGGCACCATCGGGTCCGGGCGCGGCAGGAGGTGAGTTGTGCTCCGCGGCCGTCCGTGCGCCTCCAGGTGCACAGCCGTGAGCCGTCGGCCTGGAGGCGCCCACGGGCCACCTCAGCGGGGGGCGGTGGTCTCCTGGCGGGCGGCCGAGGTCGGTGCCCGGTGGTCGTCGGGACCGAGCGCCCGCAGGATGTCCTCGACGCTCTGTCTGGCGTCACCGAAGAGCATGCTGCTGTTGTCGCGGAAGAACAGCGGGTTCTGGACGCCCGCGTAACCGGCGGCCATGGAACGTTTGAAGACGACGACGTGCTCCGCCTCCCAGACCCGCAGCACCGGCATGCCGGCGATGGGGCTCGCCGGGTCGTCCGTCGCGGCCGGGTTGACGGTGTCGTTGGCGCCGATGACCAGCACGACCGAGGTACTGGCGAAGTCGTCGTTGATCTCGTCCATCTCCAGGACGATGTCGTACGGGACCTTCGCCTCGGCCAGCAGCACGTTCATGTGCCCCGGCAGGCGTCCGGCGACCGGGTGGATGCCGAACCGGACCTCGACGCCCCGCTCCCGCAGTCTGCGGGTCAGCTCGGCCACCGGGTGCTGGGCCTGGGCGACGGCCATGCCGTAGCCGGGGGCGATGACCACCGACCGGGCCCGCGCGAGTGCCTCGGCCGCCTCCGCGGCGCGGATCTCGCGGTGCTCCCCCTGCGCGTCCTCGCGTCCCGAGGTCGCCTCGATGCCGAAGCCCCCCGCGATGACGGAGAGGAAGGACCGGTTCATCGCCTTGCACATGATGTACGACAGGTAGGCACCGGAGGAGCCCACCAGCGCCCCGGTGACGATGAGCAGGTTGTTGTCGAGCAGGAAGCCGGCCGCGGCCGCCGCCCAGCCCGAGTAGCTGTTCAGCATCGACACGACGACGGGCATGTCCCCGCCGCCGATCGAGGCGACCAGGTGCCAGCCCAGTACCAGCGCCAGCACGGTCACCGCGATCATCAGCGGCAGGTTCGGGCTGACCGTGAACCAGACGGTCAGAGCCACGAAGGCGGCGAGCGCACCGAGGTTCAGCGCGTTCTTGCCCGGCAGCGTGAGGGGACGGGACTTGATGCGCGCGGAGAGCTTCAGGAACGCGACGACCGAGCCGGTGAAGGTGACCGCGCCGATGAAGACGCCGATGACCACCTCCGCGTGGTGGATGCCCAGCAGGTCGGCGCCGACCCGGGTCCCCGCGTCACCGTGCGACTCCACCTCCAGGAAGCTGTTCCAGCCCACCAGCACCGCGGCCAGGCCGACGAAGCTGTGCAGTACCGCGATCAGTTCGGGCATCTGCGTCATCTCGACGCGGCGGGCCCGCCACAGCCCGAGCCCCGCGCCCAGCACCATCGCCAGCACGATGAGGGTCACCGCGCCGGCGGTGATGCTCCGAGCGGCCACCACGACGGTGGCGACCAGGGCGAGGGCCATGCCGGCGATGCCGTAGCCGACGCCCGCGCGGGAGGTGCGGTGCTGGGAGAGCCCGGCCAGGCTGAGGATGAAGAGCAGGGCGGCGACCAGGTCCGCAGCGTGCGATGCCGTCGAAGAGGTCATCTCGGCTCAGCCTTTCGAGAACATCGACAGCATGCGGCGGGTGACGGCGAAACCTCCGAAGATGTTCACGCTCGTCAGCAGGATCGCCACGAAGGACAGCGCGGTGACGATCCGGCTCTCGTGCCCGATCTGCAGCAGGGCACCGATCACGACGATCCCGGAGATCGCGTTGGTCACCGACATCAGGGGCGTGTGCAGCGCGTGGTGCACCTTGCCGATGACGTAGTAGCCGATCACCACGGCCAGCGCGAACACCGTGAAGTTCCCCGCCAGTTGGGCGGGCGCGAAGGCGACCAGCAGGAACAGCGCGACCATGCCGAGGCCGGTCAGCGCGAGGCGCCGCGCCGGCGTGAGCCTCTGCTGCTTCGGCTGGGGCGCGGGGGGCGGGGACCCGGGCGGCGCGGCGGGCGCGGCCGAGACCGCCACGGGCGGCGGCGGCCAGGTGACCTCGCCGTGCCGTACGACGGTCACGGCACGCTGCACGGCGTCGTCGAAGTCGATGACCGCCCGTCCGTCCCTGCCCGGCGTGAGCAGCTTCAGCAGGTTCGCCAGGTTGGTCCCGAACAGCTGCGAGGCCTGGGCGGGCAGCCGGGAGGCCAGGTCGGTGTAGCCGATGAGGGTGACGCCGTTGTCGGTGACGACCGCACGTCCCGGCACGGTGCCCTCGACGTTGCCGCCCTGGCCGGCGGCCATGTCGACGACCACGCTGCCCGGCTTCATGGCGGCCACGTCCTCGGCGGTCAGCAGGCGCGGCGCCGGGCGGCCGGGGACCAGCGCGGTGGTGATCACGATGTCCACGTCCCGGGCCTGGTCGTGGTACAACTCGGCGGCGGCACGGTCGTAGTCTGCGGAGGTCGCCCGGGCGTAACCGTCGGTGCCCGCCTCCTGGGCGACGTCCACCGGCAGGTACTCGCCGCCCAGCGACCTCACCTGGTCCGCCACCTCGGGCCGCGGGTCGGTCGCCCGTACGACCGCGCCGAGGCTGCAAGCGGCGCCGATCGCCGCGAGACCGGCCACCCCGGCGCCGGCGACCAGCACCTTCGCCGGGGGCACCTTCCCGGCGGCGGTGACCTGACCGGTGAAGAACCGGCCGAAGACGTGCGCGGCCTCGATGACCGCCCGGTACCCGGCGATGTTCGCCATCGACGACAGCACGTCCATCGACTGGGCGCGCGAGATCCGGGGCACCGCGTCCAGCGCGAGCGCGGTCACCCCGGCCCGTGCGAGTGCCGTGAGCAGTTCCGGTGACTGGGCGGGGGCCAGCAGGGCGACCACCGTGGCGCCCCGCCGCAGCCGGGCGATCTCGGTGTCGGAGGGCGGGTTCACTTTCAGGACCAGGTCGGCGTCCCAGGCGGCGCCGGCCTCGGCGCCCGCGTCGAGATAGGCCTGGTCCCCGAAGCCGGAGGCCGCTCCGGCCCCGGACTCCACCACGACCTGGTAGCCGAGGGCCAGCAACTGGCGCACGGTCGCGGGTGTGGCCGCGACGCGGGTCTCGCCGGGGACGGACTCGGCCACGACGCCGATGCGCTGGGGTGAGTGGTGCGCGGATTCGTGTGCAGACATGTCTTCTGTTGTCACCTCGGGAGGCGGGTTCGACGGGTCCGCGGTCGAAGGGCGGCCACGGGACAGGTGCCCGTGGCGAGGACCGTAGGAACCTACCCGCCGAAGTCACCCCGTCAGACGGCACGAGCAAGGTGTGTCGGCCGAACATGGTTGGTTCCGAGGCGTGTGAGTATCCACACGTCTCCTGTGATTGCGCCGGCCGGGCAAGCGCGCAAGAGTATGCCAACCGTGTCACCCAGCAAACGAGATGCTTTCGACGGTCACTCCATCCGGGTGCCCGGGCGCAGGGGAGGAAAGCGCGTGAGCCGTATGTCGGTCCGGGGACTCGCGGTCGTCTCGGCCACCGCGGTCACCGCTGTCGGAAGCGTCGCCGGGGCGGCCTCGGCCAGCAGCACCCACGACGGCGGCACGCCGACGCCGGCGGCCGACGCCTCCCTCCTCCAGGACATTCCCGTGGGCCGCCAGGCCCAGGTGCAGACGGCGACCGTGACACAGCAGGCCGAGGCGATGGCCGTCCAGGCGGACGCGAGCGCCCGGAAGACCGCGGAGCAGACCGCCCGGGCCGCGGCGGCCAGAGCCGCGGAGGCCAAGCAGGCCGAGGCCAAGAAGCGCGCGGCGGCCAAGGCCGCGGCCGGTGATCCCACGGCGAGCTTCCCGGTCCAGAGCTCCTACACCGTGGCGCAGCTCAAGGCGATCGCCGCGCAGATCGTGGGCAGCGGCCAGTTCCAGTGCTTCAGCAACATCGTGGACCACGAGTCCACCTGGAACTACCTGGCGGTCAACGCCTCCTCCGGCGCCTACGGCCTCGTCCAGGCGCTGCCCGGCTCCAAGATGGCCTCCGTGGCCGCCGACTGGCGGACCAACCCGGCCACCCAGATCAAGTGGGGCCTGAACTACATGAACACCACCTACGGCAGCCCCTGCCAGGCCTGGGCCTTCTGGCAGGTCCACCACGCCTACTGACCGGCACCACCGGGCCGGGTCCGGGCCGTGGGCTCCCACAGCACGTGCAGGGTGGCCGGCTTGCGGAACACCAGGCCGTGCGGCGCGGCGGGCCGTCGCGGGTCGAGCCGAAGGCCGGGCAGGCGTTCGAGGAGGCGCTGGAGGGCGATACGGGTCTCCAGGCGGGCCAGGTGCGCGGCGAGGCAGTGGTGCGGGCCGTGGGCGAAGGCCAGTTGGAGACGGGCCTCGGCGCGGCGGACGTCGAAGCGGTCCGGGTCGGAGAAGACGGCGGGGTCACGGTTGGCGCCCGTCAGGGAGACGCTGACCAGGTCGCCGCGGCGGACGGCGGCGGGTCCTACGACGGTGTCGCGGGTGGCGTAGCGGTCCACCACCGCCGCGCCGGGCTCAAGGCGCAGCGACTCCTCGACGGCTCCGTCCAGCAGTGCGGAGTCGGCGTGCACCAGGGCGAGTTGGCCGGGGTTCCGGAGCAGGTGGAGCAGGGCGTTGGTGATCATCGCCTCGGTGGTCTCGATGCCGCCGAACATCAGGACGGCGGCGTTGGAGGCCACTTCGGGCAGGTCCAGCCGTTCGGCGGCGGCGACCAGGAGCGAGGAGGCGTGCCGGTCGGCGACCGTGGCCTCGACGGCGGCCCGCAGCTGTGCGTACGCGGCCGGGCCGGCCGGGCCCGCCGCCAGCCCCGCGGTGATGTCCGAGACCGATCGTACGATGGCGTCGTACCAGGACAGGACGGTGCCGGGGGTCGTCCCGACCAGTCCGAGGGCTTCGGTGACGACGGCCACGGCGAGCGGGCCGGCGAAGTCGCGGCGCAGTTCGGCGGTGCCCGCCGCTTCCAGTCCGGTGAGGAGACGGTCGGTCTCCCGTGCTATGAACCCGGCGAACCCGTCGTGCACCCTGCGGGGCCGGAACGGAGCCGCGAACGGGTCCCGGTGACGGGCGTGCGCCGCTCCGTCCAGGGACAGCATGCTCGGCCCGACGACCTGGGCGGTGGTGAAACGGGGGTCGTCGACGGTGAAGGTGTCGGAGTCCCGCATCACGTGGAGCGCGAGGTCGCGGCGGGTGACCAGCCAGCCGTTCAGCTCGGGCAGCCACGACACCGGCTCGTGGGCGCGCAGCAGGGCCAGGCGTGGGTGCGGATCCCGGGCGAGCTCGGCGAGCGTGGTCGAGGCGCCGAGGGGGAACGCGGCACGGGTGCCCGGCGCGCCGTCCGGCCCGGACGAGGGAAAACCGTTCACGCGCCATCGTAACCACGGTGCGTCGAACCGACGGTGCCGGGCCGGGTGGTCGGCGGCGTACGCCGCTCGTGGTCAGAGGTCCTCGGGCGGGTCGTCCTCGATCGACACGGTCACCGGCGTGCCGGACTCGATGGTGCGGCTGACGGTGCACAGGCGATCGTGGGAGACGGCGATCGCGCGGGGCGCGATGGCGCGGGCCCGGTCGCCCGCCGCGCCCTCGGGGAAGGTGACGTGGAAGCCGACGGCGAGGTCGGTCATGCGGTTGCCGTCCTCGTCAGCGACCTTGTGGCCGCTGACGATGACCGTGAAGGCGGTCGGTTCCGTGTGGCGGCTGGTGGAGACGTCGACGTCGGCCGCCGTGCAGCCGCCGATCGCGGCGAGCAGCAGTTCCACCGGGGTGAACTCGGTGCCGTCGCCGGTGCCGAAGCCGATCGTGCCGCCGCGCGCGTTCGTGGCGGTGTAGCGGCCGGTGGCGGTGCGCTCGACCGTCACGCGCCGCAGGGATTCTTCGCTCATGCCGAGAAACCTAGATCAGCGCCGCGGTCAGCGCAGGATGTTGACGGCCCGTGCCACCACCAGGACCACCGTCACCAGGGAGACCGAGGACTGGAGCATCATCAGCATCTTGGCCCAGCGCGACAACGGCATCACGTCGGTCGGGCTGAAGGCCGTGGAATTGGTGAAGGACAGGTACAGGTAGTCCAGGAAAGCCGGTTCCCAGTCCGCGGGCGCGGTCTCGGGACTCTGCATCTGCACGAAGAGGAAGTCCGCGTACTGCTGTCGGCCGCACACCCGTGCCATCGGTCCGCCCCGGTCCCATTCCCAGTACCAGAGGGCGAACACGATCACGTTCGTCAGCCAGATTCCGCCGCCGGTCAGCAGCAGGGGTCCGGCGTCCTCGCCCTCGGTGCCGTTCACGAGGCCCACGACCAGCCGCACGGCAGCCCAGCCGTTGGCGAGGCTGATCAGGCCCATGAGGGCCAGTCCCACCAGGCGCAGCCATCGGGTACGGGGCTCCACCCGGCGCGGGTTCCCGGCGATCAGGCCGGCCAGCAGTACGAACTCCAGGACCGGCAGCAACCAGTACGGCTGGAGGGCGAGCCGGTGCGGCAGCATCAACTGGAGGGCCACGGCCACCAGGACCACGGCGGTCACGGCCCACCGGGGCTCGCCCTGGGTCGCCCTGCGCCACGCGGGCACCACGTCGCGCTCGCCGTTCTCCAGCCGCCGCTCGATCCTGGCCAGCCGGTTCTCGGCATCGCTCATACGGTCGTTCATGCCGCTCATTGTCCCAAAGCGGCCCGTCGGCGGGCCCGTTGTGTTTTCGGTAAGGGAATTTCATCGGACGCTCAACTTGCCTCCTGAATGGCGGAACCGCGACCGCCGTATTCCCGTGAGAACCGCACTCGACCGAATGAGACAAGGAGAAGAAGCCATGTCCTTCGCGAAGATCACACTGGCCAAGAAGGCCAAGAAGAAGGAAGTGGGGTGTGCCGCCAAGGAGGCGCATCACAAGCACCACCACAAGAAGCACCACCGCAAGCACAAGAAGCACGCCAAGTAACGCGACCGCCGGACGGCACCGGGGCCGGACCGCCTTCCCCCGGGGAGGCGGGGCGGTCCCGGTGCCGTCCACGGAGTCAGGGAGTACCGGCCGGTCATGGCTGACGCCGCACCGTTCGAACTGTCCGCCCCCGTCCGCCCCGCAGCTTCCGCGGCCGCCCCGGTGCGGACGCGCCATGCCCGGCTCTCGCCGTGGGCCGCGTTCCGTGCGTTCTGGCCCCTGGTCAGCGGCAACCGCGCGGCCGTCCTGGTGTCGGCGCTGCTCCTGATCGTGTCGGCCGGGTGCGACGCGGCTGCGATCGGTATCGCCGGGCAGCTCACCGACGACGTGCTCACACCCGGCGACCTGGGTGCCTTCTGGGATCCCGCGCTCCTGTGGCTGGCCCTCGCGGCGGCGGGGGCCGTCGCCTCCGCGGCCGGCGGCTGTCTGGCGGGGTGGACCAGCGAGCACTTCCTCCTCGGCCTGCGGGACCGGGTCTTCGGGCATCTCCAGCAGCTGCCGCCCGACACCCTGGCCCGCTACGGCACCGGCGACCTCGTCTCCCGGCTGACCGGCGACGTCGAGGCGGTCGAGACGCTGGTGGCGTCCGCGCCCGTGGAACTGCTCACCTCCGCGGTCAGCGCCCTCGTCTTCGCCGCCGCCGCCCTGCGCACGAGCTGGCGGCTGGCCCTGATCACGTTCGCCGCCGCGCCGCTGATCTGGCTCGGCGCCCGGGTGTTCGGCACCCGGATGCGCACCGCGACCCGCGCGGAACGCGACAGCAACGGACGGCTGGCCTCCCTGCTGGAGGAGAGCCTCGCCAACATGCCCCTCGTGCAGGCCTACAGCCGCCAGCAGGCCGAGCGCGCCAAGGTGCACCGCGAGGGGCGGAACTGGATGCGGGCCGGACTGAGGCAGATCCGGCTGTCCTCGGTGTACGGCCCGCTCGGTGAACTGCTGGAGACGGTCAGCGTGCTGACCGTCATCGGCGCCGGTGCCTGGCAGATCTCCGCACACCACCTGAGCACCGGCGGGCTCCTCGCCTTCGCCGCCTACCTCGGCTATCTCCACCCACGCCTGCAGGAACTCGGTGAACTGGTCGTCGGCGCGTCCTCGGCCACCGCCGCCTGCGAACGCCTCGTCGAGGTCCTGCACACCCGCCCACCGGCCCACCCGACGACCACGACCACGACCGCGACCGCTTCCGCCGTGCCGTCGGCGCCCGTCCGCGGAGCGGTCACCTTCGACGACGTCGGGTTCTCCTATCCCGGCGGGCGGCGTCCCGTGCTCGACCGGGTCCACCTGGAGGTGTCGCCCGGTCTGCTGGTCGCGGTGACGGGGCCGAGCGGCGCGGGCAAGTCGACCCTGGCCGCCCTGCTGCTGCGCTTCCTCGAACCCACCCGCGGACGCATCCTGCTCGACGGCCAGGACATCGCCGCGCTCCCGGTCGACGAAGTGCGCGGTCGCATCACTCTGTTGCCCCAGGAGAGCATGCTCTTCGACGGGACGGTCCGCGAGAACATCCGCTACGGCAGGCCGGACGCCACCGACGAGCAGGTACGCGCCGCCGCCGTGGCCGCCGACGCCCATGACTTCGTGACAGCGCTTCCCGAGGGCTACGACTCCCCCGTCGGCAGACGCGGCAACGCCCTCTCCGGCGGCCAACGGCGCCGCGTCGCGCTGGCCCGCGCCATGCTGCGGGACACCCCCGTGCTGGTGCTGGACGAACCCACCACAGGCCTCGACGACTCCGCGACGGCCCGCATCATGGGTCCGCTGCGCCGGCTCACCGCGGGCCGCACCACCGTCCTCATCACCCACGACCTGCGACTGATCACGCAGGCCGACCTCGTCCTGCACCTCGACGACGGAACAGCGACTCTTCGAACGGGGCGCTAGGGCGACGCCGGCTTCGTGCCGGACTGCTCGTTCACCATGAACCGGGCGTACCAGTCCGGCCAGTCGGGGTCCTCCGCGCCCGTGCGGGCCTCGTGCTCGCCGTGTGCCGCAGCGGCCCGGCGCAGGGCATCGGCCAGGTCCGCGGCCGAGGCGAACGAGGTGGCCGCGGGGTCCAGCCGTCCCGGGAGCCTGGTGGTGACCTCCTGGAGGAGCCAGCCGTTGCCGTCCGGGTCGCTGAACGACAGGAAGGAGCCGTAGCTGCCGCGTCGCGGGTCCGGGCCGGGCACCCGGGCGTCCGTGCCGGCGTGGTGGAAGACGCCGCCCGCGTCGTGGAACACCTCGCTCGGGTCGGCGCCGCACCGCGCCAGTTCCTTGTGGGCGGCCTCGATGTCGGAGACGACCAGGTGGAGGCCGCGGGCCGAGCCCGGTGCCTGCTCCGTGACCGCCGTGCCGAAGATGACCGACGCCGGGGAGCCCGGAGGGGTCACCTGGACCACGCGGAAGTCGCCGTCGGGGGCCACGTCCGCGTCCAGCCGCCAGCCCAGTGCCGTGTAGAAGTCCTTGGCCCGGTCGACGTCGGACACCGGCACCACGACGACCTCGAGTTTCATGTCCATGGCTCGCGCCTTCCGTAAGGGCCGTCAGCGGGCGACGAGCTGCTGGCCGCCGTCGATGTCGTAGGTGGCTCCGGTGAGGGCGCCGTTGAGCATGAGGTGCAGGGCGAGGGCGGCGACGTCCGCCGGGCCGACCATCCGCCCGATGGGCAGCGTCCTCTTCAACTCCTCGCGCCGTGCGTCGAGTTCGTCCCCGAGGAGGGCCGCCGACAGTGGTGTGTCGACGAAGCCGGCCGCGATGAGGTTGACCCGGACGGGGGCGACCTCCAGCGCCAGGTTGGCGGTCAGGGCCGGCAGCGCCGCAGTGAGGGCGCCCGTCACGGCCATGCCGGCCGCGGGCCGCCGCCCGCCGGTGCCGCCGACGAACAGCAGGGTCCCCCCGGCCCTGACCTTCCGGCGGCTCGCCCGCGCCACCGCCAGCATCATCGCGAGCCGGCCGCCGAAGTCCTGGCCGGCCGCGGTCAGGTCCAGCTCGTCGAGGGGCGTGTACACGGGACTGCCCGCCGTGACCAGGACGTGGTCGACCCGGTCGGGCAGCTCCCCGAGGAAGCGCTCCAGCCGCTCGGTGTCACGGGCGTCGAACGCCGCCGTACCGAGCGGGCGCAGTTCGTCCGCGACCTGTGCCAGGCGGGCGGTGTCGCGTGCCACGAGGACCACGTCGCCGCCGTTCGCCCGCACCTGGCGCGCGGTCTCCAGGCCGATCCCGGCGCTGCCGCCGACCACCACGGCGGTCTGCCCGGCGAGTGCGCCGCTCGTGTTGCCGGTATCCGCGTCGGTCCCGTTCACGGGAGGTCACCGCCGTTCGCGTCGAACTCGCTGTGGCCGGCATCCCCGCCCCCGGTACGGTCGGCTCCCGGGCCTGCGCCGCGGGCCACCGACTCCGGGAACCAGTCTGTCACCGACCCGGGCGAACGGCATCCGGGGCCCGGAGGACGGCATCCGGGCCCCGCAGGAGGGGCGTCACCGTCCCGGGCGCGGATTCTCGGCGAGCGGTGCCTCCCGCTCGGAGGCGCCGTACAGCTGCTTCGACGTGGTGATCAGCTCGCGCTGCTCCGTGCGTGAACCGACCATGGGGCGCGACCCCTTGAGCGGCACCTGCGCGCTCTCGGGCAGGAACCACACCGTCACCAGGCCGATCGCACCGGCCAGCATCAGGTAGTAGGCGGGCATCAGGTCGTCACCGGTGACGTTGACGAGTGCCTCCGTCACCAGGGGTGTGGTGCCGCCGAAGGCCGCCACCGCGATGTTGAAGCCGATGCCCATCGCGGCGTAGCGGACGGCCGTCGGGAACAGGGCGGGCAGGGTGGCGGCGCTCGGCGCCGCGAAGCACGCCAGCAGGGTCGAGAGGACCAGTACCCCGAGGATGGGCGGCCAGGTGCCGTCGGCCTTGATGAGCAGGAAGGACGGCACCGCGAGCACGATCATGGCGGCCGCGGAGACACCGTAGACGGGGCGGCGTCCGATCCGGTCGCTGAGGCGTCCGATGAAGGTGATCAGCAGGACGATCCAGACCATGCCGATCAGCACCAGCACGTCGGCGGATCCGCTGGAGCGGTGCAGGGTCTCCGTCTGGTACGTCGGCAGGAACCCGGTGACCATGTAGTTGGTGACGTTGTACAGCAGTACCAGGCCCATGCAGATCAGCAGCGGCCGCCAGTACCGCGTCACGACGCCCTTCAGCTCGCTGCCCGCCGACTCCTGGGCGAGGCTCTTCTCGTGTTCGTCCAGCTGCTCCTGGAAGGCCGGGGACTCCTCCAGCTTGAGCCGCATGTAGAGGCCGATCACCCCCAGGGGGCCGGCGATCAGGAACGGCAGTCGCCAGCCCCAGGTGAGCATCTGGTGGTCGGTGAGGAGCAGGTTCAACACGGTGACCAGGGCGGATCCGAGGGCGTAACCGACGAACGTGCCGAAGTCGAGCCAGCTGGAGAGGAAGCCGCGCCGCCGGTCCGGGGAGTACTCCGCGACGAACGTGGTCGCGCCGCCGTACTCGCCGCCGGTGGAGAAGCCCTGCACCATCCGGGCGAGAAGCAGCAGGATCGGGGCGGCGATGCCGATGGTGGCGTAGCTGGGGATGAGCCCGATGGCGAAGGTGCCGAGGGCCATCATGATCATCGTGGTGGCGAGTACCTTCTGCCGTCCGAGGCGGTCGCCGAGCGGACCGAAGACGAGTCCGCCGAGGGGCCGTACGACGAAGGCGGCGGCGAAGGTGGCGAACGAGGAGATGACCTGGGCCCCGGGGGACGCGCCGGGGAAGAAGACCTTGCCGATGGTGGCGGCGAGGTAGCTGTAGACACCGAAGTCGAACCATTCCATGCAGTTGCCGAGCGCCGACGCGCCGACGGCGCGCCGCAGCAGCGGTGGCTCGACGACCTGTACGTCGTCGGTGCGGAACGCCCGCCTGTTCCGGCGGAGCCTGCGCTGCAGCTCCTCGCGGACCTGCCTGGGCAGTTCGGCGACCGGCCGCGGTGTCCGCGCCTGGCCGCGTTCGGGGACCTCGTCGGGTAGCGCCTGGGTCACGCCGCCTCCCCCTTTCGGGTACTTCCGCGCGCTGCCGCGCTCAGATGTTTCACTGGAGCGAATTCCGTGACAGGTGTGAACACCTGGCACGAGATCCTGCTGCCCCGGAACACTGAGGCCATTCGTGTGGCCTGTGCGGTTGCAACAAGGGGTCAGGCCTGGGTGACGGGCTCCAGGGCCTCCACCGCCGCGGCCGCCGCGGACGAGTCCTGGCCGTAGAAGATGTCGATGTCGACTTCCTCGCCGCCCATGGTCAGCGTGTCCCACGCGCCGCTCAGGACGAGCATGCGGAGGGTGACGGGTTGCAGGGTGCCGAGGCGTTCGAGGATCGCCTCGTCGTCCGGCATGCCCGCGAGCCGGGGCGCGAGCCGGTCACGGATGGCCCGCATGCGTTCCAGCAGCGTCCTGGTGTCGGCCTCGCGGTCGGGTTCCTCGGGTACCCCGTCGATGCCGTGGCCGATGATGTCCTTGATCGCCCAGGTGACGCCCTGGTCGTCGGTGGTGACCATCGCCTTCCAGGCCCGGCTCTTGTGCCGGTACTGGAGCATGGACATCGCCGCCTCGTGCCGCAGGAAGTCCGCGTCCCGGAACGGCCGTCCGTTCCAGGCGCTGTTGAGGGAGCGGGCCAGCGAGACGGCGGAGGCGAGGCCGCTGTTGAGGCCGCGGCCCGGCCAGAAGTGGATCGCGTTGGCCGCGTCGCCCAGCAGGAAGCCGTAGGTACCGGGCGAGTGGGTGGTCGGTGGCAGCAACTCGGCGGAGAAGCGCGGGCGCTGCACCATGTCCAGGCGGAAGCCGGTGACCGCGGAGAGGTCCTCGGCCTCCACTCCGAACAGCAGCAGCCCCTCCCGCACCCGCCGCCACAGCGGCGAACCCTTCACCAGCGCGGGCAGGAAGAGCGTGCCGTGGGTCGAGCACCGGAAGTCGCCGTGCTCGTCGCGGTCCATCAGGCACGGCCGGGAGGCGACGCACTCCTCGAAGACGCGGCGGACCGGGTCGAGACCGATGACCTCTGCGGCCTCGGCGTCGGTGAGCCGCATGTTGAGGAAGCCCTCGCCGCGCAGCGAGTTGAGCAGGAAGCGGTTCTGGGCGACGGTGAGGAGGACCGCCATGGGGTCGGGCAGGCCCGACTTCACCCGCAGGCCGAGGACGACGTCCTGGAGGTGGCGGCCGTCGAGGGAGTAGATCGACTCGTCGGCCTTGCCGAACCGGGCGGCGAAGTGGTCCCGGGTGCGCGACCGGCCGCCGTCGCAGATCGCCAGCACGTGCTGGGTGGCCAGGGCCTCCCGCTCCGCCGCCGCGTCGAAGCGGGCGGGTATGAGCCGTATCCGGTCCCGCTTCTCGTTGGCGATGTCGAGCAGCCGGTCCTCGATGTAGGCGATGCGCATGTTCCGCGGGTGGTGGTCGCCGACCGAGTCGGGGCCGGAGGGCCACATCTCCGTGTAGTGCTCCGGGTCGAAGAGTCGGGCCCGGACCTCCTCCGGCCAGGCCAGGTACTGCCTGCTCTGTACGGTCACCACCTGTTGGCGCCTGACGTTGCCCTCGTCCCGGCTCTTCCAGGTCACGGTCCGGCCCTGGCGGCGCCACCGGCCGTCGTAGACGGTGATCTGCGCCTGGGGTCCGAGGAAGTGCTCCAGCAGCAGGGCGAGGGACAGGCCGACCGGTCCCCCGCCGGCGACGGCGACCTTCAGGACGGGCCCCTGTTCGCTCTCCTTGGGGCCGTGCGTCACCGACCGGGGCAGCGAGAGCGCCATGAGCGTCTGCATGGCGTCGGCGACCTCGAAGCGGAACTCCTGGTCGCCCAGGGTGATCACGTCCCCGGGCTGCAGCAGCCGGGACTCCACTTCCGCCCCGTTGACCAGGGTGCCGTTGCTGCTTTCCAGGTCGTGCAGTACGTACCCGTTGTCCTCGTCGAAGACGATCTCCGCGTGGAAGCGGGAGACGCTCAGACTGGAGATGACGACGGCGTTCTCGGAGTTGCGTCCGAAGGTGACGCGGGTGTCCAGGACCGGGATGCGCTCCCCCGCCAGGGGACCTTCGAGTCCGACCAGCACCGGTGCCACGGCACTCCCCCTCGCCATCCGCCCCTTATGGGCGAGCATAGTTGCCCGGCCGGGATTTTCCAGAGCGCTGCGCGCTCCGATTCCCTTGTGCAGAGCGGCACTTGGCTGGTAGGCGGTCGGCTTTGCGGCGGGCGGACCGGCGGGCCGGGCGGCGGGCGCCCGGCCCGCCGGGTCAGTGGCCGTGGCCGTCGGAACGCTTGCGGTGGAGGGTGAAGTTCTCGAAGACCGACAACTCGCCGTGCGGCTTGTTCACGTTGTAGTACGTGACGCGCATCCGGGTGGTGTCACCGGGGTGCCGGCCGGGGTCGACGGTGAACGCGGCGAAGCCGTAGGGGTGGTCGGTGTCCCGGACCCCCATCCACACCGCCTGCTCCCTGACATAGGTCGGGGTGCGCTTGCCGTTGGAGCCGGCGGTCGCCGACACGGCGGTGATCACCTTGCCCGTGCCGTCCTTGAAGAAGCTCTGGTTGGTGGTGCCGGAGACCCCGCCACCGCCGAGGATCATGTGCACGGTGCCGAGGTCGGCGTCGATGTCGTCGGTGGCCTGCGAGACCGGGTTGGGGGTGAGTGTCTCGCTGCCGGTCACGACGCCGCGGACCGCCAGCGAACGCTCGTAGTTGTGCTCGTGGCCGCACAGGACGAGGTCGACGCCGTACCGGTCGAACAGCGGGCCGTACTTCTCGCGCAGCCCCAGGTCCGCGCCGTTGGCGTCGGAGGAGCTGATCATGACCTGGTGCATGGCCACGACCACCCAGTCGACGTCCTTGGAGTCGCGCGCCGCCTTCAGCTCCTTCTCCAGGAAGGCGAGCTGACGGCCGCCCGAATAGCCGCTGATGTAGACGTCGCCGCCGTCCTGGAGGCAGTTGTCGTCGTTCTGCAGCACGATCACCCGTACCGAACCGGCCGTGAACGCGTACCACAGGCCCGCGAGTTCGGGGTCGGACTCGGTGGAGGGGAGGGAGAAGTAGGCCTGGTAGGCGCCGAGTCCGAGCGAGCCGTTGGCCTTCTCGATCTCGTGGTTGCCGGCCGCCGGCATCCAGGGGCGGAAACGCGCCGAACGGGTGTTGTTGGTGAAGAAGTTGTTCCACGTCCGCACCCGGTCGACGTCCAGGTTGGCGTAGCACAGGTCGCCGTTGAGGAGGTGGAACAGCGGGGCGACCTGCTCGATGCCGGTGACGATGTCCTTCGTCGCGGGCGTGGAGTTGGCGTCCAGGGCGACCGTGCCGGCGGCCGACCAGGTGACCTGCGGGGCGGACTGGTCGCCGAAGCTGGTGAAGGTGACCGGCTTGCGGCCGCGCGGCGCGGTGCGGAAGGTGCCGCTGTCCGGGGTCGCCCCCTCGTGCGTGGCGAGGTACAGGTAGTCCGTGTCCGGGGTGAGCCGGTCGAGCCTGGCGTGGTGGACGTACACGGTGCGGCCGGAGGTGCCGTCGACGTACGTCACGGTACGGGCGGCGGCCCTGGAGCCGAAGCCGTGCTCCAGGGTGCCGTAGTGCACGACCGGCTTGGTCACCGGACCGTCGGTGATCCACGACACCGTCATCTGGGTGCGCGGGTCGGCCCCGAAGGTCAGGTGCAGGCCCTGGACGGGGGACGCTCCCGAGGCGTCCGCGGTGAGGTGGAGGGCCGGGGTGGCGAGCGGCGCGGCCTGTGCCGTGCCCGCTCCCAGCAGTCCGGTGGCGGCGGCGCCCGCCCCCGCGGTCCCGAGCAGGCCCAGCGCGTGACGGCGGCTGAGCCCGTCCGGTTCCTCCGCCGGTCTGGCCTGTGCGGACTCTGTCTGTGCGGTCATGACGCCCTCCCGACGAGCAGCTGTGCTGACAACGTCCGCACCCTGGCCCAGCCCAACTGCCGCCACATGAACACCACATGACCACTGGGTCAGCACGCGTCAGGCATCAGGCCACCAAGACCGACACCTGCCCTCGTCTTTGCCGGCCGGCGTCCCTCCCTTGACCTCCACCGGGCCGGCGACACCCCGGCGACCGTGTGCCGGCCGCCTTCCTGGCCACGGTGACCGCCCGGGGTCGCGTCGGCTCCCTGCGTGGCGTCGCTGGACGAGTGACGCGCCCGATCTCCAGGTCGTCCGGACCGCGTGTCACACGCGAGGCGGCTGTCCGGTCTCTTCTGATGGAAACCCCAGAAGAGACCGTGAGAGGAACTGCGTCATGAAGGTCGTAGTGATCGGTGGCACCGGGCTCATCGGCTCGAAGCTGGTCCGCGGGCTGAGCGGCCACGGGCACGAGGCGGTGGCGGCCGCGCCGAGCACCGGTGTCGACACCCTCACCGGGGAGGGTCTGGCCGAGGCCCTGGAGGGGGCGTCGGTCGTGGTGGACGTGTCCAACTCCCCCTCGTTCGAGGACCAGGCGGTCAGGGACTTCTTCCGCACCTCTACGGCCAACCTGCTGAAGGTGGAGGCCGCAGCGGGTACTTCCGGGCCAAGCAGGCCCAGGAGGAGCTGATCAGGGCTTCGGGCGTCCCCTACTCCATCGTCCACGCCACCCCGTTCTTCGAGTTCGCCAAGGGGCTCGCCGACGGGGTCACCGAGGGCGACACCGTGCGCCTGCCCGCCGGCCGGATCCAGCCCATGGCCTCCGACGACGTGGCCGCGGCCGTGGGCCGCACGGCGGTCGGCGCCCCGGTGCACGGGGTGGTGGAGGCCGGCGGCCCGGAGGTGTTCCGGCTGGAGGAGTTCATCCGCATGGGCCTCACCGCCCTGGACGACCCCCGCGAGATCGTCACGGACCAGCGGGCCACGTACTGGGGCGCCGAGCTCCAGGAGGACACGCTGCTGCCGGGCCCGGACGCGCACCTCGGCGAGATCAGGTTCGCCGACTGGCTCGCCCGGCAGAAGCAAGGCCCGAAGCGGCCCGGCGGCAGAGCTGCCCTCGGCCTCCGGGCTACGACGCGCCGACCAGCACCACGGTCACGCACACAGCCATCGCCGCGGTGATCAGGAGCATCGCGGTCAGGGTTCCGCGCAGCCAGTGCCCGAAACGGGCGCGATGCCGCTGTTCCACCGCGCTGACGCTGGCGGCGATGTGCTCGGTCACCAGGTGGGCCACGTAGGTCTGCTCCTGGAGGTACCAGCGCTCGATGTCCGACTTCTGCTCCAAGGTCAGCCCGGGCTCCTGTGCGACGAACTCCGAGACACGCCGGCGTGCCGCTCGCAGATGGGCCTGCTCGTACAGGAAGTCCTGGATGTCGGTCAGGCCGCGGGCGGCCTCCTCGCTCGTGTCCATGGTGTGCTCCCCAGGTGAGGCGGCGGCTGTCCGGCCGGTCGCTGTGGTGCTCGGGCGCGGTGTACGCGCATCAGCGCCGGGAGGGAGAGCAGCGCGCACGAACGTGTCGAGCCGGGACTGGTCGGGGCCGGCGGTCTCGCGAACGCCGTGGTGAGAGCTGGAGCAAGCGGTCTGAAAGACCAGCGTGGCAACTTCCCGACGCGGCCGCAAGGGGGTGGGCGCCGTCAGCCTCACCAGCGGGCCGCCGGCCTACACATGACTGACAAGAAGCTGTCACACGCGGACCGGAATGCGGGTTCGGCCGCCCCCGTTCTGAATGGCACGGCTGTTGCCGATCCTCGCCCGACGAAAGAGGACGCATGACGACTGAGGCCACCACGACGGATCTCCAGGTCTTCACCGAGAACTGGCAGGACTGGCACCGCGCCCAGGAGGCCAGGATCTCCGCTCCGCACGGATTCCTGGCCATCACGGGCCTGCACTGGCTGGACGACCGGCCACAGCGCTTCCCCGACGCGCCCGGTGCCTGGCGCACCGGCCCCGACGGGGTGGTGGTCACCCTGGACGACGGAGAGGAACTGGTCGTCGGCGGGACGCCGGTGCGGGGAGAACACCGCTTCGGCGTGCTTCCGGAGCGCGGGGGCGTCGACGCGGTCTGGGGCGACGCCGTCATCGAGGTCGCCAAGCGCGGCGGGAACGACATCGTGCGCCCCCGGCACCCGGACGCGCCGCTGCGCACCGCCTTCACCGGCACCCCCGCCTACGCACCCGACCCGCGCTGGGCCGTGACCGGCCACTACGTCCCCTTCGACGAGCCACGGCCGACCACCGTGGGCGCCGCGGTCGAGGGCCTCGAGCACGTCTACGACGCGCCGGGGCGGATCGAGTTCGAGCTGGCCGGGCGGCAGCTGTCCCTGACCGCGTTCCCCGGCCGCGGTCCCGGCGGGCTGACGGTGCTGTTCACCGACGCGACCTCCGGGGTCACCACCTACGCCGCCAACCGGATCCTGACGGTCGAACCGCCCGCCGCCGACGGCACGGTGGTGCTGGACTTCAACCGTGCCGCGAACCTGCCGTGCGCCTACACGGACCTGGCCACCTGCCCGCTGCCGCCGGCCGAGAACCGGCTGCCGGTGGCGGTCGAGGCCGGGCAGAAGATCCCCCGCGAACGCGGCGGGTCCTGACCGTCTCCGCCGAGCCGCCGCCGTCTGGGCGGCCGGCCGGATGTGCTCAACGGAGGTCGGCGGTTCCCCGGTGCGGGGCACGACGCCTGGCGTGCTCCCGTGGGGGCGGCACGCGCCGTGGCCGGTCAGCTGTCGTAGTCGACCGTCAGCGACTCGGAGACCGGGTAGGACTGGCAGGTCAGGACGTAGCCGGCGGCCACCTCGGCGGGTTCCAGGGCGTAGTTGCGGCGCATGTCCGCCTCGCCGTCCGTGATGCGTGCGCGGCAGGTGCCGCAGACGCCTCCCTTGCAGGCGAAGGGGAGGTCCGGGCGGATGCGGGCCGCGGAGTCGAGGAGGGTGCGCCCGCGCGGGAGGCGCGCGGTGGTGGAGCGGCCGTCCAGGGTGACGGTGACCTCGCTGGCCGGGCCGGTCGCCGTCGTCTCCTCGTGCCGGAGGGGTTCGATCGGCTCGTCGGCGAAGAAGAGCTCCTGGTGGATCCGGTGGGCGGGGACGCCCAGACCGGCGAGCACCTTCCGCGCGTCGAGGACCATGCCGTGCGGGCCGCACAGCCACCAGTGGTCGGCGCCGGCGATGTCGACGAGGCCCGCGACGAGCGTGCCGAGGCGGTCGCCGTCGAGGCGGCCGGAGAGGAGCTCCGCCTCGCGGGGTTCGCGGGACAGGACGTGGGCGAGGTGGAAGCGGGTGCGGTACTCGTCCTTCAGGTCGGCGAGTTCGTCGGCGAACATCACGGTGGCGGTGCGGCGGTTGCCGTAGAACAACGTGACCATGGAGCGGTCGTCGGCGGCCAGGACGGACTCGGCGATGGACATCATGGGGGTGATGCCCGAGCCGGCCGCGATCAGCACGTGGTGGCCGGGGACCGTGAGGTCGGGGGTGAAGGCTCCGGTGGGGGCCATCACCTCGACGGTGTCGCCCGGCCGTACCTCGTGGACCAGCCAGGAGGAGAAGAGTCCGCCGGGCACCTCGCGGACGCCGATGCGCGGCGGGGCGCCGGCCGGTGAGCAGATGGAGTAGGAGCGCCGCTCGTCGCGTCCGTCGATCTCCCGGCGGAGGGTGAGCGACTGGCCGGGGCCGAAGGCGAACTCCTCGGCCAGGTGGGCGGGGATGTCGAACGCGACCGTCACGGCGTCCTCGCACAGGGGCTGGACCGCGGCGACGCGCAGGGGATGGAAGGCTGGGCGGCGTCGGTGCGCTGCGGTCGCGGGGACACCGGCGGCCGGTGCCGTCAGCTCTGCCATCAGATCTCCTTGACGTACTCGAACGGTTCCAGGCAGCTGAGGCAGCGCCACAGCGCCTTGCAGGAAGTCGCCGCGAACCGGGAGGTCTCCTCGGTGGCGGCCGATCCGCAGCGGGGGCAGGCCACCGTGCGCCGGGCCGGCGACAGGTCCAGCGGGACGGGGCCCACGGAGCGCCGTCGCGCGGGGTGGGGCGGGGCGATGCCGTGGTCGGCGAGTTTGCGGCGCCCTTCGGGGGTGATCCAGTCGCTGGTCCACGGCGGGTCGAGGACCGTGCGGATCTCGACGCGGCCGAAGCCGGCGTCGCGCAGCCGGGCGGCCACCCCGGCCCGCATCTCGGCCATGGCGGGGCAGCCCGAGTAGGTCGGGGTGAGGTCGGCGACCACGGTTCCGTCCGGTTCGACGGTGACGTCCCGCAGCACGCCGAGGTCGGCGAGGGTCAGCATGGGAAGTTCCGGGTCGGGCACCTGTTCGGCGATGTGCCGGGCCCGCCGGGCGTCGGCGAGGACGGTCACCATGTCGCCTCCGGGTGGGCGCGGGCCACGCTCTGCAACTCGGCCAGCAGCGGGGCGAGATGGTCGGTGTGCGCACCGTCGCGGCCCTGTCCGGGCAGCGGCGCGGCGGTCGGCATGAGCAGTCCGGCCGCGTCGAGGACCTGGTTCAGGTCCGCCAGCACCGCGTCCCGCACGTCGTGGGCGGCGAACAGCTCCTCCCAGTAGGGTGCCTGTGCTTCCAGGGCGGCCAGCATGCGTGCGTGGGACTCCTCGGTGCCGTCGCCCAGGCGTACCACCCACTCGGCGGCGTACTGCCGGTGGTAGGTGAGTTCCTTGACGCCCTTGGCCGCGACCGCCGCGAGCACCGGGTCGGGGGCTGCGGCCAGTTCGGTGAAGTGGGCGAGCCGCCAGCAGGCGAAGACCAGGAGCCGCAGGACGGAGAAGGCGAAGTCGCCGTTGGGCAGTTCGACGAGGCGTACGTTGCGGTAGTCACCGGCGTCGCGGAAGTAGGCGTAGGCGTCCTCCGTGCGGCCCGTGCCGTCGGTCTGGCCGCAGCGCGCGTACAGCAGGCGGGCCTGGCCGAGCAGGTCGAGCCCGATGTTGGCCAGCGCCACCTCCTCCTCCAGTTCGGGGGCGCGGGTGACCCATTCGGCGAGCCGCTGCGCCAGCACCAGGGCGTCGTCGCCCAGTGCCAGGCACAGGGCGGCGAGCCCGGCGGCGTCGACGTGCCGGGGCACGGTGGTGTCGACGCCGTGCAGCGGGTCCTCGAAGCCGGTGCCGAAGGCCCAGCGGGCGTCGCCGTCGTCGTGGCCCTCGGCCAGGCTCAGGTAGACGTGGTCGTCGCTCATCACCGGCTCCTAGATGTGCGGGACGTCGTCGGGGATGTCGTAGAAGGTCGGGTGGCGGTAGACCTTGTCGGCGCTGGGGGCGAAGAAGGGGTCCTTCTCGTCCCGGGTGGAGGCGGTGATGTGCTCGGAGCGCACGGCCCAGATGCTCACGCCCTCGTTGCGCCGGGTGTACAGGTCGCGGGCGTGGGTGAGGGCCATCCGGTCGTCCGCCGCGTGCAGGGAGCCGACGTGGACGTGGTTGAGGCCGCGCTTGCCGCGGATGAAGATCTCGTAGAGGGGCCAGTTCTGCGCGTCGCTCATGCCGCTGCCTCCTTGTGCGCCCGGGCGGCCTGCTTGGCGGCGTGGGCGCCGGCGGCCGCGCGTACCCAGGCGCCTTCCTCGTGGGCGGTGCGCCGGCGCTCCATCCGCTGCGCGTTGCAGGGGCCGTTGCCGCTGATGACGTCCTTCAGCTCGCTGAAGTCGGGGGTGCCGAAGTCGTGGTGGCCGCGCTCCTCGTTCCAGCGCAGCTCGGGGTCGGGCAGGGTGACGCCGAGCCTGGCAGCCTGGGGGACGGTCATGTCGACGAAGCGGCGACGCAGTTCGTCGTTGCTGTGCCGCTTGATCTTCCACGCCATCGACTGCGCGGAGTTGGGCGAGTCGTCGTCGGGCGGCCCGAACATCATCAGGGACGGCCACCACCAGCGGTTCACGGCGTCCTGCACCATCTCCCGCTGGGCCTCGGTGCCGCGCATCATGGTCATCAGCAGTTCGTAGCCCTGCCGTTGGTGGAAGGACTCCTCCTTGCAGATCCGGACCATCGCGCGCGCGTAGGGGCCGTACGAACTGCGGCACAGCGGCACCTGGTTGCAGATGGCCGCGCCGTCGACGAACCAGCCGATGACGCCGACGTCGGCGTAGCTCAGCGTCGGGTAGTTGAAGATCGACGAGTACTTCTGGCGGCCTTCGAGGAGGCGCTCGGTGAGGTCCGCGCGGTCGGCGCCCAGGGTCTCGGCGGCCGAGTACAGGTACAGGCCGTGGCCGGCCTCGTCCTGGACCTTGGCGAACAGGATCGCCTTGCGGCGCAGTGACGGCGCCCTGGTGATCCACTCGCCCTCCGGCTGCATGCCGATGATCTCCGAGTGCGCGTGCTGGGCGATCTGCCGGATCAGCGTCCTGCGGTACCCCTCCGGCATCCAGTCGCGGGGTTCGATCCGCTGGTCACGCGCGATCGTGGCCTCGAAATGAGACTCCAGCTCAGGCTCGGCGTCCCTGCCGGCCGCTTCAGTCATCTCCACCACTCCCAACCGACCATTCGTTCGGTTCATCATACGGCGCCCCCTCCCCGGTCTGGCAAGGGTCCCCGCCGGGCATGTCCCCGGCCCGCCATCGACCTCTTGACATGCGGGTGACCGACTGGATTACTTGACCTCGCCGCACGCTAACCGAATGTTCGGTCGGTTCACAAGACGGTGGACCGTCGCCACCGCGCGGGGGCGGGTCCGGCCCGGCCGCGGCCGCACCCTCCGTACACGGTCCGAGGAGCCGCGATGAGCAGCGAAGTGATCACGTCCGGCCCCGGTGGCACCCGCCGGGGAGCGCCGATTCCCGAGGCGCTGCTGGACGACGCCGAGCGGCTGTCCCGCGAGGAGGTCCGGGCGCTCCAGCTCACCAGGCTGCGCACGACGCTCCGGCACGCGTACGACAACGTGGAGCTGTACCGCAGGAAGTTCGACGCGGCCGGTGTGCGCCCGGACGACTGCCGCACCCTCGCGGACCTCGCCCGCTTCCCCTTCACCACCAAGGCGGACCTGCGGGACACCTACCCCTTCGGCATGTTCGCCGTCCCGATGTCCGAGGTGCGGCGCGTGCACGCGTCCAGCGGTACCACGGGCCGCCCCACGGTGGTCGGCTACACCGAGCACGACCTGTCGGTGTGGGCGGACGTCGTCGCCCGTTCCATCCGGGCCGCCGGCGGCCGCCCGGGACACAAGGTGCATGTCTCCTACGGCTACGGCCTGTTCACCGGTGGTCTGGGCGCCCACTACGGCGCCGAACGCGCCGGCTGCACCGTGATCCCCGCCTCCGGCGGCATGACCGCCCGCCAGGTGCAGATCATCCAGGACTTCCGGCCCGAGATCATCATGGTCACCCCCTCCTACATGCTCACGCTGCTCGACGAGTTCGAACGCCAGGGCGTCGATCCGCGCTCGACCTCCCTGGAGGTCGGCATCTTCGGCGCCGAGCCGTGGACGGAGGAGATGCGCCGCGAGATCGAGGAACGTCTGGACATCCACGCGGTCGACATCTACGGGCTGTCCGAGGTGATCGGCCCCGGCGTGGCGCAGGAGTGCGTGGAGACCAAGGACGGGCTGCACGTCTGGGAGGACCACTTCTACCCGGAGATCGTGGATCCGCTCACCGACGAGGTGACGGCCGAGGGCGACAGCGGCGAGCTGGTCCTCACCTCGCTCACCAAGGAGGCGCTGCCGGTCATCCGCTACCGCACCCGCGACCTGACCCGGCTGCTGCCCGGCACGGCGCGCCCCGGGTTCCGCAGGATCGAGAAGATCACCGGCCGGTGCGACGACATGATCATTCTGCGCGGGGTCAACGTCTTCCCCAGCCAGGTGGAGGAGATCGTGCTGCGGACGCCGGGAGTGGCCCCCCACTTCCAGATCCAGATCGACCGGCGCGGCCGGATGGACCACATGACGGTCCGGGTGGAGGCACGGCCGGACGCCGCCCCCGCCGACCGCGCGGCCGCCACCCGGATCATCGCGCAGGGCATCAAGGACGGCGTCGGCGTCACCGTGGAGGTCGTCGTCGTCGAACCGGAGACGCTGGAGCGCTCGCTCGGCAAGCTCCGCCGGGTCAAGGACCTGCGGCGCGGCTAACTCCGTGGCGGAGACCGGGCCCTGGTGCCTACTGTCGCCCGCATGCCGGAACTCCAGTTGCTCCGTCCCGACCACATCCCGCCGCTGCTCGTCTTCGAGCAGGACAACCGCGCCTACTTCGCGGCGACCGTCCCCGATCGCGGCGACGACTACTTCGCCCGGTTCGAGGAGCGGCTCCAGGCCCTGCTGGCCGAGCAGGAGGCCGGGATCTGCCACTTCCATGTGCTGGTCGACCCGGCGGGCGCGGTGCTGGGACGGGTCAACCTGACCGATGCCGCGGACGGCGCCGCCGACCTGGGATACCGGATCGCGGAGCGGGCCGCCGGCAAGGGCCTCGCCACCTGGGGCGTGCGGGAGGTGTGCCGACGCGCCGCCGGCGCCTACGGACTGACCGCCCTGCGGGCCGCCACCACCCTCGACAACACGGCGTCGCGTGCCGTGCTGGCCCGGACCGGGTTCACCGTCACCGGCGAGACCCGGCTGTCGGGCCGTCCGGGGCTGACGTATGTGCGCCGGCTCCAGCCGTAGCCCCTGGGGGCGCTGCCGGGCCGTCTGCTCCCCGGCGGCCGCGGTGTTCGGGAGCACCGCGGCCGCCGGGGCGTCGGTCAGCCGGCCACCGGCCTGCCGCGGCCCCAGGCCCAGGCGAGGCGGTCGGCGCCGGACTGGTTGGTGGTCTCCAGCCAGGGCCGGTCGGCGGGGCCGGTCAGCTTCTGCATCGAGTAGATGTCGTCGGTACGCAGACCGGGCCAGTACACCGAGCCCATGCCGAGCTTGCGGAACGTGTCGGTGTCGGCCTGGATGAAGTTGACCGGGTTGCTCGACGGTGTCGGCACGTTGTAGTCCAGGCCCGTGGTCATCTCGGCGCCGAACTCGTCCGCGACCGTACGGTTCGCGCAGTCCCCGAGGCGTTCCTTGAGGTCGGCCACCCACTGGTCGTAGGTGGCGTAGCTCTTCCAGAAGCCGTAGTGGTGCAGGGAGAGGTAGGTGCCCTTCAGACGCGGGTCGGCGCAGACGGTGGTGACGTGGTCGTTGTAACCGGCACCGCTGACGAACACACGGTCGTGCGGGACGGACGGGTAGGTGGCGAGCCACTTCGCGGCGATGTCGGCCCACTGGGCGTCGGTGTAGCCGTGCGGCTCGTTCATCGGCTCGAAGTAGACGCGCGGGTCGTGCCGGTAGGCCTTCACCACGGTGTCCCACATGGGCCAGTAGGTGGCCTCGTCGTCGATGAAGCCGTCCTTGTTGGCGCCGGTGCCCTCCCAGTAGGAGACGATCACCTTGAAACCGCGGTCGGAGGCCGCGTCGATGACCGCCCGGTACGACTTCCAGTAGGCGCCGTTGACCGTGTAGGGGTTGATGGGCAGCCGCACGGTGTTGGCGCCGAGGTTGGCCCGGAAGGCCGCGATGATCCGGCTCGACTTGGCGTAGGTCCGCGCGTAGTCGTCCGAGGTCGACAGGCCGGAGAGCTGCAGGTAGTCGTCGGCGTAGTTGTCGCGCGGGTCGGCCCAGTTGACGCCCTTGAACTGGCTGGTGCCGTGGCCCGGCGCGGCGGCGGAGGCCGCGGCGGGACCGCCGGTGAGGGTGGTGGCGCCGATCGCGGCGATCGCGACCGCCGCGAGTGCGGCGCGGGTGCGGGGGGTGACACGGGTTCTGGCGGGGGTCTTGCGCATCAACGTGCCCTTTCGGAAGACGGCGGCTCGGCGCGAGGGGGGATCGGGACCCAGGCAACGTGTTCACGTAAACATCAGGCAGACGTGTTCACGTGGCATCCGCTGCGCGGCCTGTGGACGGGATCTCCGTCAGGGCTGGTCACGCGGCGATGTTTACGTAAACTCGAAAGCGTCGGAATCGTGGCACCCGCTTCTGCGGCCGTCAAGATTCCCGGTCCCGACTTCCCGCGCATGAAGGAGATTTGAGGGATGGGCCGATGGTCCTGAACGAACCCGGGCGGCCGGCCCCACCGGCCGCGGGCGGTGCGGGGCGGGGCGGTTCCGGGGTGCCCGGCGGGCGCCGCAAGCAGCGGGTCTCCATGGCGGACGTCGCCCGACTCGCCGGAGTCTCCTCGCAGACGGTCTCGCGGGTCTCCAACGGGCATCCAGGGGTGATCGGTTCCACCCGGGAGCAGGTGCTGGCCGCGATGCGCGAGCTGGGCTACCGACCCAACAGCGCGGCCCGCGCGCTGCGTTACGGCCGGTTCAACACCATCGGCGTGATCCTGTTCAGTCTGTCGTCCACGGGCAGCAGCCGCACCGTGGAGGCGATCGCCACGCACGCCGCCGCCGAGGGCTACGCGATCACGCTCATCCCCATCGACGTGGCCACGCAGGACAACGTGCTGGGCGCCTTCACGCGGATGGGCGAACTGGCCGTGGACGCCGTCATCGTCATCATGGAGATCCATCTGCTGGACACCGCCACCGTGCAACTGCCGCCCGGCGTCCATGTGGTGGTCGTGGACTCCGACGCCGGGGACCGCTACGGCGTGGTCGACACCGACCAGGCCGACGGCGCGCGCCGGGCCGTACGGCATCTGCTGGAGCTGGGCCACCGGACCGTGTGGCACGTGGCCGGTCCCGAGTCCTCCTACGCGGCCCAGCGTCGCGCCCAGGCCTGGCGGACGGTGCTGGCGGAGGCGGGGCGCCCGGCTCCGGCCCCGCTCCGGGGCGACTGGTCGGCCGAGTCCGGTTACGCGGCCGGGCTCGTGCTCGCCGAAGAGCCCAACTGCACGGCCGTGTTCGCGGCCAACGACCAGATGGCCCTGGGGCTGCTGCGCGCCTTCCACGAACGGGGCCGGTCCGTCCCGGCCGACATCAGCGTGGTCGGCTTCGACGACACCCCGGACGCGGCCTTCTTCATCCCGCCCCTCACGACCGTCCACCAGGACTTCGCCGAAGTCGGCCGGCGCTGTGTGGAGGACGTCCTGCGCCAGCTGCGCACCGGCGACGACTGCCGCCCCGGCACCGACCTCGTCCCGGCCCGCCTGGTGATCAGGGACAGCACCGCCCGGCCGCGCACGGCGTGACGGCGCGGGCGGGTCTCCCCGCGGGTGAGAGGGGCAGGTGCGGGGTAGCCGGGGCGGGACCGTGGTGAAGGGCACCGCGCGGACCCGGGAGTGGCCCTGTGTCCATGACGCATCCTGCCGAGGGCTCCCGTGACGGTCGGGGCTGGTTCGAGCGGCTGGCCGAGGCGGCCTCGAACGTCACCAGTTCCGCGCTGTTCATGTGCTTCTGCGTGGCCCTGGTCGCCGCTTTCGTCGCCGTGCACGTCGCGGGCCTCGGCCTGACCTGGCAGCTGCTCGTCGGCGATGTCATGACCTCCGTGAACCTGCTGCTGCTCGCCCTGCTGAAGAACTCCGAGCGGCGGGCGGAGCACGCCCTCCAGCGCAAGCTCGACAGCATCGCCTGGGCGCTGCTGGAGCAGCGGGAGGGCGGGCGCGCGCAGGAGTCGGCCGGGGACCTGCGCAAGGCGATCCGCACGGAGGAGGAGCTCTGATCCGGCGCGGCCGGGCGGGCGGACCGCCCCGGACACGGGTCGGGCCCTCGTACCCTGTGGGCTGTGTCTGCCGTCCGTCTGCATCGCGTCGCCGTCCTCGTGCTGGAGGGCGCCAAGCCCCTCGACGTCGGTATCCCGGCGCAGGTGTTCACGACCCGGGCGAGCATGCCCTACGAGGTACGGGTGTGCGGCGCGGCGCCCGGTCTGGTCACCGGCGGCGACGGGCTGTCGTACCACGTCGCCGACGGCCTGGACGCGCTGGAGTGGGCGGAGATCGTGTTCGTCCCGGGGTACCGGTTCCCGGACCGGGAGGACCCGCCGCGGGCGGTCGTCGACGCGCTGCTCGGCGCGCACCGGCGCGGAGCGCGGCTGGCCGCCATCTCGACCGGGGCCTTCGCGCTCGCCGCGACCGGTCTGCTCGACGGCCGGCGCGCCACCACGCATTGGCACTACACGCGGGCCCTCGCCGAGCGGCATCCCCTCGTCCAGGTCGACGAGAACGTGCTGTTCGTAGACGAGGGCAGCGTGCTGACGTCGGCCGGCGCGGCCTCGGGCATCGACCTGTGCCTGCACATCCTGCGCGGCGACCTCGGCGTGGCCGCCTCCAACCACGCGGCCCGGCGGCTGGTGGCGGCCCCCTACCGCAGCGGCGGCCAGGCCCAGTACGTGCCGCGCAGCGTGCCCGAGCCGCTCGGTGAGCGGTTCGCCTCGACCCGCGAGTGGGCGCTGCACCGGCTCGGCGAGCCGCTCACCCTCGACGCGCTGGCCCGGCATGCGGGGGTGTCGGCGCGTACGTTCTCGCGGCGGTTCGCGGAGGACACCGGGTACACGCCGATGCAGTGGGTGATGCGGGCCCGCATCGACCTGGCCCGGGAACTGCTCGAACGCTCGGAGCGCAGCGTCGAGCAGATCGCCGACGACGCCGGCCTCGGTACCGGGGCGAACCTGCGGCTGCACTTCCAGCGGATCCTCGGCACGACGCCGAGCGACTACCGGCGCACCTTCACCAAGGGCGAATAGGGCGCCGGTGTGACCGGTGGGCGGCGTGCTGGCGGGATCCTTGTGAACCATGGCGATCTCGCCGCTGTCCCGGCCGGGCCGGGGCCGCGAACCTGGTGGCGTAGCGAAGGGACACCACTTATGACTCGTATCGCCGTCAACGGATTCGGCCGCATCGGACGCAACGTGCTGCGCGCCCTGCTGGAGCGGGACAGCAGCCTGGAGATCGTCGCCGTCAACGACCTCACGGAGCCGGCCGCCCTCGCGCGGCTGCTCGCCTTCGACTCGACGGCCGGCCGCCTCGGCCGCCCGGTGAGCGTCGACGGAGACGTCCTCCTGGTCGACGGCCGCCGTATCAAGGTCCTCGCGGAGCGCGAGCCGGCGCGACTGCCGTGGGCCGACCTCGGCGTGGACATCGTGCTGGAATCCACGGGCCGTTTCACGTCGGCGAAGGCCGCCCGCGCCCACCTCGACGCGGGCGCGCGGAAGGTGCTGGTCAGCGCGCCGTCGGACGGTGCCGACGTCACGCTGGCGTACGGCGTGAACACCGACGCGTACGACGCGGAGCTGCACACGGTCGTCTCCAACGCCTCGTGCACGACCAACGCGCTCGCCCCGCTGGCCGCGGTGCTGGACGAGCTCGCCGGCATCGAGCACGGGTTCATGACGACCGTCCACGCGTACACCCAGGAGCAGAACCTCCAGGACGGTCCGCACCGCGACCCCCGGCGCGCCCGTGCCGCCGGTGTCAACATCGTGCCGACCACGACCGGCGCCGCCAAGGCGATCGGGCTGGTGCTGCCGGACCTCGACGGCAAGCTGTCGGGCGACTCGATCCGGGTACCGGTGCCGGTGGGCTCGATCGTCGAGCTGAACACGACGGTGTCGCGGGACGTGACGCGTGACGAGGTGCTGGCCGCCTACCGCGCGGCGGCCGAGGGACCGCTCGCGGGCGTCCTCGAGTACTCGGACGACCCGCTGGTGTCGTCGGACATCACGGGCAACCCGGCGTCGTCGATCTTCGACTCGGCCCTCACCCGCGTCGACGGCCGCCACATCAAGGTGGTCGCCTGGTACGACAACGAGTGGGGCTTCTCGAACCGGGTGATCGACACCCTGGAGCTGCTGGCGCGCTGACGGGTACCGGCGTCGGGCGGCAGGCCGCTCGCCGGACGGGGGTCCGTCCGGCGAGCGGCCGCGCGCGGCGCGGTCAGTGCTGGGGGTGTGCCCGGGCGTGGAAGAGCGGGCGCCGCCGGGTGGCCGTGTCCGGAGCGGCGTGGCCGAGTTCGACGCGTGTCCTGACGGCACGGACCGCTTCGGTCAGGCCCAGGACGATGGCCATGACGCCCGCCACGAGGGTGAGCGTGGCGATGGAGGCGAACGGCAGGACGATCATCACGATGCCGGCCATGGCACCGATGATCCCGAAGGCCACGTGCCAGCCGCGCGCCGGCATGACCGGGTCGGAGGCCGCGGCGACCGTCTCCAGGATGCCCCGCAGCAGCCAGCTGAAGCCGATCCACAGGGCGAGCAGGAAGATCGACTCAAGGGGGCCCCGGAAGCAGATCAGCCCCAGCAGGACGCAGGCCGCGCCGGTGATGAAGTGCAGGACGCGAAGATGCCGGCGCACGTGCGTGCCGAAGGCGGCGGCGAGTTGGAAGACGCCGGTGGCCAGCAGGTACACACCGAAGAGCAGGCCGACGACGCGGAGTGTCGGGCCTGGCCAGACCAGGGCCACGACGCCGAGGGCGATGGTGGCGAGCCCCATGGTGAGCAGGAGCTGCCAGCCCAGGTTCGCGAGCGCGGCCGCGCCGTCGGCGAGCGGGGTCTGCTCTGGTCCGGTGTCCCGTGGCGGGACAGGACCGGTGGAAGCGGAAGGAGATGTCATGTCAGCTGCCTCCTCCTGGGAACAGCGTCGTCAGGTCCCTACAGGTCCATCGTCACCCGATCGGCCGCATATCGCGTGCGGAGTGATGACGGCGCGTCCCTGGATCCTTCCGTCGTGCAGGAGCCGGTAGGCCTCGGCGGCGCGGTCCAGGGGGAAGTGTTCGACCAGCACCTCGATCTTCTCCTGCTGGGCGAGGGTGACCACGTCCATCAGCTCGGTGAGGGAGCCCCAGTACGGCGCGGCGACCGAGCACTCGTGCGGCGGACTGGAGAAGTTCACGGGCAGCGCTCCCCCGCCCAGGCCGACGATGGTCAGGTGGCCGAGCACCCGGGCCACCTGAGCGGCCATCCGCAGCGTCGGGTCCGCGCCGACCATGTCCAGCACGAGCTCAGCGCCCTGCCCTGCCGTCATGTCCTTGATACGGGCGACCGCCCCGTCACCCGGGAGCAGTGCCTCGTCGGCGCCCAGGCGCGTGGCGGTCGCCCGTTTGCCCGGGTCGGTGTCGACGGCCACGACGGTGGTCGCCGCGCTGAGCGCACGCAGGATCTGAATGGTCATCTGGGCCCAGGCCGCCGGCTCCGATCACGACGGCGGTCGAGCCCGGGCCCAGCAGGTGCAGCGACCGTTTGACTGCGTGGTAGCCGGTCAGTGCGGCATCGCTGAGCGGGGCGGCCCGGCAGGGGTCGAGACCGCCCAGCGGGACGAGGTGACGCGCCGCCGGGACCAGCAGGTACTCGGCCATGCCGCCGTGGTGCCCGCCGCCCAGGCCCGGACCCTGGCCGGCGAGGTTCTGGCAGTAGTTCTCCCGGCCCTGACGGCACTCGACGCACACCCCGCAGCCCCAGGAGCCGTACACGAGGACCGGGTCTCCCGGTGCGAACCCGGTGACGCCGGCTCCCAGCTGCGCCACCCGTCCCGCGTTCTCGTGGCCCAGCGTGAGGGGGAGGTCCGTGAAGCCGGGCAGCGGTCCGGGTGCCCCCATGACGTGCAGATCGGAGTGGCAGGCGCCGGCACCCGCCACCCGCACCAGGACCTGGCCCGGGCCGGGCTCGGGTACGGGCACCTCGCGCAGTTCGGGCGGCTGCTGCCAGCCGACGAGTTGGAAGGCCCACATGGCGGGATCAGTCGAGGATGCCGTCGATGTCGACCAGAACGTGCCGCGGGCCGCGGAAGATCTGGTTGTGCCGGTACGGCGGCGGGTCCTCCACCAGCCGGGGGTTCTGCACCCGCCGGACGAACTCGCCCACCGCGATCTGCACTTCGAGCCGCGCGAGCGGGGCACCGAAGCAGAAGTGGATGCCCTGGCTGAAACCGAGGTGCTCGTTGTCGCGGCGCTCCAGGTCGAGTTCGTCGGGGTCGGTGAACCGTTCGGGGTCGCGGTTCGCCGAGCCGTACGCCAGGAAGATGGGCGCCCCCTTGGGGATGGTGGTGCCGGCGATGTCGATGTCCTCCACGGCGGAGCGGGTGTGCCAGAACTGGACCGACGACTCGAAGCGCAGCAGTTCCTCCACCGCGGGCACGATCAGCTCGGGCCTGCGGCGCAGTTCTTCGAGCGCGTCGGGGTGCCGCAGCAGGGTGAGCACGCTGTGGGCGATGAGGTTGACCGTCGTCTCGTGCCCCGCGAAGATCAGGAGCAGGGCGTTGCTCACGAGGACGCCCTTGGACAGCGGTCCCTCCGGGCTGTCGTCGTGCACCAGGGCCGAGAGCATGCCGGGGCCGGGCTCACGGGCGTACCGGTCAAGCAGATCGGCCGCGAACTGCCCGAACTCCTGCACGGCCCGCTGCCCCCCGGACTGCCGGCTCTGGATCTCCTCGGAGGCGGCCTCGGGGCCGAAGTCCAGGGCGTCCAGGGCCGTCTCCACCCATTGGTGGAAGCGTGGCTCGTCCTCCAGCGGCACGCCCAGCACCTTGCAGATCACCGTCACCGGCAGGGGGTAGGCGAAGTCGTCGACGGCGTCGATGCGGTCCTTGCCCCTCATGTCGTCCAGGAGTCCGCCGACGATACGGCGGATGTCGGGCTGCAGGTCGGTGATCAGGTGCGGCGCGTGGGGCGGCCCGACGAAGTGCGGCATCATCAATCGGCGGTCCCGGTCGTGCTCGGGGGGATCACAGGTGATGATGTTCGGCTCGGTCAGCACCGCCCTGATCGGTTCGGCCTCCGGGGCCGCCGAGCCCTGGTCCGGCGCCGCGTCCGGCCCGGGACGCTTGCGCGGGTCCGAACTGACCCGGGGGTCGTGCAGCAGCGCGACGATCTCCCGGTAGGTGCTGACGACATAGGTGCCGTCGGGCTGCCGCGCGACCGGCTCCTTGCGCAGTTCCTCGTAGAAGGGGTACGGGTTGGCCCGGTTGGCATAGCGGAGGGCTTGTTGCCAGGGGGTTTCCTCGACCACGAGGCTCCCCTCCTTCTTCCAGTCGGTGCTGGCCGCGGGCCGCGCAGGACCCGGCGGGCCGGGTCAGTGGCGCCGCGGCCGGAACTCGGCCTTGCGCTCGCTCGGCGCGTGGCCGGTCAGGACGACGTCGGGGATCGCCGTCGGGACCCTCGGGTCCGGGAACTCCGCCGGCATCGGCTTCGTGTCGGCCGGCTGGTCCCAGCCCGGCGGCGGAGGCGGGAACGGACCGGACCGTTCGATCAGCTTCCCGTAGTACTCCAGCCACTTGCCGTGGTCGAAGGTCACGGCCGCCACGATGCGGCCCCGGCGACCGTAGGCCGCGGCGAAGCGACGGTCGGCGACAGACCCCTGCGTGATGACGATCTCGTCACCGAAAGGCGGCACGCCGACAGACTTGATGTTGACGCCGAACTGACCGGACCAGAAGCCGGGCAGCAGCAGATGCGGGCGGTAGTGGGGCTCCAGGTTGACCATGTTGTGGGCCGCGACCTCGGCGCCCAGGACGGCGTTGTCCCAGTGCTCCATCGCCAGGAACTGGTACTCGTACAGCACGTGCGGCGCGCGTGCCACGTCACCGGCCACGTAGATGCTGTCGGTGACCACGCCGTTGATGTCGAAGGCACGGCCGCCCGCGTCGCACCCGACGCCCCAGAAACCGGCGGCCAGCCCCGACCCCTCCAGCCACTCCACGTTGCGGATCGACCCGAGTGAGGCCACCACCACGTCGGCGTCGACGGTGGCGCCGTCGGACAGCCGCGCACGCCGGACATGCCCCGCGGAGTCGCCCTCCAGCGCCGACACGCCCAGCCCGCAGCGCAGGTCCACGCCGTGATCGCGCTGCATCTGCGCGGCGATCTCTCCGATCACCCCGCCGAGCGCGCCCACCAACGGCGCCGCACCCCGCTCGACCACGGTCACCGCGATGCCCAACTCGCGGCAGACGGAGGCCACTTCCGAGCCGATGAAGCCGGCGCCGATGACCAGGACCCGCGAGGGCGACGCGGCCAGCGCCTTCTGCAGCCGGGCGGCGTCGTCACGGGAGCGAATCGTGCAGACGCCCTCCAGGGCGGCCTCGTCCGGATTCGGCCACTGCCGCGCCCGGGTGCCCGTGGCGATCAGCAGCCGGTCGTACGGCACCTGCTCCCCGTCGGCCAGACGCACCTGCTTGCTGACGCGGTCCAGCCCGACGGCGGCCACCCCGAGCCGCCAGTCCGCGTTCACCTCGCGCAGCCGGGGCAGCTTGGTGTGGTCGGCCGGCACCCAGCCCTTGAGCACCTGTTTGGACAGCGGCGGCCGGTCGTAGGGCTCGTACGGCTCGTCCCCGATGATGGTCAGGGAGCCGGTGAAGCCCTCCGCCCGCAGGGATTCCGCGGCACGCAGCCCGGCCAGGGAGGCTCCTACGACGACGATCCGGCCGCTGGCCCGGAACTCGCGCACCAGTTCGGCGACCGATGCCCGCAAGGTCATGACGCCGCACTTCCCTCCGCGCCGTCCAAACGGTCGATCACGATCGCCTGCACCGGACACGCGGCGGCGGCCCGCTCGACCTGCAGGCGCTGCTCGTCGTCGGGGTTCGGCTCATAGGTGAGCGCCTCCTGGCCGCTCAGCCTGAAGACCTCGTGCGCCAGATACACACACTGGGCATATCCCTGGCATCGATTCAGGTCCACGACGATGCGCATGGGCAGACTCCCTTCGATCTGCCGACCCGGCTGAGCGGTTCGCCCGGCTGTGCGGGGAGCTCACCGCCAAGGACCTCGTGATCCGCGGGTCGCGGTGGCATCCGGTGGCATCGGAATCACGACGTGTTCCGGCCGTTCCGCCGACCGTTCCGCCCACAAAAAATACTCGTCCCGTCCTCGGACGATCGCAAACCCGCCGACCGCTCGCCCGGCCTCATCCCTCGGCCGGCACCACCCTGACGACCTTGCCCTTCCTGTCCGTCTGGAGGTATCCGCTCCGGCTGTACTTGTCGCCGAGGTAGACGGACATCCCGGCGGGGTCGCCGAAGGCGTCGCCCGGCAGGTCCACGACCAGGTAGCGGCTGGTCGGGGCGGCGACCTCGAGCTGCCTTTGGGCCCGGGCCAGCAGGGAGGGGACCTTGTCCCAGTCGAAGCCGTCGAGGCCGACGGGGGTCCCGAAGCCGGGCAGGGTGCCCGAGATGATGTCCTTCCGCACGCCCTGCCCGGCGCGGTAGGTGTAGGTGTCGTACGCGGTGTCGCTGCCTTTCACCATCAGCCAGGCGATGACGTACTCCGGGTACACCGTGAGCTTGCCGAAGCGGTCCCGGCCGGTCTGTTTCTCGAAGGCCGCGACGGCGGTGCGTATGCCCTGGGGGGTCAGCAGGTCTGTGCCGGCGGTCTGCTGTGCGGCCGTGGAGGGGACCGTGCTCCCGGCCGAGGGCGGTGCCGTGGTGCGCGTGCTGCCGGAGTCCGTGGGGTCGGGGGTGTGGCCGCCCGTGCCCGGCAGCAGGTTCCACGTGAGCACACCGGCGACGGCCACCGCGGCCGCGGGCAGGAGGAGCAGCCTCCGGCGGCGGCGTGGAACGGGTCCGAGGGAGATGGGCGTCGGGTCCGGCGGTGACGCGTCCCGTGCGTCGGGAAGCGGTGCGTCCCGCGGTGGCGCGGACGGGGGTTGCAACGGGAAGGACGTGGGGGACCCGGTCTCCCGGGCGGCCCGGGCCAGCATGCGGTCCAGGGCGGCGGCGTCCGGGCGGGCCGCCGGGTCGCGGACCAGGACGCGGGTGAGGACGTCCGTGAGGGGCCCGGCCTGGACCGGTGGCGGGACGTCCTCGGCGAGGACCGCCGCGAGCGTGGCGAGGGTGGTGCCGCGGCGCAGCGGATGGTGGCCCTCGACCGCCACGTACAGCATCATCGCGAGGGACCACAGGTCCGCGGCCGCTCCGCCGTCCTTGCCGGAGACGCGCTCCGGTGACATGTAGTCGGGGGTGCCGATGACCGATCCGGTGGCGGTGAGGGCGGTGGCCTCACGGACGGCGGCGATGCCGAAGTCCGTGAGCACCGGGCGGCCGTCGGGGCGCAGCAGGACGTTGGCCGGCTTCACGTCGCGGTGTTCGATGTCGGCCTCGTGGGCGGCGCGGAGCGCGGCCAGCACCTCGCGGCCGATCCGCGCGGCCTCGACCGGGTTCACCGGCCCTGCGGCAAGGCGGTCGGCGAGCGAGCCGCCGGTCACGAGTTCCATGACGATCCACGGGTAGGTCCCGGGCCCCCCGTCGACGATGTGATGGATCGTCACCACGTTCGGGTGGTCGACCCGGGCCAGGGCGCGGGCCTCCCGCAGCACCCGTTCGCGCAGCAGCCGGGCGGCCCCCGGGTCGTACTCGGCGAGGCCGGGGTCGGACGGCCGTACCTCCTTGACGGCCACGCTGCGCCGCAGCACCAGGTCGGTGGCCCGCCAGACCATGCCCATGCCGCCGCCACCGAGCCGGGCCACCAGCTCGAACCGCCCGTCGACCACTCGTCTGGCGGGGTCGTCCCTGCCCTCGTCGTCCTCGTCGTTCATGCGCCGGAGCATAGTTGGCCGGTCCGACAGCCTCCCGGCCCGCTCAGTAACCGGACGTGAGCGACTGTGTGGTGTACGCGCACTCGGTGTAGACGTAGCCGTAGCGCAGCTTGGCGGTGTCGGAGCCCGGGGTGGCCGTGGTGTCGTTCTTCGGCTGGTGCACGAAGTACGTGGTGCCGGGCGGCAGGCTGATCGTGCGCTGCGGGTAGTTCCGGCCGCTGTCGCCGCACGGCTGCCAGCCGGGGGTGATCGTGCCGGCGAACGAGTACGCCTTGCAGCCGCCGCACGCCTTCAGGGTGAAGCTGCCGGTGACCGGGCCCGTGTAGAGCACGGTGATGTCGTCGGGGCTGTCGTTCTTGACGGTCACGGAGATGCCGCCGCCGGAGGCGGTGGTGGGCAGCCTCTTGCCGGCGGCAGGGAGGGTCTGGGCTACCTCGGCGCCGATGACGATCTTCCGGGCGCGGGCACCGTTGCCGTCGTGCGGGTTGTCGGCGAGGAACTGCTGGAGGGTCCCCTGTGCCTTGGCGTAGTCGCCGTCCTTGTACTGCCTGACGCCGCACTGGTACTCCCCCGCGTCACCGCTGCGGCCGGCCCGGGACGCGAGCTCGCCCAGTGCGCCGGCCTGCGCGCCCGAGCCGTCGGACAGCTGGGTGATCCCCGAGTTCAGGGTGTGCAGCCGCTCGACGGCGGTACAGGGGTCGTCGCCGGAGACTGCCGTCGCCGCCTTCTTCACGGCCGCGTCCAGGGCCGGGGCGACCTTGGCGCTCTGACCGGCGTCCGGGAACGTGCGCAGCAGTTCGCCGAACCGGGGGACCCAGTCGGTGCCGTCGCCGGTCAGGCCCTGCGCCCCGCACTCGTACAGCGAGGTGGCCAGCCGGTCGTCGGGCCAGTGCGCGAGCGCGCCGAGCTGGTCCTTCGGCAGGGAGTCGGGCACCGTCCGCAGGTACTCCAGCGGCGCGACGGCCGTGCAGTAGTCGTGGTGGCCGTAGGCCGCGGCGACCGTCGTGTAGTAGGTCCTCAGCCGGTCGGGGACCTGGGCGGCGGCACGGGACCCGGAGTGGTGGACGGCGAGGTCACGGTAGACGGCCAGGGCTTCCTGGTAGTCGGGCCTGGCCGCGGCGAAGCCCTCGTGGGCGGCGGCGGCGACGCGTTCGTCCGCGTGGTCGAGCCGATCGAGGAGCGCGCGTTGCACGGCTTCCTGGTGGGCGCTGTCGTACCAGAGCGCGCCGCCCACCGGGACGGCGAGGAGGGCGACACCCAGCAGGAGTGCGAGGGGCCGCCGTCCGGGCAGGATCAGCCGGGTGCGCAGGCCGACGCGGGCGCCGTGCACGGCCGCCAGCAGCAGCACCACGGCGTAGCCTGCCGACGCGGCGGCGGGCACGCCGTCGGCGTCCGCGGGCAGGGCCACCAGGAGCAGCACGACGGTCGCCGCCAGGCAGGCGGCCATCGGGAGCCGTCTTCGCACGAGCAGGTAGCCGAGGCCGAGGCCGCTCAGGTTGAGGAGGGCGACGGCGGTGGCACGCAGGGCGTCCGGTGGAGCGGGCGGCGGACTCGACGGCATGGGCGGGACGAAGACTCCCGGCCCCGGGAAGGCGTGGCCCGGTGGTCCCTGGTCCGGCGGTCCCTGGTCCGGCGGTCCCTGGTTTGGCGGTCCCTGGTTTGGCGGTCCCTGGTTTGGCGGTCCCTGGTCAAGTGGTCCGTGGTCCGGTGGTTGCTGGTTCGGGCCGTACGCGTCCCCCAACAAGGCGGCTCCCCCCATTGCTGCCGAATCCTCATCAATTGACAGCGTACGGCCAAACATGCGCATTCGACAGGGCGCCGTCGCCCGGTCCCACCGGGCTCACGTCGCCGGGATCTCCTGCTCGGCCCAGATGATCTTGCCGTTCCCGGTGTGGCGGGCGCCCCAGCGGTGGGCGAGCTGGGCCACCAGGAAGAGGCCCCGGCCGCCCTCGTCGGTGCTGCGGGCGTGCCGCAGCCGGGGCGCGGTACTGCTGCCGTCGGCGACCTCGCAGGTCAGCCGGGAGTCGCGCAACAGCCTCAGCGTGATGGGCGGTTCGGCGTACCGGATGGCGTTGGTGACCAGTTCGCTGACGATGAGTTCGGTGGTCGTCACCAGCTCGTCGTAGCCCCAGGTGAGCACCTGGTGCACCGCCTTGGCCCGGACCTCGCCGACGGCGGCCGGGTCGACGGGGACGTCCCAGGAGACGACGTGGTCGATGCCCAGGGCGTGGGTGCGGGCCAGAAGCAGGGCGATGTCGTCGGGCTGCGGAACGGGGACCAGTTGCTGCACGGCCGACGCGCACAGCGTGTCGAGGTCGGCGTCGGGGACCGCCAGGGCGGCGCGCAGTCGGGCCATGCCCAACTCGACGTCCCGGTCGGCGCCTTCGATGAGGCCGTCGGTGTAGAGGCCGATCAGGCTGTTCTCGGCGAGTTCGATCTCGGTGGCCTCGAAGGCCATGCCGCCGAGCCCGAGCGGCGGCCCGGGGGGCATCTCGGGGAACCGGACCTGCCCGTCGGGCGCCACGACGACCGGCGGCGGGTGCCCGGCCCGGGCCATGGCGCACCGCCGGGTCACCGGGTCGTAGACGGCGTACAGGCAGGTCGCTCCCACGAACGTGGCCGTGCTGCCCTCGGAGGCCGTGCCCGAGATCTCCTCCTCCCCCAGCCGCAGCACCAGGTCGTCGAGGTGGGCGAGGAGTTCGTCGGGAGGCAGTTCCATGTCGGCGAGGGTCTGCACGGCGGTGCGCAGCCGGCCCATGCTCGCCGCGGCGGTGAGGCCGTGGCCCACCACGTCCCCGACGACCAGGCCGACCCGGGCGCCGGACAGCGGGATCACGTCGAACCAGTCGCCGCCGACCCCGTCCGTCGCGTCCGCCGGCAGGTAGGCGGAGGCCACGTCGAGAGCCGTACCGCCGGTCAGGGCCTGCGGCAGCAGGCTGCGCTGGAGGGTGACCGCCGCGGTGTGCTCCCTCGTGTAGCGGCGGGCGTTGTCGACGCAGACGGCGGCCCGGGCGACGAGTTCCTGGGCGAGCAGGACGTCGTCCGCCTGGAAGGGGGCCGGGTTGAGCGAGCGGGCGAAGGTGGTGAGGCCGAGGGCGGTGTTGCGCGCCCGCATCGGGACCGAGATGAGCGAGTGCAGTCCGAACTCCCGGATGCGGGCCGCCCGAGCGGGGTGCTCGGTGACCCACAGGAGGTCCTCCGGGTCGAGTTCGGGGATGAGGATCGGCTCTCCCCTGATGAGCAGGTCGAGGCCGTGCGGCGGCGGCAGGAAGTCCACCTTGTCGCCGACCCGCGCCACGGCCTCGGGGTGGCCCTCGCGGACGGTCCTCAGCGCGGCGCGCCGCATCGCCGGTCTGGCCGGCGCCGGCCCCGCGTCGGTCAGCCAGGTGCCGTGCCCCTCGGTGCTGAGGACGGGCTCCAGGAGGTCGACGATGACGAAGTCGGCGAACCGGGGGACGGCGAAGTCGGCGAGTTCCTGGGCGGTGCGCAGCACGTCGAGCGTGGTGCCGATGCGGGTGCCCGCCTCGTTGACCAGGGACAGCAGCTGGCGGGCGGCCCACCGCTCGGTGACGTCGGAGACCAGGTAGCAGACGCCGGTCACGGAGTCGTCGGGGCCCACCAGGGGGAAGAAGGACGTGGAGTAGGCGTGCTGGCGGTGCGGATCGGACCAGCTCCAGCCGAGGTACTCGTAGTCCGTGACCGGTTGCCGGGTCTTCAGCACCTCGCGCATCAGGGTCTCGAGGGTGGTCGCCTGCAGCCCGGGCAGCAGCTCGCTCAGCCGCCGGCCCAGGCGCTGCTCACGGGGGACTCCGCCGAGGTGCTCCAGGGTGTCGTTCAGCCATACGTAACGCAGCTCCAGGTCCATCACGGCCATGCCGATCGGCGAGCGGGTGAGGAACCCGTCGAGGACGGACTGCCCCATCGCCCACTGAGGCCGCTGCTCGCGTGCCGAGAGCAGGAAGCACTCCTCGTCGTTGATCCGGAAGGACGCGGAGACCCGCAGGTCGACCAGGACGCTGCGGCCGTCGCGGTGCCGCAGCGGTACGAGCCCGCTCCAGCCCATGCCTGAGCGGCAGCGCTGGGCGACGCCGGCCGCCCGGGCCGGGTCGGCGCGCATGGCGAGCAGCCGCGCCGCGGGGCTGCCGGTCACCTCGGCGGGCGGATGCCCGAGCAGGGCCTCGGCGGCGCGGGTCCAGCCGACCACGGCACCCGCGGCCGACACGACCGCCGCCGCGTCGCTGGACGCGTCGAGGAGATCGCGTGCGCCCACGGAGACCGGCGCGTCGAGGTCTTTTCGCGGAGAATCCATTGGCTACATCCTCTACGTACCCCCATGTTCCTGCTTGTCCGATCGCCGCGCACGGTCCGCGGGGAATCCGGGTGACCGGGACCGGCCGGGACCGCCGCCGGCAGCGGGGTACCCGTCTGGAGTTGGGCGAGTGGCGGGGCGGGGGCAGCATGGAAGTGCCGTGGCGGCCGCGGCATCGGCCCGGCGGCCGGTGGAGGTGGTTGACGGATGGGTGCGGACTCCCTGGGGACCGGTGGTGCCGACGGCTCCGGCGGTGAGGGGTACGGACGGGGAAGGCTGCGTCCGACCGGCCTGCTGGACGTGCTGAGCGTGGCCGCGGTAGCCCTGGACTCCCAGGGCCGGATCGTCTTCTGGACGCCGCAGGCCGGGGAGCTGTTCGGATACTCGGCCGAGGAGGCCCTGGGCCGGTACGCGGCACGTCTGCTCGTCGATCCGGAGCATCTGCAGGCGGCGGTGAGCCTCTTCACGGAGGTGCTGGAGACCGGCCGGGCCTGGGCCGGCGCCTTCCCGGTCCGGCACAAGGACGGCGGCAGCCGCCTGATGGAGTTCCGCAGCATGCGGCTGCTGGACGACCTCGGGGACGTCTACGCCCTGGGGATCGTCGCCGACCACAACCTGCTCCAGCGGGTGGAGACCGACCTGGCGCTGTGCGAGCGGCTGATCAACCAGTCCCCGATCGGCCTGGCCCTGCTCGACCCCGACCTGCGTTACCTGCTGGTGAACCCGGCCCTGGAGCGGATCGACGGCATCCCCGCCGAGGAGCACATCGGGCGGCATCTGCGGGAGACGCTGCCGCTGCCCGACATCGACACGGTGGAGTCGGCGCTGCGCCAGGTGCTGACCACCGGTACGCCGCTGCTCGACCAGTACCACATGGGCCGGCCGCCCGTCGATCCGGACCACGAGCACGCCTGGTCGCTGTCGTTCTACCGGCTGGAGGACCCCGCCGGCCGGATCCTGGGCGCGGCGTTCTCGGTCGTCGACGTCACGGAGCGGCATCGCGCGGCGGCCGAGGCCGACCGGGCCCGGCGCCGGCTCGCGCTGATCGCCGACGCCTCGGCGCGGGTGGGCACCTCGCTGGAGGTGGAGCGCACGGCCGCCGAGCTGGCCGAGGTCGCCACCCCGGTCCTCGCGGACGTGGTCGCGGTGGACGTGCTGGACTCGGCGCTGGCCCTGCGCCGCTCACGCCGCCCGGACAACGGCCCGGAGCTGTTCCGTGCCCTCGCCCTGAAGGCGGCGCATCCCACGGTGGCACTGCGGGCCGCCGACTCCCCCGGCGATCTGGCGGCGTACGAGGGCGACCGCCTGGTGACGCTGTGCGTGCACACCGCACGGCCGGTCCTGGTCCCGCACGTCGGCGCGCACGACCTGCCGCGGATCGCGCGCAACGCGGCGGCGGGCGAGCTGCTGGCGCAGGCCGGTGTCCACTCGTACCTGGCCGTGCCGCTCATCGCCCACGGCGAGGTGCTCGGCGCCCTGGACCTCAAGCGCACCAGCAATCCGCTGCCGTTCGACGAGGACGACGTGGTCCTCGCCAGCGAGCTGGCCGGGCGCGCGGCGGTCGCCATCGACAACGCCCGCTGGTTCCAGAGCGTCCGCAACACCTCCCTCACCCTGCAGCGCAGTCTGCTTCCCGACCACCCGCCGCACCACAGGGGCCTGGAGCTGGCCTCCCGCTACGAGCCCGCGCAGGCGACCAGCGAGGTGGGCGGTGACTGGTACGACGTGATCCCGCTGGCGGGCGACCGGACCGCGCTGGTCGTCGGTGACGTCATGGGCAACGGCATCGACGCGGCCGCCACGATGGGCCGGCTGCGCACCGCCACCTGCGCGTACGCGGACCTGGACCTGCCGCCCGCCGCCGTGCTCCAGCACCTGGACAAGATCACCTGCGATCTGGAGCACTACATCGTCACCTGTCTGTACGCGGTGTACGACCCGGTCACCAGGCGCTGCGAGATCGCCAACGCGGGTCACATGCCGCCCGCGCTGGTCCACTCGGGCACGGCGCCGGCCCTGCTGGACCTGCCGGCCGCCGCCCCGCTCGGCGTCGGCGGCATCCCGTTCGAGACCAGGACCGTCGACCTGGCCGCGGGTGATCTGCTCGTCCTGTACACGGACGGTCTGGTGGAGACCCGCCGGCATCCGATCGACGACCGCCTCGACGTCCTGCTCGGTTTCCTGGAGGAGCCGAGCCGGCCGCTGGAGGAGACCTGCGACCTGCTGCTGCACGGTCTGCGCCACCCCGACGACCACGACGACGTGGCGCTGCTGGTGGCGCGGGCGCTGTAGCCCGGTACGCCTACGGGGTGCCGCAGCAGTCGGTGCGGCAGAAGCAGGACGCCGTGATCGGCACGTCGGCGCTCGCGGCGGCGAGTTTCAGCTGCTGGGCCACGATCCGGGCCTCGCCGTCCTTGCCGAGCCGCCGCAGGCATTCGTGGAGGCCGTGCAGGGCCCAGACGTTGCCCGGGTGCTGCAACGGCCGGGGCAGGGTGTCGTCCAGGCCGAGGTCGGCCCGGTAGACCGCCTCGGCCTCCGTGACGCGGCCGCGTTCGAGGAGGAGGGCGCCGTAGGCGTGCCGGGTGGGCTGCATCCAGCCCCACGGTTCGTCGTAGGGGAGGTTGTCGTCCAGGTCGACCGAGTGCCGCAGGGCGCTGAAGGCGGTGTCGAAGTCGCCCTTGCGGTAGGCGAGTTCGCCGTCGAGCAGGGCGGCGGCGATGGCCAGGACGTCGGCACAGGTGTTGTTGAAGATCGTTCGGGTGCCGGGGACCGCGGCCACGGCGTCCCGGAACCGCGCGCGGTCCGTCTCCGCCTCGGCGATCCGGCCGGTCGCGGAGTGCGCGACGCCGCGCGCGTAGTGCAGCATCGCGGTGCTCACGCAGTACAGCGCGGGGTCGGCGGGCAGCGGGAGCCGCAGGATGTCGTCCCAGCGGCCGAAGCGGATCAGGACGTGCACCCGCATGGCCAGGAAGCCCTCCAGCCAGTCGGCCATCGGCGGGCTCGGTACGCGCAGCAGGTCCTCCGGGACGGCGGCTTCGAGCAGTTCGGCGGTGGCGAGGGCGTCCTGGAAGCGGCCCAGGAACATCGCGCCGTAGATCCTGAAGTGCAGGTTGTGGCAGCGGTACAGGGTGTAGAAGTTCATGGCGCCGGCCCGCGCGTGGTACTTCTCGTCGGCGGCGACGGCCGCGGTGTTGTCGGAGACGACGCGCCGGTAGTCGCCGCAGAGGACCTCCAGGTGCGAGGGCATGTGCCGCAGGTGCCCGGCGTCGGGGACGAGGTCGCGCAGCCGGTCGGCGACGGGCAGCGCGGTCTCGGGCGTGGGCGACATCTCCATCAGGTGGATGTACAGGTGCAGCAGGCCGGGGTGCCGGGTCCCCGCCTCGGTGGCGAGGGCCCGCTCCAGTACGGCCCTGGCCTCCTGGGTGCGGGCGCCGTCGGCCGGTCGCCCGGTGCGGATGTCCCAGAGCTGCCAGGGCGTGAGGTTCATCAGGGCGTCGGCGTGCAGGGCCGCCACGTCGGGGTCGTCCGGCGCCAGGTCGTAGGCGGCGCGCATGCTGTCGGCGTAGTCCGTGTTCCACACCGAGCAGGCCGCCGGGTCCGGGGCGGCGGCCCGAGGGTAGCGGGCGCGCAGGGCCGACACGAGGGCGCGCTCCACGGGGGTCGCACGGACGGCGGCCTTGGCGTGGGCGCGCTGCACGGCGGCGTGGGTGCGCTCGACGGTGCGGGCGAGGTCCCGTTCGTCGAAGAACTCCCAGGGTTTGTTGTAGTTGGGGCCGAGGGCGTAGGCCACGCCCCAGTCGGCCATGGCGCAGTCCGGGTCGGCCGCGCCGGCCGCCTCGAAACAGCGCACGGCCTCCTCGTGGTTGAAGGCGTAGGTCCAGTTCAGCCCCCGGTCGAACCAGGTCTGTGCGTCGGGGGACGACGTCGTGACACGTCGGCTGTGACGGCCCAGGTCGTAGTAGTCCACGGTGGCGAACCTATCGACGCGAGGGATCCGGCGGATCGCCGTTCATCCGAACTCATGAGAGTGGCGCGGCGGTTGACGTACCGCCGCGCCACCGGTGCCACTGCTTTCTCAGGGTGCGACCGCGCGGCCGGTCTGAGCGGAGATCCGTCCGGGGCACAGCCCCTTGGCGGTGAGGGTCCCCGCGATGCGCGGGATCGCGGCCAGGGTGTTGGCCGGCCACTCGTGCATCAGGATGATCTGGCCGTTGGTGAGCCGGGAGACGGCCTGCACGATGGCGTCGGTGCTCGCGCCGTTCCAGTCCTGCGAGTCGACGTCCCAGATGATCTGGGTCAGACCGTACTTGGCCTCGACGGTGCGCACGGTCGCGTTGGTCTCGCCGTACGGCGGCCGGAACAGGGTCGGTGTCCCGCCGCCGGCGGCGGCGATGGCGGACTGGGTGCGGGAGATCTCCGAGTCGATCCCCGCCTGGGACTGCTGGGTCAGATGCGGGTGGGTGTAACTGTGGTTGCCGATCCACATGCCCGCGCCGGCCTCGGCCCTGACCTGCGCGGGGTAGGCGGCCGCGTACTGGCCCTCGTTGAACAGGGTGGCGCGCAGCCCGTTCGCCCGCAGGGCACTGAGCAGACTCGGAGTGTGGGCGTCGGACGGCCCGTCGTCGAAGGTGAGGCCCACGTAGCCGGTACAGGCGGCCGCGTGGGACGGGACGGCGCCGACGGTGAGGGTGCCGACGGCGGCCAGTGCGACGGCGGCTGCCACCACGGGGCGTAAGGAGCGTTCCGCCGGGGCGCCCATCATGCCACCGTGATGTTGGAGCTGCCGCTGCTCTGGTAGCCCTCGGTGGCGAGGATCTGGTAGTAGCTGAAGCTGCCGAGGGGCATGCCGGCCCTGGCCCAGGCGTCGAAGTGGTTGCCGGTGGTGATGGTGCCGCCGGTCCGCTTCGACTGGCGGACGCTCCAGTACTGGTTGAAGGTCTTGTTGCCCTCGACCGACGGCGCGTTGTACCGGGTCGTGAGGTAGATGTCGTAGGTGCCGCCGTCGCTGGTGACGCTGCCCTTGTAGGTTCCGGTGGGCCGGTAGGTGCCCCAGTTGTCGACGATGTAGTACTCGACGAGCGGGTTCGAGGTCCAGCCGTAGAGGGACAGGTAGCCGTTGCCGGAGGGGCTGAAGCTGCCGGAGTAGGTCACGTTGCGGCGGGCGCCGGTGCTCCACCCCTTGCCGCAGACGAAGTTGCCGGTGTTGCGCCAGCTGGCGCCGTAGTTGCCGCCGGAGCCGAGGGTCATGGACACCGTGCCCTGGGCGTCCGTCCAGAAGGAGTAGTAGTAGCCGCCGTTGGAACCGGTCTGGTTCGTGGTGACGACGGTGGCGGCGCGGGCGGTGCCGGGCAGGGCGAGCCCGGCGGCGGCGCCCAGCAGCAGGGCGCCGGCGCTCCGGCGGCTGAGGGCGTGGTCGAGCGGGTTCATGCGGTGCCTCCTCTGTGGCCTGTGCGGGTTGCTGCGGGTGTGACTTGCTGGGGAGTGTTGGTCTGCCCATGCCACCTGTCAACAGTTTCGGTGATTATTTCGAAACCTTCGCTTCACCGTCGTGACCATTTACGCAGTTCACCGGGCCGATTCGACATCAGGAGATCGACATGGTCGACAATCGGCCAATCGAAGATCCATTGAGACACCCAGAAAATCTCGAATGTTTCGGAAGTAGAGGCGAATGCTGCCGACGGAACATGCCGCTGAGCGGAGCAATCCGGGCGTGTCCCCCGGTGACCGGGGACGCTGGTCGTCTTGTCGAGATGCGTAGGCCAGGAGTCACGGGTGAGGCACGACGGTGGCAACCCAGCACTGCCCGCACCCCCCGCGTGGATGCGCTGGCTCCCCGTCATGTACGTCGCCGGGGTACTGGTGGTCGAGCCGATCACCCCCGTGTCGTGGCCGGTGAGCTTCGCGCTGATCGCGCTGCCCCTGGTGACCGCCTTCGCCCATACGGCGGTCGTCGTCGCCGGCACCACCGTCTTCGCCGTCGGCTTCGAGATGCTGCTGGCCGGCACCCCGTGCTGCGCGGGCCGCTCCGTCGGCTACATCTGGGAACGGCACTACGTCGCCGTCTACGCGTGCACGGCCCTGGTGGGCGCCCTCGGGACGGTCCTGGCCGCGCACCGCACGCGCCGCGAACGCACCCTGGCCGACGTACGGTTCGTGGCCGAGATCGCGCAACGCGTCCTGCTCAGGCCGGTGCCGCACCGGATCGGCGACCTGCTCCTTGAGAGCTTCTACCTGTCCGCCGCCGCGGAGGCCCGCATCGGCGGCGACCTCTACGAGGCGGTGCCCACCGCTCACGGGGTACGGCTGCTCATCGGCGACGTGCGCGGCAAGGGGCTGCTCGCGGTGGAGACGGCGGCCGCGATGCTGGGGGCGTTCCGCGAGGCCGCGCACGACGAACCCGACCTGCACGCGCTGGTGGAGCGGGTGGACGTCAGCATGTCGCGCAGGGCCGACCAGCTGGGCGGGCAGGAGACGGCCGAACGGTTCGTCACCGCCGTCTTCGCCGAGATCCCCGCCGACGAGCGGGTCGTACGCGTCCTCAACTGCGGCCATCCGCCGCCGCTGCTGATCCGTCCCGGCGAGGTGCGCGAGCTGGACCGGGGCCGGCCGGGGCCGCCGTTGAACCTCGGCATGCTGGTCGGGGACCCCTACCGCGTGGACACCTACGCCTTCGGCCCCGGTGACCAGCTGCTGCTGTACACGGACGGCGTCACGGAGACCCGGGACCCGGACGGTGTCTTCTACCCGCTGCTGCAGCGACTGCGCTCCTGGGGCCCGATGCCGCCGCCGGAACTGCTGGCGCGGCTCCACCAGGATCTGCTCGACTACAGCCACGACCGGCTGCGGGACGACACGGCCGCCCTCACGGCGTTCCTGCTCCCCACACCGAGCAACTGACCCACCGCTCACCGACCGCGCGGCCGTGGCTGGGCGTCTCCGCCCGGCCGGTACCGGAAACCCACTGGACCGACTGTCGTGGGTGATCCCTACCATGTGACCTCAAGACAACCATGCGACCGGCCCGTCGGGTGCGGGCCGGTCGGGGTCGCCGATGCCAGGGTCCGCTCCCCGGGCTGCGGTGATCTTCCTACTCAGGAGGACCTTCCGCATGTTCCGACGAATTGGCAGTGCCGTCGTCCGACATCCCGTCTGGACGATCGTGGCATGGCTGATCGCGGCGGTCGCGATCGTCGCCACCGCCCCGAGCCTGCCCTCGAACAGCGACGAGAGCAGTTTCCTGCCCAAGAGCTACGAATCGATCAAAGCGGCCGGCCTCCAGGAGAAGGCGTTCCCCAGCGCCTTCACCCCGTCCGCGATCGCCCTGTACCAGCGCACCGACGGCGGCAGGCTCACCGCCGCCGACCTGAAGGACGTCTCCCGGATCACCACCGAACTGGGCGGCAAGCACATCGACCAGGTCCAGAAGGTCGTCCCCGGCCAGCCGTCCAAGGACGGCAGATACACCATGACCCTGGTGCAGATGGACAGCAAGAACGCCGGTCAGCCCGTACAGGCGGACGCGGCCAAGGTGTTGCGCGACGACGTGAAGCAACTGACCAAGGGCACCGACCTGGAGGCCAGGCTCGGCGGCTCGGCCGCGCAGGCACTGGATCAGCAGGACTCGTCCAAACGCGGTGAGGCGCTGATCGGCATCGGCACCTTCCTGATCATCCTGGTGACCCTGCTGATCATCTTCCGGGCGCCGATCCTCGCGGTCCTGCCGCTGATCACGATCGGCCTGGTGTCCGCGATCGCCAACGGACTGATCGCCTACGCCACCAAGCTGTTCGGTCTGCAGGCCAACAGTTCCGTCTCGTCGATCCTGATCGTCGTGCTCTTCGGTGTGGGTACGGACTACTTCCTGTTCCTGATGTTCCGCTACCGCGAACGCCTGCGCGCCGGCGACGAACCCAAGGAGGCCATGGTCAACGCGGTGGCCCGGGTCGGCGAGGCGATCGCCTCGGCGGCCGGCGCGGTCATCATCGCCTTCCTCGCGCTCGTGCTGTCCACGCTGGGCTTCCTCAAGCAGATGGGCCCGGCGCTGGCCATCGCGGTCTCCGTGACGCTCGTCGCGGGGCTGACCCTGATCCCGGCCGTCGTCTCGCTCATCGGCCCGAAGGTGTTCTGGCCCTCCAAGTCCTGGCAACGCGAGCCGGAGAACGCCCGGTTCGCGGCCCTCGGCCGTGGTGTGCAGCGCCGCCCGGCACTGACCGCCGCGGTCTCCGGCCTCGTCCTGGTGGTGCTGTCGCTGGGCACGCTCGGCTACCACGCCACCTTCGACCTGGCGTCGGGCTCGATGCCCAAGACCAAGGAGTCCATGGTCGTCCAGGACGAGATGCAGAAGGCGTACTCGGCCGGTGCCGCCGCACCCACCGACGTCTACCTGTCCAGCACCGCCGGCAAGCCGCTGGACAGGTCCGCGTTCGACGCGTACGCGCGCAAACTCGGCGCCGTGGACGGTGTCGCCAGTGCCCGGCTGAACCAGCTCAACAACCCCGGTACCACGGCGGACTTCACCGTCACGCTCAAGTACGAGGCCTCCACGGACAAGGCGATCGACACGGTGGGCCGGGTGCGGGACGTCGCGCACGCCAGTGCTCCCGAGGGCACCGAGGCGGTGGTCGGCGGCATGTCCTCGATCTACAAGGACATCGACTCCGCGGTGAACCACGACTACCGGACGGTGTTCCCGGTCGCCGCCCTGCTGATCATGGTGATCCTGGGGCTGCTGCTGCGCAGCGTGGTCGCGCCCTGGTACCTGATCGCCTCGGTGGGCCTGGGCTTCGGCGCCACGCTGGGCGCGACGGTCTGGATCTTCCAGGACGCGCAGAACAAGCCCGGGCTGATGTTCATGCTTCCGGTGATCATGTATCTGTTCGTGGTCGCCATCGGCACGGACTACAACATCCTCATGATCGCCAGGCTGCGCGAGGAGGCCCGGGAGGGCCGGGAGCCGCGCGAGGCGGCCGGGATGGCGCTGCGGCACGCCGGACCGACGGTGGCCGCGGCGGGCTTCATCCTGGCGGCGACCTTCGCCACGATGATGCTGGCCGGGAACTCGCTGCTCACGGAGATGGGCTTCGCGGTGTCCTTCGGCATCGCGGTGGCCGCCTTCGTGATGGCGATGTTCTTCACCCCGAGCCTCACCGCCCTGATCGGTCACGCGGCCTGGTGGCCGGGCCACGCCGACCGGGCGCGGCCGGGGGCGGACGGCGGCTCCTCCCCGGCCACGGACGAGTACCAGACCGCGGGACGGCGCGGCTAGCGGCACCGCGGACAGCGGGGGCCGGCGGGCCGTGCGGCCCGCCGGCCCCCGTGCTTCCTGTGCTGTGCCGTGAAGGCAGCCGTCCCCGAGGCCTACGCGGCCAGTGCGTGACCGGGATGCAGGACGACCTTGGTGTAGCCCTCGACCCGCTGGTCGAACTTCTCGTACGCGCCGGGTGCCTCCTCCAGCGGCAGTTCGTGGGAGACCACGAAGCTGGGCTTGGCCCGCCCCGCGATGATCAGGTCGCGGAGCTGCCGGTTGTACTGCTTGACGTTGCACTGGCCGGTGCCCATCCGCTGGCCCTTCTCGAACATCCTGCCGATGGAGACCAGGAGCTGGCCGTGCTTGGCGTGCTCGTCGGGTCCGCCGGGGTCGGACGGGACGTACAGGCCGGGTACGCCGAGCATGCCGGTCGGCCGTACGGTCTCGACGAGGGTGTTGAGGACGACAGCGGGTTCCTCGTGGCTCGCGTCATGCGCCTGGGCCTGGTAGCCGACGGCGTCGACGCCCTTGTCGGTGCCCTCACCTCCGGTCTGTTCCTTGATCTGTTCCGCCGGGTCACCCTGGGTGAAGTCGATCGGTATCGCTCCGATCTCCTCCGCCTTGGCGAGTCGCTCCGGTACCCGGTCGACCGAGAACACCTTGGCCGCGCCGCGCAGCAGCGCGGAGTAGGCGGCCATCAGCCCGACCGGTCCCGCGCCGAAGACGGCGACGCTCTCGCCGGGGATCACCTGGGCTAGTTCGCAGCCGTGATAGCCGGTCGGGAAGATGTCGGCGAGCAGGACGAAGTCGGTCTCGAATTCGTTGCCCGGCGGCAGCTTCAGACAGTTGAAGTCGGCGAACGGTACCCGCAGCAGCTCCGCCTGGCCGCCCTTGTAGGGGCCCATGGCCACATAGCCGTAGGCTCCGCCGGCGAAGCCCGGGTTCACCGTGAGGCAGAATCCGGTCTTCCCGGCCAGACAGTTCTTGCAGAAGCCGCAGGCGACGTTGAAGGGCATGACGACCCGGTCGCCCTGGGACAGCGAGACGACACCCGGGCCGACCTCCTCGACGATGCCGAGGTTCTCGTGTCCGAAGACGATGCCCGACTCCGCGGCCGTGCGGCCCTCGTACATGTGCAGGTCGGACCCGCAGATCGCGGTGGATGTGACCCGTACCAGCACGTCGTTCGGGTGCTGGATGCCCGGATCGTCGACGTCCCTGACAGCGACGCTGAAGGGCTTCTCGTAGACAACGGCTTTCACCTGGTTCACCTCCGCGTCGAACGCCACGAGGCAGGGCCCCAGGTAGGTCGGTGCCGCAACCTTGGGCGCTCTTGTTTCACCGTCGGATACTTCCAGAAAACGCCGGTACGGCAGGCGGTGCAACTGCCGACGCCACCCGTTCCACGTTCCACGGCGTCGGCCGGTCCCCGTCCGGTCACGGAGACCGCATGCCTGGAGCGGGCGGCGGACCGGACACCGGCGTGACCGGCGCACCCCGCCCGACCGCACGCTTCAAAGCGGCCGCTCAGCGGCGGAACAGCCGCACCTCCGGGGAGCCGACCGGCAGTTCGGCCTCGTCGCGCCCGCGCAGCCACCGGTCGAAGAACGCGGTGAGGCAGGCCCGTTCGACGAGGATCGCGCGGGCCGGGGCGACGGTGCCGACGTTCCTGACGACCGTCGCGCGGGGCAGGCCCAGTTGGCGGGCGATCTGGGGAATCATCGTCTCCGCATCGGTGTAGGTGGCGTGTTCGGCGCCACGCAGGGTCAGGCCCGCGCCGGGTCCGCGGCTGTGCCGCCACAGGGCGTTCCAGGACGGCACCGTGCGCAGGTCGTTGCCGTCCTTCCCGACCAGCAGGAAGGGCCGGTCCAGGCCGTCCGCCGCGACACCGGACAGGTGGCCGTGGTCGCCGTCCTCCTGGACGTAGGCGAGTACGCCGTCGAAGTTCGCGCCGGCCGCGATGCGCGGGTCGTCGTGCATGGCCTGGAGGGCGGTGAAGCCGCCGGCCGAGTGCCCGAACATGCCGATGCGGGTCCAGTCCGGCAGGCCGCGCAGCTCCCCGGGCAGCACCCGCGGCAGCTCGTCGAGCAGGAAGCGGGTGTCCGCGACGCGTACGGCCGTCGTCTTCTCCAGGAGCGCCCTGATGCGCCCCTCGTCCGGGTAGGCCTTGGCGAACTCCGCGGGCAGCACGGTACGTTCCACGCGGCCGCCGGGGAACTGCACGGCCGAGGCGTCGTAGGTGTGGTCGAGGGTCACCACGACGTAGCCCCGTGCGGCGAGGTCGTCGCTGAGAGTGGTGCCGAGGGAGCGGGGGTCACCGGCGCCGGGCGAGTAGCAGACCACCGGGTACGGGCCCCGGTCGCGATCGGCCGGGGCGCCTTCGTGGGCGTGGGTACGGGTGGCCGCCCAGTCGACCCGGTCGGCGGGCACGTCGACGAAGTCGTTGACGGCGGCGAAGCCGGCGGCCTCGCCGGGAAGCAGCTGCGGTGCCCTCGGGTGACCGTCGACGGCCCGTGCCGGGTAGCGGATGCTGATCATCAGCTCCCGGTACGGCTGCGCCGGGACCCAGGGATCGGCGCGTGCGGTGTCGACGAGCCGCACGGAGACCGTCCCCACCGGGTGCGGACCGCTGGGCGGGGGCAGCGTCAGCCGTGCCCGCCCGGTCCGGCGCGGCGCTGCCGACGCGGTACGGGCGGAGGCGGCGCAGAGGCCGGCGGCGGCGAGGGCCGACAGGGCGGCGGCGCGGCGAGTGAGCAAGGGGGCCTCCTGGTGCATGTCTTTTGTGCGCGTCCTCGGTGCGCGTCCTCCGTGCGTATGGCGCACGAGGACCGCGCGTCTTCGGCGATCCCCCGCAGCTTCGCCGACCGCGACCGCCCGCGGCCATCCGGCGAACCGGTCTCAGCACCGGGGGGTTATCCATACGGCAGCGTGGGTGACCTGGAGGGAACCGGGTACCCGGGCGCCGTGGCAGAGCGATCCGAACACTCCGAACACCACGAGAAGGACAGAACGGCCCCGACTCTCACGAACGAGGTGCTGGAGCAGGTCGGGAAGCGTGCCGCACGGGAGGACGCCGACGAGGGCGCCCCCGAACGTGCGGCGGACGGCGACCCGATCACGCCGAGCCCAGGGGTCGACAAGAGGACAGCCCGGGGCCGCAGGTCCGCGCCCCGGGAGTAATCCGCTCGCGACGAGGAGGAACAGATGAGCACGGTCAAGGAAGCAGTGGACGTCGGCGTCCCGCTCCACACCGCCTACAACCAGTGGACCCAGTTCGAGGACTTCCCGAACTTCATGGAGGGCGTCGAGGAGGTCAGGCAGGTCGACGACCGGCACAACCACTGGACCACCAGCGTCGGTGGGGTGCGGCGCGAGTTCGACACCGAGATCGTCGACCAGCTGCCGGACGACCGGATCACCTGGCGGACCACCGACGGTGACACCCAGCAGCGGGGAACCGTCCGCTTCGAGTCCCTGGACGACGGCCGCACCAGGGTGGAGCTCACGATGGACGTCGAGCCCTCCGGGTTGGCCGAGAAGGGCGCGGACGCGCTCGGCCTGATCGACCGGCGGGTCAAGGGCGATCTGCGCCGCTTCAAGGAGTTCATCGAGCAGCGCGGCGCCGAGAGCGGTGCCTGGCGCGGCCGGGTCCGGCCCGGTGAAACCGGCGGCCCGCTCTAGAAAGGGCCGCGCAACGCCCCCAGCCCCTCGCCGTCGGCGAGGGGCTGGGGGCGTTGGGTGCGGGGCGCTGTGTGGAGGGCCACGGGCTGCGCCCATATCTCGGGGGGCCCGGCGCGGGATACCGTTTTGTCGGTTCGCGGTCGGTTTCCCCTCAGGTTTTCGGACGGTTGGCAGTGCTCGCAGATCTCTCTCCGCTCATCGCAGCGACGGCTCGCTGGCTCTCGGGCGCCTTCCCCGCCCACGGGGGTGCGTTCGCCGCCGCGCGCTGTGAGGCGCAGGCCAGGCAGGCGGTGACGGTGGCGGCCTGGCTGCGCTACCCGACAGCGCTCGACGCCGGCCTGGTCGGGGTGGTGGGCCCCGGTGGCTCGGCGCGGCTCGACTGGGTGACCGGCGGGGATGCGTCCGACGACGCGGACGACGCATGGCGCAGCTGGGTGGACGAGGTGGTGGCGAGCTGGGCGGCCGAACTGCTCTGCGAGCCCGAGCTGGCCCGGCTCGCCGTCCGCGCGCTCGCCGACGGGGAGCACCTGGGCGGCGGGTCGGTCGACTTCCGACGCCTGCTCGTGCCCGACGGGGACGACCGGCGGGCGGCGGCCCTGCTGCGCCATCCGGACCTGCTCGCCCCGGTGGCGCGACTGCACGCCGCCCAGCTCCACCGACGTCTCACCCCCGACGACGCCACCGCCAGAACCTGAGCCCCGACCGCGGCAGCTTCCCCGGCCTTCAGGCCCACCCCCGCCCCGTCGGCCCGGCCCGCGACATACACCCCAGCCCTCGAACCCACCGGCCCGCCCACACTCGGCTAGCCCGCCGACACCCGACCGGCCGCGACACTCGCTCGGCCCCGCCGACACCCGACCGGCCCCGACACCCGACCGGCCCCGACACCCGCTCGGCCCGTCGGAACCCGGCCGGCCCGCCGGAACCCGGTCGATCCGTCGGGGCCTGACCCGGGGTTCTCGTCCGGGCGAGTGGTCCGGGCCTCAGGCCGCTGTCTCCAGTGCGGGAGGTGGGAGGGGACCGGCGGAGGCGAAGGGGGCCGGCTCCGCTGCGCGGCCGCTCCACCCGGTCGATCAGGCGCCGCCATGGCGGCAGACCAGGTGCCCGGGATGCGGCCCGCCGCTTCGTCCCGACGCCCGGCGCGTACCCAATGTTCTGATATGCCAGGGCATTGGGATGCTAAGCGTGCTTGCTCACAGGAGCTCACGGCGGACAGGCCCCCCAGTCAGCTTCAAGACCTGAACACGACTCGGGCGCACGACTCCGGGGCCCGGCGTGCTGCGCGCCGGGCCCCGGAGTCGTGCGCAAGGGGCTACGGGCCGGTCGGGCCTGCGGGCCCAGGGTCAGTCGGTCTTCCCGCGGCCGGTCAGCGCGTCGCGGAGCCGGTCGACCAGGCCGGCGCCCGGGGCCAGCATCTTGTTCGCGGGCGGCTTGTCGGGGGCAGCGGGGTGCGGGCGGGTCGGCGCCGTCTTCTTCGCCTGCCTGACCTTGTCGCCCAGCTCGTTCAGGGCGTCCGCCGAGCAGGCCGCGCGCAGCCTCGGGAAGAGGTTCCGCTCCTCGTCCTCGACATGCATGCGGATCTCGCTCATCAGTGCGTTCATCAGGGTGTCGAACCGGGCGTCGTCCGCCTCGCAGCCCTCCAGGTCCTTCATGAGCTGCTCGGCCTTGGCGTGGTCCTCGAGCTCCTTGTCCGCCAGGGCCTCCCCGCCCTCGACGTGCTTGCGCACCGCCGGATAGAGATAGGCCTCCTCGGCCACCGAGTGCCGCACCAGTTCCATCGTGGCCTGGTCGGCGTAGATCTTGCGCTTCTTGTCACCGGGCGGCAGCGCCTCGATCTTGCCGAAGATCTCCTCCACCTCGTGGTGATCGGTCACCAACTCGTCGATGACGTTTCCACCGTGTCCCATGCCCTTCACCTCCGCTCGTGGCACAGCGGTCCGGATGCGGATCCGCCGCGGGCCGAGTGCCCCCCCGTCGGCCACGTCACACGAATCGCGAGACAGGAGGAGAGACGCATACTGGAACCAACGTGTGAAAACCACTGGCCCGGGAGCCCCGAGCCAGTGCCGTCGGGAAAACGGCGGCAGCCCGGAGCGGCACGTCAGTTCTCCGTCCCCCCACGAGTGTTCCTTCCTTTTCACACATAGCCCTCAACACCGCGCAGGACCAGCAGCGTCCGGGTGTGGTGGCCTCGTGCGCCGCCACCGCGGTCGAAAGGCATTCCATGACTGATGCGCCCTCAGCCCTGCCCTGGCGGCGGGCCGTGGTCACCGGCGGTGCCGGTCTCCTCGGCAGCCACCTCTGTGAACACCTGCTGAATGCGGAGGGCGAAGTCGACCGCGTCGACAACCTGCTCTCCGGTTCCCGCGAGAACATCGCCCACCTGACCGGCCGCCCCGGCTTCCGTTACGTCGAGCGGGACGTGTCCGCGCCCGACGTCCACGAAGACCTGCCCGGCCCCTACGACCTGGTGCTGCACTTCGCCTGCCCCGCCTCCCCCGCCGACTGCCTGCGTCACCTCCTGGAGACGCTGGACGTCGGCAGTCTGGGCACCCGGAACATGCTGGGGCTCGCCGAGCGCGACGGGGCCCGCTTCCTGCTGGCCTCGACGTCCGAGGTGTACGGCGACCCGCTGGTGCATCCGCAGCGCGAGGACTACTGGGGCAACGTCAACCCGGTCGGTCCGCGCAGCGTCTACGACGAGTCCGAACGGTTCGCCGAGGCGCTGGTCACCGCGCACGTCGGCAACCGGGACGCCGACGCGGGCATCGTCCGGCTGTTCAACACCTACGGACCGCGGATGCGGGCCCCTGGACGGCCGTGCCGTGCCCACCTTCGTGTGCCAGGCGCTGGCGGGCGAGCCGCTGACGGTGGCCGGGGACGGCAACCAGACCCGCTCGCTGTGCTACGTCGACGACACGGTGGACGGGATTCTGCGGGTGGCGGCCAGCCGGTCGGTACGCCCGGTGAACATCGGCGGCACCGACGAGATCACCGTCCACGAGATCGCCCTGCGGGTGGTGGAGCTGACCGGCTCGGCGTCCCCGATCGAGTTCGTCGCGCGGCCCACCGACGATCCGCAGCGGCGCCGCCCCGACACCACGCTGGCCCGTGAACTCCTCGGCTGGACACCGCATGCGCCCTGGGAGGAGGGCATCAAGCAGACCATCGCCTACTTCGCCGCCCGTCCGTCGGCCCCGCCGGACCCGCGCGGCTGACGCCCGCGCCCCACCCACCAGCCACGGAGGCACCGCATGCGCGTCCTGGGAATCAACGCTCTCTTCCACGATCCGGCCGCCGCCCTGGTGGTGGACGGCCGGATCGTGGCGGCGACGGAGGAGGAACGCTTCAGCCGGCGCAAACACGGCAAACGGCCGGTGCCCTTCTCCGCGTGGGAACTGCCTGAGCAGGCCGCCCGCTGGTGCCTGGAGCAGGCCGGCCTCGGCGCCGCCGACCTGGACGCGGTCGCCTATTCGTACGATCCCGAACTCGCCCTGCCCGCGCACCGGTTGGGCCTCGACGACCCCTGGGACGGGCTGCGCCAGGAGTACGCCCGGCAGGCGCCGGGGCTCCTGGCCGAGGCGCTGCCCGGTCTCGATCCGGAGAAGGTGCGCTTCGTCGCCCACCATGTCGCGCACGCCGCCTCCGCCGGCCAGGCCTCGCCCTATCCGGACTGCGCGGTGCTGGTGCTGGACGGCCGGGGCGAGTGCGGATCCCATCTGTCCGGGCGCTATGTCAACCGGGAGTTGGAGGTGCTGTCCGCGCAGGCGCTGCCCGACTCGCTGCGACTGTTCTACGAGGACCTCACCCAGCACCTCGGATTCCTGCGCAGCAGTGACGAGTTCAAGGTGATGGCGCTGGCCTCCTACGGCAGTGGGCGCTTCCTCGACGCGTTGCGCCCGTACGTCCGGGCGGACGGCGACGGCGGCTTCCGGGCCCGGCCCGTGCCCTGGGCGTCGCTGGCGCCGGCCCGGGCGGCGGGCGGCGACTGGACCCGCGACCACGCCGATCTGGCCGCCAGCGCCCAGGCCTGTCCGGAGGAGGTCCTGCTGCACCTGGTGCGCTCACTGCACGAGCGGACCGGGCAGGACGTGCTGACCCTGGCCGACGGGGTGGCGCTCAACTGTGTCGCCAACTCCGTGCTGTACCGAGAGGGTCCGTTCCGTACGGCCTGGGTGCGGCCGGCGGCCGGGGACGCGGGCACCGCGCTCGGCGCGGCCCTGCATCTCGCCCACCAGAAGGAGACGGTGGAACCGATGCCGACGGCCGCGCTCGGGCGGGGCTGGAGCGACGACGAACTGCGGGCGTGGCTGGAGCGGGCGGCCGTGCCGTACGAGGAGCCGGACGACATCGCCGAGACGGTGGCGGCCGGGCTGGCCCGGGACGGCATCGTGGCCTGGTTCCAGGGGCGCAGCGAGTACGGCCCCCGGGCTCTCGGGCACCGCTCGCTGCTCGCCCACCCGGGCGACGCGGCCAACCTGGAGCGGCTCAACGCCGTGAAAGGGCGGGAGGAGTTCCGGCCGGTGGCCCCGATGGTGCTGACCGAGCGGGCCGCCGAGCTGTTCGACGGGCCGCTGCCGAGCCCGTACATGCTGTTCGTGCATGACGTCGCCGAGGAGTGGCGGGCGCGCATCCCCGCGGTCGTGCACGTCGACGGCACGGCCCGGATCCGGACGGTGGACCGGTCCGCGGAGCCGCTGGTGGCGAGGATGATCGACGGGTTCGAGGCGCGGACGGGCCTGCCCGTGGTCGTCAACACCAGCCTGGACACCGTCGCGCTGGGCCCGTTCGCGGTGCGCCGCCGGGAGGCCTTCGCATGAGCGCGCCCGCCTACAGCGTGGTCGTCCCGACCATCGGCCGGGCCTGTCTCGCCGACTGCCTGCGGGCGCTCGACGCGGCCACCGGCCACCCTCCCGAGGAGATCGTCGTGGTCGACGACCGCCCCGACCCCGCCGCGCCGCTGCCGCTCGGCGCGGCGGGCACCCTGCGCGACCGGGTCCGCGTCCTGCGCACCGGCGGCCGGGGCCCGGCGGCCGCCCGCAACGCGGGCTGGCGGACGGTCGGCACGCCGTGGACGGTCTTCCTCGACGACGACGTGCAGGTGCTGCCCGACTGGTCCCGCCGGCTGGCCGCCGACCTCGACGGGGCCGGACCGGCCACCGGCGGGGTCCAGGGGCGGCTGACCGTGCCGCTGCCCGACGGGCGCAGGCCCACCGACTGGGAACGCGGCACGGCGGGGCTGGAGAACGCGGCCTGGGCGACGGCCGACATGGCGTACCGGACGCAGGCGCTGAGCGCGGTCGGCGGTTTCGACGAGCGGTTCCGGCGGGCTTTCCGTGAGGACGCCGACCTGGCGCTGCGGATCCAGGAGGCGGGGTGGGCGCTGCGCCGCGGGCAGCGCGTCACCCGACACCCGGTGCGGGCGGCGGGCCCCTGGGTGTCGGTGCGGGCGCAGCGCGGCAACGCGGACGACGTCCTCATGAACCGGCTGCACGGCGCCGACTGGTGGGACCGGGCCCGGGCGCCCCGCGGACGGCTGCCCCGGCACGCGGTCGTGACGGCCACGGCCCTGGCCTCGGTCGTACTCGCGCTGGCCGGCCGGCGCCGGGCCGCGGCCGTCGCCGGGGCGCTGTGGGCGGCCGGCACCGCCGAGTTCGCCCTCGCCCGCGTCCTGCCCGGCCCGCGCACGGCGCGCGAGACCGCGACGATGGCCGCGACCAGTGTGCTGATCCCTCCGCTCGCGGTCCGCCACTGGCTCACCGGTCTGATCCGCCACCGCCGCGCCGCCCCGCTGCGCCCCGGTCCCGCGACGGCCGCCGACCTCACCCCCTCGCGGAGCACACCATGACCCCCGCCCGCTCCGCGCGCCCCGTCACCGCGGTCCTCTTCGACCGGGACGGCACCCTGGTCGTGGACGTCCCCTGCAACGGCGACCCCGACCGCGTGCGGCTGCTGCCCGGCGCCCGGCAGGCCCTGGAGCTGGTGCGCGGGGCCGGCCTCGCCACCGGGGTGGTCAGCAACCGGTCCGGCATCGGGCGGGGCCTGCTCGGTCACGCCGACGTCCGGCGTGTCGACGCCCGGACCGACGTCCTGCTGGGCGGGGTCGACGTCTGGCTCTACTGCCCGCATCCGCCCGAGGCCGGCTGCGACTGCCGCAAGCCCCGGCCGGGGCTGGTGCTCCGGGTGCGGTCGTGGTGCACCCCGGTGCGGACGCGGCCGCCCGCCGCTGGCCCGCCGGACGGCTCGCCGAGGTGGCCCGGCGGCTGCGGACGGCCGGTCACCGGGTGGTGGTCACGGGCGGGCCCGGCGAGGAGGCGCTGGTGCGGGCGGTCGCCGGAGGGGCCGGTGTCCCCGGGCGGGACGTGCTGGGCGGCGGACTGGCCTTCGGAGCGCTGTCGTCCCTGGTCGCCGGTGCCGCACCGGTGGTCAGCGGCAACACGGGCCTCGCCCATCTGGCGGTCGCGCACGCCACGGCGTCCGTGACGCTCTTCGGACCGGTCTCCCCCCGGCTGTGGGGCCCGCCGCGTGTACCGCGCCATGTGGCGCTGTGGCGCCCGGGCCCGCCGGGCGACCCGCACGGCACGGCCCCCGATCCCCGCCTGCTGCTGATCAGGCCCACGGAGGTCGTCACCGCGGCCCTGGCACTGCTGCCGTCCCGCCCCGTCCCGCCGAGGAGTTGACGTGGCCCGTGTCCGACGGCCGGGTCACCGTCGCCGTTGCGTGAGACCTTGGCGTGGCTGCTCGCCGCGCTCGTGGCCGGGCCGTTGCGCACACCTGTGGCGCCCGCGGTGGGCTGCCGCGGGCGCCACGGGTGATCGTCACCGGGAGCGCGTCACGTGGTGCCGCCGCCTCCGCTGCCGAAGGATCCGCTGGACCCCGGATTCCATCGGGGCCGGGTCTGGTCGCTGCTGGGGCGGCTGGAGACGTTGCCGAGTTGGTGCGGGGTGAGGCGGTCGCCGTCGCCCGACGCCCGAGGCACCTCGTTCGGCTCGCGCAGGGACTGCTCCTCGCGCACCGGTCCGGTGGGGGGCAGCGTCGGCTGCTCCTCGCGCCGGGGCGTCGGGGACTCCCGTCCCCGTACCCGGATGCCCAGGCGCACGGCCGCCACCAGCCCGGCCGTGATGAGCACACCGAAGACGACGATCGCTATCGCCCCCGCCACCGAACCGGCGGCGGCGGCCAATTGCTCATGTGTCGTACGCATGGGCGGCGAGTACCCCGCACCCGGCATCGAATGCCCCCGGGGTGAGGCGTGGCGGACCCGGCATCGGTCGGGGCACCGGTAGCGTCGCCCCGACCGAACAAAAGCCGTCTGTCCGTCATGTCGGCCAGGCGCGGCGCGGTCGAGCGCCGGCCGGCGCCGCCATGGACACCCCGTGTCCGCGGGCCGGTGCCGGTTTTCCCGGACGACCGGCCGGGCACCCGCGAGGCGCTTTTCGCGCTCGGCCCGGCTGAGGAGGACCATGACCGAACTGTCGCAGCACGTCGACGAGGAGCCGTCCCCGCCCACCGCCCCGGCACCCCTGGGCCGGCGACTGCTGGGCTGGGCCACCACGACCGACCACAAGGTGATCGGCCGGCTCTACATGGTGACCGCGTTCTGCTTCTTCCTGTTCGCGGGCCTGCTGGCGCTCGGCATGCGCGCCGAACTGGCCCACCCCGGGCTGCAGTTCCTCAGCAACGAGACCTACAACCAGTTCGTCACCATCCACGGCACGATCATGATGCTGCTCTTCGCGACCCCGATGTTCGCCGGGTTCACGAACGCCGTCATGCCGCTCCAGATCGGCGCCCCCGACCTGGCGTTCCCCCGGCTCAACGCGCTGTCGTACTGGATGTACCTGTTCGGCGGCCTGATCGTGGTCTCCGGCTTCCTGGTACCCGGCGGTGCGGCGGCGTTCGGCTGGTTCGCCTACGCGCCGCTGAACAGCGCCTACTACACCCCCGGCGCCGGCGGTGACCTGTGGACGATGGGGCTGGTGGTCTCGGGTGTGTCCACGACGCTCAGCGCGGTGAACTTCCTCGCCACCGTCATGTGCCTGCGTGCCCCGGGCATGACGATGTTCCGGATGCCGATGTTCACCTGGAACGTGCTGTTCACGTCCATCCTGGTGCTGCCGGCCTTCCCGGTGCTGACGGCCGCGCTGCTCGCCCTGGAGTGCGACCGGAAGTTCGGCTCGCACGTCTTCGACGCGCACAACGGCGGAGCGCTGCTGTGGCAGCACCTGTTCTGGTTCTTCGGCCATCCCGAGGTGTACATCGTGGCCTTGCCGTTCTTCGGCATCATCACCGAGATCATCCCGGTGTTCTCCCGCAAGCCGGTGTTCGGGTACCTGCCGATGATCGGGGCCACGACCTCCATCACCATGCTGTCCGCGGTCGTGTGGGCGCACCACATGTTCGCGACCGGGGCGGTGCTGCTGCCGTTCTTCTCCCTCATGTCGTTCCTGATCGCCGTGCCGACCGGGATCAAGTTCTTCGCGTGGATCGGGACGATGCGCGGCGGCTCGCTCTCGTTCGAGACGCCGATGCTGTGGTCGATGGGCTTCCTGGTGACGTTCCTGCTCGGCGGGCTGACCGGGGTGCTCCTCGCGTCGCCGCCGATCGACTTCCACGTGACCGACTCCTACTTCGTCGTGGCGCACCTGCACTACGTGCTGTTCGGGACGGTGGTGTTCGCGATGTTCGCCGGGTTCTACTTCTGGTGGCCCAAGTTCACCGGGAAGATGCTCGACGAGCGCTGGGGCAAGGTGCACTTCTGGCTGCTCTTCCCGGGGTTCCAGCTGACGTTCCTGGTGCAGCACTGGCTCGGCGCGCAGGGCATGCCCCGCCGGTACGCCGACTACCTGCCTGTCGACGGGTTCACCCTGCTCAACACCCTCTCGTCGGCGGGCGCGTTCCTGCTGGGGGTCTCCACGCTGCCGTTCCTCTACAACGTCTGGCTCACCGCCCACCAGGGCAGGCAGGTCGAGGAGGACGACCCGTGGGGGTTCGGACGCGGCCTGGAGTGGGCCACGAGCTGCCCGCCGCCGCGGCACAACTTCGTGGCGCTGCCCCGGATCCGGTCGGAGTCGCCCGCCTTCGACCTGCACCACCCGGCCATCGTCCGCCAGGCGGAGAGGGAGGGCCTGCGGTGAAGGTCGAGGCCCTGCTCTTCGGCGGTGTGGCCGTCTTCTTCGGCGCCGCCGCCGCTCTGTACGGGGTGTGGTCGCACGCCGACCCGGCGGGGACGGCGGCGCTGATCGTGGCGTTCGGGATGGCCGCCGTGGTCTCCTTCTTCTGCGCCACCCACTACGTGCGCCGCGGCCCGCGCGCCCAGGACCGTACCGACGCGGAGATCGCGGAGTCCGCCGGGCCCCTGGAGTTCTTCCCGCCGCACAGCCCCTGGCCGATCGTCACCGCGCTCGGGTTCGCCGTCGCGGCTACCGGGGTGGTGTTCGGGCTGTGGCTGTTCCTCATCGGCTTCGGCGTTCTGGCTCGGGGTGTCGCCGGGCTGGTGTTCCAGTACGTGGACCGGGGGACGGAGGCGGAGGACTGACCGGCCGCCGGGGGGCGCCCGGCCGGAACTCCGTCACCGGCCGGTGGCCCTCCTCGTAGCCGCCGGCGAGGTTCTGCCGCACCTGTCCGGTCTCCTCGCCCTCGGCCAGGCGTTCCTGTTCGGCGTGGAGCAGGGCGCGGCACAGGCCGCGCGTGACGAAGAAGGCCAGGACCGGGGCCACGACCAGGGAGATCCGGAAGATCCAGGTCAGGGCGTTCACCGAGATCCGGAACGTCTGCGCCGCCACGTCGTTGCCGCCGGCGAGGACCAGCACGCCGTAGAAGGTGACGCCGGCCGCGCCGAGGCCGGTGCGCACCGGCCGTTCCCTGGGCCGCTCGCTGAAGTGCTGCTCCTGCCGCCACTCCCCGGTCAGCCGCTGCTCGACGCAGGGGTAGGCGTACAGGACGGCGAAGAGCAGCGCCGGCAGGACGAGGGCGGGCAGCAGGACGTTCCACATGAGGGTGTGGCCGGCGATGTTCGTCTCCCAGGGCGGGACGAGCCGCAGCGAGCCTTCCAGGAAGCCGACGTACCAGTCCGGCTGGGAGCCGGTCGACACCTGGTCCGGTCGGTAGGGGCCGTACACCCAGACGGGGTTGACCTGCGCGACGCCGGACAGCGCCACCAGCAGCCCGGCGACGGTGAGGGACAGGCCGATCGAGGAGGCCGAGAACTGGGGGTACAGGGGCTTTCCGACGACGTTGGAGTTCTTGCGGCCGGGTCCCCGCCACTGGGTGTGCTTCAGATGGAAGACCAGGATCAGGTGGACGGTGACCAGGGCGATCAGCGCGCCCGGCAGCAGCAGGATGTGCAGGGTGTACAGCCGGGGGATGATGTCGTGACCGGGGAACTCGGAGCCGAAGACGAACATGCCCACGTACGTGCCGGCCACCGGGATCGAGAGCATGATGCCCTGCGCGATCCGCAGCCCGGTGCCGGAGAGCAGGTCGTCCGGGAGGGAGTAGCCGGCGAACCCCTCGGCCAGGGCGAGCGCGAACAGGGTGACGCCGATGACCCAGTTCAGCTCGCGGGGCCTGCGGAAGGCGCCGGTGAAGAAGATCCGCAGCAGGTGCACGCCGATCGCGGCGACGAACACCAGCGCGGCCCAGTGGTGGGCCTGCCGCATCAGCAGGCCCCCGCGGACGTCGAAGCTGATGTGCAGGGTGGAGTCGAAGGCCCCTGAGACGAGCTGTCCGCGCAGCGGGACGTAGGGGCCCTGGTACACGACCTCCCCCATCTCGGGCTTGAAGAAGAAGGTCAGCCACACGCCGGTCAGCACCAGGACGATCAGGCTGTAGAGGGCGATCTCGCCCAGCAGGAACGACCAGTGGTCGGGGAACGCCTTGCGCAGCAGTCGCCCCGCGCCGTCGTCGAGGGGCAGCCGGGCGTCGACCGCCTCCGCAAACCGTTCTCCCGTCCCGACTCGCTCAGGCTCCACCCGACGCTCCTCCCGACGGCTGCCGCCGCGCTTGCCTCATCCCTTGCCCGGCGCGGGCGCGGGGCGGGTAGCCAGCCGGCGCGAAACACTCGCGCGGCCGGGCGGCGGCACCCGATCGGCTGAGGACGCCAGGGCCTCAGGTGTTGGGACGGGCGGCGCTGATGTCGCCGAGGGCGGACGTCTCGTCGCGTTCGATCGCCAGGTCGCCGAGGGCGAGGATGCCCACGGGGCGGTCCCCGTCGACGACCGGGAGGCGCCGTACGGCGTGCTCGCGCATCAGCCGGACGGCCTGGTCCAGGCTGTCGTCCGGAGTGACGGTGACCAGGTCGGTGCTGGCCGCCTGCATGATCGTCGTCTTGTCCGGGTCGGCGCCCTCGGCGAAGGCCCGCACCACCAGGTCGCGGTCGCTCACCAGGCACCGCAGGTGCCCTTCCTCGGTGACCAGGACCGCGCCGACGTCCTCGTCCCGCATCACCCGGGCCACGGAGGCGACCGAGGCCTGCGGTTCGACGGTCACCAGGTCGCTGGTCATGATGTCGCGTACGTGCTGGGCCATGACCGGCCCCCTTCTCACTGCTCGAAGGTGTCTGTCGGCGACCGGGTACCCAGGCTTCGGGAACCCTCCCCGGACTCCGGCGGGTTCAGGGAGTAGACGTGGAAGGCCCGTCCGATGACGGGCTGGGCGACGTTGCGCACCGTCACCCCGCCGTCGGTCATGCCGTGTTCGGCACCGGCGTGCGCGTGTCCGTGGACGGCGAGGTCGGCGCCCGCCGTGTCGATGGCCTCCGCGAGCAGGTAGCTGCCGAGGAACGGGTAGATCTCCAGGGGTTCGCCGGCCAGGGTGTCCGGCACAGGGGCGAAGTGGGTGAGTGCGATGCGTACGTCGCAGTCGCGCCCGCTCAGCTCTTCGAGGGCCGCGCGCAGTCCGTCGGCGCGCCGGCGCGAGTATCGTACGAACTCCCTCATCACGGGCTCGCCGAACTCCCCGGCGCACCGGCCGACGAACCCGCCGCCGAACCCCTTGGTACCGGCCACGCCGATGCGCAGCCCACCGTGGGTCACGACGGTGGCCTCGCCCTCCAGGACGTGCGCACCGGCGTCCCGCAGGATGGCCGTGATCTCGTCGGGGTGGTCGCCGTGGTGGTCGTGGTTGCCGAGGACCGCGACGACCGGGACCCCCAGGTCCTTGATCTCCCGGGCGACCACCCGCGCCTCCTCGGGTGTGCCGTGCCGGGTGAGGTCCCCGGCGAGCAGGAGTACGTCGGCGCACCCCGGCAGGGTGTCGAAGGCCGGGCGGAGGGTGCCCTGGCTGTCGGGACCCATGTGGATGTCCCCGACGGCGGCGACCCGGGTCATGTCAGCTCCTCGGGGTGGTCGGGCGGGGTGGTCTCCGCGACGACGATGTCGCAGTGCACCGGTACGTCGGCGAGTTCCTCACGGGCGACGCGGAGGATGTCCTCGCGGCAGCCGGCCGAGGGGACCGTCCCCGTCAGCAGGACCGTGTCGCCGCGGATCTCGGCGCGTACCCCCAGCTCACCGCAGTCTCCTTCGGCCAGCCGTTCGGCGACGTGGGCGACGCGGTAGTGCAGGTTCATCACTGCTCCGGTTCGGGGTCGATGACGTTCAGGCGTTCCAGGAGGTAGAGGAAGGCGGCGGGCATCGGTTCGTCCCCGCAGCGGCGCCGCACCTCCCCCCAGTCGACCTTCTCGCGCAGCGAGCGGGCCACCGGCAGTACGGCGCCGAAGTCGCAGTGGTGCTCGGAGAAGGCCGTGCTCAGGCTGACCAGCAGGTCGGTCGCCGAGAGGACCGGCATGTGCACCGAGTCGACGGAGAGTTCCTCCGCGCGGGCCAGCAGGTCGACGGTGACCGGCCGGCGGGCCAGTTCGAAGATGATGTCCACGTCCTGGTCGAGGCAGACGGTCTTCATGAGCCAGTCCTCCGGCGGCACCCGCACGCTCAGCCCGGCCTCGCGCAGCGATCCGGCCACCGCCTCGGCGTCCTCGGGCAGCACGCAGAAGTCGGTGTCGTGCTGGAGCGTGCAGGGGCCGCCGTGGGCGTACACCGCCACGCTGCCGGCCAGGGCGAACTTGTGCCCCGCGCGTTTCAGGATGGCGCCGACCTGTTTGGTGGCCTCCAGGATGGCCTGGCTGCGGTCGGGCGGCAGCCTGCGCGGGCCGGGCGACCCGGGATCCGGGGCAGCGAGACGCAGGTCGGGCGCGCCCTGGGCGTCGGTCATGGACGGCTCCCTTCGCGCGCCGCGGTGCGCAGGCAGCACCGCGGTTCCTCGGCGTACGGCACGGCGACACCGGCGACGATCACCGCGGCGAGCGCGGCCAGGTACGCGGCGGGCAGCGGCCGTTCCTTGGGGAGCAGCCGCCAGTCGTCGGGGTGCGGTCCGCCCCGCAGGGCCCTGCGGACCTGGTCGGCGTGGAGACAGGCGGTGAACGACAGGGCGGTGAGCGGCAGCACCTCCAGGAAGCTGTGGATGTGCTGCTCGACGGGCCGGACCTCGCGCTCGCCGACGGCGAGGGACACGTCGTGGACGGCGGTGGCGCCGTGGGCGAGTGCCGCGCCGCCCATGACGGTGAGCACCAGGGGATTGACCCGGGCGAGCAGGCCGATGAGCACCGGCACCCCGGCCTCGGTCATCATCAGCGCGTGGACCGCGGACTCCTTGGCGCCGCTGGTGTGCTCGATGCCGGTCCGCCTGTGCATCCACCAGTCCGCGAGGCCCGGCAGCACCCACAACGGCAGGACGCCGTGCAGGAGGAACCGCCGGCCGGCGTCCTCCGCGTCGGTGGAGCGGATCGGGATCCGCAGGTCGGCGGAGCGCCGCCCGTTCTGCCAGGCCTTCCGGGGCAGCAGGCGCGGTGCCATGTGAACCTCCGTGAGGTCGGTCTTCGGGGACCCGCATCCCCGGTACCCCTCCTGATCCGTGCGACACGCCGTGCACAACCCGGTGGTCATCGGGTACTCGGCGGCGGACCCGACAAGCACACATGGTTCAGGAGAGACGATGGCGGCCTTCGGATACTTCCTCTCGTGCGAGGAGCACACCCCGGCGGAACTCGTCGAGCAGGCGCGGATGGCCGAGCAGGCCGGTTTCGAATCGCTGTGGATTTCGGACCACTACCACCCCTGGCACGACGGTCAGGGGCAGAGCCCGTTCGTCTGGTCGGTGATCGGTGCGCTGTCGCAGGCGGTGTCGTTGCCCGTGGAGACGGCGGTGACGTGCCCGCTGATCCGCACCCACCCCGCCGTGATCGCCCAGGCCGCCGCGACCAGCGCGGTGCAGCTGGGCGGCCGGTTCCGGCTGGGCGTGGGCACCGGGGAGGCGCTGAACGAGCACATCCTCGGCACGGTCTGGCCCGAGGCTCCGGTGCGGCTGGAGATGCTGGAGGAGGCCCTGCTGATCATCCGGCGGCTGTTCACCGGGGAGCAGGTCAGTCACCACGGCAAGCACTACACGGTGGAGAACGCCCGGCTGTACACGGTGCCGGACCAGCCGGTGCCGATCGACGTGTCGGCGTTCGGTCCGCAGGCCGCCGAGGTGGCCGCGCGGATCGGCGACGGGCTGATCACGATGATGCCCGACGAGTCGCTGGTGGAGCGCTTCCGGCGCGGGGGCGGCGGCACCAGTCCGGTGTACGGCGGGATGAAGGTGTGCTGGGGCACCGACCGGCAGGAGGCGGTGCGCACCGCGCACCGGCTGTGGGCCAACGAGCAGCTGCCGGGCGAGCTCCCGCAGGTCCTGCCGACTCCGCGCCACTTCGAGCAGGCCATGGACCTGGTCACCGAGGAGCAGGTGGCCGGCTCCGTGCCGTGCGGCGACGATCCCGACGAACACGTCAAGGCGGTGTCCGCGTTCGTCGACGCGGGGTTCGACACCGTCTACGTCAACCAGATCGGCAAGGACCAGCAGGGCTTCTTCGACTTCTACCGCACCGAGGTGCTGCCTCGGCTGCGGAGCTGACACGCAAGAGGCACGTGCAGGGAAGGTGGTGAACGCCGTGCCCGGGACCGCGTCGAACGACGGCCGCGCACTCGTCGTCATCGACATGATCAACACGTACGAGCACGAGGACGCGGAGCTGCTGCTGCCCGCCGCGGAGCAGGTGGTGCCCGTGCTGGCGGACCTGATCGGCCGGGCCCGGGAGGCGGGCGCGCCGGTGATCTATGTCAACGACAACTTCGGGCGCTGGCGTTCCCACCACGGCGAACTGGTCGAGACGGCGTTGTCCCGGCCGCACGCCGCGCTGGTCGAGCCGATCCGGCCCGACGACGACTCGCTGTTCGTGGTGAAGGCCCGGCACTCGATCTTCTACGAGACCCCGCTGGCCTACCTGCTGCGGGAACTGGGCGTCGGGACGGTGGTGCTCACCGGCCAGGTCACCGAGCAGTGCGTCCTGTACTCGGCGCTGGACGCGCACATCCGTCATCTGGAGGTCACGGTGCCGAAGGACGCCGTCGCCTCGATCCACCCGCACCTGGCGGAGGCCGCGCTGGACATGATGGAGCGCAACATGGGTGCCCGGATCGTCCTGGCGAAGGAAGTCGACTTCCTGGGTACCCGGGGGGCCGTACCGGAGGAGACTCCACGTCAGCCCGGAGGTCGGCGATGAGCACACGCGTTCCCGGAGAGTCCTTGGCGGACCTGGTCACGGCCCTGCGGGCCGGGACCGACGCGGAGGTCCGCTTCGATACCGGGAGCCGGGGCGCCTACTCGACGGACGGCTCCAACTACCGGCAGGTCCCGCTCGGCGTGGTCGTGCCCCGCACCGTGGAGGCCGGTGCCCACGCGGTCGAGCTGTGCGCCCGCTTCGACGTGCCGGTGCTGTCGCGCGGCGGCGGCACCAGTCTCGCCGGACAGACCACGAACGAGGCCGTGGTGATCGACTGGAGCAAGTACTGCGACGCGCTGGTCTCCGTCGACCCCGAGGCCCGCAGCTGCGTGGTGGAGCCGGGCATCGTCCTGGACGACCTCAACCGGCGGCTGGCCGACCACAAGCTCAAGTTCGGCCCGAAGCCGTCGACGCACAGCCACTGCGCGCTCGGCGGCATGATCGGCAACAACTCGTGCGGGGCGTCCGCACAGGCGTACGGCAAGACGGTCGACAACGTGCGCCGGCTGGAAGTGATGACGTACGACGGGCTGCGGATGCGGGTGGGGCCCACCTCCAAGGCCGAGCGGGCCCGGATCACCGCCGAGGGCGGCCGGCGGGCCGAGCTGTACGACGGCCTCGACCGGCTCGTCACCGAGTACCTCGGGGACATCCGGCGCGGCTACCCGAAGATCCCGCGCCGGGTCTCCGGCTACAACCTCGACTCGCTGCTCCCGGAGAACGGCTTCGACGTGGCCAGGGCCCTGGTCGGCAGCGAGGGCACGCTGGTGACCGTCCTGCGCGCCGAACTGGAGCTGGTGCCGGTGCCGTCGTACGAGTCGCTGCTGGTGCTCGGGTACGACGACATCTGCCAGGCCGCCGACCACGTGCCGCAGATCCTCGAGCACTGCTCCCCCGGCCAGTTGGAGGCGCTGGACGGGCGGATGGCGCAGCTGATGCGCGAGGAGCACGCCTACCTGGAATCGCTGCGGGTGCTGCCGGAGGCGGACAGCTGGCTGCTGGTGCAGTTCACGGGGGACAGTCAGGACGAGGTCGACGCGCAGGCGCACGCCCTGCTGAAGTCGCTCGGCCGGTCCGAGAAGGACTCCTCGGTGGCCTTCTCCGACGACCCGCAGCGCGAGCAGAGGATGCTGAAGGCGCGGGAGGCCGGGCTCGGGGTGACCGCGCGGCCGCCGGACGGCCGGGAGACCTGGGAGGGCTGGGAGGACTCGGCGGTGCCGCCCGAGCGGCTCGGCGACTACCTGCGGGACCTCAGGAAACTGTTCGAGGAGTTCGACTACGACCACCCGTCGCTGTACGGGCACTTCGGGCAGGGGTGCGTGCACACCCGGATCCCGTTCGGGCTGAAGACCGCCGAGGGCGTCGCGCACTTCCGGCGCTTCGTGGAACGGGCCGCCGACCTGGTGACCTCCTACGGCGGCTCGCTGTCGGGCGAGCACGGCGACGGACAGTCCCGGGGCGAGCTGCTGACCCGGATGTTCGGGGAGCGGCTGGTCGGCGCCTTCTGCGAGCTCAAGGCACTGTTCGACCCGGGCAACCGGATGAACCCCGGCAAGGTCGTCGACCCGAATCCGGTGGACGGCCAGCTGCGGCTCGGGCCCACCTGGCGGCCTGACACCCACGAGACGCACTTCGGGTATCCGGAGGACGACCACTCCTTCACCCGGGCGGTGCTGCGCTGCGTCGGCATCGGCAACTGCCGGAGCCTGGAGGGCGACGTGATGTGCCCCTCGTACCGGGCCACCCGCGAGGAGGAGCACTCCACGCGCGGGCGGTCGCGGCTGCTGTTCGAGATGCTCGACGGGCATCCCGACTCGGCGGTCGAGGACGGCTGGCGGTCGACGGAGGTCCGGGACGCGCTGGATCTCTGTCTGGCCTGCAAGGGCTGCAAGTCGGACTGCCCGACCGGCGTCGACATGGCCACGTATAAAGCGGAGTTCCTCGCCCACCACTACGCGGGCCGCCCCCGTCCGGCCGCCCACTACTCGATGGGCTGGCTGCCCCTGTGGGCCCAGCTGGCCGAACGCGCCCCCGGACCGGCGAACAGCGCGCTGCACGCGCCGCTGCTCGGCCGGGCGGGCAAGGCCCTCGCCGGGGTGGCCGGGCAGCGGCGGCCCCCGGTCTTCGCCGAGCGGTCCTTCGTGCGGTGGTGGCGTGCCCTCGGCACCGAGCAGCCGGATCCGGCCGACCCGGCGACCGTGCTTCTGTGGCCGGACACCTTCAGCAACCACTTCCACCCGTCGGTCGCGATGTCGGCGGTACGGGTCCTGGAGGACGCCGGGTTCCGGGTGGCCGTGCCCGACGCACCGGTGTGCTGCGGCCTCACCTGGATCTCGACCGGTCAGCTGGCCGTGGCCAAGAAGGTGCTGCGCCGCTCCCTGCGGCTGCTGGCGCCCTACCTGGAGGCGGGCACCCCCGTCATCGGCCTGGAGCCGTCCTGCACGGCCGTGTTCCGCTCCGACGCCCCCGAGCTGCTGCCCGACGACCAGGACGTGCGGCGGCTCGCCGGCCAGACCCGCACCTTCGCCGAGCAGCTCGTCCACCACGCGCCCGACGGCTGGCAGCCGCCGTCCCTGACCCGGCAGGCGACCGTGCAGACCCACTGCCACCAGCACGCGATCATGAAGTTCGACGCCGACCGCGAACTGATGCGCCGAGCCCATCTGGACGCGGACGTCCTCGACGAGGGCTGCTGCGGTCTGGCCGGCAACTTCGGCTTCGAGCGCGGGCACCACGAAGTCTCCATGGCCGTCGGCGAGCTGGGGGTGCTGCCCGCGGTGCGCGGGGCCGCTCCCGACAGTCTGGTGCTGGCCGACGGGTTCAGCTGCCGCACCCAGATCGAGCAGGGCGGCACCGGACGCCGGGCCCTGCACCTGGCGGAGGCACTGGCCCTCGCCCTCGACGGCCCCGTGCCCAGTGACCGCCCCGAGCGGCTGGCCCGCAGGCCCGCCGAACCCTCCGGCACGGCCCGGTGGGCGACCACCGCCGTCGCCGGAACGCTCGCGGCCGCGGCCGCGTTCGGCGCCGTACGCCAGGTGCGCCGCCCCTAGAGACACGCAGGCACGCAGACGCACGCACGCCCACTTCAGGAAAGGTTGTCGAACATGTCGACGAAGGTCTCCGACTACATCCTCCAGCGGCTGCGCGAGTGGGACGTGGAACACGTCTTCGCCTACCCCGGCGACGGCATCAACGGCCTGCTCGCGGCCTGGGGACGCGCGGAGAACAAGCCCCGGTTCATCCAGTCCCGGCACGAGGAGATGTCCGCCTTCGAGGCCTGCGGGTACGCGAAGTTCTCCGGCAAGGTCGGCGTCTGCGCCGCCACCTCGGGCCCCGGCGCCATCCACCTTCTCAACGGCCTGTACGACGCCAAGCTGGACCACGTCCCGGTGGTGGCGATCGTCGGCCAGACCAACCGCAGCGCCATGGGCGGCTCCTACCAGCAGGAGATCGACCTGCTCAGCCTGTACAAGGACGTCGCCTCGGACTTCTGCGAGATGGTCACCGTCCCCGAGCAGCTCCCGAACGTCCTGGACCGGGCCATGCGCACGGCCATGGCGCGCCGCTCGGTGACCGCCCTGATCATCCCGGCGGACGTGCAGGAACTCGACTACTCGCCGCCCGAGCACGCCTTCAAGATGGTGCCGTCCAGCCTCGGCATGTCGCACTACGCGCCGGTGCCCGACGACGGCGACCTCCAGCGGGCCGCCGACGTGCTCAACTCCGGCGGCAAGACGGCCATCCTGATCGGGCAGGGCGCGCGCGGCGCCCGCACCGAGGTCAAGGAGGTCGCGGACCGGCTCGGGGCGGGGGTCGCGAAGGCGCTGCTCGGCAAGGACGCTCTCGACGACGACCTGCCCTACGTCACCGGCTCCATCGGGCTGCTCGGCACCCGGCCGTCGTACGAGATGATGCGTGACTGCGACACGCTGCTCGTCATCGGTTCGTCCTTCCCCTACACGCAGTTCCTGCCGGCCTTCGGGAAGGCGCGGGCGGTGCAGATCGACATCGATCCGCACATGGTCGGGATGCGCTACCCCTTCGAGGTCAACCTCGTCGGGGACGCCGCCCGGACACTGCGCAGGCTGCTGCCGCTGCTGGACCAGATGGAGGACAGGTCCTGGCGGGAGACGATCGAAAGCAACGTGCGGGACTGGTGGGAGGTGATGGACCGGCGGGCCGCCGTCTCGGCCGACCCGGTCAACCCCGAGTACGTCGCCCACGCCCTCGGCGAGCTGCTCCCGGACGACGTCATCCTCTCCGCCGACTCCGGTTCGGCCGCCAACTGGTACGCCCGGCACCTGAAGCTGGGCGGGGCGATGCGTGGCTCGCTGTCGGGGACGCTGGCGACGATGGGACCGGGCGTGCCGTACGCCATCGGCGCCAAGTTCGCCCACGGCGACCGGCCGGCCATCGCCCTGGTCGGGGACGGGGCGATGCAGATGAACGGCATGGCCGAGCTGATCACCGTCGCCAAGTACTGGCAGGACTGGGAGGACCCGCGGCTGATCGTCGCCGTCTTCAACAACCGGGACCTGAACCAGGTGACCTGGGAGATGCGGGCCATGGAGGGCGCCCCGCAGTTCCTGCCCTCGCAGTCCCTCCCGGACGTCGGGTACGCCGACTTCGCCCGCTCCCTGGGCCTGACCGGCATGCGGATCGAGGAGCCGGGCGGGGTGCGGGGGGCGTGGGAGGCCGCGCTCGCCGCCGACCGGCCGTGTGTGCTGGACTTCGTGACCGACCCGGCGGTACCGCCGATCCCGCCGCACGCCACCCTCGACCAGATCGAGGCGGCGGCCGCCGCCGTCCTCAAGGGCGACAGCGACCGGGTCGCGATGGTCCGCCAGGGCTTCAAGGCCAAGGTGCAGGAGTTCCTGCCGCACCGGCACGAAGCGGGCCGGAGGTGAGCGACCTTCCTGCCGTCGAGCGGGTGGACACCGCGGTCTACACCGTGCCGACGGACGCCCCCGAGGCGGACGGGACCGCGGCCTGGGACAGCACCACGCTCGTCCTGGTCACCGTCCGCTGCGGGGACGTCACGGGGCTCGGGTACACCTACGCCCCGGCGGCGGCCGCGCGGGTCGTCGACGACCTGCTCGCCGACGTGCTCACCGGCCTGCCCGCCCTGGACGTGCCGCGCGCCAACGAGGCCATGCAGCGTGCCGTGCGCAACGCCGGGCTGCCGGGGATCGCCGCCGAGGCGATCTCCGCGGTCGACATCGCCCTGTGGGACGCCAAGGCCCGGCTGCTCGGGCTCCCGCTGGTGGCGCTGCTGGGCGCCGCCCGTGACGAGGTGCCGGTGTACGGCAGCGGCGGCTTCACCACGTACGACGCCGACCGGCAGGACCGGCAGCTGCGGGGCTGGGTGGACGGGGAGGGCATCCCCCGGGTCAAGATCAAGATCGGGGAGTCCTGGGGCAGCCACGAGACGCGCGACCTGACGCGGGTGGCCCGGGCCCGCGAGAGCATCGGCGACGCGGCCGAGCTGTACGTGGACGCCAACGGCGGCTACGGCGTGAAGCAGGCCGTACGGGTGGCGACGGCGCTGGACGGGGAGGGCGTGACCTGGTTCGAGGAGCCGGTCTCCTCCGACCGCCTCGACGCGCTCGCCGCCGTCCGCGGCCGGGTCATGGCCGACGTGACGGCCGGGGAGTACGGCTACACGCTGCCCTACTTCCGGCACATGCTCGCCGCCGGGGCCGTCGACTGCCTCCAGGCGGACGTCACCCGCTGCGGCGGGATCACCGTCTGGCTGCGGGTGGCGGCGCTGGCGCTGGGCCACGGCCTGGAGATCTCGGGGCACTGCGCACCCGCCGCCCACGCGCACGCGGCGGCCTCGGTGCCGAACGTGCGGCACCTGGAGTGGTTCCACGACCACGTCCGCATCGAACGGCTCCTCTTCGACGGCGCGCCGAGCCCACGGGGCGGCGCCCTGGTCCCGGGCCGGGACGGATCCCCCGGCCTGGGCCTCACGCTCGACGCCGAACGGGCCCGCCCGTACCGCGTCGGCTGACGGAGGGCAGCGCACGCGGGCTCCCGATGTCCGCACGAACCGCAGGAAAGGGCCATGTCGCAAGTCGTCGTCATCACGGGAGCAAGCGCCGGTATCGGCCGGGCCACGGCCCGGCTCTTCGCCGAGCGCGGTGCGCGCATCGTGCTCGGGGCCCGGGGTGAGGCCGGGCTGGAGGCGACCGCCGAGGAGGTCACCGAACGCGGCGGCCGCCCGCTGATCCAGCGGGCCGACACCGCGGACCCCGCCCAGCTGGAGGCCGTCGCCGACGCCACCGAACGGCTCCTCGGCCCCATGGACGTCTGGATCAACTGCGCTTCACCAGTGTGTTCGCGCCCTTCACCGAGATCACCCCGCAGGAGTACCGGCGGGTGACCGAGGTGACGTACCTCGGCTTCGTCAACGGCACCCGGACCGCCCTCGGCCGGATGCTCCCGCGGAACCGGGGGACGATCGTGCAGGTCGGCTCGGCGCTCGGCGAGCGGGCGATCCCGCTCCACCACGGTCGCCCAGATGCCGGCCGTGAACACCCCGCAGTTCTCGTGGGTACGCACCCGCCTCCCCCGCCTCGCGCAGCCGGTGCCGCCGATCCACCAGCCCGAGGTGGCCGCCCGCGGTGTCCTGTACGCCGCCGACCACCCGGAGCGCAAGCAGCGCTACATCGGGGCCACGACCGCGGCGACCGTCTGGGCCAACCGGCTGGCGCCGGCCCTGCTCGACCGCTACCTGGCGCGGACCGGCTTCGACTCCCAGCAGACGGGCGCGCCCGCGCCGGCCGGATCCGGCAACCTCTACGCGCCGGCCGACGCCGCTCCGGGCACCGATCACGGCGCTCACGGCGAGTTCGACGAGCGGTCCCACCCGCGCTCCGTGCAGGCCGCGCTGGCCCGGCATCCCACGGCGCTGACCGTGGCGGCCGTCGGCGGCATCCGGCGGCTGCTGGGCGACGGGAACGCGTAGCGGCGGGCCCCATGTTCTGGTGTGGTTTCCGGTGGGTTTCGGACGGGCGCGCGTGACCAAGCGATGGTCAAGAATTGACCTCGCGTGCTTGTGACGTGGTGCGACGCGGCGGATCATTGGCCGAATCCCGCCCCTCCTCCGAGCACGCTGGAGCCCCCCGGTGACCGCTGGCCCTCTCGCTCCCGACCCGGTCGACACCACGGCCGCGGCCCAGGCGGAACGGCGGAAGCTGCGCAAGCACTTCGGCCGCTTCGACATCCTGTTCTTCCTGCTGTGCACGATCGTCGGCGTGGACACCATCGGCGCCGTGGCCGCCCGCGGTGCCGAGGCGTTCACCTGGCTGATCGTGCTGGCCGTGATCTTCTTCGTGCCGTCGGCGCTGCTGATCGCCGAGCTCGGGGCCGCCTTCCCCGACGAGGGCGGCCCCTACATCTGGACCAGCCGGGCCTTCGGGCGACTCGCCGGGGCGGTCAACAACTTCCTGTACTGGATCACCAACCCGGTGTGGCTGGGCGGCACCCTCGCCGTCTCCGCCGTCACCGCGTACACCACCTTCTTCAACGGCGGGAAGGACCTGAGTGCCCCGGCCTTCTACGCCTTCACGCTGGTCTTCGTCTGGGTGGGCGTGCTCGCCGCGATCCTCTCCTTCGACATCGGCAAGTGGATCCCGACCATCGGCGCCTGGAGCCGGTTCCTGCTGCTCGGCCTGTTCACGGTGACGGTCGTGGTGTACGGCGTGCGGCACGGCCTGCACGGCTTCGGTATGAGCGATTTCTCGCCGAGCTACGCGGGCTTCGTCGCCCTGGTGCCGGTGCTGATGTTCAACTACGTCGGTTTCGAGCTGCCCAACACGGCCGGTGACGAGATGACGGACCCGCAGAAGGACGTCCCCTACGGGATCTTCCGCAGCGCCGTCCTGTCGGTGCTGCTGTACGCGCTGCCGATCCTGGGCATCCTGCTCGTCCTGCCGGTCAAGGCCATCACCGGCCTCGGCGGGTTCGTCGACGCCCTCCGCCAGGTCTTCACGGTGTACGGCGGCCATGTCGCCGCCGACGGCACCGCCACGCTCAGCGGGGCGGGCTCCGTGCTCGGCGACCTGGCCGCGATCATGTTCATCCTCACCGTGCTGTCCTCCGGGGTCACCTGGATCATGGGCTCCGACCGCGCCCTGGCGGTCTCCGGCTACGACGGCGCGGCCCCCCGCTTCCTCGGCGTCATCTCCAGCCGGTTCGGCACCCCCGTCCGGGTCAACGTCCTGAGCGGGCTCGTCTCCACCGCGGTCCTGGTCCTGGCCCACGAGCTGACCAACGGCAGCGCGGCCAAGCTCTTCGGCGCCGTGCTCGGACTCGCGGTGTCCACCACCCTCGTCAGCTACCTGGGCATCTTCCCGGCGCTGCCGGTGCTGCGCCGGAAGTACCCGGACACCCCGCGGCCGTACCGCAGCCCGCTCCCCCGGCTCGTCAGCGCGGTCCTCACCCTGCTGATCCTGTTCGCGAGCGTACAGCTGGTCGCGCCAGGACTCGGCGACCACTGGTTCGGCGCCGGCTACGCACCGGACGGCTGGAGCCACGCCGAACGCTGGCAGTACCTGCTGACGGAGCTGGTTCCGCTGATCGGGTTCATGCTGCTCGGAGTGGTGTTCTGGGCATCGGGCAGGCCCACCCGGCAGGCGGCGGGAGACCGCTGACCCGGGGCCTGTCCCACCGCTGGCCCGGGGCACCACCGGAAGATCATTGCGCGTACGCTCGTGCACATGGTCCAGCATCGAATGATCGACGTGAACGGGATCCGGCTGCACATCGCCGAGCAGGGTTCCGGCCCGCTGGTCGTGCTCCTGCACGGCTTCCCCGAGTCCTGGCACTCCTGGCAGCACCAGTTCGGCCCGCTGGCCGAGGCCGGGTTCCGGGTGGTCGCCCCCGACCAGCGCGGGTACGGCGCCAGCGACCACCCCGAGGACGTCGCGGCGTACAGCATCTTCCACCTGGTGGGCGACGTCATCGGGCTGATCCGGGAGCTGGGCGAGGAGCGGGCGTTCGTGGTCGGGCACGACTGGGGCGCGCCGGTGGCCTGGCACACCGCGCTGCTGCGGCCGGACCTGGTGCGCGGGGTGGCCGGGCTGAGCGTGCCGCCGCCGTTCCGGGGCGAGCGGCCGCCGCTGCGGGCCATGGACGAGATGTTCGGCGGCCGCTTCTACTGGAACTACTTCGAACGGCCGGGTGTCGCGGACGCCGAGTTCGGCCGCGACCCGCGCACCACGCTGCGGAAGTTCTTCACCATGGGGGCCGGTGACGCCCACGGCGGTGAGGTCCGGCAACCGCTCGTCGACCCCGAGCGCGGCTGGCTCGCGGACCTGTCCGACCCCGAGACGCTGCCCGGCTGGTTCACCGAGGCCGATCTGGACGCGCTCACCGAGAGCTTCTCGCGGGGCTTCACCGGCGCCCTGAACTGGTACCGCAACCTCGACCGCAACTGGGAACTGACCGCCCCCTGGCAGGGCGCCGTCGTCACCCCGCCCGCGCTGTACGTCTACGGAGACCGTGACATCGTCCCGGCGTTTCCGGGCACGCCCGAACTCATCGAGCGCCTGCCCCAGTTGATGCCGAACCTGGTGCGCGAGCCGCTGCGGCTGGCGGGCTGCGGGCACTGGACCCAGCAGGAGCGCCCGGACGAGGTGAACGCGGCACTCCTCGAGTTCCTGAAGTCCCTTTCCTGAGGCCGTGGTTCGCGCCCGTTGGCCGGGCGGTCCGCGGCGCCCTCTACGATCACGGGGTGAGCGCGTGGAACAAGACCCTGACCGCCGCCGGCATCACGGAACCGCGACTGCGCCGGGATTTCGGCGCCCAGCGGCGGACGGTGCGGCGGTACCGGCGCAGCGCCTACCTGGCCTGCCGGGTGCTGCTGCCGCCCGCCGTCCTGCCCCATGTGATCGCCGCGACGGCCGTGATGCACCACGGGGACGTCCTCCTGGACTCCGGCCCGAAGCCGGGGCGGGCCGCCGCCTGGGCCGTCTGGGAGGAGCGGGTGCGCACCGCGCTGGAAACGGGGGCCAGTGACGATCCGCTGATCCGCACACTGCTGCACACCGCCTCCGCGTTCCCCCGGCACCGGGAGGCCGTGGAGACGTATCTGACCACCGCGGCTGCCGAGTTGGCGTTCGACGGCTTCGCGACGGAGGCCGACTACCAGGCCTACGTGGACGCCTACGCCCTTCCCGCCTTCCTGCCGATCGCCGGTCTGCTGGGACCGGAGAGCGACCCTGACGGACGGTACCGGGCGGGGTGCCGCACGCTCATCGACGGCAGCCAGCGGCTGGACTTCGTCAACGACCTGGCCGAGGACCTGCGAGAAGGGCATCCGGGGATCCCGGCGGAGACGCTGAAGCGGTTCTCGGTCACGGTGGCGGACCTGGTGGCGGGCCGGGACTCCGCAGGTCTGCGCTCCCTCGTGGAGCAGGAGGTGGAGCGAGCCCGCGCGGATCTCCGGGCGGGCCGGGAGGTACTGGCGCTGGTGCCGGCACCCCACCGGCCGATGGTGCGGGCCCTCATCGAGATCGAGCTGATGACGGCGGAGGCGGTACTGGCCCGCGGCACCGGGGTGCTGCGCGGTTCCGCGTCGCCGTCCACGGCGGGCACGCTCCGGCTGCTGCTCGGCGCCCGCCGCGAGGCGGTGCGGGCTCAGCGGTAGCAGGTGGTGACACCCGGCCGCCAGCGGCAGGCGAGGGCGGCGAAACCGCCGTTCGCCACCACGTCGACGCTCAGCTCCTGCCCGCCGCGCAGGACTCGCCGGTCCTGCACGAGTCCGTCTGCGCCGTCCCTGACCGTCTGCACCAGCCAGCGGCCGGCCCCGAGCGTCAGCGGCACCTCGGCCGTGTGCGCGGCACCCGCGTACACCCCGCCCAGGAACCAGCGGTCCCCGCTGCGGCGGGCGAGGACGGCCTCCTGTCCGGGGCTGCCGGCCAGCAGCCGGGTGTCGTCCCAGGCGGCCGGCTCCTGGTCCAGGAAGTCCCGGGCGAGGGGGCGCTGGTCGTACGAGTCGGGGGTGCCCGCGAACATCTGGAGCCCGGACTCGTAGGCGACGGTGAGCCCGAGCTCGGCGGCGTCGGAGTTCGGGCGCAGGCCGGCCCGCTGGAAACCGCCGGGGGTGAAGTCCATGGAGCCGATCACGTTGCGGGTGAAGGGCAGGGTGGTGAGGTGGGCGGCGGTGTTGGTGCGCTTCTCCTCACCGCCGACGGCCTCCATGGTCATCACCTGGGGCCAGGTGCGCTGGATGCCCTTGGGGAGGGTGGCGCCGTGGAAGTCGACCATGAGGTGGTGGGCGGCGGTCTCCGCGAGGACGGTGTCGTACCACTGGAACATGGACTGCGCCTCGGAGTTCATGAAGTCGATCTTGACCCCCTTGACGCCCCAGCGTTCCAGTGTCGGCAGCCACTGGGCGCGCTCCTCGGGAGTGTCGAGGTCGCGCTGGTGGATCCAGACGATGATCCCGACGCCCCTGGCGCGTGCGTAGTCGACGAGTTGGGGCATCCAGCTGTCGGTCGCCCAGTCGGGGTCGGTGACGTCCCACTCGTCCTTCTTGAAGTACCAGCCGGAGTCCACGGCTTCGTAGGGCCAGTGGTGCGCGGCGGCGTAGTCGACGTACGCCTCCTGCGCGTCGAGGCTCTGGCCCGCCGTGCGGCCGCCGGCCAGCCAGGTCCACAGCACGGTGCCGGGGCGGATCCAGGAGGAGTCGCGGACCTTGGAGGCGGCGGCGAGGTCGTCGGTGAAGGTGGACCGGGCGACGGTGGCGAGACCGCCGGTGACGATCGCCCGCCAGGGGGTGGTGAGGGCGCCGTCGGTGCGCACGCGGTCGTCGGCGAGCCGGACCCGGTAGGTACCGGTGCCCTGGGTGTGCGCGAGCCGGGCGCCGGAGTAGCTGCCGGTGAGGTCGGACTCGGCGAGCAGGGCGTAGCCGCCCGGCGTGGCGAAGAGGGCCTGGTCGGAGTAGGCGCCGGTGGGGGCGGTCGCGGCGGTGTACTGGCTGAACTGGCCCTCGTTGTCGACCCGGTAGGTGCTGAGCCAGGCGCCCGCGTCCGGGGGCAGGTCGAAGGCGGAGGTCTCGCCGAGGACGTCGCCGTACCCGGTGGGCAGGACGTACCGGTAGGCGACGCCGTCGGCGGAGGCGCGGACGACGAGGTCGAGACGGGCCCCGGCGGCGGTGGCGAAGGACAGCCGGGTCTCGTCCATGTGCACCCTGCGGTCCAGGCGCTTGCCGGACTTCGCCCGGTAGTGCTCGTCGACCGTGCGGTCCCTGCGGTGCAGGAACCGCAATCCCTGGGAGAGGTCGGCCCGTTCGGCGACGATGCCGACGGGTGACGGCTCGATGACGGTACGGCCGTCCCGGGTGACCGTGAGGCTGAGGGTGCCGGTGGTGTCGTCGAGGGCTATCCGGGCGCGGGGTGCGTGGGCCGACTCGGTCACGGTCCAGGCGTGGGGGCGCTGTCCGGCCCGGGCGGCGGGCGCGGTGGTGAGGAGGGCGGTCGCGAGACCGGCACAGAGCGCGGCGGCCACGGTCCTTCTGACGGGGATGACGCGCATGACGGGACCAGCCATAGGGGAACCCCTGTCTTCCGGTGGGTGGTTACGGCAGTCCCCACGCCGCGCCCGGTTCGCTGACGGCGACGGGGGCGATGACGAGGTCGGGGCGGGCGCCGGAGTACACGAGGACCTCGCGGCCGCGGGGCAGGTCGACGGCGAGGGTGCCGTCGCCGAGGTCGTGGGTGCGGGCCGGGGTGCCGTCGTCGAGGAGGGCGGTGAGGGGGCCGGTCAGGCCGTGGCGGAGCCTGAGGGGTTCACCCGCCAGGCTGCGGATCCGGACGAACCGCGTCTTGCCCGCCTTCCGGACGGCGCTGACCAGGAAGGCGCCCTGGGTGCGGAAGTTGTGCAGGGTGAGGTCCGCCCAGGCGGTCGGCACGGCCGGGAAGACCCGGATGATCCCGCCCCAGCTCTGGCAGAACATGTCGTGCAGGGACTGCGAGGCGGACAGCGGGGTCTCGATGACCGGACCGGCCTCGGTGTAGTGGGTGTTGGCCCGGCACGGGTAGCGGGTCGTGGGGTCGAAGAACCTGCGGAGATAGCCGATCGCGGTGTCGCCGTCGCCGGTCATGGCGTACATGGAGGCCGCGCCCGTGTAGCTGTAGCCCCGGTGGGCACCGGTCAGCGCGTGCCAGCGGGCCACCGACCTCGTGATCAGGTCGCGGTTCTCGGGCTGGTCCCAGTTGACGAGGTACAGCGGGTACACCATCAGCAGGTGGGAGTAGTGCCGGTGGGACTGCGCGTACGGGGTGTCGGCGCCGACCATGAAGCCGTTCTCGTCGACCGGGTACGGCGTGAGCTTGGCCAGTACCTCCCGCCAGCGGGGAGCCAGCTCGTCGTCGAGGCCGAGGAGTTCCGCGGACTCGAGGAGGGTGCGGCAGCCCCAGCGGATCAGGGCCAGGTCGTAGTTGGTGTCCTGCGGCGGGACGACCGGGTACTCGGGCGAGAGCGTGCTCGGGAGGTGCAGCCGGCCGTCGCTGCCCGGGGTGAGGAAGTGCAGGTAGTAGGAGATCGCGCGGCGCAGCACCGGGTAGATCGTGTCGCGCAGCAGGGACGTGTCCATGGAGTGGCGGTAGGACAGCCAGACGTTGTGCAGGGCCCAGGTGAGATCGCCGGTCTCGGCGCCGGTGCCGGGCTCGCCCACCTCGCGGTTCGCGAACATGTCGGAGCTGCGGCCGATGCCGGAGCTGTCCGTGCGGTAGGGGGCGGGCACGTTGGCGGCGAGCTGTTCCTGGTTCTGGCGCAGGGTGGTGGCGAGGGCGTCGAGTTCCGGGTGGTTGAAGGCGTGGATGAGCCAGTACTCGAGCTGGACGTTGAGGTTCCACCAGACGGCGGGCCAGGGGGTGGGTTCCAGCCAGGGTCCGGGGGTGGCCATCACGGGTCCGTCGGCGCGGCTGGCGCAGGCGACCTTGTAGAGCTGGATCCAGTGGAAGCTCTGCAGCCGCTGGTCCGGGAACGACACGAAGCTCTTCCGGTAGAAGGCGTGCCACCAGCGGGTGTGCCGCCCCCGCAGGTCGGCGTACGACCGGGCGCGGCGCAGGTTGCGCCGGGAGTCGGCCTCGGCCGCGGTGTCCGAGGGGAAGCTGTGGCCGACGCTGAGCAGCAGTTCGTCGCCGCTGCGGCGGTAGGAGGTGGCCGTCTGTCCGCCGCCGGTGAGCGGCTGGAGGACCTGTTCGGTGCCGTCGGCCGTGGTCCGGGTGGACCAGGGCGGGTTGGCGGTGTAGCCGGCGGGCGGCGCCTCCTGGATCCTGCGGGGGCTGACGGCCTCCTCGGGATGGAAGGTCCAGGTGGCCCGTTCGCCGCCGTGGGCCGTGACGCGGACGGCGAGGACCTCGCCGTGGACGAGCGCGGCGAGGGTGAGGGTGCCGGCGGTGGTGGTGACGGTGCCGGTGAGTTCGGCGTTCCACAGACTGAGCCGCCAGTCGACGGCCGTGATGGTGCCGACGGGTTCGAGGGTGAGGTGGCCGACCGGGAGGCGGGCGGTGCCCCAGCCGCTGCCGAACTGCGGCCGGTGGTCCTGGACCCGGCCGTGCTGCACGGTGAAGCGGACCTGGTCGGCGCCCGGCTCCTGGTAGACCATGCTCCCGAGCAGCCCGTCACCGAGGAACGGCGCCTCGTACCAGAGGGCGGGCAGTCTGCTCCACAGCAGGTCCTGGCCGCGCAGGAACCGGTCCCAGGCGCCGTCGGTGGTCATGGTGTCGTGGAGTTTCCAGGGGTGCCCGGCCCGTGCGTCGGCCGGTTCCGCCGGGGCCGCGTGGGCGGGGCCGGGCAGGGCCGCGGCCGCCGCTCCCCCGAGGGCGGTGCCGAGCACGGCTCTGCGGGGCACCGGTGAACGTGTCTCCGGCTGTGAGGTCATCATCGTCCTCCAGAGCTGACGGACCCTCGATACATCGGGTGTATGGCGAACCTAGGGACCCGAGATACAGCTGTCAACAACCCCAACAGTGGCCCGTGCGTCCGGATTTCAGCTCAGATTGGTGGCTTGACCTGGGAATTCACATCAATAGCTCCGACACAGCTCCTTGACTCATCGGATGTATAAAGACCCCAAGGGTGTTCCCATCAGGGTGGGGCTTCCCAGGCGGGCCGCCACGCGACCGAACGGGGTGGAATCGCGCCGGCGCATCCTCGACGCCACCGTGGAGATCGCCGGCGAACGGGGCTACGAGGGCACCTCCATCGCGGCGGTCGAACTGCCCGGCATCGAGGCCGGCACCCCGCATGCTCGCGCTGGAGCGCCGCCCCACCGAGCCCCGCGGCCGCACCGTCATCCTCCAGGTGCGTGAGATCGCCGAGCAGCGGGTCGCCGACGTGATCGGCACCCTCTTCCCGGCCCTGCCGGACGTCACGGGCGCCGACGGCCTGTTCGTGCACCGGGAGGTCAACGGGGACGCCGTGGACCTGGTGGCCCTGTTCGCACTGCACGCCCGGCTCGTGTACGAGGCCGCCGCCCGGCTGGCGTCGCCGGCCGGGCGCTGACGGCGACCGCGGCGGGGCCGGCCCGTCAGAGGTTGATCATGTGTCCGGCCAGTCCGTGCAGGGCGTCCTGGACGGCCTCGCTCAGCGTCGGGTGGGCGTGCACGTTCCGGGCGAGTTCGTGCACGGTGAGGTCCCATTTCTGGGCGAGGGTCAGCTCCGGCAGGAGCTCGGTCACGTCCGGTCCGATCAGGTGGCCGCCGAGCAGTTCCCCGTACCGGGCGTCGCTCACCAGCTTCACGAACCCGACCGTGTCGCCCAGGCCGTGCGCCTTGGCGTTGGCCGTGAACGGGAACTTCGCCACCCGTACGTCGAAGCCCTCGGCGCGGGCCTCCGCCTCGGTCCAGCCGAAGCTGGCGATCTGGGGTTGGCAGAAGGTGGCGCGCGGGATCATCCGGTAGTCCAGCTCCATGGTCTCCGCGCCGGCGATGCTCTCGGCGGCGACGATGCCCATCGCCTCGGCGGTGTGCGCGAGCATCAGCTTCGCCGTGACGTCACCGATGGCGTAGATGTGCGGCCGGCTGGTGCGGCAGTGGCCGTCGATGTCGATGGCGCCCCGCTCGGTGAGCCGTACCCCGGTACTGCCGAGCCCGTAGCCCGCGGTGCGCGGCTGGAAGCCGGTGGCCTGGAGGACCTTCTCCGCCTCCAGGACCTGTTCGGTGCCGCCCTGCCGTACGGTCACCCGGACGCCGTCGGCGGTCTCCTCGACCGCCTGCACGGCGGTGGAGGTCAGGATGCGGATGCCCTGGCGTCTGAACCGGCGGGCGAGCTCGGCCGAGACCTCCTCGTCCTCCAGCGGTGCGATCCGGTCGAGGTACTCCACCAGCGTGACCTCTACGCCGTAGGACCGCAGCAGGTAGGCGAACTCGACGCCGATGGCGCCGGCGCCCGCGATGACCAGGCCGGCCGGGAGGGTGTCGGAGAGGATCTGCTCCTCATAGGTGACGACGCGCCGGCCGAGCACCGTGCCGGGCAGCAGTTTCACGGTGGAGCCGGTGGCGATGACGCAGGAGCGGAAGGAGAGCGTGGTCTCGCCGTCCCGCATCCGCACCTGCAGGGTGTGCGGGTCGAGGAAGGTGCCCTGCCCCTCGAACTGGTCGATCCCGTTCTTGCGCATCAGGTAGCCGACGCCCTTGACGCGTCCGTCGGCCACCACCCGGCTGCGCTCGTATGCGGCGCGGTAGTCGAGCGCCACCTCCCCGCTGATCTTCACGCCGAACCTCTCCGCGTCGTGCTGGATCAGCTGGGCGACCTCGGCGTTGCGCAACAGCGCCTTGGCCGGAATGCAGCCGATGTTGAGGCAGACCCCGCCCCAGAACCGCCCCTCCACGATCGCGGTGCGCAGGCCCAGCTGCGCGGCGCGGATCGCGGCCACGTAACCGCCGGGTCCGGCTCCCAGCACGACGACGTCGAAGTCGGTCTGCATGGCTCCACCTCACCTCCGGGGACCGGACCGCTCCGGTCACCAGCGCGACCGATGCCCGAGCGCACACCCGGACTCCCGTCATAACCAGTGAAAGCGCGTGGGGCGCGGATGTCCACGCGGCCGTCTACCCACGGCCGTCAGCTGAGTTTCTTTATGAGACCAACTGGCGGGCCGCTATCGTGAGGACATGAAACGGACCTCGTTCGCCAAGTGGCCGTGCTCGATCGCACGGACCGTCGACCTGCTGGGTGACCACTGGACGCCCCTGGTGGTGCGGGAGGCCTTCTACGGGATCAGCCGCTTCGACGAGTTCCAGCAGGAACTGGGCATCGCCCGTAACACGTTGACCGACCGGCTGCGCCTCCTGGTCGACGAGCGCATCCTGGAGAAACGGCAGTACGAGGCGGAACCGCCGCGCTACGACTACGTCCTCACCGAGAAGGGACGCGACCTGTTCGCGGTGCTGGCCGCGATGTCCGCGTGGGGCGACCGGTGGCTCGCCGGGGAGCGGGGCGTGCCCGTGGTGTTCCACCACGGGGCGTGCGGCCACGACACCGCTGCCGAGGTCGTCTGCGCCCAGTGCCGGGCGCCGTTGCGGGCCGGGGAGACGTCGATGCGGATGGGGCCCGGATATCCCGAGCGGCTCGCGCAGCGGCCGGAGATACGGCGGCGGTTCGGCGCCGAATGAGCCCGTCGCACTCCCTTGACAAGCAGAGTCTCATGTCGCAACCCTGATGGGAGATACTCTGACGGCGAGGAGGCCGACGGTCTTGGAGTGGACGGGCGCACGCTACGCGGACAAACCCACGGTCGAGGTACGGACCTGGATCGACGCCCCGCCGGCCACGGTGTGGGCGCTGGTCAGCGACATCGAGCTGATGCCGGGCATGAGCGCGGAACTGCGGTCCGTCTCCTGGCTCGACGGTGCCACCGGGCCCGCGGTCGGGGCCAGGTTCGTCGGCCGCAGTGAACACGAGGCGTTCGGCAGCTGGGAGACCACGTCCGAGGTGACCGAGTGCGAGGCGGAGTCGGTTCTCGCCTGGGCCGTGCAGGACCCGTGCGCCCCCTCCGCGGTCTGGCGGTTCCGGCTCCGCCCCGAGGCCGGCGGGACCGAGCTGTCGCAGTGGATGCAGCTGGGACCGGGGCGTTCCGGGCTGTCGGTGGCGATCGACCGGATGCCGGACAAGGAACAGAAGATCGTCTTCGTACGGCTGCGGGAGTTCGAGCGGAGCATCACCGCGACCCTCGCCGAGATCAAGAAGCGGGCGGAGGCGTGATGCGCGCGGCCACCACGATCGAGGCCTCGGGCGGCGAACACTGGTCCCAGCAGGCCGATTTCGTCGTCGAGGCGGAGAAGCTGGGCCTGGACGTCTGCTGGGTCGCCGAGGCGTGGGGCTCCGACGCCCCCTCCGCCCTGGGCTACTACGCGGCACTCACCGACCGGATGCTGCTCGGCTCCGGTGTGCTGCAGCTGGGCACCCGGACCCCGACGGCCGTGGCACAGACGGCCGTCACGCTCTCCAACCTGTCCGGCGGGCGTTTCCTGCTCGGTCTCGGCGCATCCGGCCCCCAGGTCGTCGAGGGACTGCACGGCGTCCCCTTCGCCAGGCCGCTGCGGCGGATGCGGGAGACCGTGGAGATCGTGCGGCGCGTGCTGGACGGCGGCCGACTCTCCTACTCCGGCGCGGAGTTCACCGTCCCCCTGCCCGGCGGCGAGGCCGTCCCGATGCGGCTGTCGATGCGCGCCGAGCACGAGATCCCGGTGTACCTGGCCGCCCTGTCCCCGGCCATGCTGCGGCTGACCGGTGAGGTCGCCGACGGCTGGCTGGGCACCAGCTTCGTGCCCGAGGGCGCCGGCGACGCCTACTTCGCGCACCTCGACGAGGGCCTCGCCCGTGGCGGTCGTACCCGCGGGGACCTGGATGTCTGTCAGGGCGCCGAGGTCGCCTTCGCACCCGACGAGGAGGCCCTCGGGGCGATGGTCGCCGGGCGGAAGAAGGAACTCGCCTTCAGCCTCGGCGGGATGGGCTCGGCCTCCACCAACTTCTACAACAACGCCTACAGCCGCCAGGGCTGGGCCGACGTCGCGGCCGAGGTGCGCGAGCGATGGCAGGGCGGCGACCGGGACGGCGCGGCGGCGCTGGTGACGGACGAGATGGTGCTCGGTACGACGCTGATCGGCACGGAGACCATGGTCCGCGACCGGCTGGCGGTCTGGCGCGACGCCGGGGTGGACACGGTCCGGCTCTACCCCGCCGGGGCGACCGTGGAGGACCGGCTGACCACCCTGGGACGCGCGATCGAGCTGGTCCACGAGACCGACGGGGGCATCACCGGGACGTGACTCGACCGCCGTGCCCGGGGGGGGCGGCGGCGCCGCGATCTACGATGATCGGATGCTGACGTTCACCGATGTCGTCCTCGACTGCCCCGACCCCTGGAAGCTGGCCGAGTTCTACGCCGAACTGCTGGGCTGGGAGATCAACACCGAGATCAGCCAGAAGGACTGGGTCAACCTGCGCAACGACGGCGTGGAGCTGTCCTTCCAACGGGTGACGGACTACCAGCGGCCCAGCTGGCCGGGCCAGGAGCATCCGCAGCAGTTCCACCTCGACTTCGAGGTGGACGAGTTCGAACCCGAGCGGCGCCGGGTGACCGAACTGGGCGCCACCTTCCAGAAGAGCTTCGTGGGCGAGTCCGGCTACGGCTGGCAGGTGTACACCGACCCGGCCGGGCATCCGTTCTGCCTGTGCCGCAACCCTCCCCGGTCCACACCGTGATCTCACGAAGACCGCCAACACCGATCGTTGCGCCCGGCGTTAGAGATCACGCAGAGAGCCTGTCGCAGAACACCCGCGGATTTGTCCGCGATCGGTAACGGACGGATCCGGTGCCCGCCGCCGTCCGTCCTGACGGGTGCACGAGATCGACGGAACGACACGGATCGGGGCGGACATGGCGCGGCACGGCGCACGGGGTTGGTACGGCCAGATGATCGCTGGGGCGCTCGGGGTCACGGCGGTGGCCGTGGCCGCCTCGCTGTGGACCGCGCAGGCCGGTCCCGTCAACGGATCCGGGGGCGCGGGGAGTTCGGCGCACCGCACGGTTCCGGAGGTGACCCCGGTGTCGGTGGAGATCACGCATGCCTCGGACCGGGGCGCCCGGGGTGTGAACATCACCATCGACGACGGCCCGGACCCGGTCTGGACCCCGCGGGTGCTGGAGGTGCTCAGGGAATACGGCGTGAAGGCCACCTTCTGCATGATCGGCCCGCAGGCGCAGGCACATCCGGACCTGGTCAAGGCGGTGGTGGCGGCCGGGCACCGGCTGTGCGACCACACGGTGTCGCACGACGTCACGATGGACAAGAAGTCCGAGGCCTACCAGTCCCAGCAGATCCTGGACGCCGAGCGCATGATCACGAAGGCGTCCGGTGGGGTACGACCGCTGTACTACCGCGCCCCGGGCGGTGCCTTCACTCCGTACAGCCGCAAGATCGCCGCCTCCCACGGCATGCGCCCGCTGGGCTGGAACGTCGACTCCAAGGACTTCGAGCGCCCGGGCACCGCCGCCATCGTCGGCACCGTGAAGAACGAGATGTCCAACGGTCCGACGATCCTCTTCCACGACGCGGGCGGCGACCGTTCCGAGACGGTGGCCGCGCTGCGCGAGGTCCTGCCGTGGCTGAAGGAGCAGGGGCGTTCGTTCGGCTTCCCGGTGCGCTGAGCCCCGGCCGCGGTCCGGCTCCGGCCCGGCGCACGGCGGGTCCCCGCACATGTCGCGGACGGTCCGGTGGTGGCAGCATATGAGGCGTGTGCACGGTGCGGCGGCGGGGCCGCCCGTGCCGGGGCCGGCGGGAGGTGCGCATGTCGCGGCGGGCGCCACGGTGGCTGACGTGGTTGCGTCGCAGGGACCCGGACCTCGCGGCGACCCGGCGGGCCGGGCGCACGGCAGTGGTGATGCCCGCCCTGTTCGCCCTGTGCACCGAGGTGCTGCGCTCGCCGACGATGGCCAGTTTCGCCGCGTTCGGGTCCTTCTCGATGCTGCTGCTGGTCGACTACTCCGGCCCGATGGTGGAGCGGCTGCGGGCGCAGGTGGCGCTGGCGCTGGCCTGGCTGGTGCTGATCTGCGTGGGGACGCTGGCCGGGCGGGAGATCTGGTCGGCCGTGGCGGCGACGGTCGTGGTGGGTTTCCTGGTCCTCTTCGCGGGCGTGGTCAGTTCGGTCCTGGCGGGCAGCTCCACGGCCCTGCTGCTGGCCTTCGTGCTGCCGGTGAGCGCGCCGGTGCCGCTGTCGCAGCTGCCCGACCGGCTGGCGGGTGCGGGGCTCGCGGCGGCGCTGGCGCTGCCCGCCGTCGCCCTGCTGTGGCCACGGCCGGTCGCCGACCCGCTCAGCGCCCCGGCGGCCGCCGTCTGCCGAGCCGCCGCCGGGTACCTGCGCACCCGGGCCACCCTGCCCGGCCCGGATCTGCCGAGCCCGGACCTGCCGAGCACCGACCCGCCGAGCACCGACCCGCCGAGCGCCGAGCTGCCGGGCACCGACCCGCCGAGCACCGAGCTGC
>NZ_JBVHFU010000001.1:942279-1002922 GCF_055562175.1 Streptomyces sp. NPDC020958 | reverse complement strand
CTGCCGAGCACCGACCCGCCGAGCACCAAGCTGCCGAGCACCGACCCGCCGAGCACCAAGCTGCCGAGCACCGACCCGCCGAGCACCAAGCTGCCGAGCACCGACCCGCCGAGCACCAAGCTGCCGGGCGCCGGGCTGCCGAGCGCCGGGCTGCCGGGCAGCGACCCGCCCGGCACCGACCTGGCGGTGCCCGGCGGCGACCTCTGCCGGGTGGCGGCCGAGCACACCGCCCGTACCGGCGCCGAGCTGCGGGCGGCCTTCGACGCCACCCCGTACCGGCCCACCGGCCTGTCGATGACGTCCCGCGCCCTGGTCCGGCTGGTCGACGAGCTCACCTGGTTGTGTGCCGTGCTCGTGGACCGGTCCGACTACACCGACGAGCCGCCCGGCTGCGATCCGGCCGCCCACACCGTGCGCCGGGCCGGCGCGCTCGTCCTGGAGGCGGCCGCTGACCTGCTCACCGACCTCGACGGCGACACCGGCCCGCTGCGGGCCCGCGCCACGGAGCTGCGGACCGCCTTGACCGGGATGGAGCACAGCTCCGCCGTCCGGGTGCCCGCCGAGCAGCCGGGCGGGAACAGTACGGCCGAGGTCTACGGGTTCATCGCGACGCTCGACGTCTCCTTCCGCGCCCAGGAGCTGGGTTTCGCCGTGCTCCAGATCGCCGACAACGTCGGCACGGCGGCCTCCGCCTGGCAGCGCAGCTGGCCCGAGCGGCTGCTCGGCCGGGAACCGGGCGCGCTGACCGCCCCGCTGGCCGCCGCCCGCGAACGGGCCCTCACCCACCTGACGGCGGACTCGGTGTGGCTGCACAACAGCCTGCGCGGCGCCGTCGGCCTCGGCATCGCCGTGTTCCTCGCCGGGGTGACCGGCGTCGGGCACTCCTTCTGGGTGCTGCTGGGCACCCTGTCCGTGCTGCGCTCCAACGCGCTCAGCACCGGGCAGAACGCCGTCCGTGCCGTCCTGGGCACCGTGGCCGGATCCGTGATCGGTGCCGGACTGCTGCAGCTGATCGGCCACCACGGCACCGCCCTGTGGTTCGTGCTCCCGGTGGCCGTCCTCCTCGCGGGCGTCGCACCCGCGGCCGTCTCCTTCGCCGCCGGGCAGGCGGCGTTCACGGTGACTCTCGTGGTGCTGTTCAACATCGGCCACGACCCCAGTTGGCACATCGCCCTGCTGCGCGTCCAGGACATCGCGCTGGGCTGTGCGGTCAGCGTCGTCGTCGCCCTGTTCTTCTGGCCGCGCGGCGCCCGGGCCGCCGTGCACCGGGCGCTCGCCGAGGCGTACGACGACAGCGCCCGGTACCTGGGCGACGCCGTCGACTACGCCCTCGGTCACAGCACCCCCACGGACCCCGGTCCGCAGAGCCGGGCGGCGGCGGCCTCCGCCCGGCGGCTGGACGACGCGTTCCGCAGCTACCTGGCCGAACGCGGCGCCAAACCCCTGTCGTTGGCCTGTACGACCACGCTGGTGACCGGGGTCGTGGGCCTGCGGCTTGCCGCCGACGCCGTCGTGTCGCTGTGGCAGGGCGAGGACCGGGCCCGGGTCCAGGCCGTCCGGGCCGACGCGCACGGTGCCGTGCTCGGGTCCGCGGCCCTGGTCACCGGCTGGTACCACGAGTTCGCCACGAGCCTCGGCGACCACACGCCAGTGCCCGACGTCGTACCGCTGCGGCCCGAGGACGCCGCCCGGCTCGTCGCGTCCGTCCGCACCGAACTCAGCGACGAGGAGGGGCGGGCCACCCCCGTCGCGATCCGGATCATCTGGACCGACGACCACGTGGACGCCGCCCGCCGGCTCCAGCCCGGCCTCGCCGACGCGGCGAAGGCCAGTGCGCGAGCACGCCACCACGGAACACGGACGGCATCCGCCTCCTGAGCGGCCGGGGCCGGGCAGGCCCTCGCGGCCCCGGGCGCACGTGCGGGGGCCGGACGCGACGGGGGTTGCCGTTCGTCCGTACGTCTGATTGGGTACCGCGCGACGGAGCGGGGGGCAATCGCGTGGACCAGGTGGCACAGCAGGACGTCCGAGGGGCGCTGCCCGAAGGGCTCGGGCGGGCGATACGGGGGACCGCCGACGACATCGCGGTGGTGCTGGGCGTCGCACGCGACCCGGGGCTCGCGGTGCCCGGGTCGACGTGGACGCTCGGTGAGGCCGCGGCCCATCTGGCGCTGGCCAACGCTCTGATGGCCGACCTCGCGGAGGGCTGGGAACGCCCCTACGGCGACGGCACACCGCAGAGCCTGGCGGCGGCCAACGCCGAGTCGCTGGCCGCGTTCGAGGAGCGCCGGCCCGGGCCGCTCGCGACGATGATCAGCGAGCAGGCCGGGCGCTGCGCCGACGCCCTGCACGCGGCGGCCGACGGTCCGGCTCCCGTCACCCCGCTCGGCCCGATGAACCGCTCCGTCCTGGGCTCCTACCTGCTCACGCACATGCTGGGCCACGGCTACGACATCGCCCGCGCCCTGGGGCTCCCGGACATGCTCGACCCCGACCGGGTGACCTGGTGCCTGCCGTTCCTGCTGTCGGCCATGCCGATCGTGGCGGACGGCGCGGCCGTCGCGGGGCTGACCGCGCGTTACTCCGTCCGGCTGCGCGGTGGCGGCGCCTTCGGCGTCACCGTCGGCGACGGTGCCGTACGGGTGACGGCGGAGCCGCCCGCCCGCCCGGACTGCACGATCATCGTCGAACCCGTCGCCTTCCTGCTCATCGCCCTCGGCCGCCGCAATCCCTGGGCGGCGATGGCGAAGGGCCAGGTGCTCGCCCACGGCCGCCGCCCCTGGCTGGCGCCCCGCTTCCCGGCCCTCTTCGTCGCCCCCTGACCGGGCCGCCGCCCCGGCATCCCCCGTCCGGCGCAACGCCGCTCAGCCAGAAGAGGCGGGCGGGCGTGACCGATGTGACGGTGGTGGAAGGTATGGGCGCGCGCACGGATCCGAGGAGGCTGCATGACCGAGGGAATGGTCGACGGCAGAGCGTCCCGCACTGCCCTGGTGGACGGCTCCGGCCGTCCTCTGCCGTCCTTCGAGGGCATGAGCGCCGTCGCCGACGCCGTCCTCTACGAGGGGTACCTCCTCTACCCCTATCGGCGGTCCTCGCCGAAGAACCGTGCCCGCTGGCAGTTCGGGGTCCTGTTCCCCCGCCCCTGGGTGGAGGCGGACGGGCCGGTCAGCCCGGGCGTGTCGGGCTCGGCGGACTCCTGGTACCAGCAGACGGAGTGTCTGGTGCGGGTGCGGCGGCCGGGTGCGGTCCTGCGGCTGCGGGTGCGGTACCTGCAGATGCAGCACAAGCAGGTCGAGGACGCCGCCGGGCGGCCGGTGGAGTCGCTGGCGTGCGACGACGGCACCGTGCAGCTGACCTTCGAGGAGGCGGTGCCGCGCGCGGGGGACCTCACCGTGGCCCTGGCCGAGGGTGAGCACACGTTCGCGGTGGGCGCCCCGGCCGGTACCGACGCGCAGGTGCTCCCCGGGGGTGCCGGGCGGGTCGTGCGGCGTCGCGAGGAGGTACGGGCGAGCACCACGCTGGTGGCCGAGCGGCTCGGCGGGGACGTGCTGCGGCTGCGGGTGCGCACCGCGAACGAGGGCCGTGCGGCGCAGCCGCACGCTTCCCGGGAGCGGGCCCTGCGCCACGCCCTGATCGCCACCCATACCCTTCTCGGTGCGGACGGTGCGGAGTTCGTCTCCCTGATCGACCCGGGCCCGGACCTCGAGGAGGCGGCCCGGAGCTGCCGCAACGACTTCACCTTCCCGGTGCTCGGCGGCCCGCCCCCGGCCGGCTCCCCCGCGGACGGCGCGGTCTCCCCCCTGCTGCTCTCCTCGCCGATCATCCTGCCCGACCATCCGCAGGTGGCCCCGGAGAGCCCCGGGGACCTGCACGACGCCGGTGAGATCGACGAGATCCTCACCCTGCGCACGATGCTGCTGACGGACGAGGAGAAGCGGGAGGCCCGGGCCACGGACGCCAGGGCCGCCGAGATCCTCGACCGGGTGGACACCATGCCCCCGGAGGTCTTCGGCCGCCTGCACGGCGCGATCCGCTCACTCACTCCCGCGGACGGCGAAGGGCCGTCCGGCGCGCGCCCCGCGTGGTGGCAGGAGGGTGGCGACGACGGGTTCTCGCCCGCCACCGACACGGTCCTCGTCGACGGTGTGCGCGTCGGGGGTGGCTCGGCGGTGCGGCTGTGTCCGCGGGGCCGGGGGGCCGACGCCCAGGACATGTTCCTGGTCGGCCGGACCGCGACCGTGGCCGCCGTCTTCCACGACGTGGACGGCAGCATCCGGCTCGCGGTCACCGTGGACGACGATCCGGCGGCCGAACTGCACGGCTGGTACGGCCGTTTCCACTACTTCCGGCCCGACGAAGTCGAGCCGCTCGGGGGCACCGACGTCCCGGATCCAGAGACGGCGACCACGTCGTCCCCGGGGCCCACTCCATCGGAGGCCTAGCGTATGAGCACCACAAGCGGCACCACCGCCGTCGGCGGCGAACCGAGCCGAGCCGAGGCACGCAAGGGGTTCGACGAGATCACCATCCTGTGGATCTCCGAGGGCATGAGCTGTGACGGCGACACCGTCTCCGTGACGGCCGCCGACCAGCCGTCCATCGAGGACCTGGTCCTGGGCCTGATCCCGGGGATCCCGAAGGTCAACCTGGTCAACAAGGTGCTCTCGCCGAGCCTGGGCGGGGAGGACTTCCTCGCGCCCTACCGGGCCGCGGCGCGGGGCGAGCTGGCGCCGTTCATCCTCGTCATCGAGGGGTCGATCCCGAACCAGAACATCATCGAGGGCGACGGCTACTGGACGTCGTTCGGCAACGACCCGGAGACGGGCGAGCCGCAGACCATCAACACCTGGATCGACCAACTGGCGCCCAAGGCCTGGGCGGTCGTGGCGATCGGCACCTGCGCCACCTTCGGCGGCATCCACGCGATGGCCGGCAACCCGACCGGTTCCATGGGCCTCGCGGACTACCTGGGCTGGGACTACAGGTCCCAGGGCGGACTGCCCGTGGTGAACATCCCCGGCTGCCCGGTCCAGCCGGAGAACTTCATGGAGACCCTGGTCTGGGTGCTCTATCACGCCGCCGGCACCGCTCCCCCGCCGCCGCTGGACCACATGCTGCGTCCGCAGTGGCTGTTCGGGAAGACGGTCCACGAGGGCTGCGACCGCGCCGCCTACTACGAGCAGGCGACCTTCGCGGCGGACTACAACTCGCCCAAGTGCCTGGTCAAGACCGGCTGCTGGGGCCCGGTCGTGAACTGCAACGTGCCCAAGCGGGGCTGGATGGCCGGGATCGGCGGCTGCCCGAACGTCGGCGGCATCTGCATCGGCTGCACCATGCCGGGCTTCCCGGACGCGTTCATGCCGTTCATGGACGAGCCGCCCGGCGGCACCCTCTCCTCGCTGGCCATCAAGCCGTACGGCGCGGTCATCCGCCGGCTGCGCGGCTTCACCAACGAACTGGTCAACCACGAACCCAAGTGGCGCCACAACAAGCGCAAGCTCACCAGCGGGTACGCCCCGCGCTGGCGCCCCTGACGCGTCACGGCTCCCGCCACGGCGAATCCCCCCACCCCAGTCCCCCACAGCAAAGGTCAGCGAACGCCGATGACAACCGAGGCCCGGCACAAGGGGCGCAAGCCCGCGCAGATCGTGGACATGTCCTGGGATCCGATCACCCGGATCATCGGAAACCTGGGCATCTACACGAAGATCGACTTCGCCAACCGGGAGGTGGTGGAGTGCCACAGCACCTCCTCCCTCTTCCGCGGCTACTCCGTCTTCATGAAGGGGAAGGACCCGCGCGACGCGGGCTTCATCACCTCCCGCATCTGCGGCATCTGCGGCGACAACCACACCACCTGCTCCGACTACGCCCAGCAGATGGCGTACGGAGTGAAGCCGCCGCCGCTCGCCGAGCACATCGTGAACCTCGGCGAAGCGGCCGAGTACATGTTCGACCACACGATCTTCCAGGACAACCTGGTCTTCGTGGACTTCTGCGAGCAGATGGTCAAGGCCACCAACCCGAGCGTGCTGGCCCGCGCCCAGAAGACCAACGCACCGCGCGGCGACATCCACGGCTACCGGACCATCGCCGACATCATGAAGGCCTTCAACCCCTTCGAGGGCGAGGTCTACAAGGAGGCCCTGAAGGTCTCCCGGACCACCCGCGAGATGTTCTGCCTCATGGAGGGCCGGCACGTCCACCCCTCCACGCTCTATCCGGGCGGTGTCGGCACCATGCCGCAGCCGACCGCGTTCACCGACTACCTCAGCCGGCTGATGCACGTCATCGACTTCGTGAAGAAGGCCGTCGCCATGAACGACGACGTCTTCGACTTCTTCTACGAGGCGCTGCCCGGCTACGAGGAAGTGGGCAAGCGGCGCATCCTCCTGGGCTGCTGGGGCGCCTGGCAGGACCCGAAGGTCGTCGACTACCGGTACGAGAACATGGACCGCTGGGGCAAGGCGATGTACGTCACCCCGGGCATCGTGGTCGACGGCGAACTGGTCACGAACAACCTGGTCGACATCAACCTGGGCCTCAGGATCATGCTGGGTTCCTCGTTCTACGAGGACTGGGTCAACGAGGACCCGTTCGTCACGCACGACCCGCTCGGCAACCCCGTCGACATGCGCCACCCGTGGAACCAGACCACCCTCCCGGTGCCGCAGAAGCGGGACTTCGAGGGCAACTACAGCTGGGTGATGAGCCCGCGCTGGTTCGACCGGCGCACCGGCGACCACCTCGCCCTGGACACCGGCGGCGGGCCGCTGGCCCGGCTCTGGTCGACGGCGCTGAGCGGCCTCGTGGACACGCCGTACATCAAGGCCACCGGGCACAGCGTGCGGATCTCGCTGCCCAAGGGCGAGTCCCTGCCGGAGACCACCCTGGAGTGGAAGATCCCGAAGTGGTCCAACACCCTCGAACGGGACCGCGCCCGGCCGTACTTCGTCGCCTACGCGGCGGCCATGGCCCTGCAGTTCCTGGAAGAGGCGATGGGTCTGGTGCGCTCCGGCGACACCAAGGTGTTCGAGGACTTCGAGGTCCCGGACGAGGCGATCGGCTGCGGTTTCCACGAGGCCGTGCGCGGGGTCCTCTCCCACCATCTGGTGATCAAGGACAAGAAGATCGCCAACTACCACCCCTACCCGCCGACCCCGTGGAACGCCAGCCCCCGCGACAAGTTCGGCACCCCCGGCCCCTACGAGGACGCCGTGATGGGCCAGCCGATCTTCGAGGAGAACGGCCCGGACGACTTCAAGGGCGTCGACATCATGCGCACGGTCCGCAGCTTCGACCCCTGTCTGCCGTGCGGCGTCCACATGTACACCGGCAAGGGGAAGACCCTGACCGTCACGCACTCGCCGACGTACGGGGCGAACCATGGCTGAGGCCGTCGGGCGGCTCGACGGCCCGGAGGTCGAGGCCCGGCTGGCCCGCCTCGACACCCTCCTGGAGGGTCTGGAGACCGCACAGGGCCCGGCCGGCCGCTCGGCCGTGGAGGCGGTACGTCTGCTCATCGAGGTCTACGGCGAGGCGCTCGCCCGCGTCCTCGACCGGGCGGACCCGCCGCTGGCCGCGTCACTCGCCGACGACGAACTCCTCGACCACCTCCTGGTGCTGCACGACATCCACCCCGACGCACCCGAGCGCCGGGCCGCCCGTGCGGTGGAGCGGCTGCGCCCGGCGGTGCGCGAGCGCGGCGGCGACGTCGAGTGGGCCGGGGTGGAGGGCGAGGTGGGCCGGGTGCGGCTGGCCTCGGGCGGCGGTTGCGGCTCCGGGTGCGGCGGAGGTACCACGGAGGTGACCGACGCGGTCCGGGAGGCCGTGCTCGCCGCGGCCCCGGAGCTGGCCGGCGTGGAGCCGGTGGCCGAGGCCCCGGCGCCCGCCTTCGTCCCTCTGGACGCCCTGCACCGGCCGCAGGAGGCACGGTGACCGCCGACGGAGCCCTGGCCCGCCTCGTCCGTTCCGCCGCCGACCACCGGCCGACGGCACGGACGGAGGAGTGCGACCTGTGCGCCGCCCCGGTGGCCGCGGACCACCCGCACCTGTACGACACCGGTCAGGACCAGGTCCGCTGCGCCTGCCGGCCCTGCTCGGTGCTGTTCGCCGACGGCCACCAGGGCACCGACGACGGGCAGTTCCGGCTGATCCCGACCCGCCGGGTCCGCCTGGGGAAGGTGGACACGGCGGCCCTCGGGGTCCCGGTCGGCCTGGTCTTCTTCGTACCGCGCGCCGACGGCTCGGTCACCGCCCAGGGGCCGAGCCCGGCGGGTGCCATGCGCTGGGAGGTGGACGCGGCGGCCTGGCAGCGGGCGGTCGCCGGCTGTCCGCCCCTGGCCGGTCTGACCCCCGATGTCGAGGCCCTGCTGGTCAACACCGTGCACGGCCTCGACCACCACTGGATCGCACCGGTCGACGACTGCTACCGCATGCTCGCCGTGGTGCGCCGGGAATGGCGGGGCCTGTCCGGCGGCGGCCGGATGTGGCCGGCCGTGGCCCGTTTCTTCGAGGAGCTCACCGAACGGTCCTAGGAAGGAGAGAACACCATGGGCAACATCAGAGTCGGCCGCCCCCAGGCGCGGCCCGACACCCCGTCCCACGTGCCCGGCATGCACCAGGGCAACGAGGGCCCCTACAAGAAGCAGACCGGACACCACCAGGACGGCACCGCAGACGCGCGGCGCTCGACCAACATCCACTGGAAGCGCCATGACGCCCTCCTGGACGTCATGCCGAACATCCCGCCCGGATGACCCCGATCCCGGGCCGGGCCAGCGAGAGCAAGGGAGTCCCCCACGTGAAGACCAGAGGAAGCGTGAAGACCAGAGGAAGAAGGACAGGGACGGCTGCCCAGCGCGTGCTGACCGCGGAGATCGCGGTGGTGGGCGCGCTGGTCCTGACGCTGTTCGTCACCGAGATCCCCAGCATGATGCGCGAGATGAAGATCTGGCGCATCGCCGGGGGCCTGCGCGCCCGTCGCCGGTATCCGTGAGCCGGACGTGCACGAACTGTCGATCGCGACCGCGATCGTGGAGCAGGCCGACGCCTGGGCCCGGGCGGACGGCGCGGACCGCGTGACCGCGGTGACCGTCCGGGTCGGCGAGCTGTCCGGGGTCGTCCCCGACGCCCTGGACTTCGCCTTCGAGGTGGCCCGCGACGGCACCGCCGTCGCGGGTGCCCGGCTGGTGGTGGACGAGGTGCCCGCGGTGGCCTGGTGCACACCGTGCGCCGAGGAGTTCGCGGTGGGCATGCCGCCGTTCTTCTGGTGCCCGCGCTGCGACCGGCCCGCCACGGAGCTGCGCAGCGGCCGCGAACTGGAGATCACCGCCGTCGAATGACCCCGCCGGCGCGCGGCGGCGCGGGCGGGATCCTCGTCGGCGGACCGGTCAGCAGATGCGGGGCAGTTGCTCCCCGAGCGGCAGGTCCACGACCCGGGTGCCGCCCAGGCCGGTGGCCATGACCACCATCCCGGGGTGCTCGGCGACGCACTCCCCGACGATCACGGCGCCCGCTCCCTGCGGGTGGGCGCGCATCGCCGCCAGCACGGCCTCGGCGTCGGCGGGCGGTACGAAGGCCACGAGGCGGCCCTCGTTGGCCACGTAGAGCGGGTCCAGGCCGAGGAAGCCGCAGGCGTTGGCGACCGCGTCCGGCACGGGGACGGCGCGCTCGCTGAGCCGCACCCCGGTCCCGGAGGCCCGGGCGATCTCGTTGAGGGAGGCCGCCAGACCGCCCCGGGTGGGGTCGCGCAGGACGTGGATCTCCGGGGTGACGTCCAACATGGTCGCCACCAGGTCGGCCAGCGGAGCGGTGTCGCTGGCGATCTCGACGCCGAACTCCAGCCCGTCGCGCACGCTCAGCACGGCGACGCCGTGCAGGCCGATCGGCCCGCTGACGATGACGGCGTCCCCGGGCCTGGCCCGCTGCGGCCGGATGTCCACCCGCTCGGGGACCAGCCCGACCCCGGCGGTGGTGACGTACACGCCGTCCCCGTGACCGGCCTCGACGACCTTGGTGTCACCGGTGGCGATGGTGACCCCGGCCGTCTCGGCCGCAGCGCCCATGGCCCGTGCGACGCGTTCCACGACGGACAGCGCCACGCCCTCCTCCAGGACGAAGGCGGCGGAGAGGTAGGCGGGCCGGGCGCCGCTCATCGCCAGGTCGTTGACGGTGCCGTTGACGGCGAGGTCGCCGACGCAGCCGCCCGGGAAGAACAGCGGCCGTACGACGTAGGAGTCCGTGGACAGGGCCAGCCGGGCGCCGCCGAGGTGCAGGACGGCCGAGTCGGTCAGGCCGGCGAGCAGGGCGTTGCCGTAAGCGGGGGCGAAGACCTGTTCGATCAGTTCGGCGGAGAGCGCGCCGCCCCCGCCGTGGCCCATCACCACGACCGGCTGGTCCCGGATCGGTGCGGGGCAGCTCCAGTTCGCCGGGTCGACCACGGTCTGTTCAGCCAACGGGGTTCATCTCCTCGCGCACGGGCGCCGGTTCGGACATCCGGCGGTACAGGTAGTAGGCGGCGCAGGCGCCCTCGCTGGAGACCATGGTGGCGCCGAGCGGGGTGCGGGGGGTGCAGGTGGTGCCGAAGGCCGCGCAGTCCGTGGGCTTGATGAGCCCCTGCAGGACCTCGCCGGCCCGGCATTCGGCGGGTTCCTCGGTGCGGATGCCGGTGACGTCGAAGCGGTGCTCGGCGTCGTACGCCCGGTAGGCCTCGCTGAGCCGCCAGCCGCTGCCGGGGATCCGGCCGATGCCGCGCCAGGAGCGGTCGGTGACCTCGAAGACCTCCTCGATCATGCGGACGGCGGCCGGGTTGCCGCCCTCGCGCACGGCCCGGGGGTAGGCGTTCTCCACCCGGTGCTCGCCGTTCTCCAGCTGGCGGACGGTACGCCGGATGCCCTCCAGGATGTCGAGCGGTTCGAAGCCGGTGACGACGATGGGGACCCGGTGCCGTTCGGCCAGCTCCGGGTACTCGCCCATGCCCATCACGCTGCACACGTGCCCGGCGGCCAGGAAGCCCTGCACCCGGCAGCTGGGCGCGGTCATGATGGCCTCGATGGCCGGGGGGACCCGCACGTGGGAGACCAGCAGGCTGAAGTTGGTCAGGCCGAGCCGCTTGGCCTGGTGGACGGCCATGGCGTTGGCGGGGGCGGTGGTCTCGAAGCCGATGGCGAAGAAGACGACCTGCTGCTGCGGGTGCCGGACGGCCAGGTGGAGCGCGTCCAGCGGGGAGTACACCACCCGGACGTCACCGCCGTCGCCCTTGACCCGGAACAGGTCCCGGTCGGTGCCGGGCACCCGGAGCATGTCGCCGAACGAGCAGAAGATCACGTCGGGGCGGGCGGCGATCTCCAGCGCCTTGTCGATGCACTCCAGTGGCGTCACACAGACCGGGCAGCCCGGCCCGTGGATCAACTCGACCTCTTGCGGGAGGAGTTGGTCGATGCCGTGCCGGATGATCGAGTGGGTCTGACCGCCGCACACCTCCATCAGGGCCCAGGGCCGGGTGGCGGTGGCGCGGATCTCGTCCAGCAGCCGGCGCGCCAGCTGGGGGTCGTTGAACTCGTCGATGTACTTCACCGCGCCTCGTTCCCCTCCGCCTGCTGGGCGGCCTGCCGCCAGGCGTCGCCGAACTCCTCCTCCAGGAGACCTAGTTCCTCGAAGAGCTTGAGGGAGGCCAGGGCGGACTCCTCGTCGAGCCGCTGCAGGGCGAAGCCGACGTGGACGATCACGTACTCCCCCACCCGCACGTCGGACACGTACTCCAGGCACGCCTGTTTCTGCACCCCGCCGAAGTCGATCAGGCCGGTGAGCGGATCGGCGGTGGCGTCGATGCTCACAACCCTGCCGGGCACTGCCAAACACATGGGTCACTCCGTCTCGTAGCGGGCTGTTTTCCGTCCCTCGTGGCCGGGCCGTCCGTGGGCCGCGACCATCAGCTGCCCGAGCGCCAGCCCGCCGTCGTTCGGCGGGACCTCGCCGTGCAGGAGAACCGTGAAGCCGTCGTCGCGGAGCAGTTCGGCGCTCGCGCTCTCCAGCAGTGCGTTGGCGAAGACCCCGCCGGTGAGGGCGACGGTGTCCAGTCCGGTGTCCCGGCGGGCCCGTCGGCAGAGGGCGGCGACGGTGTGGGCGAGGCCCCGGTGGAAGCGGGCCGCGATCACCGGTACCGGGGTGCCGCGCCGCAGGTCGGTGAGGAGCGCGCGCAGGGCGGGGGCCGGGTCGAAGCGGTCGCCGAACGGGTACGCGGCGGTGTCCAGGTCCCAGGCCAGGCAGGCCTGGGCCTCCAGCTCCAGGGCCGCCTGGGCCTCGTAGCCCGCGCGGTGGCACACGCCCGCGAGGGACGACACCGCGTCGAAGAGCCGGCCCATGCTCGACGTGGTCGCGCAGCCGACTCCGCTCGCCAACTGGAGTTCCAGCAGCCTGAGTTCCTCGGCCGTGCAGGCGGACACGCTGGGCAGGTCCGGGTCCCACGGCAGGCCGGCCGCCCACAGCCGGGCCAGCGCCGTCCGGCACGGGTTGGCCACCCCGGCGTCCCCTCCGGGCAGCGGGGCCGGGGCGAGGTGGGCGAGGCGGCGGTAGCCGGTGTAGTCGGCGACGAGCACCTCGCCGCCCCAGACGGTGCCGTCGTCGCCGTAACCGGTGCCGTCGAAGGCGACGCCGATGACGGGGGTGGTGCCGTCCAGGCCCGCCTGGGCCATGACGGAGGCGGTGTGGGCGTGGTGATGCTGCACGAACACCGGTGTCGACGAGGGGAGTCGCGCGCTGCGGCGGCGGGCCCAGGCGGACGAGTGGTAGCCGGGGTGCCGGTCGGCGGCGACCAGTTCGGGGCGGACGCCGGTCAGCCGGCGCAGGTGCCGCTCCGCCGCGGCGGCGGCCTCCAGGGTGGCCAGGTCGCCCATGTCGCCGATGTGCGGGCCGAACCAGGCGAGGTCGCCCTCGCCGAGGCAGAGCGCGTTCTTCAGGTCGCCGCCCACCGCGAGCGCGGGCCGCACGGGCACCGGCAGCCGCAGTGGGCGTGGCACGTATCCGCGGGAGCGGCGCAGGACCTGTTCGGTGCCGTCGGCGCGGATCCGCAGCAGGGAGTCGTCGCAGGGCGAGGCGATGGGCCGGTCGTGCGCGAGCCAGGCGTCGGCCAGCCCGGACAGCCGGGTCAGCGCCTCGTCGTCGTCCGTGACGATGGGCTCGCCCGAGCGGTTGCCGCTGGTCATGACGAGGACGCGGGGGCCGGACGGGTCGCCGGGCAGGCCGAGCAGGAGGGTGTGGACGGGGGTGTAGGGCAGCATCACGCCGAGGTGCGGGCTGCCCGGGCAGACGCCCGGCGCCAGCCTGACGCCCCGCCTGGGACGCAGGAGGACGATGGGGCGGCGGGGGCTGGTGAGGGCGGCGCGCTCGGCCGGGCCGACCTCGGCGATCCGCTCGGCCTCGGCGAGGTCCGCGCACATCACGGCGAACGGCTTGTCGCCGCGCGCCTTGCGGGTGCGCAGGGTGTCGACGGCGTGGGCGGCGGAGGCGTCACAGGCCAGGTGGTAGCCGCCGATCCCCTTGACGGCGAGGATCCGCCCGGCGGCGAGCAGTTCTCGCGCCTGCGAGAGGGCGTCACCGTCGCGAGCCGCTCTCACTCCGCTCCCCGCGGCCGGCACCAGGCGCAGCCGGGGACCGCAGTCGGGGCAGGCCACGGGCTGGGCGTGGAAGCGGCGGTCGGTGGGGGCCTCGTACTCCCGGGCGCACTCGGGGCACATGGCGAAGGCGGACATGGTGGTGACCGCGCGGTCGTAGGGCATCGCGGTGGCGACGGTGAACCTGGGCCCGCAGTGGGTGCAGGTGATGAAGGGGTGCCGATGGCGGCGGTCGGCCGGGTCGGCGAGTTCGCGCAGGCACTCGGCGCAGGTCGCGGTGTCGGGCGGGAGCAGGGTGCGGCCCGGGGCGGACTGCTCGGTGGCCCGGATCGTGAAGCCGGGGTCCGTGCCGGTGGCGGGCGTCTCCTCGACGGCCACGGCGGTCACGGTGGCCAGCGGCGGCGCCTCGTCCGCGAGCCGCCCGCAGAACCGCTCGACGTCCGCCGCCGGGCCCTCGACCTCGATGCACACCCCGTGCGCCGTGTTGCCGACGAAGCCCGTGAGGCCGAGGGCGGCGGCCAGCCGGTGGACGTAGGGGCGGAAGCCGACGCCCTGTACGGTCCCGCGTACCGTGACGCGCCGGCGGACGGCCGCCGACGTGGTGGTGGGCGCGGTCACGGGGCGGTCGGGGCGTGGCTGTGGCCGTGCGGGTGCGGGGCGAGCGGCGGCCGGTGCGCGGGGGCGCCGTCCCGGACGGCGAGCACCCGGTCGAGCAGTGCCTCGACGCCCTCACCGGTACGGGCGCAGGTGGGGACGATCTCCACCCCGGGGTTGACCCGCCGTACCTGGTCGGCGAAGGCGGTCCCGTCGAATCCGGCCGGTCCCGCGAGGTCGGTCTTGGTGAGCACCACCAGGTGCGCGGAGCCGAAGGCGGTGGGGTACTTCGCGGGCTTGTCCTCGCCCTCGGTCACCGCCATCAGCACGATCCGCAGGTGTTCGCCGAGGTCGTAGGAGGCGGGGCAGACGAGGTTGCCGACGTTCTCCACGAACAGCAGCGCGGTGTCCGGCGGCAGCCAGCCCTCCAGGTGCCCGCGGACCTGACGGGCCTCCAGATGGCACAGCCCGTCGGTGAGCAGTTGTTTCACCGGAGCCCCCGAGCGGGCCAGGCGCGTCGCGTCGTTCTCGGTCGCGAGGTCGGCGGTGAAGGCGGCGACGGGGACGTCCCGCTCCAGCGCCCGCGCCAATACCCGGCCGAGCAGTTCGGTCTTGCCGCTGCCGGGGCTGGAGAGCAGGTTCAGCACGCTCACCCCGCGGGCGGTCAGGTCGTCGCGCAGGCTTGCGGCCAGGCCGTCGTTCCTGGCCAGGACGGCTCGGGTGACCTCCTCCGACTGACACATGGGCGATCCGCTCCTCGGTCGCTGGGGTGGGGGCAGGACCGGCCAAGCGGTGGGTTCCGTCCTGGTCCGGCGGCGCCGCGGCGGGCGAGGTTCGCCCCGTGGCGGTACTCAGCGATCCTCCGCGCCCGTGGTGGCTGTCGCCGGGCGACCGGCCGTGGCGGGGGGCGCGGATTCCTCCGGGCGGGCCAACGCGGGTGTGGCCGACGGATCCCCGAGCAGTGCCGGGACGAGGGTGTGCAGGGCGGCGACCGCCTGCCCGACCGCGTCCCGCACGGGTGCGCTGAGACCGGGGGCGATGTCCTCGTCGCCGCGCGGCAGCTCGCCCGGTTCGCAGGCGAGGACGAGGACGCGGGGCAGGGGTTCGTCGCCGAGGTGGGCGGCGAGGGCGAGCACCTTCGCCGGGTCCATGCCGTGTGCCTCGGGCACGGCCGCCGGGGCCCCGACGGGCGGTTCGGGCTCGATCAGGGAGAGTGTGCCGGGGCGTTCACCGCGGGCCGCCGCGTCCACGAGGACGGCGACCGTCCAGCCGTCGAGCAGTTCGTAGGCGAGGTCCATGCCCCGGATGCCGAAGTCCCGCACCCGTACCCCGGACGGCAGGGGGCGGTCGGCCAGGGCGCGGATCACCTCCGGTCCGAAGGCGTCGTCGCCGAGGAAGATGTTGCCGACGCCGGCCACCAGCAGCCGGGTCACCGTGCGCCGCCGGGGACCTTGCGGACGAAGTCCGAGCGCAGCACGTGGTAGGCGGCGCCGGAGTCGAAGAACAGGGCGTGCATCCGGGCCAGCTCCTCCGCGCGGTACGTGGCGAGCGGGCGGGCCTCCTCGTCCGCCCGGCGGGCCTCGGCCTTGGCGGCGATCCGCCGGTCGAGGTCCGGGGCGCCGGCGAGGGCGGCGGCCAGGCGCTCGACCTCGGCGGTGAAGTCCTGGGCGGGCACCGGTACCAGCCGGTCGACGAGCCCGAGCCGGGCGGCCGTCACGGCGCTCACCGGCTGCGCCTCCTCGGTGAGCCGCCGGGCGGTCTCCGCTCCGGTCCGGCGCGGCAGCGAGTACGTCCAGAACTCCGACCCGTACAGGCCCATCCGCCGGTAGTGCGGGTTGAGGACGGCGCCGGAACGGCACCAGACCTCGTCGGCGGCGAGGGCGAGCATGACGCCGCCGGCCGCCGCGTTGCCGCCGAGTGCGGCGACCACCAGCCGGTCGGTGGTCCGCAGCACGGCCTCGACCAGGTCGTCCATGGCGTTGAGGTTGGCCCAGGACTCCACGGCCGGGTCCGGGGCGGCCTCGATGACGTTGAGGTGGATGCCGTTGGAGAAGAAGTCGCGCCGGCCGCCGAGCACGAGGACCCGGGTGGGCCGGGCCAGGGCGTACTCGTAGGCGGCGAGCAGCCTGCGGCAGTGGTCCGTGCTCATGGCGCCGCCCGGGAAGGAGAAGGTGACGAGTCCGACGTCGCCGTGCTGCCGGTAGCGGATGTCGTTCCAGGTGCGGCGGCCGGGGGCCGGTTCCAGCGGGGCGGGGCTCTGCGGGAGCGCCGGGTCGGCGAGGACGTCGGCCGCGGGGCGGCGGAAGGGGGCCGGGTCGCCGGAGTTCCTGCGGGGGCGCAGCTCCGGGATCCACACGGCGCCGTCGCGGGTGGCCCGGCACACCGCGCCCGCCCGCGTCGCCAGCAACTCGCCGGGGACGCCGCGCAGTTCGCCCTCGGGGTGGCCGCCGTGCAGGAACACCTCCCGGCCGCGGATCTCGTCCAGCACCCCCGGCTGCGAGTCCGCCCCGCGCAGCTTGCGCACCACCGTGTCCGTGTCGTCGGCCCTCCAGTCGATCCGCCGCCGCTCCTGCGTGAAGACGTCACGCCAGACCACCCGGGAGCGGATCGCCGGATCACTCTGCGGCAGCGGCTTGTACGAGCCGTCCGCGTACCGTCGTACGGCCCGGTGGACGGCGGTGACGGCGGCGTCGGCGACCTCGTTGCGATAGAGGTCGCTCTTGCCGACCGGCGCCACCTCGAACGGCTCGTTCGCCCAGACGGCGCCCGCGTCCATCGCGGCCTCGGCCTGCAGGACGGTCACCCCCCAGGTGGGGGCCTGCTCGGCGATCGCCCAGTCGAGGGAGGAGGGGCCCCGGTCGCCGAGCGGTCCCGGGTGCACGATGAGGCAGGTGTGCCGCTGCCAGACGTCGTCGGGCAGGGCCGTCCTCAGCATCGGCGCGATGATCAGCTCCGGGCGCCGTGCGCGGACGGCGGCGCGGACGGCGTCCGGGCCCCGGACCGCCAGAGCGACGTCCACCTGGTGGCCGAGGTCGGTCAGTTCGGCGTGGATCCGCTGGGACAGGCTGTTGAACGCGCTGGCGATGAGCAGAATGTCCATGGTGCGGCATGTTCGCCGCTTCAGCGGCTCCCGGGAAGGACCCGCGCGGCGTTTCGCCGCCCGTCCTGGGCCACTCGGCCGTCCTGGCCGTCCCCGGTCCGGAACGCCCACCGCATCCCGGGCTCCATCACGCACCGGAAGACCCGGCGCACCGGTGGGGTGCACAGCAGGGTCACCACGACGGCGGCGACGAGGGTCACCGTCACCGCGCCGAGGGGGCCGTGCATCCAGGACGGGGCGTACCAGTGGGCGGGCTTGGCGGCCTGCGCGACGAAGCCGTGCAGCAGGTAGCCGTAGAGCGTGCCGGCGCCGAGGACGGTGAACCAGGTGCGGCGGCCCGGCACCCAGGCGAGGAAGCAGGCGACCAGCAGCAGGGAGCAGCCGAAGGTGGCGAAGGTCATGACGGGCCCGTACCAGGCGGGCACGCCGAGTTGCTGGGCGCTGTCCCGGTGGAAGAACCAGCGGTAGCCCAGGTGCGGCACCGACCAGTACGCGACGGCGAGGGCCGCCGCGGCCACGGGTACGGCGCACAGCCGCACGCTCCAGCGGCGCAGCAGGCCGAAGTGCTCGGGCCGCAGGGACAGACCGAGCACGAAGTAGGGCAGGAACTGCAGCACCCGCTGGAGGTCGAGGTCGCCGCCGATGGACGACGAGACGCTCGCCAGCGTCGCGACGGCGAGCGCGACCGGCAGCGGCCACCGCAGCCGGCGCCAGATCGGGGTCGTCAGCCGCCAGATGAACAGGGCCGCCAGGAACCAGGTCAGGTACAGCGGGTTCAGCAGGCTGATGTCCCGGTCCGGGGCGTGGTCGCTCCACCGGGTGAAGAGGGTGTAGGCGACCTCGAAGACGACGTAGGGCACGACGACGCCGGTGACCAGCCGCCGGACGCGGGCCGGGCTCGCGTCGAAGCCGCGGGAGAAGTAGCCGGAGATGATGATGAAGGCCGGCATGTGGAAGGCGTACACGAACGTGTAGAGCGCGGTGACGGTGCGGCTGTCCGAGCGCAGCGGCTCCCAGGCGTGCCCGACGGCCACCAGCACGATCGCCAGGTACTTCGCGTTGTCGAAGTAGGCGTCCCGCTTCGCGACCGGTGGGCCGCCCCGGGCTGCCACCGGCGGGCTGTTGCCCGTGGTCGGTGGTGGGGCCGTCGGCCGGTGCGCCGGGCTCGTGGGTGACGCGTCGGCGGTTGGGGTTGCTGGCTCGCGGGGGCCGGACAGACCAGAACACCTCTCACATGAACGTACGCTCCGCGGAGCGACCGGGGGACGGGACGGACAGGCGCCGGGCCCGGGACGGGGGGCACTGTTCCGGAGACGCTGCTCTCCGGGATTCGCCGCGGTAAACCCTCCGTCGTGCCCCGGCCGCGTTGCGCGAAACGGCGCCCGTGTGACGCCCCCGCCGCGAGAATGGGTGCCGCCCTGTCGACCGATGCCTTCTGGGAGCGTGCCGCGTGACGTCGTCGGACCGTGTCGTGTCTGCCTCCGCCGGATTCGTGGACCTGCTGGACACCCGCCCGGAGACGCTCCGGGAAGCGGCAGCGGACTTCGGAGGTCTCGTGCACTCCCCGCCGCTGGGCGTGCTGCGGCCCCGGTCGGCCGCCGGGATCAGGGACGCGCTGGCGTACGCCGGCCGGCACGGCATCCCGGTGGCGGCGCGGTCCGGCGGCCATTCCCTGTACGGGCAGGGACAGGCGCCGGGCGGGATCGTCCTCGACCTGGGTGAGCTGAACGCCGTCGGACCGGTCACCGGCGACCGGGTCGAGGTGCGGGCGGGGGCGCTGTGGCGGGACGTGCTCGCGGCGAGCCTCCCGTTCGGGCTGACCCCGCCCGTCCTCACCGACTACCTGGGCGCGGGCGTGGGCGGTGTGCTGAGCGCGGGCGGTCTCGGCGGCGCGAGCCACCGGCACGGGCTGGTGGCGGACTCGGTGCTGGAGCTGGAGGTGGTGACCGGGGCCGGGGAGCACGTGGTCTGCTCGCGGGACCGGCACGGCGCCCTCTTCCACGCGGTGCTTGCGGGCCTCGGCCAGGTGGCCGTCATCGTCCGGGCCACCCTGCGCCTGTCCCCCGCGCCCACCCGGGTCCGCCGCTACTGCCTGTACTACCCCGGCCTGGACGGCTACCTCTCCGACCAGCGCCTGCTGGCCACGGACCGGCGCTTCGCCCATCTGGAGGGTCAGGTCCGCCCTGCGCCCGGCGGCTGGACCCACATGATCGAGGCGGTGGCCGCCCACCGGGAGGCGAGCGCTCCCGACGACGACATGCTCCTGCGCGGCCTGTCCTTCGACTCGGCCGAGACCGAGGACCTCGGCTACGCCGAGTTCGCGAACCGGGTCGCCACCGACGAGGAGCTCCTGCGGGCGACCGGTGAGTGGCTGTACCCGCACCCCTGGCTCAACCTGCTGCTCCCCGAGGACACCGCCGCGTCCGTGGTCACCGGCATCCTCGCCGACCCCGCTTTCCAGGACCTGCGCGAGAACGGCCTGGTCCTGCTCTACCCCCTGCTCACCGGCACCCTGCGCGCGCCGCTGTTCCGCCGTCCGCGAGGCGAGATCGTCCTCCTGTTCGCGCTGCTGCGCACGGCGGCCCCGGGCACGGCCGGCCCGATGGTGGCCGCGAACCGCACGGCGTACGCGTACGCGCGGGCACAGGGGGGCGTCGCCTACCCGGTCAACGCGCTGCCGATGTCCCCCGCGGACTGGCGGGAGCACTACGGCAGCCGGTGGGAGACGCTGGCCGAGGCCAAGAGCGTCCACGACCCGCGGGGAGTCCTGGGCCGGGGACACGGGATGTGGGCGCAGGGGTAGGACCACCGCTCGGGGAATTCCTGCGGTCGTGGTGTCGATTCCGCCCGGCGCCGTTCGTCGGTGGGGTGTAGGAAGCTTTCGAGCACTGGGAGGAACGATGAAGTACATGCTGCTGGTCTGCGGCGACGACACCGCCGACGCCTCCGCGATGGCGCCGGTCGAGCCCTGGGTGGAGGAGCACGGCGTGCGCGGCGGGACCCGGCTGTACGGGCACCGGCTGCGGCTGCCGGACACGGCGGTCACCGTGCGGGTGCGGGACGGTGAGGTGCTGCGGACCGACGGACCGTTCGCGGAGACGAAGGAGTACGTCGCCGGGTTCGACGTCGTCGACTGCGGCAGCCTGGAGGAGGCGGTACGCATCGCCGCCGCGCATCCGGTGGCCACCGTCGGGGCGATGGAGGTGCGGCCGTTCTGGGACGAGGACCTCATGGAGGACGCCGGGACGGCCGTCCGCCGGATCGACGCCGAGCTGACCGCGGCCGCGCGCGAGCGGGACGTCGACCGGCTGACGGCCTGCTACGCGCCCGACGCGGAACTCTTCGGGCCCGCCGACGTCGAGGCGCGGTCGGGGACCGCCGAGGTCCGCAAGCAGGCCGAGGCGTGGTTCGCCGCCCTCGCGGGGCCCGTGCACCGCGAGGTGCGCCGGCTCACGGTGCGGCCCGGGGAGAGCAGCTGTTTCAGCCACGCCCTCGTCCGGATCCACGGCACCCGCGTGACCGGGGAGCCCCTGGACCGGCTCGTCCGGGTCACCACCGGCTACCGGGACACCGGCTTCGGCTGGGTCATCGCCCACGAGCACGTCTCGGTCCCGCTCGGCGGCGCGGACCGGAAGGAGCGGTCATGAAGTACGTGCTGTTCATCTGCACCCCGGTCGGCGGCACGGAGCTCAGCCCCGCCGAGATCGCCGAGGACCCGCGCTTCGCCTCGTACATCCGGGAGGTCCGCAGTCGTGACGTCGTCAAGGGCGGCGCCCGGCTGCGGCCCGCCGCCGACGCCACCACCGTGCGCGTCCGGGGCGACGAGGTGCTGCTGAGCGACGGGCCGTTCGCCGAGACCAAGGAGTACGTCGCGGGCGTCGACATCATCGAGGTCGCCGATCTCGACGAGGCCGTCGCGCTCGCCTCCCGGCACCCCGCCGCGCTCGCCGGCGGCTCGGTGGAGGTACGGCCGGTCTGGGAGTGAACGCCACGTGAGTCCCCTTGACGAGGTCGAGGAGGCCGTCTCCGCGGCCTTCCGCGAGGAGTGGGCCCAGATCGTCGCCACCCTGATCCGGGTGACCGGCGACTGGGACCTCGCCGAGGAGTGCGCGCAGGACGCCTTCGCCCAGGCCCTGGAACGGTGGCGGCGCGACGGAGTGCCGCGCCGCCCCGGGGCCTGGCTCACCACGACCGCCCGCAACCGCGCCCTGGACGTGCTGCGCCGGGAGGCGGTGGGGGCGGCGAAGCTGCGGGAGGCGGCGGTGACGCGGGACGAGGGGCCGTACGACCCCGATCACGACGGGGACGACAGCGGGGTGGCGGACGACCGGCTGCGGCTGATCTTCACCTGCTGCCATCCCGCCCTGTCCGTCGAGGCGCGGGTCGCGCTGACCCTGCGCACCCTCGCCGGGCTGACCACGCCCGAGATCGCGCGCGCCTTCCTGGTCCCGGAGGCGACGATGGCGCAGCGCCTGGTGCGGGCCAAGCGGAAGATCCGCAACGCCGGGATCCCGTACCGGGTGCCGCCAGCGCACCTCCTGCCCGAACGCACCACGGGCGTCCTCGGCGTGCTGTACCTGCTGTTCAACGAGGGCTACACGGCCAGCGGCGGCACGGACCTGATCCGCGCCGGGCTGTGCGCCGAAGCCGTCCGGCTGGCCCGGCTGCTGGCCCGGTTGATGCCCGACGAACCGGAGGTCACCGGCCTGCTGGCGCTTCTGCTGCTGCACGACGCCCGCCGGGAGACCCGGGTGGACGCGACCGGCGACCTGGTGACCCTGGAGGACCAGGACCGCACGGCATGGGACCGGGCCGAGATCGACGAGGGCGTGGCGCTGCTCGCGGGCGCCCTGCGCCGCAGCCGCCCCGGCCCGTACCAGATCCAGGCGGCCGTCGCGGCGTGTCACGCCACCGCGGCGACCGCCGCCGACACCGACTGGGCCGACATCGCGGGGCTGTACGGCGAACTCCAGCGGTTCGTCCCCTCGGCCGTGGTCCGGCTCAACCGCGCGGTCGCGGTGGGCATGGCCGAGGGCACCGAGGCCGGGCTCGCCCTGGTGGCGGAACTGGAGGCGGAGGGCGAACTGGCCGGTTACCACCTGCTGCCCGCCACCCGGGCGGATCTGCTGCGGCGCGCCGGGCGGTTGGGGGAGGCGGCCGAAGCGTACGGACGGGCCCTGGAGTCGGTGGCGAACGCCGCGGAACGCAGGTTCCTGGAGAAACGGCGCGCACAGTGCCGGTCGGCGTAGCCGGGAGACGGCCATACGTCGACGCGGCCGGGGGCCACAGTCTGGCGGGAGGGCGCACGGCAACCTCTCTGCGTCCGCCCCGGCCGTCGCCCCCGGGACCGGCCCGCGGTGCTCGGCGGGTACGGCGGCGACTGCGGCGACGCGACGGTCGGGGCCCACTTCGGGACCGGCCGGCTGCCGACCGCGGACGTCAGCTGCGTCGCGTCCGCGTGCCGAGGGGCACCCGCGGGGTCAGGTCCGGCGCGCGTCCCGGGCCAGTGACCTGAACTCCTGCCACTGGACGCGGGGCCGGGGCAGTCCGCGCCGGGACAGGTAACGGTCGGTGGCCCGCCTCGTGGCGCGCAGCACGCTCACCGCGTCCCCCGCCCGGCCCGAGCCCATCGGCTCGACCACCTTGGCGGGTACCAGTACCGGTCCCGCGTCGCCCTCCCGCAGTTCGCCGCGCACGAGCGCGTTGTGCATGTGGTTCAGCCGCTCGTCGTGGCGGTGCCCGAGGAGGGAGGCGGGGCCCGGTGCCGCCGCGCAGTCGGCGGGCACGTCCACGGCGAAGCCGTCGGCCGTGGGCCGGGGCCGGGTCCGGGCCAGCACCGGCGCGCCGGAGGCGTCGCGGGCGGCCAGCACGGCCGTCGGGAACCGGGCGAGCTGCGCGGCACCCACCAGCCCGCCGTCCCGCGCCGGTGCCTGCGCCGGCGTCGCCGCCGGCGCGTCGGGCGCGGGCAACTGCGGCCGTAGCACGACCTGTCGGGGCGTCACGGTGATCAGCAGGCGCAGGTAGTACCAGTCCATCAGCGGCCGCATCGGCGGCAGGAGGTACGACCTGCTGTGCGGCTGCCGTTCGAACAGCATCCGCCAGTAGTCCTCGGCGCCCCGGGTCCCGGTCATGATCTCGTCGGGGCACTCGGCGAGTCCGCCGACGAAGATCTGCGGGGGCTCCGTACGACCGCTGCCGGTGGGGTCGGAGAAGAGCAGGGCCACCCGCGGGTCCCGGCGGATGTTCAGCGCCTTCTGCGCGAACGCCAGCGACGTGCTGAGCAGCAGTGTCCCGTCCGGACGCCGCCACACGGCCGTCGGCCAGGCCAGGGGCGTGCCGTCGCGGCCCAGGGTGGCGAACTCGCAGGTGCGGTAGGCGTCCAGGACGTCGAGCGGAGCGGAGCCGAGTACGGTCACCGGTCTACTCACCGGCCAACGGTGCGCGCATGGTCCGGCACAGGGCCTCGTACTGGCGACGGCCGACGGCCCGCCACAGCAGCCGGCCGAGGAGCGGGACCTTGCCGAGGAAGTAGGCGCTCTCCTCGGGTGTCGCCTCCTCCAGGATCGCCCCGAGGGCGAGCAGCCGCTTGTTCTTCGGCAGTCCTTGCATGCCGCGCTGTCCGACCAGGTCCCATTCGGCGACGGTCAGATGCTCGGCGACCAGCGGCAGTACGGACCGCTCCTCCTCGTCGAGGTGGGCGAGCAGCGCGGTGCGGTGGGCGTCCAGGGCAAGGGCGAGTTCCTCGCCGGGTATCCGGTCGGCGGACCGCTCCCACAGGGGCGCCCACTCGGCCACGGCCGCCAGGGTGCGGTCGATCGCCTCGTGCTGTTCGGTCATCCGCTCCACCAGCGCCTCGTCGTGCGCCGCCCGGGAGCGCAGCAGCGGCCAGATCAGCTCGTCCTCGGCATGGTGATGATGGTGCAGGCCCGTCATGTAGTCGTCCAGGACCGCGCGGACCCGGGCCGCGCGGGCCGTGTCGCCTTCGGGCACGGTGCGCACCAGGCGGGGCAGGAGTGCCGCCTCCCGGCGGAAGACCCGGTGGACCACGACCATTTCGTGGACATGGGGACGCCCGGTGGTGGCCGGGGCGTCATGGCTGCTGTTGAGGGACACGCTCGCTTGCTCCAACGATCAGATGTCTGCGTCGGCCGCCCAGCGTGGCGCCCCCCTCTTGGCGTACGCTTGGCGGCCGGCTTGGCGGGGTGGCCGGGCGGTTCCGTACGTGCCGCGTTTATCGTCCGTTGACGGGATCGACGCGCCGCTCGGGTAGATTCCCGCGCCGTGCTGTGTTTGCGAGTCCTGGGCCCTCTGGGCGCCGAAGTCGACGGGACACCGGTCGAATTGGGTGCTCCGCGGCAGCGTGCCGTCCTGGCGCTGCTGATCGCGGCCCGGGGCGGTGTCGTACCGGTCGAGCGGATGGCGGACGCGCTGTGGCGGGGCGAGCCGCCGGCCAAGGCCACCGCGTCGTTGCACGCCTACCTGTCCAACCTGCGCCGCTCCCTGGAGCCGGACCGGCCGCCGCGGGCCCCGGCCACGGTCCTGGTCACCGCCCCGCCCGGGTACGCGCTCCGGCTGGCCGAAGACGCGGTGGACGCCTGGCGGTTCGAGAGCTGGGTCGGGCGGGCCCGCACCGCGCCCGCCGAGGAGGCCCGGCGGCTGCTCGCCGAGGCGCTCGGCTGGTGGCGGGGTCCCGCCTTCGCCGAGCACGCCGACGAGGAGTGGGCCGGTGCGGAGGTGGCCCGGCTGACCGGATTGTTCGCCGAGGCCCGTGAACTCGCCGTGGCCGCCGATCTGCGCACCGGCCGTGCGGCCCAGGCCGCGGCCGACGCCGAGTCGCTGGTCCTCAGCAGCCCGCTGCGCGAGGAGGGCTGGCGGCTGCTCGCCCTCGCGCACTGGGCCTGCGACCGGCAGGGCGAGGCGCTCACGGCGCTGCGCCGCGCCACCGCGGTGCTGCGTGACGAACTCGGCTGCGACCCCGGACCGGCCCTGCGGGAGCTGGAGCGGGCCGTGCTCGACGGGCGGCTGGACGTGCTGCGCGCCGCGGTGCCCGAACCGGTCACCGCCGTGCCCGCGCACGCCGGGCGCACCCTGTTCGTGGGCCGGGCGAACGAACTGGGCGCGGTGGCGACGGCCGCACGGGCCGCGCGGCGGGGCGGCGGGATCGTGCTGGTGACGGGCGAGGCCGGGGCCGGCAAGTCCGCGTTCCTGGACCGGGCGGCGGACCGGCTGCGGCAGTCCGGCTGGCTGGTGGTGATCGGCCGCTGCCCCGAGTACGAGGGCGCACCGCCGGCCTGGGCCTGGGTGGAGGCGCTCGGGGCACTCGCCCGTGAGGTACCCCCGGTCCGGTCCGGTGAGCTGGCGGTGCTGCTGCCGGAACCGGAGGGAACGCCCGACGCCGGCCGCGACGGGACCACCGACCGTCCCGGGGCGCCCGGCCGTGACGAGGCCACCGCCGGCCGGTTCCGCATGCACCGCGCCTTCGCGGCCTGGCTGCGTACCGCTGCCGCGCAGACCCCTCTCGCCGTCCTGCTGGAGGACCTGCACCGCGCCGACGCCGAGACCCTCGCCCTGGTCGAGGCGGCGGCCGCGGTGACCGGGGTGCCGCTGCTCGTCGTCGCCGCGTACCGGCCCGCCGAGGTCGGCGAGCACCTGCTGAAGACCCTCGCCCAGCTCGCCCCGGCCGCCCCGCACCGGATCACGCTCGGCGGGCTGCCGCCGCAGGACACCGCCACCCTCGTCGACGCCGTCTGCGGGGCGCCCGTGGATCCGGCGACCGTCGCGGCACTGGCCGAACGTACCGGCGGGAATCCGTTCTACGTCCTGGAGAGCGCCCGCCTGCTGGCCGACGAGGGCGCGCTGGTGGCGATCTCCGAGGTCCCGCAGGGGGTACGGGACGTGCTGCGCCGACGGCTCGCCCTGCTGCCTCCCGCCGCCCGGTCCGTCGTCCGGCTCACCGCCGTGCTGGGACTGGAGGCCGAGGTCGCACTGCTGGTCGACTGCGCCGAGGCGGCGGAGGAGGAGGTCCTCGAAGGGCTCGACGCCGCGCTCGCCGCCGACCTGCTGACCGAACCCCGCGCCGGGCACGTCCGGTTCGTGCACGCCCTGGTCCGCGACACCGTGTACGCCGACCTGTCCGGCGCCCGGCGCTCCCGGCTGCACGCCCGCGTCGCCCGGCTGCTGCGCCACCACCGCCCCGGGGAACTCGCGGCGCTCGCCCACCACTTCGCCCGCTCGGGCAGCGCGTCCGACGCCCCGCTCGCCGTCGACTACGCGCTGCGGGCCGCCGAGGCCGCCGAGCGGCGGTACGTCCATGACGTCGCCGTCACCCTGATCCAGCAGGCGATCGACACGCACACCGCGGCGAGCGGCCCCGACACCCCGCCCGACCGGCTGATCGAGCTGCTGGTACGGCTGCTGGGCGCGCAGGTGCGCACCGGGGCCACGGACGCCGCCCGGCGCACCCGGCAGCGTGCCGTGGAACTGGCCGAACAGGCCGACCGCGGGGACCTGGTCGCGGCCGTCTACGGCGCCTGGACCGAGCCCGCGCCCTGGCGCAGCCGGCTCGAAGGCCCGTACGACCGGACCACTGTGGCCCGGCTCGAACAGCTCGCGGCCGCCCCCGGACCGGACGGCCCGACCCGCGCCCGTGTCCTTCAGGTGCTGGTCGACGCGGTCGCCGCCGACGACGCCCCCCGGGCCGCACAGGCGGCCCGCGACCAGTTGGCGCTCGCCCGCGCGGACGGCGAACCCCGGCTGCTGGCCGCCGCGTTGATGACCTCGGCACGGCTGCTGCCGCACGAGACGCGGGCCGCCACACGGCCGCCGCTCACCGCCGAACTGCGGGCCCTCGCCGGCGCCCACGACCTGCCCGCCTACCGTTGGGTCTGCGAGCACCTCGACGCGATGACCGCCGGAGCCGCCAACGACCCCGCCGCCGTGCACCGGCACACCACCGAGGGCCTGGCCCTGGCCCGCCGCTACCGGCTGGTGTGGGCGCAGGGGCTCAGTGCGGCGACGCGTGCGATGCTGGCCGCCGTCGGCGGGCGTTTCGAGGCGGCCGATGCCGACTACGCCGAGGCCGACTCCCTGCTCCAGCGGGTGGGCGCCCACCATGCCGCCGGGCTGCGCACACTGGGCCTGATCACCATGCGGCTCGCCCAGGACCGGGCGGCCGAGATCGAGCCGATGGTGCGGGCCGTGTACGAGTCGGTGGGTGACCCGGTCGCCGTGGCGCATGCCCTGGTCCTGGCCCGTCTGGGCAAGCTCGACGAGTCCCTGGCCGTACCGGTCGATCCGGAGCCGCGGCGCGACCATCTGCACGGCCTGGAACTCGACTTCCGGGCGCAGCTCGCGGTACTGCACCGGGACCGCGACGCGGCGGCGGCCCTCCTCGGGCATCTGGTCCCGCTGCGCGACCAGCTCGCCGGGGCGGCGGGCGCGGCGTACGCGAGCCGGCCGCTCGCCCACGCCCTGGCCGACGTGTACCGGCTGCTGGGCGAGGACCGGGCGGCGGCCGAAGCCTACGCACTGGCCGAACGCACCGCACACGCCTGGGGTTCGGCCCACCTCGCCGCGAGCGCCCGCCGCGCGGCGACCCGCTTGTCGGAGTCCCGAGCCGGCCGGCGCACGTTCACCACCTGACCGGCGCCGCACACCGACGACGACCACGGCCCGGCGGCCCCCGCGTACGACGGGATCCGTCCCGCCGGGGCCACCCCGATCCGCAGCCGCACCGGCCACACCGGACCCCCGGGACGACACCGACCGCCCGAACAGGCGACCCCACGTGCCCAGCCACCGCCACCGACGCCGACAGTACGGCCGGACGCCCCCCGGCCACCGCCACCGACACCCACCCACACAAGCCGCCGAACCCGCCCGACCACCGTGGTCGGCGCCCGGCCACACGCGCCGCCGAACCCACCCGACCACCGTGGTCGGCGCCCGGCCACACGCGCCACCGAACCCGCCCGGCCACCGTGGTCGGCGGCCGCCCGCACGTGCTGCCGGGCCTGGCCGGCCACCGTGATCGGCGCCCGGCCACACGCGCCACCGAACCCGCCCGGCCACCGTGGTCGGCGGCCGCCCGCACGTGCTGCCGGGCCTGGCCGGCCACCGTGGTCGGCGCCCGGCGTCAGGCGTCGAGGGCTGCGTCGACCACCGCCTTGGCCTCCTCCTGGACCCGGGCCAGGTGCTCGGGGCCCTGGAAGGACTCGGCGTAGATCTTGTACACGTCCTCGGTGCCGGAGGGGCGGGCCGCGAACCAGGCGTTCTCCGTGGTCACCTTGATGCCGCCGATCGCGGCCCCGTTGCCCGGGGCCTCGGTGAGCACCGCGGTGACCGGCTCGCCCGCCAGGGTCCGCGCGGTGACCTGGGCCGGGGAGAGCTTGGCGAGCAAGGCCTTCTCCTCGCGGTTCGCGGGGGCGTCGATGCGGGCGTAGGCGGGCTCACCGAAACGGGCGGTCAGGTCGGCGTAGTGCTCGGACGGGGTCCGGTCGGTGACGGCCGTGATCTCGGAGGCGAGCAGGGCGAGCAGGATGCCGTCCTTGTCGGTCGTCCACACCGAGCCGTCCCGGCGCAGGAAGGACGCGCCGGCCGACTCCTCACCGCCGAACCCGATCGCACCGCTGACCAGTCCGTCGACGAACCACTTGAATCCGACGGGCACTTCCACGAGCCGGCGGCCGAGGTCGGCGGCGACCCGGTCGATCATCGAGGAGGAGACGAGCGTCTTGCCGACGCCGGCGTCCGCCGCCCACTGCCCACGGTGGCGGTAGAGGTAGGAGATGGCGACGGCCAGGTAGTGGTTGGGGTTCATCAGACCGGCGTCGCGGGTGACGATGCCGTGCCGGTCCGCGTCGGCGTCGTTGCCGGTGGCGACGCGGTACTGGTCCCGCTTCTCGATCAGCGAGGCCATCGCGTACGGCGACGAGCAGTCCATCCGGATCTTGCCGTCCCAGTCCAGCGTCATGAACCGCCAGGTGGGGTCGGTGTACGGGTTGACCACGGTGAGGTCGAGACCGTGCCGTTCGGCGATCCGGCCCCAGTAGGCCACGGAGGCCCCGCCGAGCGGGTCGGCGCCGATGCGCAGCTCGGAGGCCCGGACCGCGTCGAGGTCGAGGACGCTGGGCAGGTCGTCGACGTAGACGCCCATGAAGTCGTACCGGCCGGTGGTGTCCGCGGCGAGCGCACGCTCGTAGGGGACGCGCCGTACGTCCTTCAGCCCGCCCGCGATGATCTGGTTGGCGCGGTCCTGGATCCAGGAGGTGGCGTCGGAGGCGGCGGGGCCGCCGCTGGGCGGGTTGTACTTGAAGCCGCCGTCGGCGGGCGGGTTGTGCGAGGGGGTGACCACGACGCCGTCCGCGAGACCGGTGGTACGGCCCCGGTTGTGGGTGAGGATGGCGTGCGAGACGGCCGGGGTGGGCGTGTAGCCGTCGGCGCTGTCGATCAGGACGGTCACGCCGTTGGCGGCGAACACCTCCAGGGCGGTGACCTTGGCGGGTTCGGACAGGGCGTGGGTGTCGGCGCCCAGGAAGAGGGGTCCGTCGGTGCCCTGGCCGCTCCGGTACTCGCAGATGGCCTGGCTGGTGGCCGCGATGTGGTCCTCGTTGAACGCGGTCGTCAGGGACGACCCGCGGTGTCCCGAGGTGCCGAACGCCACCCGCTGGGCGGGGTCGGACGGGTCGGGGTGCAGCGCGTAGTAGGCCGTGACCAGCCGGGCCACGTCGACGAGGTCCTCCGGAGCCGCCGGCCGGCCCGCTCGCTCATGCGGCATGAGTCCATTCCTCCGCTGTCGTTGCTCGATCACTCACCGCCCATCTTCCCTTGTCAGCGGCGACGCACGCGCGCGTGGGGCCGTTTCACCGCCGGCCGGTGGGCCGAACGCGCGAGGGCCTCCGGACGGTTCCGGAGGCCCTCGCGTCTCGTGGGTCGGTCAGTGCGCGGCGGGCACGGTACGCCGGGCGGCCGTTGCCCTCGCGGGCCTCGGGTTGAGCTGCCGCTCGGCCAACTCGCCGAACAGCAGGCCGAATCCGCTCCACAGCACCAGCTGGATGGCGAGCGCCGAGAGCCGGAACCGCCACAGCAGGGTGGCCGGGAAGTCCTTCGGGACCTCGTTGACCACCGGCAGGAACTGGTACGCGAGCCCGATCACGACGGCGAACGCGGTCACCGCGACCACGGTCGCCCACCAGGTGCCGAGGCTCGCCCGCAGGCGCTTGCCGAGGAGGGTGGCGGCGACCGCCAGCAGCACGCTGAGCAGCATCATCAGGAAGTACAGCGTGGTGCGCCTGCCGATGGTGTCCGCTTCGCCCACCGACGGCGGGTTGGCCGGGTACTTCAGGAACGGCACCACGTACACGGCGAGCAGCGCGCAGCCGGACAGCAGCAGGGCGGTCGCCCGGGGACCGAACCGGCCGACGCGGCCGAGGGCGAAGCAGTAGACGAGGGCCGCGATGCCGCCGAAGGCGACCCCGTACACCAGGACACCGGTGGCGAGGCCCGCGGTGGACTGGAGGGAGCGGGAGACGACGACCATCTCGTGCTCGTGTGCGTGGGCGTCCTCGAAGCCGATCGCCTTGTCGACATAGGGCTCGCCGAGGAGGTAGGCGACCACCAGGGCGAGCAGGCCGGCGGCGAGGCCGGCGAGCATGCCCCGCACCAGGAGGTTTCGTACCGTTGCGGAGTTCATGGGCTGGACGGCGTCCCTCGCGTCAGTGGCAGGGGAAGCCGAGCAGGTGGCGGGCGTCGTGCACCCACTCGTGGACGTCCGTGCCGCTGAACACGGAGGTGGCGCCCTGCTCGGCGCCGACGAAGTAGAGCAGGACCAGCATCAGGATGCCGAAGAAGACCGCCCAGGGAGCTATCGCGGACAGCGGCAGCTTGGCGGGGACGGCGGGGGTGGTGGCTGTCGGCTGGGCGACGGTCTGCGCCATGGCAGAACCTCCTCTGGGAGTTCGCGTCCCATCTCGGTGGTGCACAGGACGACAGCCACGGGTCTGACTCGCAAGGGCCCGGGGGCTCTTGCATACAGTGGCGCGACCGTGCCGGATTCCCACCGGCTTCCGTCTCGCCGTCGTCGATACCGGACCGACCGTACCGCGTGTCGGAGGCCCGGCCAAGACCGCGTCACCAGGCGTGATCTTCCTCTCGCGCCCGGTGTGCGGTCGACGGGCGGGCCCGGCCGCCGCCCGCCGCGGTCCCGTCGGGGGTTCTTCAGGGGCGGGCCAGGCCCAGTTCGCGGGCGCCGAGCGGGGTGAAGAAGCGGTCGACGTCGGCCTCGGTGACCTCGTCGAGGGTGGCCGGGGACCAGCGCGGGGCGCGGTCCTTGTCGACGACCTGGGCGCGGATGCCCTCCACCAGGTCAGGAGTGGTCAGGGTGGCGCAGGAGACGCGGTACTCCTGGTCCAGCACCTGCTCCAGGGTGTCCAGTTGCCGGGCTCCGCGGAGTGCGCGCAGGGTGACCTTCAGGGCCGTCGGGGACCTGCCGAGCAGGATGTGCGCCGCCTCCTTCGCCGCCGCGTCACCGTGTGCGAGCAGCAGGCGGACGATCTCCTCGACGGTGTCGGCGGCGTAGCAGGTGTCGATCCAGGTGCGGTGACCGGCCAGTTCCCCTTCGGCCGCGGGCCGTTCGTGGCGGGCGACCGCCTCGGGGACGGGCAGTTCGGCGAGGTCGGCGACGAACGCCTGGAGCGCGCCGGACGGCAGGTGGTGGTCGGCGAGTCCGCACAGCACGGCGTCGGCGGCGCCGATCCCGGCCCCGGTCAGGGCGAGATGGGTGCCCAGTTCGCCGGGGGCCCGGCTGAGCAGGTAGGTGCCGCCCACGTCGGGGACGAAGCCGATTCCCGTCTCCGGCATGGCGATCCGGGAACGCTCGGTGGCGATCCGGACGCGGCCGTGCGCGGAGATCCCCACCCCGCCGCCCATGACGATGCCGTCCATGACGGCGACGTACGGCTTGGGGTAGCGGGCGATCCGGGCGTTGAGGTGGTACTCGTCGCGCCAGAACGCGGCCGCGGCGGTGCCGTCGCCGTCGCGGGCGTCGTCGTGGACGGCGCGGATGTCGCCGCCCGCGCACAGGCCGCGCTCCCCCGCCCCGGTGATGACGACGGTCTCGACGGCGGGGTCGTGCTCCCAGTCGGTCAGGGCTTCGGCGATGCGCTCCACCATGGGGTGCGACAGCGCGTTGATGGCCTTCGGCCGGTTCAGGGTGATGTGCGCGGCCCGTCCTTCGACGTGCAGCAGGACGGGTGCTTCGGCGCCGGTCATCCGGACGCCTCGGTCAGGCCACGGGCCATGTCGACACGCATGCTCTCGTCGGTTCCTTCCACAAGCTGCCGGGGACGTCGAACACGAACGATCCTCTCGCGCCGTGTCCGGGAACCCCTCCCGGATGCCGGGTGAACCGGCAGGGAACTCTTGGTCATGGGTTTGCCTGGACGGCCGTTCGAGTACAGAGGGCTGCCTACCATGAGGCGATCACGAACGGTACGAAACCCGGGAGCTCGGGATGGTGTTGTCCGGCCTCACAGGGAGGTCGTCGCGTCCCTGGGCGGTCGTCGGTGTCACCGTCGCGTGCCTGACGGCCGGGGTACTGGCGCTCACGCACGGCTCACGCCCGGCGCACGCCGACCCGTCCGCGCTGCCGCACACCCCCGTGGAGGTGTCCCCCAGCGGCTGCGGACGTGGGTGGACCACGCCGGTCTCCGGTGTCCAGGTCTTCGACCTGCACAACCCGACCGACGGTGCCGCCGAGGTCCTCCTGGAGGACCCGAGGAGCCAGGCCGTCTACGGCGAGGTCGAGGGCATCGGCCCCGGCACCACCCGGGAACTCACCGTGCGCCTGGGCAGGGGCGCGTACGCGTTCAAGTGCGTGCCCGAGGACGCCGACGCCGTCACCGGCCCGACCGTGCACATCGGCGGGGGCCGCAGCGGACCGGCCGCGGCCCCGGTGACCGAGCACGACCTGATCCCGCCGGCGCTCGCCTACCAGAAGTGGGTCGGCACCGGCCTGTTGGAGGTCGTACGGCTGACCACGGGTCTGCGGGACGCGGTCGACCGCGGCGACCTGGCCGCCGCCCGCACCGCCTGGCTGCCCGCGCACCTGCAGTACGAGCGGATGGGCGCCGCGTACGACGCCTTCGGCGACGCGGACCGGGCGATCAACGGAACGGACGCGGGGCTGCCCGGCGGGGTGCACGACAAGGACTTCACCGGCTTCCACCGCGTCGAGTACGGCCTGTGGCACGGCGAGTCCGCCACCGGGCTGCGGGCCCCGGCGGCCGCCCTGCTGAAGGCGGTCACCGCGCTGCGCGACGACTGGGCGGGGACCCGCATGGACCCGGCCCAGTTGGGGCTGCGGGCGCACGAGATCCTGGAGAACACGGTGCAGTTCGAGCTGACCGGCCGGACCGACTACGGCAGCGGCAGCAACCTCGCCACCGCCCGCGCCAACCTGGACGGCACCGAACAGGTGCTGGCCCGGCTGCGTTTGGTGCTGGCCGGCCGGTACGCCGGTCTGTCCGGTCTGCGCGGCGCGTTGGACCGGGCCGGCCGGACGCTCGACGGTTTCGGGCACGACGGCACCTGGACACCGCTGGCCGGGCTGAGCCGCCGGCAGCGCGAGCACGTCGACGCGGTCCTCGGCGACCTGGTGGAGCGGCTGGCCCCGGTGGCCACCCTGTGCGATCCCCGGAGGACGGTGTGAGCACCGAGGCGAGGACGGGCCCGAGCGGACTGGGCCGCCGCGGTTTCCTGCGCGGAGCGGCCCTCACGGGAGCGGGGCTGGCGGCCGGAGGCGCCGCGGCCCCGGCCGCGGACACCACCGCCTCCGCCGCCCCGGCCACCACGGCCGTCGCACCCTTCCACGGCCTCCGCCAGCAGTCCGTGACCGCAACGCCCCGGCGCACGACCGTGTTCACGTCCTTCGACGTCACCGCCGAGGGCCGGGCCGACCTCGCCGACCTGCTGCGCACGCTCACCGACCGGGCCCGCTTCCTGACCTCGGGCGGCACCCCGGACCCGGTGGGCATCACCGCCCCGCCCGCCGACTCGGGCGTCCTCGGCGGCCGGGTACCGTGCGGAGCCCTGGCGGTGACCGTCGGCGTCGGCGCCTCGCTCTTCGACGACCGGTTCGGCCTGGGCAAACTGAGGCCGCGTCGGCTGACGACGATGCCCGCCTTCCCGGACGACGACCTCAGGCCCGAGTGGTGCCACGGCGATCTCAGCCTCCAACTGCACGCCGACGACACCGACACGGTGCTGCACGCGTTGCGCGACATCGCCCGGCACACCCGCGGTGGCATGCAGGTCCGCTGGCGGCTGGACGGCTTCTCCAGCCCGCCCCGGCCGTCCGGCACCCCGCGCAACCTGTTCGGCTTCAAGGACGGCATCGCGAACCCCGAGACCACCAGTGCCCGTGAGATGGACCGGCTGGTGTGGGTGGGCAGGGGCACGGACGAGCCGGAGTGGACGGTCGGCGGCAGCTACCAGGTGGTGCGGCTGATCCGGATGCTGGTGGAGTTCTGGGACCGGGTCGCGCTCAGCGAGCAGGAGCGGATGTTCGGCCGCTCCCGCGAGTCGGGGGCACCCCTGGACGGCGACGCCGAGCACGACACCCCGAAGTACGCCGACGACCCCAAGGGGGACGTGATCCCGCTGGACGCGCACATCCGGCTGGCCAACCCGCGCACCACGGCCACCGCCGACCAGCGGATCCTGCGCCGGGCCTACAACTACGACCGGGGCATGGACGGCAACGGCAACCTCGACATGGGGCTGCTGTTCAGCTGCTACCAGCAGGACCTGGCCCGGCAGTTCGAAACCGTGCAGAAACGGCTCGCCGGGGAACCCCTGGCCGACTACGTCTCACCGTTCGGCGGCGGTTACTTCTTCGCGCTGCCCGGCGTGCGGGACACCGCCGACTGGTACGGACGCGCGCTCCTGACCTGAATCGGTCAACACGCGGTCAAGACTTGCCCCAGCATCCCTGACCCGGTGTTCATTCGGCCGCCATCATGACTCCGCCGCGACGCCCGGCAACGGGCGAAGCATCCCTGCTCGTACGACGCAGTGACGTTCATGCCCGGAGGGTGAACCAGCATGGCCAGCACAGGAAGACGAACGGCGATCAGGAGCCTCGGGGCTCTCGCGGGGGCCGCCGCGCTCACGGTCCTCGGTGGTACCGCGCCCAGCTGGGCCGCCGTACCCGCCGGACACCCGGGCGGGCCGTCGACCACGACGCCCGTCAAGCACGTGGTCGTGCTGTTCGACGAGAACATCTCGTTCGACCACTACTTCGCGACCTACCCGAAGGCCGCGAACACCGACGGGACGAAGTTCACGGCGGCGAAGAACACCCCGAAGGACGTCGACACCCTCGCGCACGCCGGGCTGCTGACGAAGAACCCGAACCAGTACCTGCCCAAGCGGCTCACCCCGGCGCAGGCGATGACCTGCGACCAGAACCACTCCTACGGTCCCGAGCAGCTGGCCTACGACGGCGGCAGGGCCGACCGGTTCGTGCAGAACACCGAGGTCGACAAGTGCTCCGGCGGCCTGTTCGGCGAGCCCGGCCTGGTGATGGACTACTACGACGGCAACACCGTCACCGGGCTGTGGAACTACGCCCAGCACTACGCCCTCAACGACCGCTCGTACAGCTCGGTCTACGGGCCGTCCACGCCCGGCGCGCTCAACCTGGTGTCCGGTCAGACGCACGGCGCGGTCTCGGTGGACCCGGTCACCGGCAAGCAGACCCCGGCCCCGGACTCGTACGCGATCGCGTCCCCGAACGCCAAGGGTGTCGGCACCGTCGTCAACGACCCCGACCCGGCCTTCGACGACTGCTCCGACAAGGACCACACCAGCACCAGCGCGCTCGCGGCGCTGCAGGGCAAGAACATCGGCGACCTGCTCAACGCCAGGAAGGTGACCTGGGGCTGGTTCCAGGGCGGCTTCCGTCCGTCCACGGCCTACGCCGGCACGTCCGGCTCCTACGCCAAGTGCGACACCACGCACACCAACGTGGGCGGCGCCTCCGTGGTCGACTACAGCCCGCACCACAACCCGTTCTCGTACTACCGGTCGACGGCGAACCCGCACCACGTGGCGCCGAAGAACGTGAACGAGATCGGTCACAACGGCCGGGCGAACCACAACTACGACCTGAGCGACTTCACCGCGGTCGCCAAGGCGGGCAAGCTCCCCGCCGTCAGCTTCCTCAAGGCCGGTGCGTACCAGGACGGCCACGCCGGCTACTCCGACCCGACCGACGAGCAGCACTTCCTCGTCAACGAGATCAACACCATCCAGAGCTCGCCGCAGTGGAAGTCCACCGCGATCATCGTCGCCTACGACGACTCCGACGGCTGGTACGACCACGCCTACGTCAAGCCCCGCAACGGCTCCAAGGACACCACGGTCGGCTCCAACGGCAAGGCCCTCGACAGCGCGGCCTGCCAGTCGGGCCCGGCCGCGTCCGGCGGCTACGCCGACCGCTGCGGACCCGGCACCCGGCAGCCGCTGCTGGTCATCTCGCCCTACAGCAAGGTGAACAAGGTCGACCACACGCTGACCGACCAGGCCTCGATCACCCGGTTCATCGAGGACAACTGGCGCACCGGCCGGATCGGCGACCACTCGTTCGACGCCACCGCGGGCTCGCTGAACGGCATGTTCGACTTCAGGCACCCGAACGACAAGCAGGTGCTGCTGAAGTCCGACGGCTCGATCAGGTCCGTCGGCCCGATCCGGCACGTGGCCGCGGTCAGCACGCGGATCACCCCCGGCCCGGCGATGGTGAACACCGCCGCCACGACCGGATCGGGCGAGTTCCCGACGCTTCCGGTGAGCCTCGGGGCGGGCGCCCTGGTGGCCGCGGGCGCCACGGGCACCTACCTGACGCTGCGCCGCAAGCAGCGCACCACCGCCTGACGCCCACCACGTCCTGACCCGCTCGGCACGGTCCGCCTCCCCGGACCGTGCCGAGCGGCGTTCCCAGCCGCCGGCCGCCGACGGGTCAGGGGACGGCACGAGCCGTCTTCGGAGCGCGCCGCGCAGCCCGCGCACGGTGGATACGATGAGCCGCGGCAGGGACGCCGACGGCGCGCGGTATCGCGCTCCCGGCCGGCCCAGGCACGACGCGAAGGGCGGGGCACGATGGCGGGCGGTGCGAGCGTCGCGCTCGACGACCCGGTGGGCACCTCGCTGCGCGGGCGGCACGCGGGGCTCGCCCGCCGGCTCGGCCGGGCCGCCACCTATCTGCCGGACGTGGCGACCTTCTGCGCACTGCCCCCCGATCCGGGCCCGGCGGACTGGGCCGACCTCGCCCGGCTGCTGGGCCGGGACGCGTTCGCGGACCTGTTCAGCAGCCCGGCCACCCCGCCCCCGGACTGGGCGCAGGTCTTCGTCCTCGAGGGCCGGCAACTCGTCTGGGCCGGCGACGGCCCGCCCGCTCCCGCCCGCGGCCCGGCCGCCGCCGACGTGGTCGAGCTGGGTGCGGCCGATGTGCCGGATATGCTCGACCTCGTCGCACGGACCCAGCCGGGGCCGTTTCGGCCGCGCACCCGTGAACTCGGCACCTACCTGGGCGTCCGTGAGCACGGCAGGCTGGTGGCCATGGCGGGGGAAAGGCTGCGTCCGCCGGGCTGGACCGAGATCAGCGCGGTCTGCACCGCCCCCGAGGCCCGCGGCCGCGGCCACGCCGCCCGCCTGGTGAGCGCCCTCGCCGCCGCTGTGCTGTCCCGCGGCGACCGCCCCTTCCTGCACGTCGCCGAGGCGAACACCGTCGCGATCGGGCTCTACGAACGGCTGGGTTTCACGAGCCGCGCGCAGGTCACCTTCCGGGGTTTCCGCACCCCCTGAACCGACGCCCGCGGTGTGCCGTGCCCCGGGTGTGCCGTCCCCTCGGTGTGCGGTTGTCGTCCGCCGTGCGGCACGGGATGCTGAGGGGGCACGGAGGGAAGCGGTGCCATGGATCGTTTTCCGCATGCTGCCGACGTCGACTTCCACAGCCCCCTGGACCTCTCGAAGGCCGCCGCCGCGGTGCTGGACGCCGAAGGCCGCGTCTGCGGGTGGGGTGTCTCTGCGCAGCGCCTGCTCGGCCACGCGCCCGAGGACGTGCTCGGCCGGCCGGCCGAGCGGCTGCTGGCGGCGCCCGGACAGCGGGTGTCGCCGCTGTGCCGGGCGGACCGACCGCGCGGCACCGTCCTGGACCTCTGCCACCGGGACGGACACACCCTGCGCGCGGCCGTGACGTTCAGCCCGCTGTCGCACCAGGGCGCCGCCGCGACCGTCGTGGTCGCCGCGGAGCTGGAGGCGCTGCGCGCCTGGGAGGCGCAGCTGGCCCTGTTGCAGGGGCTGACGACCGAGTCGTCCGTCGGGCTGACCATCTTCGACACGGACATGAAGGTCGTCTGGGGGAACGTCTCCACCGACCAGGAGCTCGCCGGGGTCGCCCAGTACGTCGGCCGGCCCGCCGCCGATCTGTTTCCCGAGGGCGAGTTCATCTCCCGCCACCACCCTCCCGACGAGGAGCAGGTGATGGAGCACGTGCTGACGACGGGGGAACCGATCCTCGGCATGCACTACCGCGGGCGCGCTCCCGCCGACCCCGTCCGTGAGCACGTCTGGTCCTGTTCGTACCACCGGCTGGTGGACGCCCGGGGCGAGCCGCTCGGGCTGTTCGAGGAGTCCCTGGACATCACCGACCGCTATCGCGCCCAGGAGCGGCTGTCGCTGCTGGTGCGGGCGGGCAAGCGGATCGGTGCCTCGCTCGACGTGCGCCGCACGGCCGCGGAGCTGGGCGACGTGGCGGTGCCGCAGCTCGCCGACGAGGTGCTGGTGGATCTGCCGCCCGCGGTCATCGAGGGACGGCAGCCGCCGACGGGCTCCGCGCCGGGGCACAGTCTGCTGCGGATGCACGGCCGGACCCCGGAGGAGTTCCGGACCAGCCCCGTCTCCTATCCGCCCACGTCATCGCAGGCGCAGAGCCTGGCCACCAGCCGCCCCGTGCTGGACGCCGGCCCGGCGGGGGACGGCTCCGCCGCCCGGCGGACCAGCCTCTACGTCCCGCTGCTCGCCCGGGACGCCGTCCTCGGCCTCGCCACCTTCCGGCGCAGCAGCAACCCCGACCCGTTCGGGCCCGAGGAGCAGACCCTCGCGGTGGAGCTGGCCGAGCGGGCGGCCGTCGGCATCGACAACGCCCGCCGTTACACCAGCCAGCACGCGGCGGCCCTGGTGCTGCAGCGCAGCCTGCTGCCGCAGCGGCTGCCGGAACAGAGCGCGGTCGACGTGGCGTACCGGTATCTGCCCGCCGACAGCCGGGTGGGCGTGGGCGGTGACTGGTTCGACCTGATCCCGCTGTCCGGGGCCCGGGTGGGGCTGACCGTGGGGGACGTGGTGGGGCACGGGGTGCACGCGGCGGCGACCATGGGCCGGCTGCGTGCCACCGTGCGGACGCTGGCCCTGCTGGACCTGGACCCGGCCGAGCTGCTCACCCGCCTGGACGGTCTGGTCTCCCTGGACGCGGAGCCGCACGGGGACGACGGGCTGGGCGACGACGCGCTCGGGGTGACCTGTCTGTACGCGATCTACGACCCGGTCAGCGGCCGGTGCGTCTGGGCGAGCGCGGGCCACCCGCCGCCGGTCGTGGCGGACGCGAACGGCTCGGTGGCGCTGTCCGCGCTGGCCCCCGGGCCGCCCCTGGGCCTGGGCAGCCTGCCCTACGAGAACGTCGAGCTGAGCCTGTCCAACGGCAGCGTGGTGGCGCTGTTCACCGACGGGGTCGTGGAGGACCGGCGCACCGACATCGACAGCGGTATCGACCGGCTCGCCCATGTGCTCACCTGGCAGCGCTGTCCGCTGGAGGAGCTGTGCGACCGGGTGATGGCGACGCTGCCGCCGGGGCCGCAGGCGGACGACGCCACCCTGCTGCTCTTCCGGACCCGGCGGCTGAACGCCGGGCAGGTGGCGGACCTGGAGCTGCCCCCGGACCCGGCGATGGTGGCCAGGGCCCGCACGGACACCGAACGCCAACTGGACAGCTGGGGGCTGTCCGACCTGGCGTTCACCGCGGAGCTCGTGGTGAGCGAGCTGGTCACCAACAGCATCCGGTACGCCGACGGGCCCGTCGTGCTGCGGCTGATCAGGGACCGTGCCCTGTTGTGCGAGGTCTCCGACAACGCGCACACGGCCCCGCACCTGCGCCGGGCGCGCCGGGACGACGAGGGCGGCCGGGGCCTGTTCCTGGTCGCGCAGGTGTCGCAGCGCTGGGGCACCCGGTACACCTCGTCGGGGAAGACCATCTGGGCCGAGCTGGCCATTCCCTGACGGCTTCGGCGGCGGGCGGGACGGCCGCGGAGCGGCGGCCGTCCCGCTTCGGTCAGCCGTCGATGCGGTGGGTGGTCCAGAACGACGTCAGGTCGGTGCTGGTGGCCGCCTGGGCCGCCGCCTTGAACTCGGCGGTGGTCGAGACGCCGTACCAGTGCGAACCGGCGTAGCTCTTCAGGAGGTTGGTCATGGCGGTGTCACCGATCAGGCGGCGCAGGTCGTGCAGGGCGCACTTGCCGTAGCCGTAGACGACGGTGGAGTAGCGGGAGGAGTGGGCGTCCCAGTACGCCATCGAGTTGGTGATCTTCTCCGCGGACGAGGCCCAGGAGACGTTGTTCCAGCAGTTGGTGCCGGTCAGTCCCTGCGCCAGGTCGGTGGCGTAGTCGGTGAACGCCTCGTCCAGCCAGGGGCTGTTGTACTCGTCGTCGCCGACGATCCCGTACCACCACTGGTGGCCGATCTCGTGGGTGAGCGCGGTGGTGCTGACCAGGTCGAGGACGAAGCCCGGGTACTCCATGCCGCCGAACCAGAAGTTGTTGTCGATGACCGCGTCCAGCTCGCCGTACGGGTAGGCCCCGAAACGGCCGGCGTGGGCGTCGACGGCCGACTTGGCGGTGCTGAGCATCGACTGGGCACTGGAGGAACTGATGCCCGAGACGGAGTAGATGTTGATCGGGACCCCGCCGGGCGAGGTGCCGGAGATCTTGCTGAACGGACCGGCCGCCCAGGCGAAGTCACGGACCTTGGCGGCGGTCGCGGTGGTGACGGTACGGCCGCTGGCGCCGGGGGTGTCGACGGAGGTGCCGGTCGCCGGGACGAGCAGGCCGCTGGGGTGGTCCAGGGTCACCTTGAAGTCGGCGGCCAGCGAGTAGAAGGACTCGCCGTTGTTGGTGTACGGGTCCAGGTGCCAGCCGGATCCGTCCCGGATCGCGAGGACGGGCAGCGCGTTGCCGATCATGCTGAACGCGCCGTCGTAGCCGAAGCGGTCGGCGCCGCTGGGGACGGTGATGCCGAGGTCGAAGCCGATCGTGGTGCTCTGGCCCTGGGCCAGCGGGGTCGGCAGGGCGACCTCAAGCGCCGTGCAGGCGACCGAGAGCGCGCCCGCGGTGCCGCCGGTGAGGTTGCTGACGGTGATCGGCGGGGCCGAGCAGGTGCCGTGGTAGTTGTCCCACAGCCTGAGGTAGATCTCGCTGAGCGCGGTCGCGGAGGCGTTGGTGAAGGTCACGCTCTCGTGGCCGGTCCAGCTGGTTCCGGTGGAGTTGCTGGTCAGGCTGACGGTGTAGGACGGCGCGGCCGGGGTGCGGGTGGTGTCGCCCGGGGTGGTGGCGGCCGAGGTGTCCAGGGCGATGTCGTCGAGGACGAAGCTGGTCTGGAGGCTGGAGTCCTCGGTGCCGGTGAAGGCCACGGTGACGGTCTGGCCGGCGAACGCGGAGACGTCGAAGGACTTCTTCACGTACCCGGTGTTCTTGTCCAGGTTGGAGTAGCTCGCCAGCGTGGTGCCGCCGATCTTCGCGGTGAGTTTGTCGTACGCCGTCGAGGACGTCGTCTCGGCGGTGTCGACGTGCAGCCAGAAGGTCAGGGTGGCGGCGCAGCCGGCCGGGACGGTGACGCTCTGCGAGAGCGTGTCGGTGTGGGTGGCGCCGGTGCCGTCCAGCCAGGCGAAGCCGCTGCCGCCGTGGGCGGACTGGCCGGAGCGGGTGGTGATCACACCGGTCGAGGACTGCGTCCAGGGGGACGTGCCGTTCTCGAAGCCGCCATTGCCGATCAGCTGGGCGGGGGCGCAGGCCGTGGGCTCGGCGGCCGTCGTGGGCTCGGCAGCCGTCGCGGTGGTGCCGGGGAGCAGGGCCGCGACGACTGCCGCGACGGCCAGCGCGCTGGTGACGATGGCCTTGTGGGGGGTCGGTCTCACACGAACTCCTTTACGGCGGCCGGGATTCCGGCCTGCTCGGAGACCGCCCGTCCGGCAGGGGTGCGCCGGGGAGCGGTCACGGGTCACGTGGTGCGAGTCCGAAGCCTGACAGAATTGACCAGGGCATGTCACTAGTCCGCCTGGCCGGGCCCTCCGCGAACCCCGGACGCGCCGCCGCCCGGGCCGGCCGGTGAGGGCCGGCCCGGGCGGCGGGCGCCGGGCGCTACCGGGGGATCAGACCAGGTCGAAACGGTCCGCGTTCGCGACCTTCGTCCAGGCGGCGACGAAGTCCCGCACGAACTTCTCCTTGGCGTCGTCGCTCGCGTAGACCTCCGCGACGGCGCGCAGCTCGGAGTTGGAGCCGAAGACCAGGTCGGCACGGGTGCCGGTCCACATGACCGCGCCGGTGGCGAGGTCACGGCCCTCGAACGTGGTCTGGTCCTCGGAGGTCGACTTCCACTCCGTGCCGTAGTCGAGCAGGTTGACGAAGAAGTCGTTCGTCAGCACACCCGGGGTCTCGGTGAACACACCGTGCTTCGACTGGCCGTGGTTGGCGCCGAGCACGCGCAGCCCGCCGACCAGGACGGTCAGCTCGGGGGCGCTGAGGCCGAGCAGGTTGGCGCGGTCGAGGAGCAGGTACTCGGCCGGCAGGCGGTTGCCCTTGCCGAGGTAGTTGCGGAAGCCGTCGGCCGTGGGCTCCAGGGCCGCGAAGGACTCGGCGTCCGTGTGCTCCTCGGTGGCGTCGACCCGGCCCGGGGTGAAGGGCACCTCGATGGCGAAGCCGGCGTCCTTGGCGGCCTTCTCTACGGCGGCGGCGCCGCCGAGGACGATCAGGTCGGCCAGGGAGACCTTCTTGGCACCTGTGTTGAAGTCGCGCTGGACGCCCTCCAGGACGCGCAGCACCTGGGCGAGCTGGTCGGGCTCGTTGACCTCCCAGCCGCGCTGCGGCTCCAGGCGGATACGGGCGCCGTTGGCACCGCCGCGCTTGTCACTGTTGCGGTACGTCGAGGCCGACGCCCAGGCGGTGGAGACCAGCTGCGAGACGGTCAGACCCGAGTCGAGGAGCTTCGCCTTGAGCGCGGCGACGTCGGCGGCGTCGATGGCCTCGCCCTCGGCCTCGGGCAGCGGGTCCTGCCACAGCAGGGTCTCCGCCGGGACCTCCGGGCCGAGGTACAGGGACTTCGGGCCAAGGTCACGGTGGGTCAGCTTGTACCAGGCGCGGGCGAACGCGTCCGCGAACTCCTCCGGGTTCTCGTGGAACCGGCGCGAGATGGGCTCGTAGATCGGGTCGAAGCGCAGCGACAGGTCGGTGGTGAGCATCGTGGGCAGACGCTTCTTGGACGGGTCGTGCGCGTCCGGGATGATCGCCTCGGCGTCCTTGGCGACCCACTGCTTGGCGCCGGCCGGGGACTCCGTCAGCTCCCACTCGTAGCCGAAGAGGATGCCGAAGAAGTCGTTGCTCCACTGGGTGGGCTTGGTGGTCCAGGTGACCTCCAGGCCGCTGGTGATCGCGTCGCCGCCCTTGCCGGTGCCGTAGGTGGACTTCCAGCCCAGGCCCTGCTGCTCGATCGGCGCGCCCTCGGGCTCGGCGCCCACGTGATCCGCGGGGCCGGCGCCGTGCGTCTTGCCGAAGGTGTGGCCGCCGGCGATGAGGGCGACGGTCTCCTCGTCGTTCATCGCCATCCGGCGGAACGTCTCACGGATGTCGCGGGCCGCGGCGATCGGGTCCGGGTTGCCGTTGGGGCCCTCCGGGTTGACGTAGATCAGACCCATCTGGACGGCGCCGAGCGGGCTCTCCAGGTCGCGGTCGCCGGTGTAGCGCTGGTCGTCGAGCCAGACCTTCTCGGGGCCCCAGTAGACGTCGTCCTCGGGCTCCCAGACGTCCTCGCGGCCGCCACCGAAGCCGAAGGTCTTGAAGCCCATGGTCTCCAGGGCCACGTTGCCGGTGAGGACCATGAGGTCGGCCCAGGAGATGGACTGGCCGTACTTCTTCTTGACCGGCCACAGCAGACGGCGGGCCTTGTCCAGGTTGACGTTGTCCGGCCAGCTGTTGAGCGGGGCGAAGCGCTGCTGGCCGGCGCCGGCGCCGCCGCGGCCGTCGGAGATGCGGTAGGTGCCCGCACTGTGCCACGCCATCCGGATCATCAGCGGGCCGTAGTTGCCGAAGTCGGCCGGCCACCAGTCCTGGGAGTTGGTCAGCACCTCGGCGATGTCCCGCTTCACGGCCGCGAGGTCGAGGGCCTGGAACGCCGCGGCGTAGTCGAAGCCCTTGTCCAGGGGGTTCACGACGTCGGTGTTCTTGGCGAGGATCTTCAGGTTGAGCCCCTCGGGCCACCACTGGCGATTGCCGCCGCCCTGGGTGGGGTGCGGGGCGCGGTCATGCGCGACCGGGCACTTGCCCGCGGCGTTCTCCTGGGTCTCGGACATGGGGGAAATCCTTCCGGAAGGGCAGATCGACGTACTCAGGAACTGACGGTTGAACAGGCGGGGCACAGGCCCCAGTAGATGACCTCGGCCTCGTCGATCGCGAAGCCGTGATCGTCCGAAGCGGTCAGGCACGGCGCCTCGCCGACCGCGCAGTCCACGTCGGCGACGGCACCGCACGACCGGCACAGGACGTGGTGGTGGTTGTCGCCGACGCGTCCTTCGAACCGGGCCGGGCTGCCGGCCGGTTCGATGCGCCGTATGAGTCCGGCCGTGGTGAGCGCGTGCAGCGCGTCGTACACGGCTTGGAGCGATATGTGGCCCACCCTGTCGCGGACGCCCGAGGCGATGGCCTCGACGTCGAGGTGGTCGCCGTGCCGGACGGTCTCCAGCAGCGCGACGCGGGCGGCCGTCACCCGCAGGCCGGCACCGCGCAGTTCTTCGGCGGTCGTCGGGGGCTGGGATGCGGTCATGGCGACCACCTAACCTCAAAAACACGAATGATTCAAGAAAACAATCCACTCAAGCCTGGTGACGAACCAGCCAACGGCGGTCGCGCCGCAGCAGCGACCCGCCCGCCGCCCGGCTTTGCCATCTCTTTACAACCCTGCCGGGGTGCGGGTCGTCTCTCCGCTCGATTCCGTCACACAGCCCGCGCCGACCGGTGCGGGCCCACGAAAGAGAGCGTCCTCATGCGCCGAACCGTCCTGAGCGCCACGGCCCTGGCCTGCACCGCCGTGCTGGGCACCACCGTGCCCGCGTTCGCCTCCGGCACCGCCCCGAGCCCGGTCGCCAGCGCCGTGCCGACCGTCGCCCCCTCCCCCGTGCCGTCCGATGCGCGGTCCACCGAGCCCACCCGGGCGGCGACCCCCGTGCCGACCCGTGACGCCCGTCACCTGCCGGGCCGCGGCTCACGTCAGGTCTCCGCGGTGCCGCAGGGTGCCCCCGACACCGGTGTGACGGAGACCTCCTCCGGCTCCGGCTCCGACGGCGCGCTGATCGGCACGGGGGCGGGCGCCGTCGTGCTCGCCGCGGGCGCCGCGGTGTTCGTCGTCCGCCGCCGCCGGGCGACCGGGGCATGACCCCGCTCTCCAGGCGCGCCCTGCTCACCGCCGCGACGGCCTCGCTGCTGGCGGGCTGTGCGGGGCAGACACCGCACCGGGCGGCCACCGCGGTCTCCCGGCAGCAGCCGCCCGCACCGTCGGCCACGGCCACCGGCTCCGCCACGCCCGCCCCGCTCGGCCGTTCCGTACCGGTCCGGCTGCGGGTCCCGGCGATCGGGGTGGACACCCCGCTGCTGCGGCTGGGCCTGGCGGCCGACGGCACGGTGCAGGTGCCGCCGGTCACCGCGCACGACCGGGCGGGCTGGTACCGCTACTCCCCCACCCCGGGGCAGGTCGGCCCGTCGGTGATCCTCGGCCACGTCACGGTCGGCTCCTACGGGGACGGCGTCTTCCGCCGCCTCGCCGAGCTGCGCGGCGGCGAGCAGATCGTGACGCGTCTGGAGAACGGCAGATCGGCGGTGTTCACCGTCCGCGAGGTGCGGACCGTGGCGAAGGCACACTTCCCGACGCGGGAGGTGTACGGGGACGTGGACCGCCCGGAGCTGCGGCTGATCACCTGCGGCGGTCAGCGCACCGGGAACGGCTATCTCGACAACGTGATCGTCTTCGCGGCCCTGACCCGCACGACACCCTGAACGCGCCGGCACGGACGCGGGACCGGTGGAACGTACGCCACCGGTCCCGCATCCTCCCCGGCGAATCCCTGCGACCCTGGAGAACGTTGAAACGGTCCCGTGACACGGCGGCCTCCGAGCTGTTCGCCGCCCTGTACCCGCGCCTGGCCGGCTGGTGCCGCCGCCTCGTCGACGACGACGAGACGGCACACGAGATCGCCTCGGAGGCGTTCACCCGGCTGTGGGCCCGGTGGACGAAGGTGGAGGAGCCCCGTGGTTTCCTCTACGTCACCGCGGCCAACCTCGTCCGGGACCACTGGCGCAAGCTGGAGCGCGAGCGGCGCACGGTGCGCCGCGTCGGCTCCGAGGCCGCCACCCGCCCGCACGCCGAGCAGACGGACCCCTCGGTACGGCTGCTGGTGCAGTCGCTGCCGGAGCGGCTGCGGGTGCCGATCCTGCTGCACTATTACGCCGACATGCCGATCCGGGAGGTGTCCGAGCTGACCGGGCGCAAGGAAGGAACCGTCAAGGCCGATCTGCACGCGGCCCGAGAACTGCTCCGCGGCCACCTGAGGAGAAGCCTTGACCACACGCTTTGACGACGAGCCGGAGTTCGGCGGCCCGGACGATCCGCTCGCCGTCATCCTGCGGCCGCCTGCCGCCCACCTCGGGCCCCCGCCCGGCCGGTACCAGGAGATCCGGCGCGCCGCGGGCCGCCGCCGGCTGGTGCGTACGGCTGCCGGAGCCGGGGTGACCTGCGCCGTCGCCGCCTTCGTCGCCATGTCGCTGCATCTGGCGGCGCCCGCGGCGCCGACGACGCCCCGCGACCCGCTCGCGCCCCCGGCCGCCAGCCCGACCGCCCCGCAGCGTCCGCGGACCTCTCCGACACCGGACGCCCCCCGGCCGAGCCCGAGCGTCGCGCCGACGCGCGGCGGCACCGCGCCGCAGCCCACGCCCAGCCGGCCGACGCGGGGCGACGTCACGAGGTCGCCCGCGTCCGGACGGTCCGCGACTCCGACGGCGGTCCGTGACGCACCGTCCGACAGTCGGCCGAGCGCCGTCGCCACGCCGCGCCGCTCGTAGCGGCGTCAACCCGGCGACAGGCGGGTCACACGTTCGTGCCCGGGGGTTTCGGCGCGTCGTCGGCGGCCCAAAGGCACGGGCCACGGCGTCGCACCGGGCGTCGCGGCGCCGCCCGCGAGCCCCCGGGCGCGTCGGCCGCCCGGGTAGGGTCGCACCCGCCCGTCCGGCCGCTGCGGCCCGAATGGCCGAGGCCGCCCCTCGGCGTTGGTGTGATGTTTCGTACGTGGCCGGAATGAACGGTGTGGAACGGGCAACGCTCCGTTTCATGCTCCACGCCCGAAACCTCCGGCAGGTGACTCGATGACGACGGCGACCAAGGCCTCTCCGACCGCTCCGGCCGCCGCGCCACCGTCCCCCGCACAGCCGCCCGCCCCGGCTCCACCGCTGCCGTCCCTCACCGGGCTGAGGTGGATGGCCGCGCTGCTGGTCTTCGGGCTGCACGTGCACAACTTCCGCTATTTCGGGGGCACCGGCGGCCGTCTGATGACCTGGGGGTTCGAGGCGGGTGCGTCGGGGGTGTCGTTCTTCTTCATCCTGTCCGGGTTCGTACTGATGTGGTCCGCGCGGCCGGGGGACCGGGCGCCGCGCTTCTGGTGGCGGCGGGTCGCCCGGATCTACCCCGTGCACCTGGTCACCGTCGTCCTCGCACTGGTCATGACGTTCACGCTGCCCCACCAGCCGCGCCCGACCCTCCCGCAGGGCCTGGCCGACGTCTTCCTGGTGCACTCCTGGTGGCGTCCCTGGTGGCAGACGCTGGACCCGGTCAGCTGGTCGCTGGCCTGCGAGGCCTTCTTCTACGCAGCCTTCCCGCTGCTGGCGCTGGTGCTGCGCCGACTGGGCGGGCGGGGCGCGACGGTGCTGGCCGCGCTGTCCGTCCTCGCCGTGCTCGCGCTGGCCTGGACGGACGCGCACCACTGGTGGGACCAGCCGATCGGTTCCTTCCCCGCGGCCCGGCTGCCCGAGTTCGTGCTGGGCGCCGCCGTCGCGCGCCTGGTGCTGCTGGGCCGGTGGCGCGGCCCGGGCCTGGAGGCCTCGCTGGCGCTGGCCGTCATCGGCTACTTCCTGGTCCCGCAGGTCACCGACGACTACGCGGCCACCGCCTGCACCGTCATGGGCTTCGCCGTGCTCATCCCGGCGGCGGCCCAGGCCGACCTGCGCGGTCTGCCCTCGATGTGGCGCCGCCGCCGGCTGGTGCGGCTGGGCGAGTTGTCGTTCGCGTTCTACATGGTCCATCTGCTGGTGCTGCGGGCGGGCACCCAGCTGCTCGGCGTCCGCCCGCGCTTCGACCTGCTCACCGGTACGGCCGCCGCCCTCGTCGCCTTCACCGTGTCGCTGGGCCTGTCCTGGCTCCTCTACGAGGGCGTGGAGGGCCCGGCGCGACGGCTGCTGCTGCGGCTCCCGGCGCGGCGGAGGACGACGGCCTGACCGGTCACGGGAACAGGGTCACCTTGGACGGGGTGGTGCTGGTCCCCGAGGTGGGTGATCCGGTGGTGTTGACGACGTGGGCGTACTGGCCCATGCCGCCGAGGGAGATCACCAGCAGGTCGTGCATCCTGATCCCCGGACCGGTCGGCACCTGGAAGCCGTTGGACTGGACGATCGTCGGATCGGCCGTGTAGTTGCAGTAGCTGCCCAGGCCCCACGCCTCGTGGGTGGTGACGGTGTCGGCGACCTTGTAGGCCGCGTAGCCGACGACGCCGTCGTGGGTGACGGCGGCGGCGTTCGGGGCGTCGTACGCCTTCTCGTTCTGGAAGAAGATCGTGCGGCCGCGTTCGCCGTTCCAGTAGACGTCGTACTTGTTGAAGTGCTCGACGAACAGTCCGGTGGCGAGGACGTCGTTGCCGTTGACGCGCAGGCCGTAGTCGGCCCGGTTGGTGCTCCAGCCGACTCCGCTGCCGTGGTCCGCGCGCCAGAGCCAGGTGTGGTCGATGATCACGTCGTTGCTGTTGACCACGACGGAGTTGGTGGCGAGGCCGGGTCCGGCGCCGCCGATGCGGACGAACACGTCCTGCATGGTCGTGGGGTCGGCGGAGTGGTCGGCGGTGGAGCCGGGGGCGCCGATCCGCAGCAGGGTGTCGGAGTTGACCGGGCCCGCGTCGATGAGGAACCCGGCGAGCCGCACCCCGTCGACGTCGGCGACGTGCAGGGCGTCGACGCCGTTGTCCGGGACGAGGGTGGCGAGACCGAGGCCGAGGACGACGGTGTCGGCCCGGGTGACGTCGATGGTCCGGTCGAGGTGGTAGACGCCGGGCGTGAAGAGGAGGTTGAGGCCCTGGGCGAGGGCCTGGTTGATGGTGGCGGCGGTGGCGCCGGGCTTGACGACGTAGAACCGGTCCAGGGGGAGGGAGGTGCCCGCGTTCGCCGGCCAGGAGACGCCCCGCGCGTTGGTGCGCTTCGCGGGGACGAAGACCTTGTAGGCGCCGCCGTCCAGGTACAGGAACGGCTTCTCGCGCGAGACGGGAGTGGTGTCCAGCGTGGTGTACGGGCCGGAGTCGAAGTTGGTGGCCGGGGCGCCCTGGACGCCGGAGAAGGTCATGTTCCAGACACCGTTGGTCCAGCCGCCGACCGAGCTGTCCCGGGTGTACCACTGCTGCTGGGAGTACGGGCCGACGGTACCGTCGATCTTCGAGTCGGCGATGTAACCGCCGGACGCCCAGCCGTAGCCGTTGGGGGCGAGGTTGAGGCCGCCCTTGACGTGGATGCGGCGGAAGGGGGCCGCCTGAGCCACGGCCCACCGGTCGGTGCCGCTCGACGGCGTGATGGCGAGGTTCTCCGCCGAACGCCAGAAGTTCTGCGTGGCGTTGCCGTTGAACCAGCCGGCGTCGACCGTGACGTCACCGTTGATCTGCGTGTCGTCGGGGTTGAGGCCGAGGCCGGAGATCGAGGTGTAGAAGCCGATCTGGGCGTTGATGCCGTTGTAGGTGCCCGGCTTGAGCAGGAACTGGTAGCGCCCGGTCCCGAACTGCGCCGACTCCTGCTGGGCGAAGACGGAGTCGAACTTCGCCTGGAGGTTCGGCGTGGACGGGTCGACGACGATGACGTTCGGGCCGAGGTCGCCGCCGCCCTGGACCGGGGGTGTGCCCGTGGTGGTGCCGTACACCTGGAACTCCCACAGGGAGTAGCCCCACTGGGTGGCGCGGTGCACGCCCTGCATCCGGACGTACCGGCCCTGACCCGAGACGTCGAGGGTGTCGGTGCCGCCGTCCCCACCGGTGACGGTGGCGAGGTCGGTCCAGGTGGTGCCGTCGGCGGAGATCTGGACCTTGTAGTCCTTGCCATACGCGGCCTCCCAGTCGAGGACCACCCGGGTGACGTCCGCGGTGGCGCCCAGGTCCACCCGGAGCCACTGGTCGTCGGAGAAGCCCGACGACCAGCGGGTGCCGGTGTTGCCGTCCACCGCGTTGCCCGCGGTGGTCCCGGCGTTCTCCTCGGCGGAGGCGGTGGCCGTCCTCCCCTGGGACAGCGGGGTGTCGGCGGCCCGCGCCGCCGGCGCGTGGGCGGTGGGCAGGGCGAGCAGTGCTGCCATGGCGGCGAGCACCACGCCCAGGGATCTCAGTCGTCTCATCAGCGGCTCCCTGCGGTGGGCACGGGGCACGCCTGCGAACCGGCGGACCCCCATGCTTAGTTCAGGATTTGATTTAAGTACTGAGATATACCGGCGACAAGTCTTCGGCATCAGAATTCTCGACGTCCGACCTCTGGCTGGGGACTCCTACCGGGCGGTATACAGACCCCCGACACACGTGTGCGGGCCGCCCGTCGGGACCGGTTCCGCGCGCGTCCCGGTTCCAGGGGGGATCCTCATGTCGTACGGCAGCCCGTCGCAGGGTGCACAGGGTTCGGCGAGAAGGCGCCGGCGGAGGGCGGCCGTGGCGGCCGCGCTGGGCGGCTGCGCCCTGGTGGCCGCGTCCACGACACCGGCCGCGGCGCACGGCGGCGGCCACGGCGACGACCGCGGTACGAGCTACGTGGCGCTCGGCGACTCCTACACCTCGGGCCCCGCCATCCCGACCCAGGTCGACGCGGACTGCGCCCGCTCCGACCACAACTACCCCTCCCTGGTGGCGGCGGCCCGGGAGGTCACCGCGTTCAAGGACGTGAGCTGTTCCGGCGCGACGACCGCGCAGATGTGGCAGGCCCAGGGCACGAACGGGCCCCAGCTCGACGCCGTGCGGCGGGACACCGACCTGGTCACGGTCCAGATCGGCGGCAACGACATGGGGTTCGGCTCCATCATCGCCACCTGTGCGGGCCTCAGCTCCAAGGACCTCGCCGGCGACCCCTGCCGGCAGTACTACAACGCCTCCGGCACCGACCAGCTGGTGCTGGCCGTCCTGCGGACCGTGCCCAAGGTCGACAAGGTGCTGCGGGCCGTGCGCGCCCGGGCCCCGCACGCTCGGATCCTGGTCGTCGGCTACCCCGACCTGCTGCCCGACGACGGCAGCGGCTGCTATCCGACAGTGCCCTTCGCGGCCAAGGACTTCCCGTACCTGCGCGACACCGAGAAGCGGCTCAATCTGGTGCTGCGCCTGGTCGCCGCCTGGAACGGCGCCCGGTACGTGGACACGTACGGCCCGACCGTCGGGCACGACATGTGCAAGGCTCCCGCCGACCGCTGGATCGAGCCGCTCCGGCCGACGTCGCCCGCGGCCCCCGCGCACCCCAACGCCACGGGCGAGGCGGTCATGGCCCAGGCCGTGCTGGACCGGCTGGAGGGGCGCTACTAGGCCCTGTCGTCACATTCCCGTCGTCGCCCGTAGGGCGGCCCTGCGGCGTCAGGTGTGTGCTCTGGGGGTCCCCCGGCCGAAGGCTGGGGAGTGCCGGGCCCTGGCCCACGTACTGGATGTACTTGGGTCTGGGCCCGGTGCGGCGAGTGGGGGTCCCCCCGGCCGGAGGCTGGGGGAGCGTGCATGGCGTCGCGGGGCAGGCGGGAATGTGACGACAGGGCCCAGCGGGCCTCCCGCGGCCGTAGCGGGCCTCCCGCGGCCGCGGGCCGGGGGGCGGGCCGCGCCGGCGCGCCACCTCCCCGGCCGTGCGGCCCCGCGGGAGGGACCTCGCGGCGGTTCGCGATAGGTTGGCCTGCATGAGCGACAACGTTTATTTCGACATCTCGATCAACAACGAGCCGGCCGGCCGGATCGTGTTCCACCTGTTCGACGACGTGGTGCCCGAGACGGCCCGCAACTTCCGCGAGCTCGCCACCGGCCAGCACGGCTTCGGCTACGCCGGTTCGGGCTTCCACCGGATCATCCCCCAGTTCATGCTCCAGGGCGGTGACTTCACCCGGGGCGACGGCACGGGCGGCAAGAGCATCTACGGCGAGAAGTTCAAGGACGAGAACTTCCAGCTCAAGCACGACCGTCCGTTCCTGCTGAGCATGGCCAACGCGGGCCCGAACACCAACGGCTCGCAGTTCTTCGTCACCACCGTGGTGACCGACTGGCTCGACGGCAAGCACGTGGTCTTCGGTGAGGTCGTCGAGGGCCAGGACCTGGTCACGAAGATCGAGGGCTACGGCACTCGCAGCGGAGCCCCCAAGGCCAAGGTCGAGATCACCGCGAGCGGCACCGTCTGACGGCAGGCCCGGGTACGGGACGGTGACCGGGCGGCCGCCCGGTCACCGTTCGTCCCTCGCGCGCCGCAACCGCTCCACCTCCGGTGGTGCCCGCCCGGCCGGGGTGTCGTGCGCGGTGAGGTGTTCCAGCGCCTGGGCCAGCTCCTCGCAGGCCTCCGCGACGGAGAGCCTGGTGTTGCGCTGCTCGGTGATCACGACCGACAGCAGCAGCGCGGTCAGGGCCATGGAACCGTTGAACAACTGGAGCTTGACCATCACCTCGACGGGGGACAGCCCGGCGAACGCGCCCACGCCGTCCGTGGCGGCGATCGTGGCCAGGACCGAGGTGAACAGGGCGCACAGCATGCTGCCGACCAGCCGGAACCGCAGGGCGCCCCAGATCAGCACCGGGTAGGCGAGGAAGAGCGCGCCCAGCGAGCTGTGCGTGGCCACCGGGACCAGGACCACGGTGGCGACCGCGAGAGCGAGGGCCTCCTTCCAGCGGCCCAGGTGCGGCGGCCGACGGGCTTCGAGGAGCAGCAGGAGGACCGGGGTCACGAGCAGGACGCCCATCGCGTCACCGACCCACCAGGCCAGCCAGCTCGGCCAGAAGCTGCTCGCGGCGACCTTGCCGACGAGGAGCAGGGAGACCATGCCGACGACGGAGCTGACCAGCATGGCGGTGAGCGCCCCGAGGAACACCAGGGCGACACCGTCCCGCAGTCGGCTCAGGTCGGTGCGGAAACCGGCCCGGCGCAGCAGCAGGTAGGCGCAGACCGGGCCGCCCGTGTTGCCGATGAGGATGCCGACGGTGTCCGGCCCCGGCGGGCCGAGCGACAGGACGAGCAGCAAGGCGCCGAGCGTGATGCCCGGCCAGCAGCCCAGGCCGAGGACCAGCAGGCAGGCCAGGGCCACGCCCGTCGACGGGAAGACCGGGGTGAAGACGGCGCCCTCGACGGTGAGCCGGCGCAGCAGACCGAGCCGGGCCGCCCCGTAGTAGCAGGCGGCCACGGCCGGCGTCCGCAGGACGAGGACGGTCGGTCGGCGCAGTACGCGGAATGCCACCACAGCAGCCATCACACACCGCGGCGGCCGGGTCGGCGAGGCGAGGGCCGTCCGCGGGCCGTCCGCCGGGCCGCCGCCCCGGTCCTACGGCGTGTAGTCGAGGCCGTCGTGGCCCACGACCAGGACGGCCGCGTCGTCTTCATGGCCGACCTGTTCCGCGCCCTTGATCACAGCGGCGGCCAGGGACCGCGCCTCCAGACGGGCGACGGCGGCGACACCGGCCAGGCGCACCACCTGGTCCAGGCCCTCATCGATGTTCATCGACGGCCCTTCCACCACACCGTCCGTGAGCAGCACGAACATCCCGCCGGTGGTGAGCCGGAACCGGGAGACCGGGTACTCGACGCCCGGGTCGATCCCCAGGGGCGGTCCGCCCTCGTCCTCGCCGATCCCGGACTTGCCGTCGGCGGTGGCCCAGACGAAGGGGATGTGCCCGGCCCGGGCGCTCTCCAGCAGCCCGGTCGCCGGGTCGAGCCGCATGAAGATGCAGGTGGCGAAGAGGTCGCTGCCCAGGGACACCAGCAGGTCGTTGGTGCGGGCGAGCAGCTCGCCCGGCTCGCCGGTCACCGAGGCGAGCGCCCGCAGGCCGGCCCTGACCTGGCCCATGAAGGCGGCGGCCTCGATGTTGTGGCCCTGGACGTCGCCTATGGACAGCCCGATACGGCCGTCGGGCAGGGTGAAGGCGTCGTACCAGTCGCCGCCCACGTTGAGTCCGTGGCAGGCGGGCGCGTAGCGGACGGCCACATGGACGCGGGGGGTGTCGGGCAGTTCCCGGGGCAGCATGCCGCGCTGCAGGGCCACGGCCAGTTCGACCTGCGAGCGCTGGTACTCGGCCCGCTCGCGCGCCTGGGCGGTGAGCGACCTGAGTCTGACCAGGAGCTCGTCGTCGTCCGTCGAGCGGTTGCGGGGCATGGGTCACTCCGGCCGAGGCGGCACCCTTCCAGGGCATACCACCTGATTCTTTACTTTACAGGATCATAGTGCGCATGCCGGACGAGCGAGCGCGCCCGGACCGCCGGACCATGGCCGGGGCGGCGCGCTCATTCCTCGTGCAGGCCGTCGGGCCTGCGGGACGCCCGCAGGGTGCCGACCGTCCGGAGCAGCCGGTCCGCGGGGTCGCGTAGCCGCGGATGGGCGAGGACGGTGTTGCGCAGGCCGCGGACCGGGCGGCGCCACAGCCGGTGTGCCGCCGCCACCGGGTGACCTCGGGTGGCGAACCCCTCGCCCACCCGCAGCTCGCGGGTCTTCAGCCAGTCCTTGTACTCCTTGTCGCCCCGGCCCAGGTCGACGAGGGTGACACCGCCGCGTGCCGCGGCCTCGGCGGTACGCAGATGCATCATCAACCCGGGCGAGTAGTAGCGCAGTTCCGGGTCGTAGGCGGTGAACCAGGCGGCGAGCACGGTGGCCGACCGGGGACCGAAGTGCGCGGCCACCGGCCGGTCCCCGGCGTAGAGCACGGACAGCACCCCGGTGAAGTGCTCCTCGCGGACGTGGAAGAGGTGGTCCACCAGGTCGACGATCCAGGGGCGGGCGAAGCGGTCCATGCGCCCGGTCCGCCGGTACTGGGCGGACTTCCAGCGCATCAGCGTGCGCAGGGCCGCCGGGTCGCGCTCGTCGAACTCGAAGCGCAGCTCGCCGAGGTCGCGGCCGATCCGGCGCTCCTTCTTCAGCGTGGTCTTGGCCAGTCCCGGGTAGGTGGCGCGCAGCCACTCGGGGTAACCGCCGTCGCCGGGCTTGACGTCGATCACCGGGGAGGCGAAGGTCCCGGTGACATGCGGGGCGAAAGGTGTCTGCTCGCTGACCAGGTGGTCGAACTCGAAGATGGCCAACTGGCAGGCGCTCAGCAGCGCCTGGGCGTCCCAGGTGACTCCGGGCCGGTGCACCAGCGCCTGGCAGTCGGAGAGCCCCAGGCCGACGGCGCGGCCGACACCGAGGGCGGTGCGCTCGTAGGGGAGGAACCCGACGGGTTCCCCGTCCTCGCGCAGGACCGCCACCCGCACGCCGGAGCGGTGCTTGCCGACACCGATCGCGAACTCCGGCGCCAGAAAGGGGTTGGCGTACTCCGGCGACTCGTCCATCGCGCGGTGCCAGGCCCGGCACAGCGACTGGGTCAGCTCGCCGGGTCTGTGGATCGTGATGTCCACCTCAGATTGGCCTCTGGATCGCATGGCCGACCGCTCCCCCCATAACGCGTGTCGTCGCTCAAACGTCGCGAAACAGTACGCGCGCTGTCAAGAGTGCCACCGCCGGCGGGGGACGGGGGGCGAACAGCTCATTTCGGTGGGCTACTACCGGCCAGAGCAAAGAAGTTGCATGGTCTAGTCCAAAGTGCGCTTTGGTCCAGTCCAATTTATTGACGTGGCCGCGTCACCTCCGGAAGCTGGGACGACTCCCCCACCCCTGGAGGCAACCGATGAGAACCCTTCGCGCGTGCCTGGGCGCGGCGGCGGCCGTCGCGCTCGCCGCCGGCGGCACCACCGCGCTCGTCACGACCGACGCCTCGGGCGCGACCGCCGCGCTGAGCAACCGGTGGTACGCCGCCGCCCCCTATCTGATGCCGCTGGACAACGACCCGCCGGACGCGGCCGGAATCATGGACGCCACCGGCCTCAAGGCCTTCCAGCTGGCGTTCGTCCTGGCCCCGAACGGCGGCGGCTGCTCGCCCACCTGGGGCGGCACCGCGCCGGTCTCCTCCGACACCGCCGTCCGCTCGGTCATCGACACCGTCCGCGCCAAGGGCGGTGACGTCTCGGTCTCGATCGGCGGCTACGGCGGTACCAAACTGGGCCAGACCTGCGCGGACGCCTCCGCCACGGCCGCGGCCTACCAGCAGGTCGTCACCAAGTACGGGCTGCACGCGATCGACTTCGACCTGGAGGAGCCGGAGTACGAGAACACCGCCGCGATCAGGAACGAGATCGGCGCCGCGAAGATCCTCCAGCAGAACAACCCGGGCCTGTACGTCTCGGTCACCACGGCCGGCACCGCGGACGGCACCGGCTGGTTCGGCAAGCAGATGCTGCTGGAGGCGAAGTCCCAGGGGTTCACCCCGAACAACTTCTCCATCATGCCGTTCGACGGCGGGTTCAGCGGGGCGGCGAGCCAGACCGCCGCGCTCACGAACTTCAACTCGATCCTGCAGTCCACCTTCGGCTGGGACCAGGCGACCGCCTACGCCCACGAGGGCTTCTCCGGCATGAACGGCCGCAGCGACAGCGGCGAGTACTTCAGCCAGGCCGACTTCCAGACCGTGCTCGACTACGCCACGAGCCACCACATGGACCGCTTCACCTTCTGGTCCCTCAACCGCGACCGCCAGTGCACTCCGGCCGACAACGGCGGCCGCACCTCCGGCACCTGCTCCAGCGTCGCGCAGAACTCCTGGGACTTCGCCAGGTACTCCGTGCAGTTCGCCGGGGTCACCCCGCCGACCACCACCCCGACCCCCACTCCCACCCCGACACCGACCCCCACCTCCTGCAAGACCGCCTGGAGCGCGACGGCGGTCTACGTGAAGGACGACGAGGCCTCGTACGGCGGCCACAACTGGAAGGCCAAGTGGTGGACCCAGAACGAGGTGCCCGGTGCCTCCGAGTGGGGCCCCTGGCTGGACGAGGGCGCCTGCTGAACCTCTTGACGGGATTGGTCCGCACCTTTAACTTCTCGGGTCATCGTAGGTTACGGATGCGGCCGGAGTTCACATAGGCGAACATACTTTGGGTGCGTCCACCCGGCGGAAGGATCCCCCCACATGTTCCGTTCCCGGCTGCCCGCGGCGCCCGTCGCCGTGGGCCTGGCCCTCGCCCTGACCGTCCTGTTCGGCGGCAGCGCGGACGCGGCGAACCCGAACGTCGCCCCCGGCGGCAACTTCGACCTGTCGATCTGGCAGCTCCAGGAGCCGGTCGGCTCCCCCGGTTCACCGACCACCATCCCCTCGTCCCGGCTCCAGGGGGCGAACGGCTACCAGGACGCCTACTTCTACACCGACACCCGGGACGGCGCGATGACCTTCTGGGCGCCCGAGAAGGGGGTCACGACCCCGAACTCCAGCTACGCCCGCTCCGAACTGCGGGAGATGAACCGGGACGGCTCCGCCGCGAACTGGGCACTGAGCGGCAGCCACCGGATGAGCGCGACCCTGCGGGTGGTCTCGGTGACCAAGAACGTCTGCGTGGGCCAGATCCACCTCGGCACCGGCGGCTCCTCCACCAAGCCGCTCCTCGAGCTGTACTACCACTCCGACGGCGACATCGTGCTCGGCACCGAGAACTCCCCCGACGGCGGCCAGACCCCTCACGCCGTCGGTCACGTCTCCCTCGGCAAGACCTGGACCTACACCATCGCGGTCTCCGGTGGGAACACCGTCGACCTGACCGTCAACGGCACCACCACCCACTACGCCATCCCGTCCTCCTTCGCCCCGTACCGGCAGTACTTCAAGGCGGGCTCGTACAACCAGTCGTCCTCCGACAGCACCACGAACGGGGCCCGGGTCGCGTTCTACGGCCTGACCGTCACCCACGGGTGAATCCCGGTGCCCCTACGCCGCAAGTGGTACATCCGCAGTGACGGTCGTAGCGTCGAAGGGAGGCAACTACGGCGGTACGGGTGGGAGCGACCATGCGCAGACCAGTGCTGGGAACGGTGATCGGACTCGGGGCGGCCCTGCTGCTCACGGCGGGCATGACAACGGCCTCCGCGACGCCGCCGACGCAGGCCGCGTCGCGGGCGGCCCGGCATCCCGTGCTCGTCGACTGCCTCTGGCACCAGCGGTACCGGCCGACCGACTTCATCCTGGCCTGCGGCGACGGCAACAGCGTGCTCGCCGGTATGCACTGGCTCCGGTGGAACGACACCGGCGCGGTCGCCCAGGGCGTGAACTGGGTGAACGACTGCAAGCCGTACTGCGCGGCCGGCACCTTCCACCGCTACCCGGTGACGGTGCGGCTCGACCGCCCGACGGCGTGGAAGAAGCACCCGGACGTCCAGCAGTTCACGCGGCTGAGCCTGACCTACTCCGGCGCGAGGCCGGAGGGATTCTCGCAGGTCATGACGATCCCCCTGTGGAACTGAGCGGAGCCGTCACCCGGCTGCGCGGCAGGCGGGGCCAGGCCGTGCGCCGGGCGGGCGACGTCCCGGCCGGGGCTGACCTCGAACGCGGCCGGGGAGCCGTCATTTTGGTGTGACCGGTACGCCGGAGCCCTGCGCTCCCGTCGAAAGAGGTCACATGCCCCGATTCCCCCGCGCGGCCGTGGTCGCCCCGGCCGCGCTCGTGATCGGCCTGCTCGCGACGGCTCCGGCCGCGAGCGACGAGCCGCTCGTCTCGAACGCCCGTGTCGTCGCGCACTTCGATCTGGCCGCCGGCCAGACACCCGAGAACGTCGTCGCCGAACGCGGCGGCTCGGTCGACGTGTCCTTCGCGTTCGCCCGGCAGGTCGCCAGGGTCACCCGGGAGCGCCGGGTACGCGTCCTCGCCACCCTGCCGGCCGAGCGCAGCCCCCGTACGCCCCTGCTGAACAGCGCCGTCGCCCTCGGCCTGGCCCGCGCCCACGACGGCACGCTGTACGTCAACTACGCCACCGGCACCAACAGGACCGGCATCTGGCGCGTCCCGGCCGGCGGCGGCACGCCCGAGCAGATCGCCGAACTGCCGTCGGACGGCCTGCCCAACGGTCTGGCCCTCGACGAGCGGCACGGTGTGCTCTACGCCGCCGACTCGGTGCTCGGCACCGTGTGGCGCGTCCCGCAGGCGGGCGGCGCCCCCACGGCGTGGGCCACGGGCAGCGCCCTGGCCCACCTGCCGGGTGCGGCCGGCGGCGGAGCCAACGGCGTCAAGGTCCACAAGGACGCGGTCTGGGTGACCAACAGCGACCTGGGAACCCTGCTGCGCATCCCGGTGGGCGAGGACGGGACGGCGGGGCCCGTCGAGACGAAGGCGACCGGCCTCGCAGGCGTCGACGACTTCGTCTTCCCCGGCCACTCCGACCTCGTGCTCGCCGCGCTGAACCCCTCCAACGAGGTCGTCCAGGTCCGCCCGGACGGCACCCGTGCCACCGTCCTCACGGTGCAGGAGGGCCTGTCCAACCCGACCTCGCTGGCGGTACGGGGCCGGGACGTGTACGTGGCCGGCGCCGCCTACTCCACCCAGCGCGACCCCAACCTGCTGAAGGCGAGACTGCGCGCCCACTTCGTGCGCTCGTGACGGGGGACGCGGGGGGGGGGGGGGGGGGGGGGGGGGGGGGGCCGGGGGGGGGGCGGCGGGGGGCCGGGGGGGGGGGGCGGGGGCCGCCGGGCG
>NZ_JBVHFU010000001.1:410438-942269 GCF_055562175.1 Streptomyces sp. NPDC020958 | reverse complement strand
CGCCGTCTCCGTCCTCATCGGCCTCCCCCTGCTCAACTACTTCGGCGCCTTCGGAGGCGGGGGGGGGGGGGGGGGGGGGGGGGGGGGCCCCCCCCCCCCCCCCCGCCCCCCCCCCCCCCCCCGCGTCCGGGATCAGGCGATCTCGACCAGCAGGTCACCGCCCTCCACCTGCTGGATGCGGTTGATGGCCAGCCGGGAGATCCGGCCTGCCTTCGGGGCGGTGATGGTGGCCTCCATCTTCATGGCCTCGATCGTGGCCACCGTGGCGCCCGCCTCGACCTCCGTGCCCTCGGTCACCGCGAGGGTGACGACTCCGGCGAACGGGGCCGCGACGTGCCCCGGGTTGCCGCGGTCGGCCTTCTCGGTGGCCGGGATGTCGGAGGCCGCGGCGCGGTCGCGGATCTGGATGGGCCGCAGCTGGCCGTTGAGGCTCGACATCACCGTGCGCATACCGCGTTCGTCGGCCTCGCCGACGGCCTGCAGCTCGATCAGCAGCCGGACGCCGGGCTCCAGGTCCACCGCGTACTCCTTGCCCGGGCGCAGCCCGTAGAAGAAGTCCTTGCTGTCGAGGACGCTGGTGTCGCCGTAGGTCTGGCGATGGGTCTCGAACTCGCGGGTGGGTGCCGGGAACAGCAGCCGGTTGAGGGTCGTGCGGGGCTCCTTGGCGAGGCCCTCGCGGTCCTCGGTGGACAGCTCGGGTGCCGGCTTGGCCGGGGCGCGGCCCTGGAGTGCCTTGGTGCGGAACGGCTCCGGCCAGCCGCCGGGCGGGGTGCCCAGCTCACCACGCAGGAAGCCGATCACCGAGTCCGGGATGTCGAACTTGTCGGGGGTCGCCTCGAAGTCCTCGGGCTTCACCCCGGCGCCGACCAGGTGCAGGGCGAGGTCGCCGACCACCTTGGAGGACGGGGTGACCTTGACCAGGCGGCCGAGGATGCGGTCGGCGGCCTCGTACATCGCCTCGATGTCCTCGAAGCGGTCGCCGAGGCCGAGGGCCACGGCCTGGGTGCGCAGGTTGGAGAGCTGGCCGCCGGGGATCTCGTGGTGGTAGACGCGGCCGGTCGGTGCGGCGAGGCCCGCCTCGAAGGGCGCGTAGACCTTGCGGACGCTCTCCCAGTACGGCTCCAGGTCCTCGACGGCCCGCAGGTCGAGCCCGGTGGGACGCTCCGAGTGGTCGGTGGCGGCCACGATCGCCGACAGGGAGGGCTGGGAGGTCGTACCGGCCATGGAGGCCACCGCGCCGTCCACCGCGTCCGCGCCCGCCTGGATCGCGGCGAGGTAAGTGGCCAGCTGGCCGCCCGCGGTGTCGTGGGTGTGCAGGTGGACCGGGAGGTCGAACTCGCGGCGCAGCGCCGAGACCAGCTTGGCGGCGGCGGGGGCGCGCAGCAGGCCCGCCATGTCCTTGACGGCGAGGATGTGCGCGCCCGCGTCCACGATCTGCTCGGCGAGCCGCAGGTAGTAGTCGAGGGTGTAGAGCCGCTCACCCGGATCGGACAGGTCGGCGGTGTAGCAGAGGGCGACCTCGGCGATCGCGGTGCCCGTCTCCCGTACGGCCTGGATGGCGGGGCGCATCCGGCCGACGTCGTTGAGGGCGTCGAAGATGCGGAAGATGTCGATGCCGGTGGCGGCGGCCTCCTGCACGAAGGCGTCCGTGACCTCGGTCGGGTAGGGGGTGTAGCCGACGGTGTTGCGGCCGCGCAGCAGCATCTGGAGGCAGATGTTGGGGACCGCCTCGCGCAGCGCCGCGAGCCGCTCCCAGGGGTCCTCGGCGAGGAAGCGCAGCGCCACGTCGTAGGTGGCGCCGCCCCAGCACTCCAGGGAGAGCAGTTCGGGCAGGGTGCGGGCGACGACCGGGGCGACGGCGAGGAGGTCCTTGGTGCGCACCCGGGTGGCGAGCAGGGACTGGTGGGCGTCGCGGAAGGTGGTGTCGGTGATGCCGATGGTGGGCGAAGCGCGCAGCCAGTGGGCGAAGCCCTCGGGGCCGAGCTCGACCAGGCGCTGCCGGGAGCCGGCCGGGGGCTCGCCGGCCGGCAGCGGGGGCAGCTTGCTGGTCGACTCGACCAGGTGGGGCCGGTCGCCGTGCGGCTTGTTGACGGTGACGTCGGCCAGGTAGGTGAGCAGCTTGGTGCCGCGGTCGGCGGAGGTGCGGGCGGTCAGCAGGTGCGGGCGCTGTTCGATGAAGGACGTGGTGATCCGGCCGGCCTGGAAGTCGGGGTCGTCGAGCACGGCCTGGAGGAACGGGATGTTGGTGGCCACGCCGCGGATGCGGAACTCGGCGACGGCGCGCCGGGCGCGGCCGATGGCGGCCTTGAAGTCCCGCCCCCGGCAGGTGAGCTTGACCAGCATCGAGTCGAAGTGCGCGCTGATCTCGGTGCCGGCGTGGGTGGTGCCGCCGTCGAGCCGGATGCCGGAGCCGCCCGGGGACCGGTACGCGCTGATGCGGCCGGTGTCGGGGCGGAAGCCGTTGGCCGGGTCCTCGGTGGTGATACGGCACTGCAGGGCCGCGCCGTGCAGCTTCACCGTCTCCTGGGAGAGCCCGAGGTCGGCGAGGGTCTCGCCGGCGGCGATGCGCATCTGGGCCTGGACCAGGTCGACGTCGGTGACCTCCTCGGTGACCGTGTGCTCGACCTGGATGCGCGGGTTCATCTCGATGAAGACGTGGTTGCCGTCGCGGTCGAGGAGGAACTCGACGGTGCCGGCGTTGCGGTAGCCGATCTCGCGGGCGAAGCGGACCGCGTCGGCGCAGATGCGGTCCCGGAGTTCCGGGTCGAGGTTGGGCGCGGGGGCCAGCTCGATGACCTTCTGGTGGCGGCGCTGCAGGGAGCAGTCCCGCTCGAAGAGGTGGATGACGTTGCCCTCGCCGTCGGCGAGGATCTGCACCTCGATGTGGCGGGGGTCGACGACGGCCTTCTCCAGGAAGACCGTCGGGTCGCCGAACGCGGAGGCGGCCTCCCGGGAAGCCTGCTCGATGGACTCGCGCAGCGCCGCCGGGTCCTCGACCCGGCGCATGCCGCGGCCGCCGCCGCCCGCGACGGCCTTCACGAACACCGGGAAGCCGATCCCGTCGGCGGCCCTGACCAGTTCCTCGACGTCGTTGGAGGGCGCGGAGGAGCCGAGGACCGGTACGCCGGCGGCGCGTGCGGCGGCTACCGCGCGGGCCTTGTTGCCGGTCAGTTCCAGTGTCTGGGCGCTCGGTCCGACGAACGTGATGCCCGCCTGTTCGCAGGCGCGGGCGAGTTCCGGGTTCTCCGAGAGGAACCCGTAGCCGGGGTAGACGGCGTCGGCCCCGGCGCGCCGGGCGGCGGCCACGATCTCCTCGACGGAGAGGTAGGCGCGCACCGGATGCCCCGGTTCCCCGATCTCGTAGGCCTCGTCGGCCTTCAGCCGGTGCAGCGAGTTGCGGTCCTCGTACGGGAACACCGCGACCGTGCGCGCTCCCAGCTCGTAGCCCGCGCGGAACGCGCGGATGGCGATCTCTCCACGGTTGGCGACCAGCACCTTGCGGAACATGCCTGGATCCCTTCAGCCTGCCGGCGACACACACCATGGTGTCAGCCGCGCCCTGCCGTGACCTGCCGTAGCTCGCCGCAACCTTAGGGGTTGCCCGCGGGGGCCGACGTGCGAAAACCATCACATTGACGTCGTTGAACGGTCTGGCGGGTCCGCCGCGTGGCCTGGGCGGTCACGGGGTGGCCGACGGGGTCGGGGTGTCTCAGGGGAGCCGGTAGGACGGTACGGGGTGGCGCTGGGGGCCGGGGCGGTGGACCGGAGGGCCCGGCCGGCGGACCGGCGGGTCCGAGCGGGGCGGCGACGGGGGCGTGACCAGGCGCGCGACGATCCGGGCCGGGACGGGCAGCCGGCGGCCGTGCAGCAGGCCGAGGACGATCGCCGAGGCCACCGCGATCAGGTGCTCGCGGCCGGCGAGGTTGGGGACGGCGACGGACTCCCACACCATCGAGCCGCCGGTCAGGGTGAAGACGACCGGTGCCCGGCGGACCACCGACAGGTAGGTGAACAGACCGACGACCGCGGCGGACGGCCCGGTGTCGAGGATCCGGCCCGCCTCGGGGGGCAGTCCGAACCCCCACCAGCCGGGGCCCAGCGCGACCATCACCCGGGCGGTCATGGTGCCCGCCAGGGTGGTGAGGTACGCGACGGCGAGGGTCCGGCCCCGGCCGAGCGCGAGTTCGGCGAGGGCGAAGGCGAGGAAGAGCTGGGTGATGCCCGCCCAGACCGGCAGGTCGAGCGCCGGGACGTAGAGCGAGACGGGGGTGCGCAGCAGGGAGAGCCACAGGGGCAGGTCGGCGGTGACGCCGCCGAGGTGCCACACCAGTCGTCTGCCGAGGGGGTGCTGGGCGATGCCGTGGAAGAAGATGACGCCGAACGCGGCCACGAAGGCGAGCACGATCCCGGAGAGCCCGCGGCGCACGAGCTGCCGTACCGGGTCCACCACGATGGCGTGCCATTCGCCGCGCAGCGTGCGCCGGACGAACCGGACCGCTCCCGCGGCCACCTGGCTCCAGTCGCCCCTCATGAAGGCATCGCCCCCCTCGACACCGGCCCGCCGCCGGCCTGCACACGAAGAGGTTCTCCGCGTCCCGGCCGTGCCACGCGTCATCGTATAGACGTTTGGATCATTTGCGACGATGCGGGAGCTACTACTGGTCGAATTCCGGCGTCGCGTTTATCACTTGTCCACGACGGAACCCTGCCGGTCGCCCTCGCGTCCCCCCTCCCGATCCCCCTCCGACGAGGTGGCCGCCGCCCTGGGTACCGCGCTGCCGACCGGTGAAACCCCGGGGACGGTGTCTGCTCGACCAGGCAATGCGGCCGGAAGCGTTCTGTTTCGATCACGAACTCTCGTATAGTGACGCGCAGTTCAACACCGAGCGTCACAACTCATTTACCGGATCACCATCCCCACCTGCTCCGAGGACCTGACCGGACTGATGACCGCGCCCACGCCTCCCGGCGACCGACCGTCCCTCCGCACGCTTGCTCCGACCGTCGTACTGACGGCCGGCGTCTCGGCTCTCGCGGTCGTCGCCGCGGTGACCGCCGCCCCGGCCTCGGTGCGCACGCCCCTCGCCCTCGGGGCGAGCGCGGCCGCGCTGTTGCTGTGCGCCGCGGTGACCTGGGCCGTCCACGCGGCGCGGACCGCGCGCGCCGCCCGGCGCCGGCTGGAGACGGTGACCCAGGACATCGGAAGGCTGCTCCAGCAGCAGGCCCGCACGACCGAGGAGGCGCGCCAGGAGCAGCAGCGCCTCATCGACGAACTCGCCCAGCAGCGAAGCGAGTTCGCGGAGTCCTTCGAGCAGGAACGGGCCCGCCTCCAGGAGGACACCGGTCAGGAACTGGACTGGTACCGGCAGGAGCACACCCGGCTCACCGCCGCGCTGGACCAGGCGTCCCGGGAGCGGGCCGCCGCGATCGCCGCCGCCGGCAACGCGGCGGGCCGGATGCAGGCCCTGGCCACCGCCACCCTCGCCGACCTGCGGAGCATGGAGGAGCGGCACACCGACGAGGACGTGCTGGCGGACCTGCTGCACCTCGACCACCGCACGGCCCAGGCGGGCCGGCTCGCCGACTCCATCGCGGTACTGACCGGGGCGCGTTCCGGCCGCCGCTGGGCGCGTCCGATCGGCATGGAGTCCATCCTGCGCGGGGCCATGGGCCGGATCAGCGGCTACCGCCGGGTGCGGGTGCACTCGGTGAGCGAGGCGGCCGTCGCCGGACACGCCGCCGAGGGGGTCATGCACGCGCTGGCCGAACTCCTCGACAACGCGGCCAACTTCTCGCCGCCGACGGCCGAGGTCCACGTGTACGTGGAGGAGGTGCCGGCCGGGGTCATCGTGTCCGTGGAGGACAGCGGACTGGTGATGGGCGACGTGCAACTGCGCCGCGCCGAGCGGGCGGTCTCCGGCGACACCACCGGGCTGGGCGGGCTCACCGGCACCCGGCTCGGTCTCGCGGTGGTGGGCCGGCTGGCCGGCAAGCACGGCCTGAAGGTGTCGTTCCGGCCGTCGGCGCGCGGGGGCACCGGGGTGCTGATGCTCATTCCGCAGGAGCTGCTGACCACCGCGGTCGGTGACGAACCGGCGCTCCCCCAGGCGCCGCAGGCGCCCGCGCCCGAGCCAGCCCCGCTGGACCCGGCCCCCGTGCACGAGTCCGCGGCGGACGCCGAGCCCGACGAGGACGAGGCAGGGCCCACCGGGCTGCCCAGGCGGCGCCGCGGCCGGACCCTCGCCGAGGCCGAGCGCAGGTCGGCGCCCCAGCCGGAGGAGCCGCGCCCCGCGCCCACCGCCGAGGACGCCCGGGTCCGCGCCGCCCGCTTCAGCAGCTTCCGCCAGGCCGTCCGCCCACCCGCCCCGGCCCCGACCGCCCCCTCCACCCACCAGGTCGACCGGGCCCCGGACTCCCCCGCCGGCTCCGGTGAGACGTCGGCCCGGTATGCCCCCACTCCCGCGCACGACCCGGTCCCCGCGCCCCACCCGGAGTCCGAACCCGAGCACATCTCCCACCCGCACGCGCATTCGGAAGGCGACCCCACTTCATGACCGGCAGGACCACCGCCGACTCCAAGCTCACCTGGCTCATCGAGGGCCTCCTGGAGCGCACCCCCGGCGCGCGACACGCCCTCGTGCTCTCCCGCGACGGGCTCAAGCTCTGCCGTACGCCGGAGCTCTCCGTCGACCAGGCCGACCAACTCGCGGCGATCGCCGCCGGCATCCAGTCGCTGTCGCACGGGGCGTCCGTCGAGTTCGGCGACGGCAGCGGCGGCGTGCGGTCGGCGATGACCGAGTTCTACGGGGGCGTGCTGTTCATCGTGGAGGCCGGCGAGGGAGCCCACCTGGCCGTGGTGACCAGCGAGGACGCCGAACCGGGTCTGGTCGGGCACAACATGAGCGAACTGGTCGAGCAGCTCGGCGAACATCTGACCGCGCAGCCCCGCACCGCATGAGCCGGCCCGGCAGGGACGACGCGCCCGACCGTCTGTACACCATCACCGGCGGTCGCAGCGGCGTCGGCCCCGACAACCCCTTCGACCTGGTCACGCTGGTCGTGGCCGAGTCGGAGCCGGCCACCGGCATGCAGTCGGAGCACGCGGCGATCCTGCGGCTGGCCGAGTTCCCGGTCTCCGTGGTCGAGATCGCGGCGGAGCTGGGGCTGCCGGTGAGCATCACCAAGATCCTGCTGGGCGACCTGCTGGCGGCCGGCCGGGTCAGTGCCCGCCACCCGTACCGGCCGGCCATCACCGATCCCGACATCCTGGAGCAGGTGCTCGTTGGACTCCGCAACCTCTGACGCGCGCACCCCGTTGGGTGCCTCCGCCGACAACGGTTTCAAGATCGTGGTCGTGGGCGGCTTCGGCGTCGGCAAGACCACCCTGGTCCGCTCGGTCAGCGAGATCCGTCCCCTCAACACCGAGGAGACGATGACCCAGGCCGGCGAGGGGGTCGACGACATCCGCGAGGTCCGTGGCAAGTCCGCCACCACCGTCGCCTTCGACTTCGGCCGGATCACGCTGGACGCCCGCAACGTGCTGTACCTGTTCGGGGCGCCGGGCCAGGAGCGGTTCTGGTTCCTGTGGGACCGGCTGTTCTCCGGCACCCTCGGCGCGGTCGTGCTCGTGGACACCCGGCGGATCGACGACTCCTGGTACGCCATCGACCGCCTGGAGAAGCACGGCACCCCGTTCATCGTGGCCTGCAACGACTTCGGCGGCGCCGTACACCCGCCCGAGGACGTCCGGCACGCCCTCGACCTGGATCCGCACGTCCCGCTGCTGACCTGCGACGCCCGCTCCCGGGAGTCCGGCAAGCAGGTGCTGATCACGCTCGTCCAGCACGTCAAGAACCGGTACGCCGGCCCGTCCGCGCCGGCGGACCTGCCCCGACAGGAGTTCGCGTGACCCCCGAAGCCGTGCCGCTCGGCGGCCCCCGGTTCCAGACCGAACCGGCGCGTCTGTACCGGGAGATGCGGCGCGACCACGGCGCCGTGACCCCCGTCGTGCTGGACGGGGACGTGCCCGCGTGGCTGGTGCTCGGCTACCGCGAGCTGCACCAGGTGACCGGGGATCCGGTGCTGTTCAGCCGGGACTCGGAGTTGTGGAACCAGTGGGACCTGATCCCCGACGACTGGCCGCTGCTGCCGATGATCGGCCGCAAGCAGCCGTCGATCCTCTACACGGTCGGCGAGCGGCACCGCGAGCGTGCCGGGATGATCAGCGACGCGCTGGAGGCCGTCGACCCGTTCGTCCTGCGCGGTCACGCCGAGCGGTTCGCGGACGAGCTGATCGACGGGCTGTGCACCAGCGGCGAGGCCGACCTGATCGGCCAGTACGCGATGCTGCTGCCGGTGCGGGTGCTGGCGCGGCTGTACGGCTTCTCCGACGAGGAGGGCCCCGGCCTGGTCACCGCGCTCAACGACATGATCGACGGCCGTGACCGGGCGATCGCCGGGCAGCAGCACCTGGCCTCCTCCATGGCGCAGTTGCTCGCCGACCGCAAGGCGGATCCGGCCGACGACGTGGTGTCCCGGATGCTCCAGGACGAGAGCGGGTTCACCGACGAAGAGATCATGCAGGACCTGATGGTCATGATGGCGGCCGGGCACCAGCCGACCGCCGACTGGATCGGCAACTCGCTGCGCCTGATGCTCACCGACGACCGGTTCGCCGCCTCCCTGTTCGGTGGCCGCAACAGTGTCGCCGAGGCGATGAACGAGGTGCTGTGGGAGGACACCCCCAGCCAGAACATCGCCGGCCGCTGGGCGTCCCGGGACACCCAGCTGGGCGGCCGCCGGATCCGCGCCGGCGACCTGCTGATCCTCGGCCTGCAGGGCGCCAACTCCGATCCGCAGGTGCGCACCGACGCCTCCGCGCTGACCGGCGGCAACAACGCGCACTTCTCCTTCGGGCACGGCGAGCACCGCTGCCCGTTCCCCGCCCAGGAGGTCGCCGAGGTGATCGCCAGGACCGGGATCGAGGTCGTCCTCGACCGGCTCCCGGACATCGACCTGGCGGTCCCCGCCGACGCCCTCACCCGGCGGCCCTCGCCGTGGCTGCGCGGGCTGACGGCGCTGCCCGTCCGGTTCACCCCCGTACCCGCCCACTGATCCTCCGATCCGCACCGAGAGACAGGCGCAGCACCGCATGGCGCAGTTACCCGACCCCGCCCTGGGAGGCACGTCACGATGACGACCGGTATCGAACAAGCCCGGATCGCCCTCGACCCCTTCGTCACCGATCTGGACGGCGAGAGCGCGCGGCTGCGCGCCGCCGGCCCGCTCGCCGCCGTGGAACTGCCCGGCGGGGTGCCGGTCTGGGCCGTCACCCGCCATGCCGAGGCGAAGGCGCTGCTGACCGACCCGCGCCTGGTCAAGGACATCAACGTGTGGGGCGCCTGGCAGCGCGGGGAGATAGCGCCGGACTGGCCGCTGATCGGCCTCGCCAACCCCGGTCGTTCGATGCTGACCGTGGACGGCGCCGACCACCGCCGGATGCGCACACTGGTCGCGCAGGCGCTCACCCCGCGCCGGGTGGAGCAGATGCGGGAGCGGATCCAGAAGCTCACCCAGGACCTCCTGGACGCCCTCCCCGCGGACGCGGAGCGCGTCGACCTCAAGGCGGCCTTCGCCTACCCCCTGCCCATGTACGTCATCGCCGACCTGATGGGCATCGACGATGCCGCACTGCCCCGCCTGAAGGTGCTGTTCGAGAAGTTCTTCTCCACCCAGACCCCGCCCGCCGAGGTCATCGCGACCCTCACCGAGCTGGCCGGGATCATGGCGGCGACCGTGGCCGCCAAACGGGCCGAACCCGGCGACGACCTGACCAGCGCGCTGATCCTGGCCTCCGAGGACGGCGACCACCTCACGGACGAGGAGATCGTCTCCACCCTTCAGCTGATGGTGGCGGCCGGTCACGAGACCACCATCTCCCTGATCGTGAACGCCGTGGTCAACCTCTCCACCCATCCCGAGCAGCGGGCCGCCGTGCTCGCCGGGGAGGTGGACTGGTCGGCGGTGGTCGAGGAGACCCTGCGCTGGTCCACCCCGACCTCGCACGTGCTGATCCGGTTCGCCACCGAGGACATCCCGGTGGGCGACAGGGTGCTGCCGGCGGGCGACGCGCTGATCGTGTCGTACGCCGCGATCGGCCGGGACGAGGAGGCGCACGGGCCGAGCGCCGGGGAGTTCGACGTCACTCGTGAGTCGAGGAACCGGCACATCTCCTTCGGGCACGGGCCGCACGTCTGCCCGGGTGCGGCGCTCTCCCGGCTGGAGGCGGGGGTCGCGCTGCCCGCGCTCTATGACCGCTTCCCCGGCCTGGATCTCGCGGTGCCCGCGTCCGAGCTGCGCAACAAGCCGGTGGTCACCCAGAACGACCTCTTCGAACTGCCGGTCCGGCTCACGTCCTGACGCGTGTCGGACGGTCCGGGCCGCGGCACGCCCTGCCCCGGACCGTCCGCGTTTGACTTCGAGTGCGCTTCAAGTCGTAGCGTCCCAGGCACAGCACCAATCAGCAGGAAAGGCTGGGAGTCACATGCGACAGCGCACTCTGCGGGATCTGCCGGTTTCCGCCATCGGCCTCGGCTGCATGGGGATGTCGGCCTTCTACGGCAGCGCCGACGAGGACGAGGGCGTCAAGACCATCCACCGCGCGCTGGAACTCGGCGTCACCTTCCTCGACACCGCCCAGCTCTACGGTCCGCTCACCAACGAGACGCTGGTGGGCGAGGCGGTCCGGGGGCACCGGGACGAGTACGTGATCGCCACGAAGTTCAACTACCGGATGGACCACGCCGTACCGGGCGACATGAGCAGCATCGGCCGCCAGGACGGTTCGGCCGAGCACGTCCGCAGCTCCGTGCACGGCTCGCTGGAGCGGCTCGGCACCGACTACATCGACCTGTACTACCAGCACCGCGTCGACCCGAACGTGCCGATCGAGGAGACCGTCGGCGCGATGGCCGAGCTGGTCGCCGAGGGCAAGGTGCGGCACATCGGGCTGAGCGAGGCGAGCCCCGAGACGATCCGGCGGGCGCACGCGGTGCACCCGATCACGGCCGTGCAGACCGAGTACTCGCTGTGGACCCGCGACCCGGAGGACGGGGTCATCCCGACCTGCCGGGAGCTGGGCATCGGGTTCGTCCCGTACTCGCCGCTGGGCCGCGGCTTCCTCGCCGGCCGGTTCTCCTCCCCCGACGAGCTCGACGCGAACGACTTCCGGCGCAACGGGCCCCGCTTCACCGGCGACAACCTGGACGCCAACCTGCGGCTCGCCGCCAAGGTGAAGGAGATCGCCGCCGAGAAGGAGGTCACCCCGGCGCAGCTGGCCCTCGCCTGGGTGCTGGCCCAGGGTGACGGCATCGTCCCGATCCCCGGCACCAAGCGCCGCAGCTACCTGGAGCAGAACGCGGGCGCCGTGGACGTCGAGCTGAGCAAGGACGACCTGGCCCGGATCGACGCCGAGGTGCCGAAGGCAGCGGGCGAGCGCTACGACGAGTCCGGCATGCGCTCCGTGAACCTGTAGTCCGCCGGTCGCGCCCGGTCGGCTCGCGGTGGCCGGGCGCGTGGCGGTGCCGCACGCTGGTAGTCATGGGGAGCCGGTGGAGGGTCGCGATGCCGCGACAGTCGTGGCAGTCCTCGCACGCCCTGCTGCTGCTACCGATCGCACTGATCGTGGTGATCATGGTGGCGGACCTCCGCACGCCCGAGGACATCCATCTGGGCCCCGCCCTGGTCATCGCCCCCGCGCTCACGCCGTCCTTCGCGGGCCCCCGGTCGACCGCGCTGGTCGGAGCGCTCGCGGTGGCCGCCCAGATCGTGATCGCCGTCTTCCACGGCGGGCTGGGCACCGCGAACCACATCGTGCAGATCGTCACCCTGGTGCTGCTCTCGGCCATCGTGGTGGTCTACAGCGCGGTCCGGGAGCGCCGGCGCGCCCAGCTGGCCCAGGTACGGACGGTCGCCGAGGCCGCGCAGCACGTGCTGATGTGGCCGCTGCCCGAGTACATCGGGCCGCTGCGGGTCGCCTCGCTGTACCTGGCCGCCGAGGACGAGGCGCAGATCGGCGGTGATCTGTACGCGGCCGCCCGCGGCGACCGCGCGGTCCGGGTGCTGATCGGGGACGTCCGGGGCAAGGGGCTGTCCGCGATCGGCGAGGCGGCGCTGCTGCTGGGCGCCTTCCGGGAGTCCTCCCACCGGCATGTCGCCCTGCCGGAGCTGGCGACCTCCCTGGAGCAGAGCGTGCAGCGCTACTCCGCGGAGCTGGACGCTCCGGAGGAGGCGGGCGAGCGGTTCGTCACCGCGCTGCTGGTCGAGATCCCCGACGAGGACCCGCTGACCCGGATGACCAGTGCCGGCCATCCGCCACCCCTGCTGCTCAGCCCGGGGCATGTGGTCACCGTGCCGAGCCTGCATCCGTCGCCGCCCCTGGGGGTGCCCGGCGCGGACGGCCCCGAGCACACCTTGGACGTCTTCTCCTTCGAGCCGGGCGACACCCTGCTGCTGTACACCGACGGCGTGGTCGAGGCACGGGACGGGCAGGGCCGCTTCTACCCGCTCGCGGAGCGGGTCGCGCAGTGGACCGACGCCGCTCCCGAGTCGTTGATGCACCACATCCGCCGCGATCTGCTGGCCCACGCGGGAGGGCGGCTCGGTGACGACGCGGCCCTGATCGCCCTGCACCGCACCGCGGCCGTGCACCGCCGCCGCCAGCACGGCGTCCTCGGACACGGCTCGGCCCGGCCCTGACGTCGATCCGTGCCGGGACCGGGAAGGTGAGCCCGGTCCCGGCACGGGGTCCAGGTCACGGCTTGCGGGCGACCGCTCCGTACATCGCGATGTCCTCGTCGCGGATGCCTTCCTCGCCGGTGCCGTCCGGGTGCCACTTGTGCACCTGCACGATGCCGGGCTCGACCAGTTCGAGACCCTCGAAGAACTCGTGGGCCTCGTCGATGGTGCGCAGCCGCATCGGCATGTTGCGGGCCGCGTACTCGCGGGCGACCCGGCCCACCTCCTCGGGCGCGAACTCGGCGGTGCCGATGGACATCGCCAGGTAGCTGCCGGAGGGCAGCGGTTCGAGCAGCCGTCGTACGACACCGACCGCGTCGTCCTCGTCGAGCATGAAGTGCACGATGGCGATCACCGTCAGCGCCACCGGCTTGTCGAGGTCGAGCGTCTCGCGCAGTTCGGGGGTGTCGAAGAGGCCCGTCAGGTCGCGGAAGTCAGCCTCGATGTACGCCGTCTTGCCCTCGGGCGTGCTGGAGAGCAGGCCCTGGGACAGGGTGAGGACGATCGGGTCGTTGTCCACGTAGACGACCCGGGAGTCCGGGGACACCGCCTGGGCTATCTCGTGGAGGTTCGGGGAGGTGGGGATGCCGGTGCCGACGTCCAGGAACTGGCGCATGCCCGCCTCCTCGGCGAGCCAGCGCACGGCACGGTTCATCCAGTCGCGGTTGGCGCGCATGTGGATCGGGAGCGCCGGCCACTCGTGGGCCATGGCGTCACCCGCTTCCTGGTCGGCGGGGTAGAAGTCCTTGCCGCCCAGGATGTAGTCGTAGATCCGCGCGGAGTGCGCGTTCTCGGTGTCGATGCGGTCGGCCGGCCATCCGTTTTCGGGCAACGCCGTGTCTCCCATTCCGGTGAGGGGGATGCGGGGGTGTGTGAACGATCAGCTATAGCAAGGAAGTTCCCAGGGGAAGGCTCACATCAGGAAGTCGGCGTCACCCGCCTTCACGCCGGTCAGGAAGGTCGTCATCTCGCGGGGTGTGAAGACCAGGGCGGGGCCGTCGGGGTCGGTCGACTGGCGTACCGCGACCCGGCCGTCGGCGAGCTTCTTCACTTCCACGCAGGCGCCGCCGGCGTCGTCGCTCCACGGCTTGGACCAGCCGCGCGCGCCGAGTTGCCGGGACGGGACGCCGTTGTGTACGGGGTGGTGCACGTCAGAGCTCCTTGCGAATCGCACCGAGGAGGACCTCGGTCTTTCTGGCGGGCGCCGCCTGGGCGCCCAGCCGGTCCAGAGCCTCGCGGTAGACCACGACGTCGGCGCTCTTGTCCAGGTAGACGGCGCCCACCAGGCCGTTGAGATAGACGATGTCGGGCAGTTCGGGTGCCTTGAACCGGAAGAGGTGGTACGCCCCCGCGCGCATGGCGGGGTGCGGGCCGTTGGCGAACGGCATGATCTGCACGGTGACGTGGGGCAGCCGGTTGATCTCGATCAGGTGGTCGATCTGGGCGCGCATGACCTCGGCGCCGCCGACCGGCCAGCGCAGTACCGTCTCGTCCATCACGACCCACAGCCGGGGCGGTGCCTGTCGGGTGATCAGCTCCTGGCGGCGCATCCGCAGCGCCACCATGCGCTCGGTGGCCTCCGACGGGGCGTGCGGGTTGCCGGCGCCGAGCAGGGCGGCGGCGTACTCACGGGTCTGCAACAGGCCGTGCACGAACTGGTTCTCGTAGGCGCGGATCTGCAACGCGGCCTGTTCCAGGCTCAGGTACGCGGCGAACCAGTCCGGCATCACGTCGCGGTAGGTGTGCCACCAGCCGCGCTTGTTGGCCTCGCGGACGGACTGCAGGAAGGTGTCGACCTCCTGGGGGTCCGTCACACCGTACGTCTGCAGCAGTTTCTCGGCGTCCGCGAGCCGGAGCCGGGCGACCTTGGCGGCTTCCATCCGGCGGATCGTGGAGTGGCTGACGCCGATCGCGGCGGCGGCCTGCTCGTAGCTGAGTCCGGCCCGCGTGCGCATCTCCTCCAGTTGCCGGCCCAGGATCATGCGCAGGACGGAAGGGGCACCGCCCCAGTCGGTCTCCGAGGTCACGCCCTACCCCCTCACACCAGGTTTCAGGGTCACCGTCTCACGGGCTCGTGATCGGATCGCGGACTCATTCGATCACTTCTTGTCGGGAGCAGCATGCACTTCACTTCTTGCAATTTTCAACTTGCTGGTTGCGAGACGATGTTGGCAGATGCCAGAGTGGGCTTACTGCTCCGGCCGACCAAGGAGCGGGCGAAGCAGAGCAGTTGGGGGAGACTGAGCTGTGACCCGGTGCCGTCCAGGCACGGGTCGTCGTCTGCCCCCGGGCGGCCCGGGGCGGACGAGACCGCTCAGCCCCACGCTGCGAAGCCGGACGAAAGGCGCACGGCGATGGCCCCGCCCTCTCTCCCCCAGCCGCTCGACCGACTCCCCGACGACCGGATACCCGGTCCGCCCCGGCCGGCCCTGATGGCCGCCGCCGAGGGCCCGCACCGCCCGTCCGACGTGACGGGCATCCCCGGACCACCCGGAGGCGAACGCCTCGGTCGACTCCCTGGGCCGCAAGGCCTCGACCGGTTCGCCTCCGGGGACCGACCCGCCCCGCGCAGCCGCGTCTTCGATCTGGCGCCGACGCCCCGCGCGGTGGGCAACGCCCGCCGGAGCGTGGGCGAACTGCTCGGCATCTGGGGGGTGCCCGACGAGGCCCGCGACAACGCGGTGCTGGTGACCTCCGAACTGGTCACCAACGCGATCGTGCACTCCGCGGGCCGCCGGATCGTGTGCCGGGTACAGGCCACCGACGACCGGGTCCGCATCGAGGTCGAGGACCAGAACGGCGGTTTCACGCTGCCGGCTCCCCGGCAGGCGAGACCCGACGAGCAGAACGGCCGCGGGCTGTTCCTGGTCGACGCGCTCAGCCTCGACTGGGGCGTGCAGGTCGGCCCGGAGGGATCCTCCGCTCGCGTCGTCTGGGCCGAGCTGTCGACGGCACCGGACGAGTGTTCCACCCCCCACATCTCAGGAGACCCGTCGACCCATGGACCGTCCCCCCACCCCTGACCTCGCCGCCGACCCGTCCTGGACCCGCACCCGCCCGAAACCCGGACCGGACCAACCCCACACCGTCCCGGCTCCCTGACCCCCACCACCCGCCACTCGGCCGTACGGGCGGGCAACGCCGCCGCGGCGGGGCGCTCAGCGGTCCGTCGACAGGCCGGCCGCGAGGGTCGCTCCCAGTTCCCAGCAGGCCTCGAGGTCGGCCTTAGTGGGCTCGCCGGTCACCGTGACCGGTTCGGCCGCCTTTCGCCAGTCGAGGCCGGTCGTGATGGTGTCCAGGGCGCGCAGGGCGCCGGTGACGTCGTTGCCGCCGTGCACGTAGGCGCCGAAGGGGCGGCCCCGCGTCCCGTCCAGACACGGGTAGTAGATCTGGTCGAAGAAGTGCTTGAGGGCCCCGGAGAGATAGCCGAGGTTGGCCGGGGTGCCGAGCAGGTACCCGTCGGCCGCGAGCACGTCGGAGGCGGTGGCGGACAGGGCGGCCCGCCGTACCACCCGCACCCCCTCGATCTCCGGGGCGGTCGCCCCGGAGACCACGGCCTCGAACATGGCCTGGCAGTGCGGCGAGGGGGTGTGATGGACGATCAGCAAGGTGGGCACACCGGCAGCCTGCCCCGCGATGCCCGCCGTCGGCAAGCGGGGGCGTCGCTCACGGCTGTGCGGGCAGGGTCCGGCAGTTGGAGCCGGCCGGCACACCGAAGAGCCGGGCTGTCAGCCAGGCGATGGCGTCGCCCTGGTCGGTGAGCAGGGGCGCCAGGTGGTTCAGCAGGGCGCGGCCCGCGTCCGGCAGGACGACCGGCACATAGGTGACGTCCGCCCCTTCGCCGCACCAGTCGACGGCCAGCTGCCGGGCCTGCGCATGCGGTACGAGGTCGTCGCTGACGCCGGTCGCGAGCCGTACCGGACTCACCGGCGCCGTCCCGCCGATGCGCTGCCCGTCCAGGAAGGCCCGCAGCGCCGGCTCCTCGGCGATGACGTCGGAGATGGAGCTGCCGTCACTCGTCCAGGCGGAGCTGTGCCGGGAGCCGTAGGCGAGGAGCGCGTCCCCGACGCACATCGTGGACAGGTCGGTGAGGGCGGCCCGGCCCGCCGCGCCGAGGTGGGCGTCGACGATCGGCTTCAGCGCCGGGTCGGACTGGACGAACCCGTTCACCGCCCAGCCGAGGGCACCGGCCAGGTCGCTGCCGTCGATGGCCGCGGTGACGGCGGTGAGGTCGGCGGGCGGCGCCCCGGAGTAGGTGCCGGAGAGGGTGACGTCCGGGGCGTAGCCGGGCTGGATCTCGGCGGCCGCGGCGGTGGCGCCGCCGCCCTGGCTGTACCCGAACAGACCCACCCGCGAGGCCGCGGTGACCGAGGCGCCGGGCACGTGCCGCGCGGCCCGCACGGCGTCCAGGACGGCGTGCGCACCGTCCAGCCGGTTGACGTAGGTGTGCAGCCGGTCGGTGGCGCCGAGCCCGACGTAGTCGGTGACGACGACCGCGACCCCCTCGGCGAGCAGCCGGTAGACGGACAGGTCCTCGTAACCGACGGACACCGTCCGGCCGTTGAGGAGCAACGGGTGCTCCAGGCCCATGGAGGCCGCGCACTGGTCGCCCTGGCCCATGGTGCCGGGGGCCAGGGCGACCAGTGGGCGGGCGCCGGGGCCGAGCCAGGGGAACGCCGGTTCGAGGTAGGCGCCGGTGACCGCGACCGGCCGGCCGGCCGAGTCGGTGGACTTGTACATCAGCCGGGTCGCGGTGCCCGGCAGCGGTCCGGGCAGGCTCGGCAGGCTGAGGGCCAGCGGAAGGGGCGCGGTGCGGACGAGGGCGCCGTCGGCCGCGGGCAGGGTGGCGGGCGGGTCGTAGAAGGCCGGGATGGTGACACCCCGGGAGACCTCCGCCTGGGACGCCGTGGCCTGCAAGGTCTGGAGACAGAGGCAGGCGGCGGCGACGACGGCGGTGGCCAGCAGACGAACGCGGACAGGCATGGGGAGCCTCCTGGGCGTGCCGGGGCGTGGGAGGTGGGGTGAGGGTGGGGGTGAGGGTGAGGGTGGGGGTGGAGCGGGCGCCCCCGGAGCGGCCGACGGGGCGGGTGCGGTTTACCTGACGGTAACCAGCACGCGGTTACCGCGGGTAGCAACCGTCAGGTTACGTTTCGGTAATGTGACGGACGGTCAACGAGCCCGTGCGGTAAGGCGTCGCCGACGTCCTCGACCCCCGCGCCGCCCCGGGACGCCGACGGGGGAGGCAGTGACGGGGAGGGCGGGAGCGAAAGTGGAACAGGTCGCACGGCACACACCGCGCTTTCCGTGCGAAACTGGTGCGAACGCGGCGGGGAGGTGACCCCTGTCATGAGCGACGGCATGAGCGGTGCGGAGATCGACTACGCGGCGGTCTTCCAGAACCTGCCCGGGATGGTGGCCCTGCTGACCCCGGACCTGGTGTACGCGGACGTCAACGCCGAGTTCCTGCGCATGGCCGGACGCAGGCGCGAGGAGGTGGTGGGGCGGTATCTGTTCGACGTCTTCCCGGACAACCCCGACGACCCGAGCGCCACCGGCATGCGCAATCTCGAGTGCTCGCTGCGGCGGGTCCTCGCCACCGGCAAACGCGACACGATGGCCCTCCAGCGGTACGACGTGCAGGTCCCGGGCCGGCCCGGGTACTGGGAGGAGCGCTACTGGAGCCCGGTGAACGTGCCCTTGCTCGACCAGGACGGCAAGGTCGTCCTGCTGGTGCACCGGGTGGAGGAGGTCACCGAACTGATCCGGGCCCGCCGGGCCGCCGTTGACGGGCGGGCAGAGGTGCTGGAGGCCGAACTGTACCGGCGGGCGGGCGAGTTGCAAGAGATCAACGAGCGGCTGCGGCAGGCGCACAGCAAGGAGCGCGAGGTGGCCGTCGCCCTCCAGGAGGCGATGCTCCCCGCCCCCCGGAAGCTGGGGCGGCACCGGGCGGCCGTACGCTACCGGCCCGCGACCGGCGGGCTGAACGTGTGCGGCGACTGGTACGACCTGGTCGACCTCGTCGGTGGGGACCGGGTCGCCGTCTCGGTGGGCGACGTGGTCGGGCACGGGCTCGAAGCGGCCTGCGTGATGGGGCAGTTGCGCAGCGCGCTGACCGCGGCGTCCCGGGTGGCCGAGGGCCCCGCCCAGGCACTCGACGTGCTGGGGCGGTACGCGCACGTGGTGGACGGCGCCGAGTCGGCCACGGCGGTGACGGCGTTCGTCGACTTCTACCGGCACACGGTCACCTACAGCAGCGCCGGGCACCCGCCGCCCGCCCTGCTGCACCCCGACGGCCGGGTGGAGTTCCTCGACCGGGCCACCGATCCCCCGCTCGACGCCCGCCCCGATCCGCGGCCACGCCCCCAGGCCGTCACCGCGTTCGACGACGGGGCGACGCTCGTCCTCTACACCGACGGACTGGTCGAGCGCCGCCGCGAGGACATCGACACCGGACTGCGCCGGCTCGCCCGATCCCTTTCCGGCAACCGCGAGTCGGAGCCGGAGGAGCTCGCCGACGCCGTGCTGGGCGAGCTGCTGCCGCCGGACGGCGCGACCGACGACACCGCGCTGGTGGTCGTCCGACTGTGAGCGCCGCGCGGGCGAAATGCCGCGCCACGTATACCCATACCGAACAGTACGACGAACATCACAAATACGTATCGGACATTACGCACGTCAACCTTCACACGAGTGACACAAGTTGGCTAAGTTGACGTCAAGCCGCTCGGCTCCCCCCGGCGAATCCCGTCGGGCCGCGCGGCCTCCGCCGAGTCCACCACTGGGGTGAATCGGCCGAATGCCTGGCAGGCACCGGCCGTAGGGCATACCTTCCGGATTCCAGGCCCGAACCCCCGGTAGGCGGAGCACGGAAGGAGCACGACCCCCATGGCGTCCGAGAGCCGTGACGAGGTTCGACAGCGGATCAACAACCTCTACGACCAGGCCGAGAACGCCACCGGGAACTACAACGCCACACGGGCGATGAACGGCGGTTCACGCTCACGCGGTGTCCCGCTCTTCAAGCGGCAGCGCACTGACGACCCGGGCCTCGACAACATCGCCCGGGAGTGGTTCGAGGGCGCCCGGGCGAAGCTGGGACCGAGTGTGCCGGCCGCGCTGCCGTCCGACCGGATGCCCGAGCGGCCCGGCCCGCGCCGGCCGGTCAGCGCCATGGCCGCCGACCTGCTCGGCCAGTTGGAGGGCTCCGGGCCGTCCCGACCGGCGCTGCCCGCGGGGCCGTCCGCGCAGAGCGACGTCGAGGTCGTCCGTGAGCTGCCGGCGGAGCGCCCGAAGCTGGAGCTGACGGCGGGCCCGGCCGCGGCGGTGCCCGCGGGCGGGCCGACCCCGTCGAGCCCGCCCAAGGCCCTGTCCGCGGCCGCGCCGCGCCGGACCGCGCCGGGCACCTCCAAGACCAAGAGCCAGCTGAAGGTCGCCAAGGCGCGTGAGCTGCTCTCGCAGCGCACCGGGCAGCCGGCGGTCGCGCCCCACGAAGCCTCCCGGGCCCCGCAGCCCGCACCGGCCGTGCAGCCCGCCCAGGCGTCGCAGAGCCCTTGGCCGATGCCCGAGACCCGGGTCCCGGCGCAGGACTGGTCGACGGCCGCCGTCGGCATCCCCGCCCAGCGCACGGACTCCGGCTCCTTCCGGACCGACGCCCTGGCCGGCACGGGCGTGCTGCCGGCGATGACCGTGACGGAGACCGGAGCGATCCCACCCGTACCCGCCATGGACACCGGCGGTTTCCGCGTCATGACCCCGGGCGCCGGCGCGGCCCAGACCATGCCGCCGGCGGACACGGGTTCCTACCGCACCATGCCCCCCGGAGCCGGCGACGCCGCCCAGGCCATGAACCCCATGACCGACAGCGGCGCCTTCCGCGTCATGACCCCCGCCTCCATCGCCGCCACGAACCCCATGACCGACAGCGGCGGCTTCCGCGTCATGACGCCCGGTGCCACCGACACCACCCCCGCCACGAACCCCATGACGGACAGCGGCGGCTTCCGCGTCATGACGCCGGGCGGTACGGGTACCTTCCCGATGCCGGGCCCGGCCCCGCGGGACCCGGGCCCGGCCGCCGCACCGTCCCCGGCGGACACCGGTTCCTTCCGCATCATGACGCCGGGCGCGACCGGCACGTTCCCGATGCCGTCCTCTACCTCGGCCGACTCGGGCGCCTTCCCGATCGTCGCGCCCGCACCCATGCCCGCTCCCGCCGCCGCACCCGCACCCGCACCCGCACCCGCACCCGCACCGATCGACACCGGCTCCTTCCAGGTCATGTCGCCGCAGGCGGCCGCCTACGCCGCCACCTACGCCACCGCGCCCGCGGCCGCCCCCGGGATGGGCTTCCCCACGGGTGGGTACGACAGCGCGGCTCAGGCGCCCACCGCGGTCATGCCGGCCGTGCCCGCCATGCCCGCCTACCCGCCGGCCGACCTCGGCATGGGCGCCTACCCCGAGGCCCCCGCGGCAGGCACGGCCGCTGCCGCGTACACCACCGGAACGCAGCCCGCGGCCCCCGGCTACGCCACCGCCATGCCGCTGACCCCGCCCCCCGCACCAATCCCCACGCCGATGCCGGTGCCGATGCCGGTGCCGGTGCCGGTGCCGTCCGCTCCGATGCCCACGGCCGTGGCCGCGGCTCCTGTGGCCACGCCCGCTGCCGCGATGGCCACCGCGCCCGCCCCGGTCATGACCGCGCCCCCCATGGCGCCGACCCCCGCCGTCCCGGTGGTCACCGCCGTGGCCCCCGCGCCCGCCTCCTTCCCCCAGGCCGTTGCCGTGGCCGAGCCCGGCAAGGCCATGAAGGCTCTGGAGTTCGCGCGGGCGCAGATCGGGCGGCCGTGTGTCTGGGGGGCGACCGGACCGGAGTCGTACGACTGCTCCAGCCTCACCCAGGCCGCCTGGCGGGCCGCGGGCGTCACGCTGCCTCGTACCGCGCCGGAGCAGACGCTGGCCGGCACCCCGGTGACGCTGGCCGCCGTCGAACCCGGTGACCTGGTCTTCTTCTTCGACAACGACAGCCACGTCGGAATCTACGCGGGTGGCGGCACGATGATCCACGCGCCCAGCCCGGGAGCGTCCATCCGGGAGGAGTCGATCTACAACGCCGGGGAGTCGGCGATCCACCGGGTGGTCCGCCCCGCATAGCCGGGAGGGAGCCGGGCGTCGGAGGGCGTCAGACCCTCCGCCGCCGCGTGCGCCAGCTCTCGTGGTGGTCGAGGAGGGTCTCCTCGACCGGCCGGTAGACGAGGCCCAGTTCGCGGACGCCGCGGCTGTTGTCGACGCGGAAGCGGATACCGAGGTGCTTGCGCATGTAGTCCTGGGTGAGGCCGAAGAGCGGGCCCAGGATCCGTACCGGCCAGTGCGGGAGCGCGGTGCGCGGCAGCCGCGGGTCCCTGCGGTGGCGGGTGCGGACGATCCGGGACATCTCGAGGAACGACGTCATCGTCTCGTGGGCGACGATGTAACGGCCCTTGGCCGCGGGGTTCTCCGCCGCCGCGATGTGCGCGTCGGCCACGTCGCGGACGTCCACGGTGGTGAAACTGAAGTCCGGGGCGCCGTACCAGAAGTAGCCCTTGAACAGTTCGTCCAGCAGGAACAGGCTGCCGGACTCCGAGGCGGGCGCGAGAGACGGCCCCAGGACCAGGCCGGGGTTGACCGACACCATGCGCCAGCGGTCCTGGGCGGCCGCGGCGTCCCAGGCGGCGCGTTCGGCGATCGTCTTGGCGTAGTGGTACGGGTTGTCCGCCACCGTGCTGGTGGTGTTGAAGTACTGCTCCGTCAGCACCTGGCCGGGCATCTCACGGACGTCGGCGTAGTCCCCGAAGATCGCGCCGACGGTGGAGGTGAACACCAGGGTCGTCACCTCGGGGGTACGGCCCACGCTCCCGAGGACGTTGCGGGTGCCGAGCAGCGCCGGGTCCACCACGTCCCGTCGGCCGTCCTTGATCCGCTCCGGCATCAGGAACGGCGAGGCCACGTGGAAGACGGTCGCGCAGCCGCGGAACGCCTCGTCGAAGGAGCCGTCCCGGAGCAGATCGGCACGGAACAGGGCCAGTCGTCCGGGAAACGCCTCCTGGAGGTCCCACAGCGGCCGGACCTTCGCCGCGTCGGAGGTGCTGCGCACGGTCGCGTGGACCCGGTAGCCCCGCTCCAGCAGCCGTCGTACCAGATGGCTGCCGACGAACCCGCTGCCGCCGGTCACCGCGACGGTTCTCGCCCCGCGTGCGTCCACGCCCTCACCCCTCGCCCTCGGACCCACCGCGCCTCGGTGCGCCGCAGAGGACAGGGTGGTGCACGGCCGGGGCGGCCGCCAAGCACCTGGGGGCACCGGCTACCGTTCCCGGGCATAAGCCGGACCCGGGATGGGCCATAAGATCGCCTTATGAGGTCATAGACCGGACCCGCGTACTAACTTAGGACTGCCTTAGTTTAGGCTTCCCGTTCGAGATCGATCGTCCTCACGCGATCGACTGCCACCGCTCGAAGGGAACCTGATCATGCCGCGCCCCCTGCGGGTAGCCATCGTCGGAGCCGGCCCGGCCGGGATCTACGCCGCCGACGCCCTGCTCAAGTCCGAGGTGGCCGCCGAGCCCGGCGTGTCCATCGACCTCTTCGAGCGGATGCCCGCCCCGTTCGGCCTGATCCGTTACGGCGTCGCCCCCGACCACCCGCGCATCAAGGGCATCATCACGGCCCTGCACCAGGTGCTCGACAAGCCGCAGATCCGCCTCTTCGGCAACGTGGACTACCCGTCCGACATCAGCCTCGACGACCTGCGCTCCTTCTACGACGCCGTGATCTTCTCGACCGGCGCGACCGCCGACCGCGAGCTGCGGATACCCGGCATCGAGCTGGACGGCTCCTACGGCGCCGCCGACTTCGTCTCCTGGTACGACGGCCACCCGGACGTGCCGCGCACCTGGCCGCTGGAGGCCGAGAAGGTCGCGGTGCTCGGCGTCGGCAACGTCGCCCTGGACGTGGCCCGCGTCCTCGCCAAGACCGCCGACGAGCTGCTCCCCACCGAGATCCCGCCGAACGTCTACGACGGCCTGAAGGCCAACAAGGCCCTTGAGGTGCACGTCTTCGGCCGCCGGGGTCCGGCGCAGGCGAAGTTCTCCCCGATGGAGCTGCGGGAGCTGGACCACTCCCCCACCATCGAGGTCGTCGTCGACCCCGAGGACATCGACTACGACGCCGGTTCGATCGAGACCCGGCGCGGCAACAAGCAGGCCGACATGGTCGCCAAGACCCTGGAGAACTGGGCGATCCGCGACGTCGGCGACCGCCCCCACAAGCTCTTCCTGCACTTCTTCGAGTCCCCGGTGGAGATCCTCGGCGCGGACGGCAAGGTCGTCGGACTGCGCACCGAGCGCACCGCCCTGGACGGCACCGGCAACGTGAAGGGCACCGGCGAGTTCAAGGACTGGGACGTCACCGCGGTCTACCGCGCCGTCGGCTACCTCTCCGACAAGCTGCCGAAGCTCCCCTGGGACATCGACTCGGGCACCGTCCCGGACGAGGGCGGCCGGGTCATCGAGGAGAGCGGCAACCACCTCCAGTCGACCTACGTCACCGGCTGGATCCGGCGCGGGCCGGTCGGTCTGATCGGCCACACCAAGGGCGACGCCAACGAGACGGTGGCCAACCTGCTGGCGGACTACGCGGATGGCCGGCTGCACACCCCGCAGGCGCCCGCGCCGGAGGCCGTGGACGCCTTCCTCGCCGAGCGGAACGTCCGCTTCACCACCTGGGAGGGCTGGTACCGGCTGGACGCCGCCGAGAAGGCGCTGGGCGAGCCGCAGGGCCGTGAGCGCGTCAAGCTCGTCGAGCGCGAGGACATGCTCCGCGAGAGCGGCGCCTGACACACCGCCGGAGGGGGCCGGCGGCGATGCGCCGGCGACGGCGTCGCGTCGGCCCTCTCTCGCGGGCACCGGGAATGTCCTAGGATCATGCGCACGCATCGCGTGTCGGTCACCGGCCGGGTGAGGCATGGAGGTGCTGTGAGGTGCCTTGCGGAGGCATTCCACCCATGTCAGTCGAGTTGAACCACACCATCGTCCACGCCCGGGACAACCGGGAGTCCGCCGAGTTCCTGGCACACGTCCTGGGACTCGAGGTCGGGACCGAGTGGGGCCCTTTCGTTCCCGTGGCCACCGGGAACGGGGTCACCCTGGACTTCGCCACCGTTCCGGCGGAGTCGATCGTCATGCAGCACTACGCGTTCCTGGTTTCCGACCAGGAGTTCGACGCGGCCTTCGAGCGTCTCCGGCGGGCCGGGACCACGTACTACGCGGACCCGCGTCTGCAACAGCCCGGAGAGATCAACCACCACCACGGGGGCCGGGGCCTCTACTTCATGGATCCGGCCGGACACGGCATGGAGATCATCACACGGCCCTACGGCAGCCACGAGTAGACCGCGACGGCTCGGTGAACGGGGCCCGCCCCTGAGCGGATGGACGGGCGGGCCCCGTTCGCCGCACCATTCTGCGGGGCCGGGCGGCCCGCGGGCACGGGTGAACGTGCGTCGTACGACGCACACGGCGCGCACCCCGGCTGCCGGGGGCACACCCCGTGCGCGGGCGGGCCCCGCCCTGTTTGACACGCTCCCCGGCGGTGATACTGGGAGGCGCACTCCCCTCCCGTCAGCAGATTGGCCCATGTCGAACTCCGCCACCGACCACGCCGCCCTTCCGCAGTCCGTCTGGCCCGCCCGTGGCCGCCACACGGGCCCGGACTCCGAGGAGGTGATCCGCCGGATCCTGCGCCTGCGCAAGGAGACCGGCGCCCTCGACGACTTCGCCGAACCCCCCGTGCCCGAGGATTCCGACCGGCGGCTCTTCGAAGCCCGCTGGCGGGTCGACGACGGCACGGTCACGGTCCGCGCCCGGCTCACGCTCGTGGCGCACGAGGGCCGGCAGGCCGGGCGGGAGTGGCAGCTCGTCGCCGAGGCAGAGCGGCCCTGGGACGACACCTGGCCCTCCCCGGCGACCATGTTCTGGCCCGACGGCGACGAGGCCGGCGACGGCGGCGAGGCCGCCTGGGACTACCACCCGGTGGTGGCCGGCCTGCGGCTGCGCACCGTCAACCCGCTGCCCGCCGACGACAAGGAGATGCGCCGGGTACTGCGCGACGCCGCGAAGGACGCCTGGTGCGTCAACCTCGTCGTGCACGAGGCGATGACGCCCGACACACTCGGCCGCCTCCCCCTGGTGCGACGCCTGCCGCCCGCCCTCGCCCACCGGGTCGTGGAACACCGGGCCGCGCCCGAGCAGTTCCGGGCCGTCAACTGGGCCCTGCGCGACCTCGGGGTCGAGGTCCCGCGCGGCGGAGCCGTGCTGCTGCCGCCGGACCCCGCGCCGGCCGGTTACGACCCGCACGAGTACGCGGTGCGCAGCGTCTTCCTGGACGGCTCGGAACCGACCGAACTGATCGCCCTCCTGGGCCGGTTCGCCGCACTGCCCAGGCCCGCCCCGCAGGGCACCGAGGAGGCGCTGGCCGACCTGCGCGACAACTGGACCCTGATGACGCTCCAGGAGCAGCTCGACCGGGAGCGGGAGCTCGTCGCGCAGTACGCGCAGGCCCTGGAGGCCATGACGAGGTCACGGGACCTGTACCGGGAGTCGGCCGAACGGGCCCATGAGGCGCTGGCCGCCCTCCGCGACACCCCCGTGCCCGTCGCACCGGTGCCCCAACCCGCTTCGCCCCTTCAGCAGTTGACCCGCGCCTTCAAGGGGCTGCTCCCGCCGCGGGAGAGCACGGAGCCGGCCGCGGTGGCCGAGGGTGAATCCGGGAGGGCGGAGCAGCAGCCGGACCGGTAAACCGGGCAGACGGACCAGTGAGGGGCCCCGGGGCGGACCGGGGCCGGACGACAGGACAGCCATGGACACCACCACGACCGTGCTCGTGATCTGCGCGATCGTCGCCGCGGCCCTGCTCGCCGGGGCGATCGCCGTACTCGTACGGCTGGTCCGCACCCGGCGCGCGCTGCGCCGGGCCGGACTGCCGACCGGCTCGCGCTGGGTGTTCTGGGGCGCGGTCCTGTATCTGGTGCTGCCGACCGACCTGCTGCCCGACCCGATCTACCTGGACGACATCGGCGTCCTGCTGCTGGCCCTGCGATCCATGCGCGCGGCCCTGCCCACGGAGCACCCGGAGCTCTGAACTCGCCCGGCATCATGGGGTGATGAGAAGCACCTTCACCGGGATTCCCGGTCTTTCCGCGACGCCCGAGGTGGCCGTCGTCGTCGACGTGATGCGGGCCTTCACGGTGGCCGCCGGAGCCTTCGCGCAAGGTGCGGAGCGGATCGTCTTCGCCGAAACCCTGGACGAGGCGCTGGAGTTGAAGGCACGGCACCCGGACTGGCTGGCGTTCCAGGACGGACCGGTGGTGCCGGGGTTCGACCTGGCCAACTCCCCGGCCGAACTGCGCTCACTGGACGTCGCGGGCCGCACGATCGTCCAGAAGACCACCGCCGGGACGACCGGGGCACTCGCGGTGGCCGGCGCCCGGCTGCTGCTGTGCGCGAGTTTCGTGGTCGCCGGGGCCACCGCCGCCGTGCTCCGGCGTGACCGGCCCCGGACGGTCACCTTCGTCGTCACCGGAGACGACGGGACGGCCGACGAGGATCTGGCCTGTGCCGAGTACATCGCCGGATGCGTGAGCGACGCCGGTCTGGCGCCGGCCCCCTACGTGGCGCGGGCCCGGAACTCCCACGGGGCCGCGCGGCTCGCCGAGGGGCTGCGGCTCGGCTGGGAGGGCGTCCACCCCGAGGACGTACCGCTGTGTCTGGAGGCGGACGCCCACCCGTTCGCCATGGCCGCCGCCCGGGAGGACGGTCAGCTGGTGCTGCGGCCGGTGGCGCCGATCTGACGCCGTCCGGTGCGACGCGTGCCCGCCAGCACCAGTACCAGCACGGTCAGAGCGGCGAGCGCGGCCGCCGCCGCGACCGTGCCCGGGAGCCACGACGGGACCGGTGTGCCGTACAGCGTCCCCGACAGCCGCCGGATCCCCAGCCGGACCCCGAACCGGGGGTCCAGCACCGGTCCGGCGGCGAGCACGGCGGCGCCGACGAACCCGGCCGAGGCCGCGGCCGGCCGAGAGGCGGGGAGCGTCAGCGCGAACGCGAGGAGCAGGCACAGCGCGGGCACGGCCGACGCGAGCGGTGGCGCCCCGCCCCACTGGCGCGGGGCATGCGCCACCCCGCACAGCACGAACACCAGCGCGGCGGCCCACGCGGTGCGGCCACCCGCGACGGACGGGGCGACGGCTCCCGAACGCCCGGCCCCCTCGGACGCCGCCGACGCCGCCGACGAGGCCGACGAGGCCGACGAGGCGGCACGTTCGGTCGACCCGGCACCGCCGGCCGACCCGGCCCGTTCGCCGGCCCCGGTCGTCGCGCCGGCCTCGGACACCCCGCCGCGCTCGGACACCCCGCCGCGCTCGGACACCCCGCCGCGCTCGGGCGCCCCGGCCGCCGCACCCGCCCCGGCCGCCGCGTAACCCTCCGGCGCGCCCGTGAGCGACGCAGTCGGCGCGGACCACCCGTCTCTCCCGCCCGCCCCGGCCCCCACACCGGCCCCGGCCGCCACGCGATCCGGCACCCCGGCCGAACCCGGCGCCTCCGACAGCCCGCCCCACTCGGGCGCCCCCGTCCGCGCGGGCGGCTCGGCCGACGCGCACCACGAGGTCAGTGAGGTCAGCGAGGACGCCGTGGGCGCGGCACCGGTTCCCGCGGCCGACCCGAGCGGGGCCGGGGTCCGTGCGGCGCGTGCGGTCGCCAGCCGGCCGATGAGCCGGGCCACGTCCTCCACGGGGCGGCCGACTCCGGCCGCCCGGACGGCGGCCCGGCCGCAGTGCGGCTCCAGCGGCCCGCGGTGCAGGAGTTCCACCAGCCGGGACACCTCGTCCAGGGGACGGCATTCGGCGGCGGCCCGGATCGCCTCCTCGGCGCGGTCGGCCAGCCGGGGCTCACCGGTGAGCAGGGTGACGAGCCGGGTGACCTCGTCGACCGAGCGGTTGCGGCCGACCGCGCGCAGCACGTCGCCGGTGAGCTCGGCGTGGGCGGGGTCGCCCTCCAGGAGGGTGACCAGCTGGACGACGTCCTCCAGCGGACGGTCGGTGACGACCGTACGGAGCAGGCCTTCGAGCGGGTCGTCGTGACGGACCGCGGGCTCGGGCGGGTCGGTGCGGACTTCCGCCGGGGGTGGTGCGGGCGGGATCGCCGGGTCGTCGGGTGGGGTGTCGACGCCGGGGGCGAGTATCCGGGGTATCGCCGGGTCGGACGGGCTGCAGGGCGAAGAGCGGGTGATCATGCTCGGCTCCAGGAGGGTGTGGCCGTACCTGGCACCCCACGTACGGCACGGCGCGTCATGGGGACCATTACCAGGGGCGCGCCCGGGCTCCCGCCACCTGGGTGGGGCATCGGTGTGAGGACATCGGGGACCGCTCGCCGGTTTCCGGTCACGGAGGTGCGTGCGAAGGCCGGGGTGGCGCATTCTTGCTGTGTCACCCACCCGGCGGTGCACGACGAGGTAGGACCGGATGACTGGGACCGGTGAGCACGTGGTCCGGGCGCGTGAGCGGCTGACCGCGCTGCTGGTCGAGGCCTCGACCAGCGCCCTGGGCGCGGCGGACGGCCACGTCGCCGGTGTGTACCTGCGCTCCGGCACCCCGGGCCTGCTGCGCCTCGCCACCCTGGTGGGCCTGCCGGGCCCGCTGTTCCGGCCCTGGTGGCGGCTGCACGTGGACCGGCCGTTCCCGGTGGCGGACGCCTACCGGCTCGGGGTGCGGGTGGTGCTGCCGAACGCCACCGAGACGGTCCGCCGCTACCCCCAGTTCGCGGCCGGGCTGCCGTTCCAGTTCGGCTCGCTGTACACGCCGGTGCCCGGTGCGTCGCCGGCTTTCGGGGTGCTCACGGTGCTGCGGCCGGCCACCCCGGACACGGTGGACGAACCGCCGGACCCGGACCTGCTGTGCCAGATCGCCCGGCGGCTCGGGGCGGGGCTGCGCGAGCTGGTGGCGGAGGCGGGCGCGGCGGCGGTCGCCTGGGAGGGCGAGCCGGTGTGCGTACGGCCGCCCGCCCGGCGCCCGCAGGCGGTCCGGACGGGCCGTTTCACCTGGGATCCGGCCACCTCCGCGGTGCGCGCGGACGACCGGCTGCACGCCCTGCTGGGTGTGGCACCGGAGGACTTCGCGGGCACCGGAGCCGCGCTGGCCGACGCGGTGGCGCCGGCCGACGCCCCGCAGGTGCTGGCCGCCCTGCACGAGACCGCGGCCGGGAGGCCGCCGCAGGCGCCGCTGCGGCTGCGGGCCGGGGACGGCGCCCCGCGCCTGGTGGAGCTGTGGCCGCCGCCCGGCGCGGGCCCCCTGTCCCTGGTCTCCGGCACCGTCGTCGACCTCGGGCCCGCCGCGCCCGGAGACGGAGCGGCCGATCTGCTGCCGCAGGGCGTGTTCTGCCTGGACCGCGCGGGGCTCGTCCGGTACGCCAACCGGGCCACCGCGCGGCTCGCGGGCCGTACGGTCGCCGAGTTGCTGGGGCGGCCGGTGTGGGAGGCCATGCCGTGGCTGAGCGGGCCGGCGTACGACGACCACTGGCGCGGTGCGCTGCTGGGCCCCGACCCGGTGCACTTCCAGGTCCGTCACGAGGGGGCGGGCGAGGGCGGGTGGCTCGCCCTGTCCCTGCATCCGGGCCCGGACCTGGTCACGTGTACGGTCGTCCCCGCCAACCGGCTCGATCCGCCGGTGCACCTGCCCCGGCCGCCCGAACCGGGCACGGGAAGCGGGCCCGGCCGGGGCGGCGGGCCCTCGATGGCACCGCTGTACCGGCCGATCGCCCTGGCCATCGCGCTGACCGATGCGGTGACCGCCCGTCAGGTGTCGGCGGTGGTGACCCAGGAGCTGCTGCCCGCGTTCGGCGGCCGGCGGCTCGCCATCTACCTGCTCCAGGACCGGCACCTTTACCTGGCCTGGGAGGACGGCTTCCCGCCCGGCTTCCTCGCCCCCTTCGACGGGGTCGGCCTGGACGCCCGGATCCCCGGGGTCGAGACCCTGACCACCGGCAGGCCGCTGTTCTTCGAGTCGATGCGGAAACTGGCGGACACCTACCCGGGTCTCGCGCTGGACGCCGACCGGGGCGCCCGCGCCTTCCTGCCGCTGATCGCCTCCGGGCGCCCGGTCGGCTCGTGCATCCTCGGCTTCGACGACGAGCGCCGCTTCAGCACCGAGGAACGCACCGTCCTGATGGCGCTCGCGGGCCTGATCGCGCACGCGATGGAGAAGGCCCAGCGCTACGACACCGAGGCCGCCCTCGCCCGCGGCCTCCAGCAGGCGCTGCTGCCGCGCCGGCTGTCGGCGCACCCGTGGGTGGAGACCGCGGGACGGTATCTGCCGGGTACCCAGGGCATGGACGTGGGTGGTGACTGGTACGACGTGGTGGAGGCCGGCGACGGACTGGCCCTGGTCATCGGGGACGTCCAGGGGCACGGCGTGCAGGCCGCCGCGACCATGGGGCAACTGCGCAGCGCGGTGCGGGCGTTCGCGCTCGGCGACCGGCCGCCCGACGAGGTGATGAGCGGCACCAACCGGCTGCTCATCGATCTCGACCCGGGCCAGTTCGCGAGCTGCTGCTACCTGCGTCTGGACCCCGCCACCGGGTCCGCCCGGGTCGCCAGGGCCGGGCACCTGCCGCCCCTGCTGCGTGCCCCGGACGGCCGCACCGAGGTCCTGCAGCTCGCCGGGGGTGTCGTCCTCGGTGTGGATCCGCGGGCCCGGTACCCGGTGACGGAGTTGGAGCTGACGCCCGGCACGATCCTCGCCCTGTACACGGACGGGTTGGTGGAGCGGCCCGGCGCCGACATCGACGACGGCATATCGGCGCTGCGGGTCGCTCTGGGGAGTGCCGGGGCGGTGCCCGGGCGGCGGAAGGGGCGGTACCTCGCCGGAGTGGCGGACCGGCTCACGGCCACGGCCCGGCACGCCACCGACCGACCGGACGACGTGGCACTGCTCCTCGCCACCCGCCGCCCCCCGCACCCAGCCACCACCGACCAACCCCCGGCCCCGCACCAAGGCGCCGCCGACCAGCCCGGGGCCCCGTACTGAGCGGCGCGGACCGGGTCCGGCCGGGGGCCGCCACGACATCGGGCCCGGTTGCCTCCCAAGACCCTCTCGCCTCGGGCGGCCGGGCAGTGTAGACATGGGCTCATGGTCCGTCTGCCCGGCCGGTCCGACACTCGGCCGCCCCGTTCCGGGAGTCCGCGTGCGCCGCTCAGCGAGGGGGAGCAGGGAGTGAGGGAGCCGGGGCGGGTCCGGTCGGCGCTCAGCGCGCGCAGTGTCGCCGGACAGGTGTTCGTGCTCCAGGTGGTGATCGTGCTGCTGCTGGTCGCGGCGGCCGTGGTGGCCCAGGTGCTCCAGGTGCGGCACGACAGCAGCACGGAGGCCCGCAACCGGTCGCTGGCCGTCGCCCAGACCTTCGCCAACGCGCCGGGCACGGCGGCGGCGCTGCGGCTGCCGCATCCCACGACCGTGCTCCAGCCGAAGGCGGAGGCGGCCCGCAGGGCGACGGGCGTGGACTTCATCGTCGTCATGAACACCGACGGCATCCGGTACACGCATCCCAAGCCGGACCGGATCGGCAAGAAGTTCGTCGGGGACATCGGACCCGCGGTGGCCGGCGGGACCGTCACCCAGGAGGTCCACGGCACCATCGGGGAGCTGGTGCAGGCCGTGGTGCCGGTCAAGGACCCGGCCGGCAAGGTGGTGGGGCTGGTGTCGGCCGGCATCACCACCGCGCACGTCGGCGGCGCCGCCGAGCAGCAGCTGATGCTGCTGCTGACCGCGGCCGGGGTCGCCCTCGCGCTGGCGCTGGCGGGGACGGCGCTGGTCGGCCGACGCCTGCTGCGTCAGACGCACGGCCTCGGCCCGAACGAGATGACCCGCATGTACGAGCACCACGACGCGGTGCTGCACTCGGTGCGGGAGGGGGTGCTGATCGTCGGCGGCGACGGCCGGCTGATGCTCGCCAACGACGAGGCGCAGCGCCTGCTGGACCTGCCCCCGGACGCCGAGCGGCGGCGTGTCGTGGACATCGGCCTGGACGGCGACACGGCGGAGCTGATCGCCTCGGGGCGGGTCGCCACCGACGAGGTGCACCTGGTCAAGGACCGGCTGCTGGCCGTCAACCAGCGCCCGATCGAGGTGCGCGGCGGGCCGCCGGGCAGCGTCACCACGTTGCGCGACTCCACCGAGCTGCGCGCCCTGTCCGGCCGCGCCGAGGTGGCCCGGGAACGCCTGAACATGCTGTACGACGCCGGAGTGGGCATCGGCACCAGCCTGGACGTCACCCGGACCGCGGAGGAGCTCGCGGAGCTGGCGGTCCCGCGGTTCGCGGACTACGCCATCGTCGACCTCTACGACGCGGTGCTCAAGGGCGAGGAGCCGAAGCCGGGGGACGCGCTGCGCCGGGTGGCGCTCACCGGCGTCCGCAAGGACGCCCCGCTGTACCCGGTCGGCGAGCGCTTCCGGTTCGTGCCGTCCTCACCGCAGGCCCGCAGTCTGCAGACCGGCGACTCGGTGGTCGAGCGGAGGCTGCGGGAGGCGCCCGGCTGGCGGGCCCAGGACGAGGAGCTGACCGGCCGGATCCTGGAGTTCGGCATCCATTCGCTGATCAGCGTGCCGCTGCGGGCCGGGAGCCTGGTGCTGGGGCTGGCCATCTTCTGCCGTTCGGAGAAGCCCGCGCCGTTCGACGACGAGGACCTGGCCCTCGCCGAGGAGCTGGTGGCCCGCGCGGCCGTCTCGATCGACAACGCCCGCCGGTACACCCGTGAGCACAGCATGGCGGTGACCCTCCAGCGCAGTCTGCTGCCGCGCAGCCTGCCGGAGCAGAGCGCCCTGGACATCGCCTACCGCTATCTGCCGGCGCAGGCGGGTGTGGGCGGCGACTGGTTCGACGTGCTCCCGCTGTCGGGGGCCCGGGTGGCGCTGGTGGTCGGGGACGTCGTGGGACACGGGCTGCACGCGGCGGCGACCATGGGGCGGCTGCGCACCGCCGTGCACAACTTCACCGCCCTCGATCTCCAGCCGGACGAACTGCTCGGACTGCTCGACGAGTTGGTGAGCCGTATCGACCAGGACGAGACGCCCTCGGAGAGTACGGCCACCATCACCGGGGCGACCTGCCTGTACGCGATCTACGACCCGGTCTCCCGGCGCTGCACGGTGGCCCGGGCCGGCCATCCGCCGCCGGCGCTGCTGCGGCCCGACGGCAGCGTGGAGTTCCCGGACGTGCCGGCCGGTCCCCCGCTGGGGGTCGGCGGCCTGCCCTTCGAGACGGCCGAGCTGGAGCTGCCCCCGGGCAGCAGACTGGTGCTGTACACCGACGGACTGGTGGAGGACCGGCAGCGGGACATCGACGAGGGGCTCGACCTGCTCGCCGGCGCCCTGGAGTCGGCGGCCGACGGCACGCCCGAGGAGACCTGTGCCGCCGTTCTGGAGCGGCTGCCGGCCCGCCCCAGCGACGACGTGGCGCTGCTCGTGGCCCGGACCCGGGCGCTCGGCCCGGACCAGATCGCCGAGTGGCAGGTGCCCTCGGATCCGGCGGCCGTCTCCGAGGTGCGGTCCGAGGTGACCCGCCGCCTGTCGCAGTGGGGCCTGGACGAGCTGTCGTTCACCACCGAGCTGATCCTCAGCGAGCTGGTCACCAACGCCATCCGCTACGGCCGCGCCCCCATCGGGGTACGGCTGCTGCGCGACCGGACACTGATCTGCGAGGTGTCCGACGCCAGCACCACCTCCCCGCACCTGCGGTACGCGGCGAGCACCGACGAGGGCGGCCGGGGGCTGTTCCTGGTGGCGCAGATCGCCGAGCGCTGGGGCACCCGCTACACGCCGGCCGGGAAGGTCATCTGGGCCGAGCAGCCGGTGCCCTGACGTCAGCCCAGGGCGCGGTCGAGGTTGAAGGCGGCGCTGATCAGGGCGAGGTGGGTGAACGCCTGTGGGAAGTTGCCCTGTTGCTCGCCGGTGCGGCCGATCTCCTCGGCGTACAGGCCGAGATGGTTGGCGTAGGTGAGCATCTTCTCGAAGGCGAGCCGGGCCTCGTCCACGCGCCCGGCGCGCACCATGGCCTCGACGTACCAGAAGGAGCAGATGGAGAAGGTGCCCTCGTCGCCGCGCAGGCCGTCGGGGCTGGCCTGCGGGTCGTAGCGGTAGACGAGGGAGTCGGAGACCAGGTCCTCGGTGAGGGCGTCGAGGGTGGACAGCCACTTGGGGTCGGTCGGGGCGATGAACTTGGCCAGGGGCATCATGAGCAGCGAGGCGTCCAGCACCTCCCCGCCCTCGTGCTGGACGAAGGCGCCGCGCCGTTCGGACCAGCCGCGGTCCATGATCCGCCGGTAGATCGTGTCGCGGGACTGCAGCCAGCGGGGCAGGTCGGCCGGCAGGCCCCGCCGGTTGGCGAGGCGGATCGCCCGCTCGATGGCCACCCAGCACATCAGCCGCGAGTAGAGGAAGTTCTTGCGGCCGCCGCGGGTCTCCCAGATGCCCTCGTCGGGTTGGTCCCAGTGCTCGCAGACCCAGTCGACGAGGCGGGTGACGTCGTCCCACTGGGCGCTGGAGACGGGCTGCGCCCACTTGTCGTAGAGGTAGATCGAGTCGATGAGGGCGCCGTAGATGTCCAGCTGGAGCTGGCCGGCCGCGGCGTTGCCGACCCGGACGGGGGCGGAGCCGCAGTGGCCCTCCAGGTGCGTCAGCTCGCGTTCGCCCAGGTCGGCGCGGCCGTCGATGCCGTACATGATCTGCAGCGGGCCGGAGGCGAAGCCGTCGCCCGGGCTGATGTAGGTGGTGACGAATCCCATGAAGGCCTCGGCCTCGCTGCTGAAACCGAGCCGCAGCAGCGCGTACACGGCGAAGGCGGCGTCGCGGATCCAGACGTAGCGGTAGTCCCAGTTGCGTTCGCCGCCGAGCTGCTCGGGGAGGCTGGTGGTGGGGGCGGCGACGATGGCGCCGGTGGGGGCGTAGGTGAGCAGCTTCAGGGTGAGGGCCGAGCGGTGCACCATCTCGCGCCAGCGGCCGCGGTAGCGGGACTGGTGCAGCCAGCTCCGCCAGTAGCGGACGGTGGTCTCGAACTGACGCTGGGCCTCGGTGCGGGCGCAGCCGCGCGGGGCGATGTGCTCGCCGGCCTGGTCGAGGGCGAAGACGGCGGTCTCGCCCTCGGAGAGCTTGAAGTCGGCGTGGGCGTCGGGGCCGTCGCTCTCCAGGGCCACCGTGGAGGTGAGCGCCAGGGACATCACGGCGGACTCGAACACGGCGGTGTCGCCGAGCATGCGCAGGGTGTGCGGCCGGGCGCCGTAGTCGAAGCGGGGCGCCACCCGGACCCGGAAGGGCACGGTGCCGCGCACGCACACCACGCGGCGGATCAGCCGGTGCCGCGCGCGCTCCGCCGGTTCGGCCCCGTCGCCCGTCACCGGCATGAAGTCCTGGACCTCGCCCACTCCCTCGTCGGTGTAGAAGCGGGTGATCAGCACATTGGTGTCGGGGAAGTAGAACTGCTTGGTCCGGGCGGGTACGGCCGCGGTCAGCGCGAAGAAGCCGCCGCGCTCGGCGTCCAGGATCGCGGCGAAGACGCTCGGTGAGTCGAAGGACGGGCTGCAGTACCAGTCGATCGTGCCGTTGCTGCCGACCAGGGCCACGCTGCGCAGGTCGCCGATCAGTCCGTGTTCGGCGATCGGCAGGTAGCGGGGGCTTCCGGGGGCACTCTCGTAGAACGGCTGCTCGGCCATCGTGGCGGCCTCCCCGAAACGGGTGTACGGTCACGTACCAGCTTAAAAGGGATGGGTTCCGTTCCGCACCGGCTGCCCGGCCGGGCCGGCCCCCGGATCCGCTCGGGATGCGGGGCGCGGCCACGCGGGCAATCGTGAGAATGTGCACCCGCTCCGTGAAGGAGGGATCATGTCGACCTCAGAACCCGAAGCGTCCTGGTCGTCCGAGGACCGCGCGACCCCGGACTCCGTGCTGCACAGCGCCCCTGTCACCGGGGTGGCACCGGAGGACCTGGTACTGGCGTCGGGCCGGGACGTCACTCCGGCCACCCTCGAATGGGCCAGGAAGAAGCTGGAGCGCGAGGGCCCGAACTGCATCGAGCGCCTGCTGCCCTGAGTACGGCAACCGCCCTGGTCCGCATGGGACTTCATGCGGAGGTTGCCGGTTCACCCTTTCGAAGCGGGGGCGCCTGCTGACAGACTCCGCAAGGTGCCAGACTTCGACATGCTCGTCATCGGATCCGGTCCCGGCGGTCAGAAGGCCGCCATCGCCGCGGCCAAGCTCGGCCGCCGGGTGGCCGTGGTCGACAGCCCCGAGATGGTCGGCGGTGTGTCCATCCACACCGGCACCATCCCCTCCAAGACCCTGCGCGAGGCGGTCCTCTACCTGACCGGACTCACCCAGCGCGACCTGTACGGCCAGAGCTACCGGCTGAAGGAGGAGATCACCGTCGCCGACCTGACCGCGCGCACCCAGCACGTGGTCAGCCGCGAGGTGGACGTCATCCGCAACCAGCTCTCCCGCAACCACGTCACCCTCTGCTCCGGAACCGGCCGGTTCCGGGACCCGCACACCGTCGCCGTGCGCGAACCCGGCGGGGAGGAGCGGCTGTTGACGGCAGAGCACATCCTCATCGCCACCGGCACCCGGCCGGCCCGCCCGGACAGCGTCGAGTTCGACGGCCGCACCATCATGGACTCGGACAACGTGCTGTCCCTGGAGCGGGTGCCGCGCTCCATGGTCATCGTGGGCGCCGGTGTGATCGGCATGGAGTACGCCTCGATGTTCGCGGCGCTCGGCAGCAAGGTCACCGTGGTCGAGAAGCGTGCGGCCATGCTCGACATGTGTGACGTCGAGGTCGTCGAGTCGCTGAAGTACCACCTCAGGGACCTGGCCGTGACCTTCCGCTTCGGCGAGACGGTCGCCGCCGTCGAGCGGCACCCCCGGGGCACGCTGACCGTGCTGGAGAGCGGCAAGAAGATACCGGCGGACACGGTGATGTACTCGGCGGGCCGGCAGGGCCTGACCGATGAACTCGACCTGGGCAAGGCGGGGCTGTCGGCGGACCCGCGGGGCCGGATCAAGGTCGACGAGCACTTCCGCACCGAGGTGCCCCACATCTACGCCGTCGGCGACGTCATCGGTTTCCCGGCGCTCGCCGCGACCTCGATGGAACAGGGCCGGGTCGCCGCCTACCACGCCTTCGGGGAGCCGGTCGGGGAGATGGACCACCTCCAGCCGATCGGGATCTACACCATCCCGGAGATCAGCTTCGTGGGCCGCACCGAGGACCAGCTCACCGAGGACTGCGTGCCCTTCGAGGTCGGGGTGGCCCGCTACCGGGAACTGGCCCGGGGGCAGATCATCGGCGATTCGCACGGCATGCTCAAGCTGCTGGTCTCCCCCGAGGACCGGCGGCTGCTCGGTGTGCACTGCTTCGGAACCGGAGCGACAGAACTGATCCACATCGGTCAGTCGGTGATGGGCTGCGGCGGCACGGTCGACTACCTGGTGGACGCGGTGTTCAACTATCCGACGCTCGCGGAGTCGTACAAGGTCGCCGCCCTGGACGCCACCAACAAGCTGCGTCAGCTCGACCGGCTGGAGGACTGAGGGCCGCCGGAACCGCTGCTCCCGGCGTCCGGGTTCACCTGGCGCCGGTGAGCGCGCCGGCCAGGGCGGGGGGGCGTTCAGCCCTCGGGCTGCTCGGCGGGACGGGCGAGGCCCGTCGTCCACTTCTCCTCGATCCGGCCGGCCTTCCAGATCAGGAGGGCGACCGCCCAGGTGGCGAAGAAGAGTCCGACGATCACGAAGCCCACCGTGTTGAGGTCGAGCCCGGCGACCCAGTCCCAGAAGAAGCCGTGCAGGTCCAGCTTCTCGGCGAGCAGGCCCAGGAGTTCGACGGTGCCGATGATGAGGGCGACGGCGACGGACAGACCGGTGATGGTGAGGTTGTAGTAGACCTTGCGGACCGGCTTGGAGAACGCCCACTCGTAGGCGAAGTTCATGAACGAGCCGTCGATGGTGTCGAGCAGCGACATGCCGGCCGCGAACAGCACCGGCAGCGTGAGGATGGCGTACCAGGGCAGCCCGGACGCGGCCCCGGAGCCGGCCAGGACCAGCAGGGCGATCTCGGTGGCGGTGTCGAAGCCGAGGCCGAAGAGCAGACCCAGCGGGTACATCTGCCAGGGCCTGCTGATCGAGCCGGTGACCCGGCCGAGGAAGCGGTTCATGAGACCGCGGTTGTTGAGCTGGGTCTCCAGGGCGGCCTCGTCGTAGGCGCCGGAGCGCATCTGGCGGAAGACCTTCCAGATGCCGGCGAGGATGACGAGGTTGATGCCGGCGATGAGGTAGAGGAAGGTGCCGGAGACCGTCGTACCGATCAGGCCGGTCACCTCGTGGAGGTGCGAGCCGTCGTCCCGGACCGGTCCGGCCAGGGTCTTCATGCCGAGCGAGAGCAGCAGGGCCAGGCCGAAGACGATGCTGGAGTGGCCGAGGGAGAACCAGAAGCCGACGGACAGCGGGCGCTGCCCCTCGCCCATCAGCTTGCGGGTGGTGTTGTCGATCGCCGCGATGTGGTCGGCGTCGAAGGCGTGCCGCATGCCGAGGGTGTACGCGGTGATGCCGATGCCGATCCCGAAGGACTCCTTGCCGACGCTGAAGTGCTGAGGAGCGATGATCCCGACCAGGGTGCCCCAGCCGATGACGTGCAGCGCGAGCACGAACCCCGCCATCCCGCCGACCCTGGTCCACTCCTGTCGTGTCATGGAACCGCGGACACGGCGCCAGGCCGAGGGCTTGGTCTCGGCCTGGGCGGGGAGGGACGGAGCGGATCCAGGGGCGGCCGTCATCGGGGGGTGGCATCCTTCGGTCGGGGTACGGGGCAGCTGCTGTCGGCAGCCTGATGCCATCTTCCCGTACTTGCAAATCGTTCGCACTAGAGGCAATTACAGACCTTCCCCATGAGAAAGCAAAAGAACGGTAAAGCGCTCAGGCGGACAGCAGCCCGCGGCCCAGCCAGTCCCCGGCGTTGCGCACACCGGGCAGGGCGAAGAAGTAGCCGCCGCCGGTCGGGGAGATGTAGTCGACGAGGGGCTCGTCGATCAGCCGGGTCTGGGTGGCCTCGAACTGGCGCCTGACGTCCTGGTTGTAGCAGCAGAAGACCAGACCCATGTCGAGGTTGCCGACGCTGTCGATCCCCCGGTCGTAGTTGTAGCCCCGGCGCAGGATGCGGGTGCCGTCGGTCTCCGCGGTGCGCGGGTTGGCCAGCCGTATGTGGGCGTCCAGCGGGATGGCGTTGCCCTTGGGGTCCTTGGCGTAGTTGGGGATGTCGGTCTCCTCGGCGCCGTCGAGCGGGGCGCCGGTGTCCTTGCGGCGGCCGAACATCAGCTCCTGCTCGTTGAGCGAGACCCGGTCCCAGAACTCCACGAGCATCCGGATGATCCGGATCACCTGGTAGCTGCCACCGGCGGTCCAGGCGGGCTCGCCCTGGCCGTCGCCGACCCAGATCAGCCGGCCGGTCTCGCGGGCGGAGCGCACGTCCGGGTTGGCGATGCCGTCCTTGAAGCCGAGCAGGTTGCGCTGGGCGCCGGTCGGCCGCGGGGCGTTCTGGAAGCCGTCGATGCGCCACTTGATCTGCATGGCGCCACGGGTGTGCCGTGCGATGTCCCGCAGGGCGTGCAGGACGGTGTCCTGGCTGTCGGCGCAGATCTGCAACGAGAGGTCGCCGTGGCACTCGGCGGCGTTCAGGTTGTCGTTCGGGAAGGTCCGCATCGGCGTCAGCCGGGCCGGCTTCGCCTTCGCCAGGCCGTAGCGGTCGTCGAACAGGGAGGCGCCGACACCGACGGTGACGGTCAGCGCGTCGGAGGGGACGTCCGGGCCGAGGATGCCGTTGTCGGAGGGCGGCGCGCCGACGCCGAGGTCCTCCGGGGTGCCGCCGGAGGTGAGGAAACGGGCCCGCTCGGTGATCGTCTTCAGCAGCTCGGCGAGTTCCTGCCGGCTGTCGGCGATGACGTCGAACGAGACGAAGGTGGCGGCGGCCGGGGCCGGGGTGAGGATGCCGGCCTGGTGGGCGCCGTGGAAGGGGATCCTGGTGCTGCTCGTCGCGTCGGCGGCCTGCGCCTGCGCCGTGCCGCCGGCCTGACCGAGCGCGAAGCCGCCGCCGGCCAGCACCGCGCCCGCGGCCCCGGCGCCCAGCGCCGTGCGCACGAAGGAACGGCGGCCCGCGCCCATCGGGCAGGACGGGGTGTCGGCAGCGGACATCGGAGGGTTCCCTTCGTCGTACGGGTGCTGGTGCTGTGCGCGGTTCATCAGGCGGACTTCCTGATCTCCAGGAGGTCCGGCACCGGGGCGAGGTCCTCCAGGAGCTGCCCGGTGGCTCCGCTGACCCGCTGCCGGGTGACGGTGTCGAGCTTCTCGACCGGGGTCCAGGCGGTTCCCCGGTGCTCGGCGTCCAGGAGCTTCTGCAGCCGGTCGACGTCCGCGTCGACGGTCGGCAGCAGCTTCGGTGCCCGGGTGGTCAGCAGCGGCTCCAGGACGGTGAGCAGCTCTCGGGTGCCGGCCAGGTTGGCGTCCGCCGTGGCGAGGTTGGTGCCGCTGCCCTCGTCGGTGTCGGCGGTCAGCTCGAACTGGAGGGTGTTCTCCAGGATCTCGTGGGCGCGCAGCGGCAGGTCGCCCGGGTCGAAGTCCTGGGTGGGGAAAGCCTTCTGGAGTCCGGCGGCGGCCGCGGCGAGCGCCTGGGCGGGGGCCTTCAGCTGCGCCGCCGACTGACCGTGCCACAGCCCGTACTCGATCCGGTGGAACCCGGCGAAGCCCTGGTCGTCCACGCCGCCCGCGAGGCCGTCGGCGCGGCCGTTGATCTTCTTGTCGAAGTCCTCGAAGGTGCCGTAGGCGGCGCCGAGGGAGGAATAGGTGAGGTGGGCGGTGAGCCAGTCGGTGCGGGCCCGGTCGAGGTGGTCGCCCTCGATGTCGGCGTCGAGCGTACGGGTCCCCGCCACGAGGGTGGCGAGGCCCTGCTCGACGTACGCCTTGTACGCCTTCAGCGGGGCGGCGAGGTCGCTCTCGGACACCGGTACGACCGCCTTGGCGCCGCTTCCGTGGCCGCTCACGGTGACCGGCCTGGAAGTGACGGCCCGGCCGCCGGAGGGGACGCAGCGCCAGGCGTAGGTGCCGCCGGCGACGGTGGCGACCAGGGCGCGGGTGGTGCCGGGGGCGAGGCCCTCGATCTCGCCGTACACCGCGTTGGTGCTCGGGTCGATCAGATACACCTCGGAGGTCTTGTCGCCGGTGTTCTGCATCTGGAAGGTCCGGCGGCCGGGATCGGGTGCCGTGAAGCCCTTGCCGCACTCGGTCTCGGAGACGGCGACGGTCTGGCCGCCGCCGGGCTTGGGCCGGGCGAGGGCGACGACGAGACCGGCGACCACCGCGGGCACGGCCACCACGGCGACGGGCACCACCCAGGCGGGCCGCCGCCGTGGCCCCTTCGCCGCCCGCGCCCGACCCGCGTCGGAGGCCCCGGGCCGCGCCTCGGGCGCGCCACCGGCCGACGGCGGCTGCGGCTGCGCCTCGGGCCGGGCGGCGGCCGGGGCCTCCTGCGCCTCGGGGTTCTCCGCGGCGGGCCGCGGCGCCGCTGCACCGGTCGACGGTGCGGCGGCGGGCTTCGGGGCCGTCGCGCGTACGCCGCGTACGAACAGGGTCATGACGACCGCGAGATAACCGGCGTACCCGGCCGCCTGGAGCCAGGTCATGGTCGGCGTGATGTTGAGGACGCCCTGGAGGAGGGTGCTGTACCAGGAGCCCGCGTCGACGCTGCCGCCGAGGTCGAGGGCGTACGCCGTGCTGCCCGGGAACACCCCGCCCTCCTGGAGGTCCCGCAGCCCGTAGCCGAGGACGCCGGCGGCGATGACGATGAGGACCGCGCCGGTGCGGGTGAAGAACTTCGTCAGGTTGATCCGCAGGACGCGCCGGTACAGGCCCCAGCACAGGGCCGCCGCCAGGGCGAGGCCGATCCCGGCGCCGGCCAGCGGCCCCGCGGACTCCCCGGCCGCCTGGGCGGTGGTCCACAGGAACAGCGCGGTCTCCAGACCCTCGCGGCCGACCGCGAGGAACGAGGTGACCACCAGGACGCCCGACCCCATGGCGAGCGCCCCGGTCACCTTCTCCTTGATCTCCCCGGAGAGGCTCCGGGCGGAGCGGCGCATCCAGAACACCATCGCGGTGACGAACGCGACCGCGATCACACTGAGGGTGCCGCCGAAGGCCTCCTGCGCGGTCGCGGACAGCGACGCGGCGGTGAAGGTGAGCACCGCGCCGAAGCTCAGCGCCAGCGCGATCGCGGCGAGGACACCGGTCCACACCTGAAGCAGCCGGTTCCTGGCCCCGGCCCGCACCAGGGTGGCGACGAGGATGGAGACGATCAGCCCGGCCTCAAGGCCTTCCCTCAGGCCGATCAGAAAACTCGGAAACGCGTCGTCCCACATCCGCCGCAGCCCTCCCCGGCAGGCCCGTCCCCGCCCTGTGGCTCGAACTTAGTGAAGGCATGCCTTACTTCCGCTCGACCATGATGACTACAGCCATGTAGTCAATCGGTCACGAAAAGGCAATGGTGCGGCAAAAGCCGGGACCTGCCGCGAGATCACGCAGCAGGGACACGGCCGCCCGGACGAACCCGGCGGGCCCGCCCATCGACTACAGTTCGACAGAACGTCTACAGATGTGTAGTCGAGCGATGAGAGGGCACGTGCCGATGACCACTCCCCCGCACCAGCCGGCGTTGCAGCTCGCCGTCAACGTACTGGACGCGCACTCGCTGCTGGCCGCGTTCGGCGTGCTGGGTGTCGGCGTGGTGATGTTCGCCGAGACGGGGCTGCTGATCGGTTTCTTCCTGCCGGGCGACTCGCTCCTGTTCACCGCGGGCCTGCTCTGCACCGGCACCTCCGGCCAGGGCCTGAAGCTCTCCCTGCCCGCCCTGTTGGTCGCGGCGGCGGTGGGGGCGCTGGCGGGCTCGCAGACCGGGTACCTGCTGGGCCGCAGAGCCGGCGGCGCGCTGCTGGCGAGAAGCAGTTCGGTACGGCTGCACGAGGGAGCCAGGCGCACCGAGGAACTGCTGGAGCGCTACGGCCACGCGAAGGCGATCCTGCTGGCACGCTTCGTGCCGGTGGTGCGCACGGTGCTGAACCCGCTGGCCGGGGCCCTCGGGGTGCCGGTCCGCACCTTCACTCTCTGGCAGGCCGCCGGCGGCCTGGTCTGGAGCCTCGGCCTGCCGCTCGCGGGGTACGCACTGGGCTCCTCGATCCCGAACGTGGACCGGTACCTGCTGCCGATCATCGCCGTGATCGTGGCCGTTTCGCTGATCCCCCTCGTGGCCGAGGTACTGCGGTCCCGCAGGGCCGCGCGGGAGTCATGAACCGCAGGCGCGTCGCGGAGTTCGCCGGGAGCGCGGGGCTGGGCGCCTGGGTGGCGTTCGGGTTGCTGGCGCTGCTCGTGAGCGGCCGGCACGGCGCCCCGCTCGCCCTGGACCGGACCCTGCACGCCTGGTCGCTCGGGCACCGTCCGGACGTGGCGGTGGCCGTGGCCCGGGGCATCACCGTGACCGGCACCGGCATCGTCCCGTACGCCCTCGTCGTGCTGGCCGGAGTGCTGGCGGGCCGCGGGCGGCGCGGGCGGGCGGGCGCCGTGCTCCTGGGCGTCCTGTGTCTCGCCGTGGGGCAGGCGCTCCGCTACGGCGTGATGGACCTGGTCGCCCGCCCCCGGCCGCCGGAGCAGGACTGGGAGACCCTGGCCTCCGGCTGGTCGTTCCCGTCCGGCCACAGCACCACCTCCGCGATGACCGCCGGCCTGCTCCTGCTGGCCCTGGCCGTACGGGTCCCGCACCGCGGGTGGATCTGGCGGGCGGCCGTCACCTGCTGGGGGGTCGCCGTGGGACTGACCCGGGTGTTCCTGGGGGTGCACTGGTTCACCGACGTGCTCGGCGGCTGGCTGTTCGCCGTCGGCTGGCTCGGGGTGTGCGGGTGCGCGGCGGCCACGTGGCTCCCGGCCGCCTGGCTGCCACCGGGCCCCGGGGACGGGGCCGACGCTCCGGACCGGCCGGTCACCACCGGCTGAGGCCGCACCCGTCCGAGGACGCGGGCCGCCGGGGAACCCCCGTGGGTCACAGCGCCCGGCGTCGGATCAGCACGCCGAGCACCAGCAGCCCCGGCACCAGCGGGAGCCACACCGTCAGCAGCCGGTAGCCGAGCACGGCGGAGGTGGCCGCGGCGGCCGGGGTGCCCGATGCGGTGAGGGCGAGAGCGAGGGCGGCGTCCAGCGAGCCGAGGCCGCCCGGGGTGGGCAGCAGCGCGGCGGCGCCGCTGGCGGCTAGGTAGAGCAGCATCACCCGCGCCGGGGACAGCGGCAGTTCGATCGCCTGGGTGACCGCGATCAGGACCAGCGAGTGCAGTGCGGCGAAGACCAGGGAGCCGCCCCACAGGGCCGCCGCGCGGGCCGGGTTGGCGTGCACCGCCCGGATGTCGCCCGCCACGGTCGTCACCGCGGCCCGGCAGCGCGGCCACCACCGGGTGCGCAGCAGAACGCCGACCACGGTGGCCACGGCCCCGCAGCCGGCCAGGAACAGGACCGGCGGGACGTGCGGGACACGCAGCAGGCCCGGGCAGGCGGGGGCGAGCGCGGCGATGAGGACGAGGCGGACCACGGCCCCGGCGGTGGCCTTGACGGCGAGGGCGGACGCGCCACGGCCGGCCGGCAGCCCGCAGCGCATCAGGAAGCGCAGGTTGACGGCGCCCGCGCCGAGTCCGGCGGGCAGCACGTGGTTGGCGGCCGAGGCGGCGAACTGGGCGGCGACCAGCCGCCGTCCGGGCAGCCGTTCGGTGACCGCCCCCTGCTGGGCGAGCGCCGAGGAGGCCCAGGTCCCGACCGCGGCCGTGGCCGCCACCAGGAGCCAGCCCTGGTCGGCGACGGCCAGCCGCCCGGCCCCGTGCTGCACGGTGGGCCAGTGCCGCCGGGCCAGGTAGAGCCCGCCCAGCAACAGGGTGAGACACAGGCCGCTCTGCCAGTAGTGCAGCGGCCTGCGGGCCGCGACGGGGCCGGCTTGCGGCGGCGCGCTCATGACCCCGCCGGCGGTGCGGCCCGGCACCACGGGCGACGCCCTCCAGGGCCGCGCGAGCCCTGCCGGCGGGTTCTGGCGAGTACGGCGTGCGCGCTCACGGCCATCGGTCCATCCACCCCTCTTCCCTACACACCGTAGGGTCAAAAACCCTACAACGTGTAGGGCTGACCATGGTCTCAGGAACACGCATGGGCAAACACTGCCAAACTAACCCGGTTTCGCGGTGCCCACCGCGCCGCTACGCCCACCCGGACTGCGGCCCTACACCCTGTAAGGTTGAGCCATGGCTGGCACAGGGTCCCCCGGCAGAGCGGAGCGGCGCAGCGCCGGGGAGCTGGAGAGCGAGGTCCTGGCGGCCCTGTGGGCGACCGAACGCCCGTTGACCCCGGCCGAGATCCAGTCCGAGATCGGCGGCGGGCTCGCCTACAACACGGTCCACACGATCCTCAAGCGGCTGTACGACAAGGGACTGGTGCTGCGGGACGCGGACGGGCGGCGCGGTGCCTACCGGCCGGCGAAGAACGCGGCGGAGCTGACCGCCGAGGCCATGCACGAGGCCCTGGACCGCGGGCCCGACCCGATCGCCGCGCTCCAGCAGTTCGTGTCCGGGCTGGGCCCGGAGGAGGAGCGGGCGCTGCGCAACCTGTTCGCCGGGGGCGGCGCATGAGGTTCGACGTCTACACCCCGCTGCTGGTCTCCGTGGTGCTGCCGCTGCTCTGTCCGGTGATCGGCCGACGGGTGGCACCGGCGCTGGCGGCGCGGGTGCTGACCTCGGCCGCCGTGCTGACCGCCGCCGCCACCACCTGGTCCCTGGTCCTGCTGACGACCGCTCTGCTCGGCGAGGCGCCGCCGGTGGTCCGCGAGGCCCACGAGGACGGACACCGGCTGGCCGATCCGGTACCGGAGATGATCGGCGTCGCCGCCTGCCTCACGCTGGCCGCGGTGGCGTGGCGGGTGCAGCGGGCGGTACGGGCCGAACGCACCACCCGGCGGGCGCTGCGGCGGCTGTGCGAGGGGCAGCCTCGGGACACGGAGCTGGTGGTGGCCGCCTCGAAGGTGCCGCAGGCGTTCGCGATCCCGGGCCGGCCGGGCCGGATCCTGGTCACCTCGGCGATGCTCGGCGCGCTGGCGCCGGCCGAGCGGCGGGTGCTGCTGGCCCACGAAAGGGCCCATCTGACCCACCGGCACGGCAGCCTGGTGACGGCGGCGACCCTGGCCGTGGCCGCGAACCCGCTGCTCGGGCCGGTCCGTTCGGCCGTGACCTTCCTGGTGGAGCGCTGGGCCGACGAGCAGGCGGCAACCGCCGTGGGCGACCGGGCCACCACCGCCCGCGCCCTGGCCCGCGCCGCCCTCAGCGCGGGCCGCGCCCGCCCGTCCTGCGCCCTGAACTTCACGGACCGCGCGGTGACCCGCCGCATCGCGGCCCTCCAGACGACCCCGCCACCCCGGCTCTGGCCGGCCGCGGCGGCCGTCCTCGCGCTCGGCGCACTGGCCGCGCTGTTCGCCGCCGACGCGACGAGCGACCTGGCGGCCCTCCTTTCCAACGCCCTCAGGTGAAGCGCGCCCCGAAGGGGCGCTGACGCTCACCCCGGCCGGTTCGGCGCCCTGTGCAGCGGCTGCCCCGGCGTCGGGCCCGGGCGGACCGGCGGTACCGCCCGCACCGCTGGGCTGTCCGTGTCGACGGTGACCGGCTCACCGTGGTGGTGGACCGTGAGCGGGGGCCCGTCGAGGAGGGTGTACGTCGCCTTGTCCGCGAATATCTCCACCCGCAGCCTGCTGCCCCGCAGTTGCAGGTTGAAGGCGAGCCTGCGCAGCCGCTCCGGCAGCCGGGGGGCGAACCTCGCCCCGTCGTCGTAGTGCCGCAGTCCGCCGAAGCCGGCCACCAGTGCCATCCAGGTGCCGGCCAGGGAGGCGATGTGCAGTCCGTCGCGGGTGTTGTGCTCCAGGTCGTTCAGGTCCATCAGGGCGGCCTCGGCCGTGTACGCGTGGGCGAGCGTCAGGTGTCCGGCCTGGGCGGCGACCACCGCCTGGCAGCACGCGGACAGCGAGGAGTCGCGCACGGTCAGCGGCTCGTAGTAGGCGAAGTTGCGGGCGATCTGCTCCTCGTCGAAGTAGGCCTGGCAGGTGTACATCGCCAGCACCAGGTCGGCCTGTTTGACGACCTGTTTGCGGTACAGGTCGAAGTACGGGAAGTTCAGCAGCAGCGGGTACTGCTCGGGGCGGGTGTTCTCGAAGTCCCAGCGCTGGTAGCGGGTGAACCCGGCGTGCTGTTCGTGGACGCCCAGTTCGTGGTTGTAGGGGATGTGCACGGCCTCCGCGGCGTCCCGCCAGGCGGCGGACTCCTCCGCGTCGACGCCGAGCCGGGCGGCCTCGCGGGGGTGGCGTTCCACGGCGTCGGCGGCGGCCAGCAGGTTCGCCCGGGCCATCAGGTTGGTGTACGTGTTGTCGTCGGCGACCGCGCTGTACTCGTCGGGTCCGGTGACGCCGTCGATGTGGAACGCGCCGCGGCTGTCGTGGTGGCCGAGCGAACGCCACAGCCGGGCGGTCTCCACGAGCAGTTCGACCCCGGTGTCGCGTTCGAAGCCGGTGTCGCCGGTGGCGGCGACGTAGCGGACCACCGCGTCGGCGACGTCGGCATTGACGTGGAAGGCGGCGGTGCCGGCCGGCCAGTACGCGGAGCCCTCCGAGCCCTCGATGGTCCGCCAGGGGAACGCGGCCCCGGCCAGGCCCAGTTGGGTGGCGCGTTCGCGGGCGGCGGGCAGGGTGTTGTGCCGCCAGCGCAGCGCCTCGGCGACGGCGTCCGGGGCGGTGTGCGTGAGGACGGGCAGGACGAACATCTCGGTGTCCCAGAAGGCGTGTCCGTCGTAGCCGGAGCCGGTGAGGCCCTTGGCGGGTATCGCCCGCTGTTCGGCGCGGGCGCCGGCCTGCAGGACGTGGAAGAGGGCGAAGCGGACGGCCTGCTGGACCTCCTCGTCGCCGTCCACCTCCACGTCGGCGCGGGACCAGTAGTCGTCGAGGCAGTCGCGCTGTTCGTAGGTGAGCCCCTGCCAGCCCTCGTGCGCGGCGGCGGCGAGGGCCGCGTCCACCTGGTCGGCCATCGCGGGCAGCGAACGCACCCCGGACCAGCCGTGCGCGACGAACTTCTCCACCCGCAGCCGCTGACCGGGTTCCAGGACGGAGGTCACGGTCAGCCGGGCCACGTCCACGCCGCTCTCGGAACGGGTCGTGGTCCGCTCGGGGCCGCAGACGGTGTGGTCGGCGGCGACCGCGACGCGCAGTCCGCTGCGTTTCGTGCGGTGCACCAGACGCAGCCGGTACCCGTCGGCGAAGTCGTCCTCCTGCTCCAGTGGCGACTGCAGGGCCCGCGCCGCCCGGGGGTCGCCGTTCGCCCCGGGGAGCTGCTCGTTGGCGACCAGCTCGGACTGCACCACGATCCGGCTGCGGCGGTCGACGGCCTCCACCTCGTAGGCGACGGCGGCCACCGCCCGCTGGGTCAGGGACACCAGCCGGGTCGAGCGCACCCGTACGGTCGATCCCGCAGGCGAGGTCCACTCGCAGGTCCGTTCCAGGACGCCCCGGCGCAGGTCCAGTACCCGCTCATGGCTCACGAGCCGGCCGTAGCGCAGGTCGAAGGGTTCGTCGTCGACGAGCAGCCGCAGGATCTTGCCGTTGGTGACGTTGATGACGGTCTGCCCGGACTCGGGGTAGCCGTAGCCGGCTTCGGCGTACGGCAGGGGGTGCACCTCGTGGACGCCGTTGAGGTAGCTGCCGGGCAGCCCGTGCGGTTCGCCCTCGTCGAGGTTGCCGCGCCAGCCGACGTGCCCGTTGGACAACGCGAACACCGACTCGCTCTGGGCGAGCACGTCGAGGTTGAGCGCGGTCTCGCGGACCGCCCACGGCTCCACGGCGTACGACCGGTGGGTGATCACTCCTTGCCTCCCAGCTCGGCGAGGTCTTTCACGACCGTGTCCGCGCCGTGTGCGTACAGGGCATCGGTCTGCCCGACGCGGTCCACGCCGACGACGTACCCGAAACGGCCCGCGCGGCCCGCGTCCATCCCGGCGAGGGCGTCCTCGAAGACGGCCGCCCGGGACGGCTCGACGCCGAGGTCGTGGGCAGCGGCGAGGAAGGTGTCCGGGTGGGGTTTGCCGGGCAGGTGCCGTTCCGCGGCCACGACGCCGTCGATGCGGACGTCGAAGAAGTGCTCGGCGCCGATCGAGCGCAGTACGTCACGGCAGTTGGCGCTGGAGGAGACGATCGCCGTGCGCAGCCCCTGTGCCCGAACCGCCTCCAGGTAGCGCAGGGTGCCGTCGTAGGCCTCGACGCCGTCGGTGCGGATCCGGGCCAGGAGCAGTTCGTTCTTGCGGTTGCCGAGGCCGTGCACGGTGCGCGCGTCCGGCGGGTCGTCCGGGGTGCCCTCGGGCAGGTGGATGCCGCGGGAGTCGAGGAAGGCGCGGACGCCGTCGGCGCGCGGGCGGCCGTCGACGTACTCGTCGTAGTCGGCGGCCGGGTCGAAGGGGCGCTGGCCCTCGTAGTCGCGCAGGAAGGCGTCGAACATCTCCTTCCAGGCCGCCGCGTGCACGACGGCGGTTCTGGTGACGACCCCGTCGAGATCGAAGAGACAGGCCTGAATGGTGTCGGGCAGACCGAGTGCAGTCATGTCCGGCATCTTCCCCACCTGGCGGCGGCGAGAGGGTGGCGTGCGCCACATCCCGGGGCGGTGGCACACTTTTTGCGTGCCGCTGACTTTCGACGACCTCCTCGACCGCGCCCGTTCACTCGCCGCTCGCGGTCCGCGTGCCGTCCTCGGTGTCGCGGGCAGCCCCGGCGCCGGCAAGACGACCTTCGCCGAACATCTGGTGCGGGAGCTCAACGGGACGGGTGAGCCGTGGGTGGCGCAGGTGCCCATGGACGGCTTCCACCTGGCCGACGCCGAACTGGACCGGCTGGGCCTCAGGGACCGCAAGGGGGCGCCCTCGACCTTCGACGCGGCCGGGTACGCGGCGCTGCTGCGGCGGCTGCGCGAGGACACCGCCGACGTCGTGTACGCGCCGGGTTTCGAGCGGGTGCTGGAACAGCCGATCGCGGGCGCGATCCCGGTCCCGCCGACCGCCCGGCTGGTGGTGACCGAGGGCAACTACCTGCTGCTGACGAACGGTGCGTGGACTCGGGTGCGGCAGGCGCTGGACGAGGTGTGGTTCTGCGAGATCGACGAGGCCGAGCGGGTACGGCGGCTGGTCGCCCGGCACGAGGAGTTCGGCAAGGGGCACGCCGAGGCGGTGGCCTGGGTGGCGGGCACCGACCAGCTCAACGCCGACCTGGTCGCGGCCACCCGGGACCGGGCGGACCTGGTGGTGCCGGAGACCGCGCTGCCGGCGCTCCGGTGACGGGGCCGGTCCCTCCGGCTTCCCGCCCGCAGGACGCTGGCCCGCGGGGAGCGGGGCACCTTACGGTGACGCCATGAGCGATCACCCCCCAGCACCTGTCGCGCCCGTCGAGGCCTTCGAACCGCCCTACTACGTGGCCGTGTTCAGCACGGTACGGACCGAGGACCAGAGCGGTTACCGCGAGACCGCCGCCCGCATGGAGGACCTGGTGAAGGACATCCCCGGGTACCTGGGGATGGACCACGCGCAGACCCCCGGCGGGCTGGGCATCACCGTCGGGTACTTCCGCGACGCCGACGCCCTCACCGCGTGGCGGACCCACGCCGAACACCGCGCGGCGCAGCAGCGCGGCCGGGCCGAGTGGTACCGGAGCTACACGCTGCACGTGGCGAAGGTGGAACGCAGCCACGGCTTCACGCGGGCCTAGGCACCACCCGGAACTACCTCCCGGCGAGGGCCAGTCGTGGGTCGCCACGGCCGTCGTCGGGTCCGAGGACCGCCGTGAACCGCTCGGTGCGGACCGTCAGGTCGCCCTCGAACGACGGGGTGAAGTCCCCGCCGGGTCCGTACCGTACGGCGAAGACGTGCAGGTGTTCCGGCGCACCCGGCGCCGGTTCGGCCTGGTAGGCGCTGGAGGAGACCAGGTGGCGCCAGCCCTCGTCCGGGTTGCCGTACCCGCGCGGGTCGGCGGCGAGGGCGAACGCGGCCTGTTCCTGGGTGAGTTCGGCGCGGGCGTCGAAGTGGTCGGCGCCCTGCCGTTCGGGATGGGTCAGGCGCAGGGGGCCCGCGGAGGCGACCTCGGCCTCGGCGATCCGGCGGACCCGGTCGCCGTCGTCCGCCGCGTACGGCAGCCCGGCCAGCAGGTACGGCGTCCCGTCGAGGCGCTCCACGGCCACCGTCACCCACAGGCTCGTGCCGTCCGTGACGTACAGGGAGCGCACGTGGCGCAGGACGTGGTCGCGGCCCACGACCGGCTTGGTGACCAGCTTGGCGGTCAGGCCGTCGGCGCGCACGTCCCGGACCCGGACCTCGCCCATCGGCCGGCAGTACAGGAAGCCGTCCAGGACGGGGCCGAAGCCGTGCTGCCGGTTCACCGCCGCCGGGAGGCAGTAGGTGCCGCCGGCCTCGACCAGGGACGGGGTCATGCGGCTGTCGAAGGCCACCGAGACGGTGCCCGCGCGGAGTTGGTGGCGGGCCGGGGCGGTGGAGGGTTCGCGGTGCCAGGGGGTGGTGTCCTGGATCTGCCAGACCAGCATCCAGGCGAAGTGCCCGTCGACCCCGCCGTCCGGCTTGACCGCGTGCCGGCCCCAGTTGGTGTCGCCCCGGTAGCGGCCCAGGTCGGCACCGATCCGGGCGCCGAAGTAGCGCAGTCCGAGCACCGACTCGAAGCCGGAGTGCTGTTCGCTGTAGCGGGGTCCGCCGTTGTCGAAGCCGCCGTTCGGCAGGCGGGCGTCGATGTAGCGGGCGAGCGCGTCGCCGTCCTCGGCGAACATCTCCTCCCCGCTGACCCGGTGCGCCTGGGCGAGGAAGGACAGCGAGATGGGGCCGTAGTTGTTGTCGTAGGCGCCGCCGTGCTCGGGCGGCAGCAGCGCGCCCCGGTCGAGGACCCGGTGGGCCCTGATCTTCTCGGTGTACAGCGCCAGGGCCCGCTCGCGGACCGGCTCCGCCTCCTCCCGCGGCAGGTGCCGGGCCAGCATCAGCCCGCCGACCACGCACCCGATGGCCTGGTTGCCGGCCTCCTGGGGGTTGAAGAAGGTGGCCTCGGTCAGCCAGCGCCAGTAGCCGCGGCCCAGGTCGAGCAGCGCGGAGCGCAGGCCGTCGGCGACCAGTCCGTCCGCGAGGTCGAGGAGGTTCACGGTCTGGAGCAGCGCCCACACGGTGCTCGGCCAGTCCCCGATCGGGTGCGCGCCCGCCTCCAGGACGTAACGGGCGTACGGGAGACCGGAGTCGCGGACGGTGAGGTTCGGGTAGCCGGGGTTGTCCCCGGTGTAGACCCGCTCGCGCAGGTGGAAGGCGAGGCTGCGGTGCACCGCCTCGGGCAGCCGGGGGTCCCTCGAGCGGTGCCAGGCGAGGGCCAGCAGGGAGGTGACGCCGAGGGAGGTGTCGCCGATGTCGTCGTCGGCGTCGGGGTGTTCGAGGCTGCCCTCGGCGGTGAGGCGGGCCAGGGCCTGTTCGGTGACGTCGGCGAGGACCGCGTCGTACGCCTCGGGGGTGGACGGCAGGTCGTGCAGCGGGCCGAGCTGGCGTGGGAGGTGCAAGGAGATCAGCCCTTCAGGCCTGAGACGGCGCGCAGTGCGAGGGTCAGTGTCTGCGGTCCGTGTCCGCCGAGGTAGACGCGGATCCCGGTGGTCGCGTCCGTGCCGCCGACCACGGTGTAGTCCTGCCCCGGGTCGTAGCGCAGTACCTCGCTCCGGTCCGGTCCGGCGAGCGGTTCGCCCGTCTCCACGGCGGCCTCGACCCGGATCTCGTCGTCGCCGACGCGGTAGGTCAACGGCCCGGTCGTCAGGCACCAGCGTCCGTCGCCGAGCGGTACGGCACCCTGCGGCTCGCCGCCCGGCCGGAAGGTCAGTTCGAGGGCCCAGGGCACCGACGGGCCGCTGATGTCGATCCGCAGGTCGGCCCCGTCCTCCCGCAGGTCGACCTCGACCCGGGTCGTGTGGGAGACCTCGTCCTGAGGGCGGTCGGGGAAGGCCATCGCTGCGGAGAAGCGACCCTCGTCCACCAGACGGTAGGCACCGTCGTGACGCCTTCGGTCCTTCGGGAGCGGCTGGTAGTAGGCCGCCGTGAGGGTCTGGGTGAGCCGGTACCGGTTGTCGGCGAGCCGTTCCACGTCGGCGGCGCGGAACGGGCCCAGGTCGAAGAACCCGCGCGAGAGGCGGACCGCGTCGAGGACGGCGGCACCGGCGAACAGGCGCAGGAAGGTGGGGTTGCAGGCGAGGCCCGAGCGGACGCGCCGGTGCTCGGGCACGTCGGAGCCGCCGTACACCACGGTGTGCGCGGTGGCCGAGACGTGTGCGGCGAGGCGTGCGGTGGGGAGGTACCGGTCGCGCGGGAGCTGCTCCGCGTCCGGGGCCGGCAGGGGGCGGCACAGATCCGGGGTGAGGAGGGTCTGGGCGAGCAGGTCGGGGTCGTCGATGCCGTCGGCGGCCGCCGAGTGGGCCGCGCGGGCGAAGTCGCCCCGACCGGTCCGGATCGCGAGCAGCCGGTACTGCGGCAGGTAGGGCCACAGCGCGAACGACTGCCTCTGGTCCTGGCGGCGCGAGTGGACGGTCTCCACCGTGCCGTCCGGCCTGATCAGGTCCAGGGTCGCGGTGAGGTTGCGTTCGACGGCGTCCCGCAGGTCGGCGCGGTCGAGCACGTCGGCGAGGAGCAGCAGCGACGGATTGGTGACGATGGACGCGTAGACGGCACTGCGTTCCGAATACAGGCCCTCCGCGTCGATGTCGACTCCCTCGGCGAGCCACTCCTCGGCGCGAGCGAGCAGTCGGGCGTCCGGGAACGAGCGGTGCAGCCGGGCCAGCGCCGCGGACAGCTCCCAGCGGTGGTTCGGGGTGTGCACGCCACCGGCCAGGAGGCTCGGGGTGGCGGCGCCGGCGATCTCGGCGAGCGCGGCCGTCACCTCGTCCAGTTCCGGTCCCGCGTCGGCGGCAAGGACGTACGCATCGCACACGTCGTTGACGGTGAACGCGGAGTCGGGCGGTGACTGGACGTTGTCGCCGCCCGCGAAGAGGCCGGAGGGCGTCTGCGCGGCCCGCAGGGCGCGGAGGTGGGTCATCGCGGCGGCGACCGCCTGTCCGCTGCCGTGCAGTGCCGAGTCCGGGGAACGGTATGCCGCGACCAGGGTCTTCACGCTGCGGGCCAGGGTGCGGTGCGGCCCGGTGGGTTCCTCGTCCGGGTCGGCCGCGAGCGGGGCGGCCGACCCGTCGGCGGCGAGTGCCACCGCGCGGACGAAGTCATGGTCGAGCGGGGTGTGCAAGATCAGTCCTTCAGTCCGGCGTTGATGTCGGCGCCCATGACGTAGCGCTGGAAGACCAGGAAGATCACGATCAGCGGGATCATGGAGATGACCGAGGCGCCGAGCAGGACCGACCAGTTGATGTTCTGCGCGCCGACGATGCTCTGGATGCCGATCTGCACGGTGAACTTGTTGGGGTCGTTGAGCATCAGCAGCGGCCAGATGTAGTCGTTCCACCGCCACTGGAAGGACAGGATGGCGAGGGTCAGCATGATGGGCCGGGAGAGCGGCACCATGATCCGCAGGAAGATCGACAGTTCGCGGGCGCCGTCGATGCGTGCGGCTTCGACCAGTTCGTCGGGGACCGTCAGGAAGAACTGGCGGAACATGAAGCATCCGGTCGCGGTGAGCACGGCCGGGAGGATGATGCCGGCGAAGGAGTTGTAGAGGCCGAGGTTGCGGACGACCAGGAACTCGGGGGCGAGCATGACCTCGCCCGGCAGCATCGTGGTGGCCAGGATGCAGACGAAGAACACCTTGAGCCACTTGTTGTCGTACTTGGCCAGCGCGTACCCGGTGCAGCAGCTGACGCCCACCGTGAGGATCGTCGTGATCACGCACACGATGGTCGTGTTGATGAAGTACTGCGAGAAGTTGGCGCTACGCCACGCCGTCAGGTATCCGGACAGGGTGGGGTGGTGCGGGACCAGCGTCAGCGGGTACGAGAACAGGTCGCTGGCGGGCTTGAGGGAGCTGAGGATGAACCACAGCACGGGCAGCCCGTACAGGCAGGCCAGGACCCACAGCAGGGTCGTCGCGGACACCGCCCGCCGGAGCCCGCCACTGCTCGCGCCGCGGGGCCGCTTGCCGGTCACGGGCCGCGGGGAGTCCGCGTCGACCGGGCGCGGGATGTCTGTCGTTGTCATCGGTTCTCCACGCGCCGGTTGACGATCAGCTGGATGACCGCGACGGCCATCAGGATGAGCATGAGCACGAACGACGCCGCGCTCGCGTAGCCGATCTGGCCCCGTTGGAAGCCGGTCTGGTAGATGTACTGGACCAGCAGGTTGTTGGACGTCCCGGGCCCGCCGTTGTTGAGCGAGACGAAGATCGGGTACTCCTTCATCGCGTTGATCGTGTTGAGCAGGATCACGATGAACGAGGTGGGCGCGATGCTCGGCAGTGTGATGCTGATGAACTGGCGCCACGGACCGGCGCCGTCGAGCGAGGCCGCCTCGTAGTACGACACCGGCACGTTCTTGATCGCCGCGATGAACAGCAGCATCGAGAAGCCCGTCCAGGCCCAGGAGGCCGCCATCACCACCACGAGCAGCGACAGGTCCGCGTTCGACTGCCACGGCACGGCCGCGCCGCCGAGCTTCTCGATGATGTAGTTGACCAGGCCGAAGTTCTCGCCGAACAGCCACCGCCACAGGACGCCCACGACGATGGGCGACAGCAGCCAGGGGATGAAGAAGAGGACGCGAGCCACCGACGCGCCCTTGGCGTGCTTGCTCACCAGCACGTTGGCGATGAGCAGCGAGAGCGCGAAGTTCAGCGGGACGAAGAGCACGGTGTAGAGCAGGGACCGCGTCAGCGCGTCGTAGAAGGTGGAGTCCCCGAACAGGTTGTGGTAGTTCTCCAGCCCGATGAACTGGAACGCCCCCACGCCCGTGTAGTTCGTGAAGGAGTAGACGAGCCCGATCACCGCCGGCCAGACGAAGAACAGTGCGAAGAGCACGACGTTGGCCGCGATGAGGACGAGCGGCGCCAGGGTGTACTTGCTGCGGCGTCGCCTGGGCGGGCTCCCGGACACGTCCGAGGCGCGTTTGGTCATCTTCCTGACTCCGTGCTGTGGGGATGGATTGCTGGGGCTCACACCGTGAGCCAGGGAATCACGCGGGTGGCCGGGGCGGGGCGGCGGCGTCTCGGCTCCGCCGCCCCGCCCCCGGGTTCCGTGATCAGCCGCCGACCTGCTGGTTGTAGCCGGCCACGATGTTCTCCAGCGCCTTGTCGGACGACTGCTGGCCGTTGATCGCCTTGCCGAGCTCCGTCTTGGTCGGGTCGGTGGTGAGGCTCTTGCCCTTCAGCACCCAGGCCGTCTGCGCACCGTTGAAGTAGCCGGAGATCGGGGCGTAGAGCGGGATCTCCTCGTTGTACAGCTTGAACGCCGACTGCGCCGCGTCGGACTTGAAGGGGTAGCTCGGGTTCAGACCGCTCTCGACCGGGAGGAATCCGGAGCTCTCGACCAGTTCGGTGTACTGCTTCGGGTCGTACACCCAGGTCATGAACTTCTTCGCGGCGGTGGCCGCGGCGCCGTTGTTGTTGAAGCCCACCATCAGGCCGCCGCTGTTGACGTCGCTGGCCTGCACGGGCTGGGCGGGGGTCGGGACGCTGGCCCAGTCGAACTTCTTGATGCTGTCCGCGAACGCGGCGACCTGCCACACGCCGGACCAGTAGGCGACCACGTCACCGCTCTGGAACATCGCGGACGGGTCGGCGCCGCTGGTCCACACCGACTTCGGCATGGTCTTGTCGTCGTTCCATCCGACGAAGGTCTTCACGGCCTTCTTGGTCGCGTCGTCCACCGAGAATTTGCCGGAGGAATCCGCGTGGACGTACTTCCCGCCCATCTCGTACACCATGGCGCGCAGTCGCGACGGCGACTGGTCGAAGGTCAGGGAGTACTTGGCGCCGGTCTTCTCCCGGACCTTGTTCGCGGCCGCGATGAAGTCGGTCCAGCTCCAGGTCTTCGAGGGCGAGGCGGGGAAGGAGACGCCGGCCTTCTCGAAGAGCGTCTTGTTGATGAACAGGCCGGACGCGGTGACGTCCGAGGGGATGGCCAGCACCTTGCCGGACGAGTCCTTCGCCAGGAAGTTGGCGTTGATGTTGTAGCTCTTGTTGCCGGCGATGGAGCTCAGGTCGATCAGCTTGTTCGACCAGATGGGGTCCAGCGCCGGTACGGCGGCCACGTCGGGCAGCGCATTCGCCTGCGCGGAGTTGTGCAGCTTCGTCGTGTAGCCGTCGTAGGGGATGTTGACGAGCTTGACGTTGACGCCGGTTTCCTTCTTGTACTGCGCCACCAGCTTCTTCCAGCCCGCGTCCTGCCCCGGAACGGTGGAGATCCAGAAGGTCAGCGACTTGGAGGTCCCGCCGGAGCCGGAGCCCGAGCCGCAGGCGGAGAGCAGCAGGGCTCCTGCCGCGGTCGCGGCAGCGAGGGGAACCAGGCGGCGCATACCGCCGCGGCCGAGTCGGCGAGAGCGCCGCACACCCACAGTGGTCATCTTCGATCCCATTTCTTCGGAGGGACGGAGCACGGCGCCGGCTGAGGCGGCACTGGTGCATTTTGAGGAGAAAGTCACTTTCCGGGGCGCGGCCTCGCCCGGCCGCATCGTCCGCGCGGGGCGAACTCCCCGGCCGTCCTGGCCGTCACCGCACGGACACGCCCTCGTGCGGTTGCCGTACGTGGTGCACGGACTGGGAGGCTCACCCCAAGCCGGCGTCCCGGCCGACTTAGAAAGCGCTTGTCCGGACATTGGCAGACGAAGTCGGAGGCCGTCAATCCTTCACCTGCACGCCTTCGGTCACGGTTTGGACTCCCTTGGCCACGGCGAGCCGGGCAGCCCCTACGACAGTACCGAGATCGCCGATCTGGCTGCTGACGACCTCGGTGGGCCAGCTCAGCCGTCCCAGCTCGGCCCGCACGCCGGGCAGCAGCCGCGGATCCGCGCCGGTGCTGCCGCCCAGCACGAGGAGCCCGGGGTCCAGCACGGCGGTCACGGCGGCGGCCAGCCGCCCCACGTCGGCGGCGTGCCGGGCGACCAGCGAGCGGGCGGGCTCCCGGCCCTCGGCGGCCAGCGCGAAGAGCCGCTCGGCGGTGCGCGGGCGCGGGCCGTCGTCGGCCCGCCAGGCCTGCGCGGCCCGGCGCAGCAGGGCCCCCGAGCCCACGTAGGCCTCCAGGGCCTCCCGGCGGGGCTCCCGGTCGTCGTCCCAGGGGTAGGGCAGCCGGGCGAGCTCACCGGCGGCGCCGTTGGCGCCGCGCAGCACCTGGCCGCCGATCACGATGCCCAGACCGATACCGACCCCGATCCGCAGGTAGCCGAAGGTGCGCCGGCCCCGGGCCGCGCCCTCGTGCAGTTCGGCGAGGGCCGCGCAGTTCACGTTGTTCTCCAGGTGGACGGGTACGCCCGGCGGCAGCGCGACCGACACCGCGTCGAAGACGGGCCCGGCCTTGGCGGTGGCCGGGCGCATGCCGCCCCCGGACCGGTCGGGCTCGGTCACGTCACCGACGGCGACCACGATGGCCCGCAGCGGGGCGCCGGCCGGCAGCGCCTCCAGCGCCTGGCGGACGGCGTCGGCGGCCCTGGCCCGCGGGGTGTCGGCCTCGGCGAGCAGGGTGCCGTCCAGGGCGCAGCCGCGCACCCGGGTGCGGGCCGGGCCGAGGTCGACGGCGAGCACCGAGCCGGAGGCGGGGCCGAGGTTGTAGACGGCGGCGGAGCGGCCGGTGCCGCTGGATGCGGTGCCGGAGTGGGTGGCCAGCCTGGCCCCCTCCAACTCCGCGACGGCGGCGGAGACCGTCGGCTTGGACAGGCCCGCGAGGCTCGCCAGCTGCGGCCGGGTGGCGCTGCCGGCCTGGGCCAGGACGGCGAACACCGCCCCGGCGCTCTCGGTGAGACGGGGGGCCTCAGCCACGACGTGTTCCACAGTTCCCCCATGGGTCAGGGGCCGCGCTCCCTGGTGTGCACGGGATGCGGCGATGCGGTGCCCTCGTGCCGCGCGGCGGTGCCCCTCGACGACGTCCCGTCGATCGAGCGCGCGACAACTCTTGACGCACTGTACTTCGTTAGTTAACTTCCTAACGAACTACACGGTACTCGCCTGCCGTGCTCCGAAAGAAGTCCGTCCCGGGGCTTCCCGATTCGCTCAACTCCCGTTCGTCCAGGCGCGGTTCGCCCACCGTCGCAGCCTGGGCCGCGGCGGGTGGCGGTTGCCCGTTGAACAGCGGCGCCGGTGCCTGCCATGGTCTTCGGCGCTCTGTACCCAGACGACGAAAGAGGATCCGTGCCGGACGCTCCCTCCTCCCCGCTCGTGGTCGGTGTCGACGTCGGCGGCACCAAGACCCATCTCCGTGCGCTCGCCGGCGCGGAGCAGGTCGCCGACCACGTCCGTCCGAGCAGCGGCTGGCGGCCGCACGACCCGGCAGCGGCCGCCCGGTGGCTGACCGCGCTGGTCCGGGACGCCCTGCCCGTCCATGCCCGCCCCGCCGCACTGGCGGTCGGCGGGCACGCCTGTGAGACCCCCCGTCAGTGCGCCTCGATCGCCGCCGAGCTGCGGGACCTGCTGGGCGTACCGGTCCGGGTGGTGGGCGACGCCGAACTCCTCGTCCCCGCCGCCGGCCTGGACAAGGGCGTCGGTCTGGTCGCCGGCACCGGGTCGGTGGCGGTCGGCCGGGGCGCCGACGGCAGCCCCGTACAGGTGGGCGGCTGGGGCGCGGTGCTCGGCGACGAGGGCGGCGCGGCCGGCCTGGTCCGGGAGGCCGCCCGCGCCGTCTGGGCCGCGCACGACCGCGGTGAGGCACCCGACGCGCTCGCGACCGGCCTGGTCGCCGCCTTCGAGGTGGCCGAGGTGCCCGCGCTGGGCGCCGCCCTGGAGGGTGCCACCGAGGTCTCGGCCCAGTGGGGCCGGCACGCCCCGGCGCTGTTCGCGGCGGCCGACGCGGGCTCCCTGATCGCCCGGGACGTGATAGCCGACGGCGGCCGTGCGCTCGCCGCCCTGGTGGCCCGGCTGGCCGCCCGCGGTCTCGCCGTGGACGACGTCGTGGTGGCCGGCGGCACCATCCTCTCCCAGCCGCGCCTGTACGAGGCCTTCGCCGCCGCACTCGCCGAGGCCGTGCCCGGAGCCCGGCCGCAGCCGCTGCGCAGTCCGCCCGTGGCGGGCGCGGTGGCCCTCGCGCGTTCGGTCCTGTGAGGACGGCGTCCACGGCCCGTGCGCATCCGCTCGCACGGACCACGGGCCGTTCGACACCGCGAACGCGCAGGTCCCGGCCCTGCTTCCGGTGAACCACCGCACTGCCGTTCAACTCCGGGCCATCCGGCGGTCGTCGGACCATGACCGCCGGGACATCGGCCGGTCCTAGAACTGCGCTCGTTCCCCGCATTCCCCACGCGACCCCGCAGGCGCACCCGCGGCGAGCGCACCGATCCGCAGTGAACTCCCAGTAGAACTCAAGAGAGGCACCTCCATGCCGTCAACTGCCGGGCACCACTCCACCTCTCCGGCCCGTGGACTCGTCGTCGGCCGACGGGGATTCCTGAAGACCTCGCTCGGCGCGTCGGCGGGCATGGTGGCCGCCCCGACCCTCGTCAGCTGGCTCGCCGCCGCCGACGCGAAGGCCGCGACCGCCCTCGCGTTCGTCGACGACTACAAGACGAACATCAGCACCAACCTCACCGCCGACACCAACGCGGTGGTCCGCATCCTCGGCGGCTTCGCACGGATATGGAAGACCGGTTCCGCCTGGAACACCGGCAGCGTGCTGCGGGCCGACGTCCTGCGCGCCAACATGCGGTACTGCGCCGACGTCACCGCCCGGCGCACCGACGCCGAGGCGAAGAAGGCGTTCCTCTACGACCGCCAGCACCAGAGCTACGCGATGATCGCCGGCCTCGGTCCGCTCGCCGACCTCTACAAGGCCGGTTCCCTCGCGGTCACCTCGATCACCAGCGCGCCCGACACCACGCCCGCCACCACGATCAGCGACGCCGTGCCGGCCGGCGCCCCGGCGGGGTCGGCGCTCGGTGCGGGCTCGCACGACTCGGCGCTCGGCAAGGTGGCCGAACTGGTCGACACGGTGCGCGGCAACTACGCCTCCGGCAACCCGTCCAAGTACGCCTACCAGTACCCCCGCCCCTGGCGGATGAACGAGGACAGCGAGGTCGTCGACACCGGCAGGACCGACGCCTTCGGCTACCCGGTCTACGAGTCGAACGTGGTCGTCGCCCCGCAGCTGCTGCGCCAGCGCAGCACCTCCCCCACCGACGACGGCGGCTTCCCCTCGGGCCACACCAACGCCTTCCACCTGGCCGGCCTGGCCTACGCGTACGCGGTGCCGGAGCGCTTCCAGGAGCTGGTCACCCGCGCCCTGGAGCTGAGCGACACCCGCATCGTGGCCGGTATGCACAACACGGTCGACGTGCTCGGCGGCCGGATCATGGCCACCGCGCTGGCCGCCGCCACCCTCGCCGACCCGGCCAACGCCGATCTCAAGAAGGCGGCCCGCGCCCAGGCCCTCGCCTACTTCGAGGCGGAGACCGGCAGCACCGCCGACACCCTGTACGCCTACGCCCACTCGGCGTGCACCGCCACCGACCCGTACGCCGACCGCGAGGCCAACGAGCGCGCCGTCACGCCGCGGCTGACGTACGTGCTGCGACGGCAGGGTCGCGACCTGCCGCTCACCGTGCCCAAGGGCGCCGAGGTGCTCCTGGAGACCCGCCAGCCGTACCTCTCCGCCGACCAGCGCCGCGAGGTGCTGCGCACCACCGGCCTGCCCTCCGGGTACGTGCTCCTGGACGGTCCGGAGCAGTGGGGCCGTCTCAACCTGTTCGCGGCGGCGGACGGCTACGGCGCCTTCGACTCGGACGTCACGGTCGCCCTGGACGCGGCGGCGGGCGGCTTCGCGGCGGCGGACAGCTGGCGCAACGACATCGACGGCCGGGGCGGACTCACCAAGACGGGCACCGGGGCGCTGACGCTGACCGGCCGCAACCGCTACACGGGCGGCACCGTGCTGGCGGCGGGCACCCTGGTCGCCGGTTCGGACGACGCGCTGGGCCATGGCGACGTGCGGGTCCCCGCGGGCACCCTGCGGGTGACCGGGCGCGTGTTCGTGCGCGGTGCGTACACCCAGGACGGGGGCGCCCTGGAGGTCACCCTGGGACGGGGCTGCAAGGCGCCGCTGACGGTGAAGCACCTGGCGGTCCTCGGCCGGGGCGCCACCCTCACCCTGAACCTCGACACCGAGCGCCCGCCGGCCGCGGGCAGCACCCTCCCGGTGATCGACGCGCCGCGCCTGCGCGGTCAGTTCGACGAGGTGCGGCTGAACTCCAGCGCCCTGCGGGCCGTACCCGTGTACACGGCGGACGGTCTGTCGGTACGACTCGTGAAGCGGTGACACGCCCGGTGGCGGGAGCGGTGCGACAGTAGGGCCATGACGGCCCCTGACCGCTCCCGTCACCTCGGGCCCGGTGTCCCCGCGGGGCGGATGATGGCAAGCGAACAGCAGTCGGTGCTCGACCCCGACCTCCCCGTGGACCCCGGGTCCGGCCCGCGTCCCGCCGCGGCGGCCCGGCTCACCGCCGCCCTGCGCGGCCGCCGCCGCCTGCTGGTGCCGGTCCTGGTGGTGCTGTTGCTCGCCCAGATGGCGGCGGCGATGGTGACCACCGCCGTCCAGCAGACGCCCACCATCGACGAACCGGTCTACGTGGCCACCGCCGCCGACTACCTGCACGAGCACCGGCTGCGCTACAACCCGGAGCACCCGCCGCTCGGCAAGCTCGTCATCATGGCCGGCGTCGCGGTCGCGAACCCGCACTACGACCCCGCCTACCGGGGCGACCAGGGGCAGGTGGGACGGCACCTGCTGTACTCGTCGGGCAACGACCCCTGGCGGGTGATGCTCTGGGCCCGGCTGCCCGTGATCGCGCTGACGCTGCTGTTCGGTCTCGTGGTCCTCGCCTTCGCCCGCGAGCTCCTCGGTACCGCGGCCGGACTGCTGGCCCTCGCGCTGTACTGCTTCTCCCCCGACCTGATCGCCCAGGGCTCGCTGGCCACCCTGGACGTGCCCGCGGCCGGGTTCGTGCTGACGTCGGCCTGGCTGGTGCGGCGGGCGCGACACCGGCCCCGGCGGTACCTGCCGCTCGCCGGGGCCGCGCTGGGCGCCGCGGTGGCGACGAAGATGAGCGCGCTGCCCGCGGTCCCGGTCCTGGCGGCGCTGGCGGTGTTCTCGGTGTGGGGTCCGCGTCCCGGACGTGCGCGGCGGGCCCTGACGGCCGCGGCGGTCACGACGGTGACGGCGGTCGCCGTGGTGTGGCTGTCCTATCTGGCGGTCGACCCCCGGCTGCGTTTCCTGCCGGCCGCGCCCGTGCCGGCGGTGCCCGGACTGCGGGGCGCCCTGGTGGACCTGATGCCCTTCCCGGCGGCCTACCGGGCGGGGATGCGGGTCCAGTTCGCCCTGGAGGACCAGCCCTGGCAGGGCTTTCTCTTCGGGCACCTCTACACCGGCTCCCGCTGGTACTACCTGCCGGCCGCCCTGCTGGTGAAGACCCCGCTCGGCATGCTCGCGCTGTGGGCGGCCGGTGCCGTCGCGGTGGTGGCGGTACGGCGGCTGCGGCCGGCCGCACCGTACCTGCTGCTGCCGCCTGCGGTGCTGCTGGGCTCGGCGATGACCGGGTCGCGTGACTTCGGGACGCGGTACGCGCTGTTCATGCCGATGTTCCTGGCGGTGGCCGGGGCCGCGGTGGTCGCGGTGCGGTGGCGCTGGTCGCGGCCGGCGGCCGGGGCGCTGGTGCTGTTCGTCGCGGTGAGTTCGCTGCGGACGTTCCCGTTCTACCTGCCGTACTCCAACGAGGCGTTCGGCGGCCCGGCGAAGACGCATCTGCGGCTGCACGACTCGAACGTGGACTGGGGCCAGGACCTGGGCAGGCTCGCCGACCGGCTGCGGGAACGCTATCGGGGGCAGCGCGTCTGGCTGGTCTACAAGGGCAGCGGCGTCCCGGCGTACTACGGCATCCACGCCGCCGATCCCCGCGAGGTGCCGCCGGGCGAGGTGCACGGGCTGCTGGTCGTCTCGGACTCGTCGGTCGCCAAGGCGCGGGGCCGGCTGGCCGAGTTGGTCCACAGCAGCCGGGCGGTCGACGAGGTCGGCCACTCCATCACCGTCTACCGGCGGTGAGCCCCGCTGCGGGTGTCGCGTGCGCAGCGGGCGCGCTCGGCAGCCGGGGCGGTTCGCGACGGCGCACAACCCCTGGTCACCACGGACCGTGAGCTATGTTGAATCCTCGTGGGAGACAAAGGAGGCGCTTCGGTGCCATCGCCGCAGCAGGCACGCGCCCAGGCATCCGCGATCACGTCGGGCAAGACCGTGCCGGAGGCGGAGGCCGCACCCACGTCCCAGCTCCGGGAACTCTTCGACGGCCCCCGGCTCTCCCCGGGGCAGCGGCGCATCGCCCAGTACCTGATCGACCACATCACCGAGGCGGCCTTTCTGTCGATCACCGACCTCGCCGAGCGGGCCGGGGTCAGCCAGCCGTCGGTGACGCGGTTCGCGGGCGCGGTCGGCTTCAACGGCTATCCTGCGCTGCGCGAGCGGCTCCAGTCGATCGCGCTGCGCACCCTGGCGGGCGGGACCGGGCCCACCACCGAGCACCGCAGCAACGAACTCCAGGCGGCCGTGGACGCCGAGATCGAGAACCTGGAGAACCTGCGCCGGGACTTCGCCGACCCGGACCGGGTGATCTGGATCGGCCGCGAGCTGTCCCGGTCGTCTCCGCTGACCGTGCTCGGCCTGCGCATCTCCGTCTCCCTGGCGGAGTACTTCGCCTACGCCGCGCGCCGTATCCATCCCGACGTGCGGCTGGTGACCAGGGGCGGCAGCGTGGCCTACGACGCGCTGCTGCAGTCGCGCGAGGCGGGCGGCACCTGGGTGCTGGCGTTCGGCATGCCGCGGCACGCGCAGGAGACGCTCACCGCGATCCGGGTGGCGCGCACCGCGGGGCTGCGGGTCGCCCTGGTGACGGACCTCGCGCTCGGCGCGCTGGCCGACGAGGCCGACGTCACCTTCAGCACCGGTATCGGCTCCCGCCTGGTGTTCGACACCTATGCGGCGCCCGGCCTGATGGCCGCGGCGCTGCTGCAGGCCATGACCGACGCCGACCCCGAGCGCACCCAGGCGCGCCTGGAGGAGTACGAGCGGGTCGCCGATGAGCATCAGTTCTTCCTCAAGGACTGAGTTCTCCCCCATCCGGTCACATGACGCGCCAAGGGGACTATTCACGGCATATCGCGCATGAATGTTTTCATACGTCTTGCAAACCGGATCGCATATATAAATACTGCTCACGGATCACCCGGCACCCTCCGGGCCCGTTCCGCACCGAGGACGCACCGCTCGCACCCGCCCCGAGAAAGCCGACGGACCGCCCATGCGCACGCAGCACCATCCGCAGCGCCGGCGGCCGGCGTCCGGGGCCCTCGCACGGACATCCCAAGCCGCCGTCTCCTACCCGCGTCGGCGCCCGGGGTGTTCGAACGGGCATCGCCTGCGCGATTCGCCCGCGGCGGCTCCGGTCATCCCCTAGGCCGGAGCCGCCGAGAACTCCGTCGAAGACCCCCCACGACGACGCCGCACACCCGGAAGCGATGATCATGACTCTGACGACGACCACGCGCCTCAGCCCCGACTGGCCCTGCCAGGTCAAGGCGCCGGGCAGCTACGACTGGGAGCGCTCCGCCGCCAAGTGGCTGCGGGAACTGGTCCCGGCCCGCTACGCCAGCTACCCGGCCCTGATCCGCCACCCGGTGCTGCTCGCCCGGCACGCGCAGATCCAGGTCCAGCACGAGGTCCGGGTGGCGCGCACGGCGCTGCAGACGGCCCGGGCCGAACTGCCCCTGCTGGGCCTGCCCGAGTCGGTCATCGAGCACACCATCAAGCTGTACGCGGCGGAGGTCATGCAACTCCAGCACATCGCGCGCAGCGTGCGGGCGGTCACCGAGGCACTGGTCGGACACAGCACCGGCCGCTGACCATTTCGGACCAGGGACGTGCACATGCTTCACGAATCCCACACGAGTGTGATCGTAGGTGCCGTCCTGTGCGATGCTCGATCCGTGACGAGCGAGCACGCCCCTGCTGTGGACACCGGTGCCGTCGGCGAGCTGGCGGCCCTGGCCAAGGTCGTGTCCAGGCAGCGTGCCGAGCTGGACCGGCTGCGGGACTCGGTGGCCACCTCCGCCGTGCTGGAGCGGGCGAAGGGCGCGCTCATGGCCACCACGGGCTGCTCCCCCGACGCCGCCCACGAGGCGCTGGTGCAGCGGGCCGAGGTCGGCCACCGCACGCTGCTCGAGGAGTGCTGGCTCACCCTCGGCGCCCTGGTGCCCCCTCTGCCCACCACACTGGTCCCCGCCCCCGAACCGACGGCCCCGGCCCCCCGGGAGCCGCTCGCCGGGCCCGGCACCGCCGAGACGCTCGGCCGGATCGGCAAGGCTCTCGTGCACGTCCGTTCCCCACAGGAGCTGGTCGCGGCGCTGCTCGAACACCTGGCACCGGGGCTCGGCGCCGACGCGGTGCTGCTGTACCGGCGACTGCCGACCCACGGCCTCGAACTCGCCGCCCACGCCGGGGTCGACCCGGCGCTGGCCGAGCTGTGGCACCAGGTGCCCCCGGTGAGCGGGATCGCCCCGCTGGAGGCGATCAAGACCGGTGAGCCGGTCTGGCTGGAGCACTTCACGAAGGACCGCGAGGAGTTCCACCTCATCGGCGAACCGCACGCGCGCTGGCGGACCCGGGCCTGGCTGCCGCTGACGGACGGCGGCGGGACCGGTACGGCCATCGGTGTGCTGCGCGCCCGCGACGCCGTCTTCGAGCCTGCCGAGCGCGAACTGCTGCTGGCCGCCGTCCGGCTGTGCGCGGGCCGGCTCACCGCCCTCGGCACCCCGTCCGAGCCGGCCGTCCCGGCGTTCTCCCGGACGGTGCAGACCGTCCTGGACGCCCTGCCCGGCGCGGTGGTCCTGCTGACCCCGCTGCGCTCGGCCACCGGGGAGGTGGAGGACTACCGCATCGACGCGGCCGCCCCCAACGCCGTCGACATCCTCGGCCGCTCCGGCCGGGAGATGATCGGCGCGCGCATCCTGGAGAGCTACCCGTCCGTCGCGGGCGAGTCGCTGTGGCAGGGCTACCTGAAGGCACTCGGCGGGGAGCCGTACGAGGGCGAGCCGTTCGTCTACGAGGAGATCGTCGCCGGGGTGCCGTTGATGGCCACCTACTCGGTGCGCGCCGCACGCCTGGGCGACGGGCTGCTGGTGACCTGGCTGCGGCACGACACCGAGGAGCGGCAGGAGCAGCGGCTGGCGGACATGCAGCGGCTGGGCAACCTCGGGTGGGCGAACTGGAACCTGGTCACCCGGCAGGTCACCTGGTCCTCGCAGGTGTACACCATTCTGGGCCGTGCCCCGGGGCGCGGGGCGGTCCCGTTGGACCTGCTGCCCGACCTGGTGCTGCCCGAGGACGCCCACGCGCTGGCCCGGGCCGTCTCCGCACTCACCCGCAGCGGCGCCCGACTGGACGTCCCGTTCCGCATCAGGACCGGCAACGCGGTACGGCATCTGCGCGCCGTCGCCGAGGCGGTGACCTCCCCGGACGGCACCGTCGTCGAGGTGCACGGGTTCGTACAGGACCTCACCGCGCAGCGCAGCGCCGAACTCGCCCTGGTGGACAGCGAGCGGGCGATCCTCGTGCAGCGCGGTGTCCTGGACGCCGAACGGGCGCTGGCCGCACGGCTCCAGCACGCGCTGCTGCCACTGCCCAGCAAGCCGGTGCGGTTGTGCGGGCTGCGCGTCGAGGTTGCCTACCTGCCCGCCCAGGCGGGCGTCCACGTCGGCGGCGACTGGTTCAGCGCCATCGAACTGCCCGACGACGCCGCGCTGTTCGTCGTCGGTGACGTGGCGGGTCACGGCGTGGACGCGGTCGCGACGATGGCCCAGCTCCGGTTCACCGCCAAGGGCATGGTGTCCACCGGCTCCTCGCTGACCGGTGCGCTCGCCCGCCTCAACTTCCTCCTCCTGCACTCGCGCGACAGCCAGTCCACCGCCACCCTGATCCTGGCCCGGTACGAGCCCGCCGACCGCCGTCTCGTCTGGGCGCAGGCGGGACACCTCCCACCCCTGCTGGTGCGCGGGGGCGAGGTGCACCGGCTCGACCGCCCGAACGGCATGCTGCTGGGGGCCTGCGCGGAGCCGTTCTACGACTCCGCCGAGTTCCGGCTGGAGCCCGGCGACCGGCTGCTGATGTACACGGACGGCCTGGTGGAGCGGCCCGGCGAGGACATCGACGCGGGCCTGAACCGGCTGGCCGAGGCCGTCCGCACCGCGGCACCCGACTCCCTGTCCGCCCTGCTCGCCGAGATGCTGCAGGAAGAACGACGGGACGACGTCTGCGTGCTGGACATCCGGGTGCCGCTGAAGGACGAGGAGTAACGGCAGCGGGCCCGGTCCCGGCGGCGGTTCGCGCCCGGGCACCGGGGTCAGCCGCCGGTGCCGGTGAGGGTGGTCCGGGACTCCAGGGCACGGCGGGTGTCGTCTCCGTAGACGCCGCGCTCGTCGCCGCTGATGCCGTACCAGATCTGGAAGCGCTCCACGGCGGCGGTGAGGGCGGTGTCGTAGCTCCCGGCGGTGGAGCCGTCGCGGTAGACGTCCGGGATGCGCAGCAGACGCTGCTCCAGTTCGACGACCTCGGGGCCGGTGTCGCCCTGGCGGAGGGTGCCGGCGCCGTCGGGGTCTTCGGTGGTGTGCGAGGCCGGCTCGGTGGTGGCCGGAGCCGTCGGGGCGGGCGCGGACGGCTGGGCGGCGGCCGCCGTGCCCTCGCGGCCGGGCAGCAGGAGCGCGCAGCCGAAGCCGACCAGGGCGGCCGCGCCGACGGCGACCACCACGGCGGTCCTGCGCAGCCCCGGTCCGAAGCCGAAGGCGCGGGAGGGTCCGCCGTCACGGCCGTGGCGGCGGCCGTCGGTGACCGGCGGCAGTTCCTGGGTCTCGGCCTCCGCCTCGCGACCGGGCCCGGGAGAGGAGTCGAAGGCCTCGAACCCCGCGGGGCCCTGGCCCCCCCGCGCCGTCCGCGCCTTCTCGTCGGCCTCCGCCTCCTCGCGGATCTCCCGCATCAGTTCCGCGAGGGCGTCCAGCCGGCGGGGGCGCAGCACCCGTACCGGTTCCAGCACCGGTCCGCGCTGCGCCTGTTCAGGGTCGGGCGGTGTCGACACACTGCTCTCCTTCCACGTGCCGTGCGCACGGGTGTCCGCGATCCCCGAGAACACATACGGGGCGACCGGCTCACCGGTTCAGCCGACGCGCGCAGTGCACTCAGTTCCCCGAATGCCGTGCACTGAGTGCCACGGAGGCGGCCGGAATGCTACGTTCGCGTCCATGAGCTCCAGCAGCGTGGCACCGCCCGCCAAGCCGCCCATGCGGGACGCCCTGGTCGCGGCGGCCTTCCGGCTCTTCCTGGAACGCGGCTACGAGCAGACGACCGTCGACGACATCGTTGCCCTCGCCGGGGTCGGGCGCCGCTCGTTCTTCCGCTACTTCCCGTCCAAGGAGGACGTGGTCTTCCCCGACCACGAGGGGTGTCTGGCCGACATGACCGCCTTCCTGGCGGCGAGCGACCCGGAGACCGAGCCGGTGCGGCGGGTGTGCGACGCGGCCCGGCTGGTGCTGCGGATGTACGCGGAGAACCCCACGTTCTCCGTGCAGCGCTACCGGCTCACCAAACAGGTCCCCGGGCTGCGCGCGTACGAGTTGTCGGTGGTGTGGCGCTACGAGCGCGCCCTGGCCGCGTATCTGCGTGCCCGCTACGCGGGCCGGCCGGACGGCACGCTGCGGGCGGACGTCGTGGCGGCGGCGGTCGTCGCGGCGCACAACAACGCGCTCCGCTCGTGGCTGCGTTCGGACGGACAGGGCGACGCGGGCGAGACGGTCGACCACGCCCTCGGGTACGTGCAGGCCGCGTTCGGCACCGAGGACGGCGCTCCCGCTCCCGGCGGGACGGCGGGAGCGCTGTTCGGCGGCCCCGGGGAGCACCCGGACGACGTGGTCGTCCTCGTCTCCCGGCGCGACGCCCCGCTGTGGCGGGTGGTGCAGGAGATCGAGACCGCCTTCGGCCGCGCCTGACCCGGGTCGGCCCCCTGTGTTCGGACCCGTCCCAAGTTAGGGGTACCCAGTACCTTTACCGTTGGCACTGAGTGCCATACGCTGTCGGCGTGCACGGTGGCACTCCGAACCGGGCACAGGCGCGCCCGGCCGGGCCGGGTGCGCGGGACACCGGATTCCGGGCGAGCGCAGGGAGTTGACCAGCGTGTACCACCACTCGGCGAGCGCCGCACAGTCGGCGGTCGGATTCGCGACGAGCGTTCTCGATCCCGCCCCCGCGGACCACTCCAAGGACGCCATCGTCTTCCAGCGCTGCACCTGGTGCGGTACCGCGATGTACCACCGGCTGCTGTGTCCGGTGTGTCAGGGCAGCGACCTGCGCACGGAGCGCAGCGAGGGCATCGGCACCGTTCGCCACTCGACGGTGGTGCACCGCAACACGCCCGCCGCACGCAACGTCTCGCTGATCGAGATGGCCGAGGGCTTCGTCGTACGCGGCCGGGTCATGGGGCATCCGATCGGCATCCACAGCGGTGACCGCGTCAGGCTCTCCACCACCAGGGACCCGGTGCGGGGCGAGCCGGTCTTCCAGCTCCTCGACGAGCAGTACCGGGGCGCCTGGAGCTGACCGGGAACTCCGGCCGGATCCGCTGCCCGGCGGCTCAGGGCGTCAGCGTCACCCGGATGCCGACGGTGCCGTCCCGGCCGCGCCGCAGTCTGCTGCCGAGGAGCGTGAGACGGCCGGTGATGCCGTACTTGCGGGCGACGAGGTCGCGGTAGCGGGCGGTGGTGGCCGGGTCGGCGAGCTCGGCGGTGGCCGCGACCGGGTCGCCGGTCGGGCGGCCCCGCACGTCACAGGGGCCGACCCGGACGTCGGGGCGGCGGCGGATCCGCTTGACCTTCCAGCTGTCGGCGGCCGTCCAGACACCGAGGGTGTCCCCGTCCCGCACCACCCACACCGGGGTGGGGACGGGTGTGCCGTCCTTGCGGTAGCTGGTGACCAGCAGGTACTTCCCGGCGCCGAGCCGGTCGAGGGCCGTCCCGGTGGTGTCGTCCATGCCGGAAGTCTAGGGGCCCGCACGAGGCCTCCGCTGGCCGGCGGTCGCGTGGGACGGCGGCGTCAGGGCGGTGACGGCGCCGGGGGCCGGCCGAGGGCCGCGGCCATGCGGTGCACCGCCTCCGTGAGCACCTCCGGCGAGGTGGCCAGGTTGAGCCGTACGTGTCCGGCGCCGCCCGTCCCGAAGGGGATCCCGGAGTTGACGGCGACCCTGCCGCGCTCCAGGAACGTCTCGGCCGGGTCGTCGCCCAGCCCGAGGGCGCGGCAGTCGAGCCAGGCCAGGTAGGTGGCCTCGGCGGGCCGGTACCGGATCTCCGGGATGTGCCGCTCCAGCAGTGCGGTCAGCAGTCGCCGGTTCTCGTCGAGACCCGCGAGCAGCGCGTCCAGCCAGGCGGTGCCGTCGGTCAGCGCGGCCGTGTGGGCGAGGACGCCGACATGGCTCGGGCCGTGGCTCACCTCCTCCGGCAGCCGGGCCAGGTCGGCGGCGGCCCCGGGGCCCGCCACGGCGAGCGCGGCCTTGAGTCCCGCCAGGTTCCAGGCCTTGGACGCCGACATCAGCGACAGCCCGCGCTCCGCGCCCGGCACGCTCAGGTACGGCACGAAGCCGACGCCCGGGGCGGTCAGCGGGGCGTGGATCTCGTCGGCGACGACCCGCACCCCGTACCGCTCGGCGAGGGCGGTGACGGCGGTGAGCTCCTCGGCGGTGTGCACGGTGCCGGTCGGGTTGTGGGGGCTGCACAGCAGATAGGCGGCCCGGCCGTCGCCGAGCCCCTGGAACACGGCCCGCAGGACGTCCGTCTCGATGCGCCCGTCGGGCCCGAGCGGGGCCTCCACCACCCGCCGGTCCAGGTGCCCGACGAACTGGTAGAACGGCGGGTAGACGGGCGAGTTGACCACGACCGGGTCACCGGGCCCGGTCACCAGCTTGAGCATCTCGACGACCCCGAGCATCACGTCGGGGACGATCGCGGTGCGGGTCACGTCGAGCCCGTCGAAGCCCCAGCGCTCCGCGGCGAACGCGGCGAGCGCCTCGGCGTAGGCGGTGCCCGCGGGATAGCCGGTGTCCCCGATGTCCATCGCGTCGTTGACCGCGCGGACCACCGCTTCGGCGAGCGGCACGTCCATCTCGGCCACCCACACCGGGAGCACGTCCCTCGGGTAGGTGCGCCATTTCATGCTGGTACGACATCGCAACCGGTCGAGGGTGAGGGCGCGCAAGGGGTTCGGTTCGCCCGGATTCTCCTGCGGTGTGCTGGTCATGAGATCACGATAGGCGGCCGCGGCCGACCCCGGAACGAGGCGGACAGCCTCATCGCACCCCACCGGATGGTAAAGATCACCATCCTCGTGAACGCCCGTGCGGCGGGACTCGTATGAAGAGCCGGGCGCTCGACGACCGGAGGGCCCCGCGGTGTTGGCACCGCGCGTTCGGGGTTCGGGAGCCATGGATGAGGCACGCACGACGACGGGTCGTCCGGCGGGGTACACAGCTGGCGGCGGTCGGCGGACTCCTTCTGGGAGGCGCGATGGTCACGACGGCCATGGCGAGCGAGACTCCCGGCACGTCCGCCGTCCCGTTCAGTTCGGCCACGCAGGCCGGTGACACCGGTGCCGCGCTGGTGGCGAAGCTCGGCACGGCCCGCACGGCCGGCAGCTGGATCGGCGCCGACGGCAAGCCGGTGGTCGCGGTCACCGACGAGCGGGCCGCGGCCGCGGTGAAGCGGGCGGGCGCCAAACCCAAGATGGTCGCGCACAGCATGAACGAGCTGAAGGCCGCCACCGCCACGCTGCGTGCCGCACCCCGGGTGGCCGGGACCGCGTGGGCGGTGGACTACCGGACCAACCGGGTGATGGTGGAGGCCGACAGCACGGTCTCCGCCTCCGCCTGGTCGGACCTGAGCCGGGTCGCGGCGGGCATCGGCAGTTATGTGCAGATGCAGCGCTCTCCGGGCACGTTCACCCCCCGGCTCAACGGGGCGCAGCCGATCCTGTCGACGGGCGGCCGGTGTTCGGCGGGGTTCAACGTCACCAACGGGACCACCGACTTCATCCTCACCGCCGGGCACTGCGGCCCGGCCAACACCGTCTGGTTCGACGAGGGCCAGGGCGGCAACGAGCAGCTGGGCACCACGATCAACACGCAGTTCCCGGGCAACGACTTCTCGCTGATCCAGTACGCGAACGGGAAGGCCGGCGGCAACGCCGACGTGGTCGCGATCGGCAACGGCCAGGGGGTGCACATCACCGGGGCCGCCGATGCGACGGTCGGGCAGAAGGTGTTCCGCAGCGGCAGCACCAGCGGTCTGCACGACGGCACGGTGACCGCGCTCAACGCGACCGTCAACTACCCGGAGGGCACCGTCACCGGGCTCATCCAGACCAATGTGTGCGCCGAACCGGGCGACAGCGGCGGGCCGTTGTTCTCCGACGGGATCGCGCTGGGGATGACCTCGGGCGGCAGCGGCGACTGCACGACGGGCGGGGTGACCTTCTTCCAGCCGGTGACGCGGGCGATGGCCGCGCTGAACGTCCAGCTGATCGTCTCCAAGCAGGCCGCCGCCGGCGCACAGGGCGCCTCGGCCGCGCCGTCCACGTCGGCCACCCACAGCACGATCGCGCCGAGCGCGGCCTCGCCCGGCTCGACCGCGCCGGTCGGCACCTCGCAGGACACCAGCCTGGCCGCCCGGCTCACCGACACCCGCAACGTCGGTCCTGGACTGCTGGTGATCGGGGGCAGTCTGATCGCCCTGGTGGGGACCCGCTTCTTCCGCGCGGAGCAGGAACGCAAGGCGTACCAGCGCTACTACTCGGCGACGTGGGGCTGACGGAGGCCGGAGGGGACCGCGAGAAGGGCACCCGGTCGGTGCGGGTGCCCGGGAGCGTCGGTCAGGCCGCCTGATCCGGCTGGTGCGGGGCCGCCGCCGCCCATTCGAGGACGAGCCGCTGGTACTCCGCGCGCTGCTCGGTGCTCAGTGTCCCGCCCGACCGGAGCCACAGGGCCCGGATCTCCTCGTTGACCTCGTCGGCCGATCGCTCGGTGACGGCTTCAACAGTGGTGGACATGGTGTGAAGCATATGCCGCTCCGCGTGAAGGCGCCGTGAGTAAGTACGACCGATACGGACATATCGGACCGTGTTGCTCATCACGTCAACGTGTAAAGGAGACGCAGCAGTTCAGCCCCCGGTCCGGCCGAGAACCAGTACCTGGATGGCCAGCACGGCGGCGCCCCGCGCCCAGTCGTGGAAGTCGGAGACCTTGGTCTCCAGGCGGATCGGGGCCGCCAGGGGGTGCCGGTGGGCGCGCACGGCGTCCCACACCGCGTCCCCGGCCACATCCATCAGGCCGACCCCCTCCCCGGCGAGCAGGATCTTCTGCGGCATCGCGAAGTTGGAGATCTGGGCGAGCAGGGTGCCCAGCGCCCGGCCGGCCTCACCGATCACCCGTGCAGCCATCGGCTCCCCCGCGGCGGCGCCGGCCAGGATCTCCTCGTACGAGGCGTCACGGCCGGTGGCGGCCCGCACCTGGTAGCGGATGCTGGGGACGGTGAGCAGGGACACGGCGCTGCCGCGCTCGCCCTGCGGGGTGAGCGGGCCCCGCGGGTCGATGATCCAGTGCAGGCCGAAGCCGCGGTCCTCCTCGGCGTACGGGACCCGCCTGCCGCCGAGCACCAGGCCGTAGCCGATCCCGGCGCCGATGGTCAGAACGACGAAACGGTCGAGTCCGCGGCCGGCGCCGAACCAGGTCTCGGCCTCGACCAGGGCGGCCACGTCGTTCTCCACGACGACCGGCAGCCCGGTGCGCCGCCGCACCAGCTCGGCGAGCGGGACGTCACGCCACCGCAGGTACGGCGACTCACCGACCACCGCGTGCGCCCGCACGAATCCGCCGACGCCGATACCGAGGCCGGCCACGGCGGGGTGCCGACCGGCCAGCTCGGCGGTCATCGCGGCCACCAGGTCGGCGACGTACTCGGGATCGCGGCTGGTGAGGGGCCGGTCGAGGCGGGCGACGATGTCGCTCCTGAGGTCGGTGACGACTCCGTAGACCATCTCCTCGGTGATCTTGAAGCCGAGGAACGAGCGGGACTCGGCGACCACGTCGAGCGGCTGCGAGGGGCGGCCCTGGCGGGCCTCCGGGGCACCCGCCCAGGGGGCCTCGACGAGCAGACCGGACTCGATGAGCGGCTTGGTGAGACGGGTGAGGCTGCCCTGGGACAGGTTCAGCCGGCGGGCCAGTTCGGTGCGCGACAGCGGCCCGTGGACGAGCACCTCGATCGCCACGGAACGCTCCGCGGAGCTCAGCGGCAGCCAGTCGGTCACGGCACCCCTTTTCTTCCGGCACTGAAGTAATCGGGCCACCCTACTGTGCGCCGGGTGCGCCGGAGAAGCGCCCGCCTGCCACCTTTCCTACTTCCCTCCGCCCCTTGACGACGATATTCTTTCGCAGCAAAAGTAACCACCATGACTTTCTCACTCGGCATAGTCGGTGCAGGCCAGTTCTCCGGCCAGTTCGCCACGCTGTTCCAGGCCCATCCCGGCGTCGGCGACGTGTACGTCACCGACCTGCTGCCCGAGCGGGCGGAACAGCTCGCCGCCGCCCAGAACCTGGCCGGCACCTTCCCCTCGTACGACGCCATGCTGGAGTCCGGCGTCGACGCGGTCGCGATCTTCACCCAGCGCTGGACGCACGGCCCGCTGGTGCTGCAGGGCCTGAACGCGGGCAAGCACGTGTACTCGGCGGTCCCGATGGCCGTCACGACGGAGGAGATCGCGGCGATCATCGACGCGGTCAAGGCCACCGGCCTGACGTACATGATGGGCGAGACCAGCCAGTACAACCCGGCGACCGTGCACGCCCGCAACCAGATCGCCCAGGGCGCCTTCGGGCGGCTGTTCTACGCCGAGGGCGACTACGTCCACGACATGGACCTCGGCTTCTACGACGCGTACCGCTACAGCGGCGGCGAGAACTGGAAGGCGACCGCCAGCTATCCCCCGCTGCTGTACCCGACGCACGCGGTGGGCGGGGTGCTGGGCGCCTGGCAGACGCACGCGGTGAGCGTGTCCGCGATCGGCGTGGTGGACGAGCGCGGGGACGGCGTCTTCGACAAGGACGTCAGTCAGTTCGGCAACGACGTGTCCAACGCCACCGCGCTGTTCGAGGTCGCGGGCGGCGGGTCGTTCCGCACGAACGAGTTCCGGCGGGTGGGCTACCCGTCCCACATCCGTGAATCGCGCTTCCGCTTCTTCGGGACCGAGGCCAGCATGGAGCAGCTGGCGACGGTCGCCCTGTGGCAGGACAAGAAGGGCGTGCAGGACATCAGCGAGCTCCTCGAGCCCAAGCCGACCATGTCCCCGGACGACCCCTCGCTCCAGCACATCGCGCCGGAGCTGCGGGCGGCCTTCACCTCGGGGTCGGCTCCGGTGCACGACCGGTCGCGGCTGCCGCGCGAGTTCGACGCGCTGCACAACGGGCACGAGGGCAGCCACCACTTCCTGGTCGACGACTTCGTGACGGCTGTGAACTCGCGCACACTGCCGTCGGTCAACGCGTGGGTGGCCGCCCGCTACACCCTGCCGGGCATCATCGCGCACGAGTCCGCGCGGCAGGGCGGGGCCAGGCTGGACATCCCGGACTTCGGGGACGCCCCGGAGAGCTGAGCCCCCCGGGACGGGCCGGGTGCCGTCAGGTGCCCGGCTTGCGGCCGTAGACGAAGACGTCGTCGCCGGTCTTCAGCAGCGACCAGTACTTCTTGGCGACGGTGGGGGTCATGTTGACGCAGCCGTGCGAGCCCGGCGGGTTCCACATGCTGAGGTTCACCGAGTGGAAGGCCTGGCCGCCGTCGAAGAACTGGCTGTAAGGCATCGGCACGTTGTAGACGGACGAGACGTGGTCGATGTCACGCCAGTAGATCTTCTTCAGGCCGGTGCGGGTCACGAAGCCCTTGCGGCCGGTGCGGACCGGGACGGGACCGTAGACCAGCTTGCCGCCGTCCTGGATCCAGCTCAGCTGGAGGCTGAGATTGACACAGGCGATGCGGCCCTTGTTCGTCGGGCACTTGCCGTCCCTGTTGGGGTTGTTCCCCACGGCCTTCTGCTTGTTCATCAGGTCCATCACTCCCCAGGTGACGGAACCCGCGTAGCCCACGGCAGGCGTGATGCCGTGTTTGTTCTGGAATGCCTGGATCGCCTTGCAGTCGGCGGTGGACTGCCTGCCGTCGACCGGCCGGCCGAGGAACTTCTCCACCTGCTTCTGGTAAGGCCCCGCCTGCGTGGTGCAGCTCGCGGCCTGCGCCGGTGCGGCGGAGAAGGCGAGCGCGAGCGGCGCGACGAGCCCGGTGAGCCCGACCGCGACGGCGCTCCTTCTGCGTATGTCCCCCATATGAAGTACGTCTCCTTCCTGTGTCCTGCTGCCTCGTCGCCCTAGACCGTCCGATCCACGGCATTGGTTGTAGCCCAGGCCTGTCTGTGACGAAACGGTGAACTTCGGTACCGGGGTCCCGCCGGCTCGGCCGGGCCACGCTACTGCGCTCCACCGCGACGGGGCACGGCGGATCCCCCGGTGCGGTGCGGTCGCAGGGCCGCGTGGAAGCCCGTGTGCACCGCGGTGAGACCGCCGTCGACGCGCAGGGTCGTGCCGGTGATCCAGGCGGCGTCCCGGGAGGCCAGGAAGGCGACGGCTGCGGCGATGTCCGCCGGTTCGCCGACCCGGCCCAACGGGTAGAGCGCTGTGACGGCGTCGAGTTCGTCGTCCCGTCCCGCCCAGGCGGAGGTGCGGACCGTGCCCGGCTCCACCAGGTTGACCCGGACCCCGCGGGCGGCCGCGTGACCGGCGAGGGTGCGGGTCAGTGAGACGAGGGCCGCCTTGGCGGCGCTGTAGGCGTGGTTGCCGAAGTCGGCCTCGGCGTTGACGGAGCCGATGCTCACGATCGCGCCCCGGCCGGAGACGGCGAGGTGCGGGAGGGCGGCGCGGCAGCAGCGGTGGACGCCGGTGAGGGTGATGTCGAGGTCGAGGTCCCACGCGTCGTCCGGCTGGTCCTCGAAGAGCGGGACGTCGGGGGTGCAGTGCGCGGCGCCGTTCACCAGGACGTCGAGTCCGCCGAAGGAGGTGACGGCCCGCTCGACGGCCGCTTCCACCGAGTCCCGGTCGGCCACGTCGCAGGCGCACGCCGACGCCGCGAGCCCCCGGTCCCGCAGCCCGGCCGCCGTCCGCTCCGCCTCGGGCAGGTCCCGGTCGGTCAGCAGCACCCGGCCGCCCTCCTCGGCCAGTCGCCGGGCGGCGGCGGCGCCGACGCCGCGGGCCGCGCCCGTGACGAGGATCCGGTGTCCGGCGAAGCGAGGGAGTCCGGTCATGGCAACGACGGTACGGGCGCGAGGATCAACAGGACAGATAGCGTGCGCACATGTCCGCCTTCTTGCAGCAACTCCCGGCTCTCATAGGCGTCGTGATCGGCGCGCTCGGTTCGTATCTCGCCGTGGTCCGGGGTGACCGGGCACGGTTTCGACGGGAGCAGGCGGCGCGTTGGGACGAGCGCCGGCTGACCGTGTACAGCGAATACGCGCGGGCGCTCAAGAGGTCGGTGAATCTCACGTACCGCGTCGCCTCCCACCTCGGCAACGACCCCCATCCGCACCCGATGTCCCCGGCCGAGGCCGAGCCGCTGCTGGCGGAGGCGACCGACGGGCGCGACCCGGCCGGTGAGGCGCTGATCATGCTGGGCAGCCCGGCCGTGGTGGAGCGGGCCCGGGAGTGGGTGACCACGGTGATGGAGATGGAGAGGTTCATGCGGTCGGGGACGGTCGACCCGGACGCCTGGCAGCACCTGCTGGAGCGTCAGCGGGCCGGCCGCGAGGGGTACTACAGCGCGGTACGGAAGGACCTCGCGCTGCCGCCCGGGCACCCGGCGCGCTGGCCGACCCGGACGACGACCACCTGACCGGGCCGCCCGCGCGCCTTCCGTCCGCGCCGCGTCCCGCTCAGTGCCCCCGGGCGATCCACTCCTCCAGGTGGGGCGCCTCGGCACCGATGGTGGTGGGGTCGCCGTGTCCGGTCAGGACCTTCGTCTCCGGCGGGAGGGTGAGCAGCTTGTCCCGGATGGAGTCGATGATCGTCGGGAAGTGCGAGTACGAGCGCCCGGTCGCGCCGGGGCCGCCCTGGAAGAGGGTGTCGCCGGTGAAGACGGCGCCCAGGGCGGGGTCGTACAGGCAGACGGCGCCGGGCGCGTGACCGGGGGTGTGCAGGACGGTCAGGTCGGCGCCCGCGGCCTCGATGACCAGACCGTCGGACAGGTGGTTGTCGGGGTCGCGGTCGGGGTGGGTGAACTTCCACAGCGGCAGGTCGTCGGGGTGCAGCCAGATCTTGGCGCCGGTGAGGTCCGCGAGGGCGGGCGCGGCGTCGATGTGGTCGTTGTGGGCGTGGGTGCAGACGATCGCCTTCAGTGTGCGGTCGGCGACCGCCTCGGCGATGGCCTCGGCGTCGTGCGCGGCGTCGATGACGATCACCTCGCGTTCGTCGCCGACGATCCACACGTTGTTGTCGACGTCCCAGGTGCCGCCGTCGAGGGTGAACTGCCCTGAGGTGACGAGTCGTTCGATGCGCGTGGTCATCACAGCACCACCACCGAACGCAGCACGTCGCCGCCGTGCATCCGCTCGAAGGCCTTCTCCACCTCGTCGAGCTGGATGGTCTCGGTCACGAAGGCGTCCAGCGGCAGCCTGCCCTGCAGGTGCAGGTCGATCAGCATGGGGAAGTCCCTCGACGGCAGGCAGTCGCCGTACCAGCTGGACTTGAGGGCGCCGCCGCGGCCGAAGACGTCCAGGAGCGGGAGTTCGAGCTTCATCTCGGGGGTGGGCACGCCGACCAGGACGACGGTGCCGGCGAGGTCGCGGGCGTAGAAGGCCTGCCGGTACGTCTCCGGGCGGCCGACCGCCTCGATCACGACGTCGGCGCCGAAGCCGCCGGTCAGTTCGCGGATCGCCTCGACCGGGTCGCTCTCGCGGGAGTTCACCGTGTGGGTGGCGCCCAGGGTGCGGGCCTTCGCCAGCTTCCGGTCGTCGATGTCGACGGCGATGACCTTCGCGGCGCCCGCCAGGATCGACCCGGCGATCGCCGCGTCGCCGACACCGCCGCAGCCGATCACGGCGACCGAGTCGCCCCGGCCGACGTTGCCGGTGTTGATCGCGGCACCGATGCCCGCCATCACCCCGCAGCCGAGCAGTCCGGCGACCGCCGGGGAGACGGCCGGGTCGACCTTGGTGCACTGTCCGGCCGCCACCAGCGTCTTCTCGGCGAAGGCGCCGATACCGAGCGCCGGGGAGAGCTCCTGCCCGGTCGACGCGAGGGTCATCTTCTGCTTCGCGTTGTGGGTGTTGAAGCAGTACCAGGGGCGGCCGCGCAGACAGGCCCGGCAGTTCCCGCACACCGCACGCCAGTTGAGGATCACGAAGTCGCCGGGTGCCACGTCGGTGACGCCCTCGCCGACCGATTCCACGACACCGGCGGCCTCGTGGCCGAGCAGGAAGGGGAACTCGTCATTGATCCCGCCCTGCTTGTAGTGCAGGTCGGTGTGACAGACCCCGCAGGCCTGCACCTGCACGACGGCTTCGCCCGGCCCGGGGTCCGGCACCACGATCGTCTCGACCCGCACGGGCTCGTCCCTGCCCGGTGCGATCACGCCGCGTACTTCCTGCGCCATGGTCCTGACCTTTCGTCGCTCTGCTGACGTGCTGCCTTCCGACCCTACGCGTGACTGATCGGTAACGGCACGGAGCACGTCGATCAGCGCGGATCTTTCCGGCCCGCCGCCTCCAGATACCCCCAGGGGTACCTCTGCTACGGTGTTCGACATACCCCCCGGGGTAATGGAACCGGGGAGCGAGGAAAGGAGTGCTGCCGTGTCCTTCGTCGACACCGTCGAGGTGCCCGGGCTGGGCAACCGCGGCTATCTGGCGGGCGGCGCGCACGGCGCCGTCGCCGTCGACCCGCCCCGGGACGTGGACCGGGTGATCGAGGCCGTCGCCCGGCGCGGGGTGCGGCTCACGCATGTCGTGGAGACCCACGTGCACAACGACTACGTCTCCGGCGGCCTCGAACTGGCCCGCCTGACCGGTGCCCGGTACGCGGTGCCGGCCGGGGCGCGGGTGGCCTACGAGCGGGTGCCGGTGGCCGACGGGGACGTCCTGGGGATCGAGCAGGGGCTCGCGCTGCGCGCCCTGGCGACCCCCGGACACACCCCGCACCACACGTCGTACGTCCTGGAGGAGGCCGGCCGGGCGGTGGCCGTCTTCACCGGGGGCTCGCTGCTGATCGGCACGGTCGGCAGGCCCGACCTGGTGGAGCCCCGGCTGACCGGCGAGCTGGCCCGGGCACAGCACGCCTCCGCGCACCGGCTGGCCGCCGAACTGCCGGACGGGACGGCGGTGCTGCCGACGCACGGCTTCGGCAGTTTCTGCTCGGCGGGCGACGGGTCCGGCACGGCCACCACCATCGGCCGGGAGCGCACGGTGAACGCCGCCCTGGTCAAGGACGTCGACACGTTCGTGGCCGAGCTGCTGGCCGGGCTCGACGACGTACCGGCGTACTACGCGCACATGGGGCCCCTGAACGCGGGCGGTCCGGCCCCCGTCGACCTCAGCCCGCCACGCCGGGCGGACGCCGCCGAGATCGCGGCGCGGCTGGCCGCCGGGGAGTGGGTGGTGGACCTGCGCGACCGGGTGGCGTTCGCCGCCGGACATGTGCCGGGCAGTCTCAACTTCGAGGCCGGCGGCCAGCTGGCCACCCAGCTGGCCTGGCTGCTGCCCTGGGGCAGGCCGGTGACGCTGCTCGCCGAGTCGGCCGACCGGATCGCCGCCGCCCAGCGGGAGCTGACACGCGTCGGCATCGACCGCCCGGCCGCGGCCGCCACCGGGACCCCGGAGTCCTGGCTGCGGGCGGGCGAACACCCCCGGTCCTTCCCCCGGGGCACCTTCGCGGAGCTGGCCGCGCACGGCCCGGAGGGCGTCGTCGTCCTGGACGTGCGCCGGGACACCGAGCGGTCCGCGAACCACGTGCGGGGTTCGGTCCACATACCCCTGCACCAGCTGCGGGAGCGGCTGGACGACATACCCACCGGCACGGTGTGGGTGCACTGCGCGGGCGGGATGCGCGCCGCCGTCGCCGCGTCGCTGCTCGACGCGGCCGGGCGGGACGTGGTCGCCGTCGACGACGCCTTCCCGGCGGCCCGCGCGGCAGGACTTCCGGTGCTTCCCGCGGACCCGACCGGATGAGCACGCTCCTGCTCGCCCTCGACGCCGGGGCCCTCACCGGGCTGGCGCTCGGGGCGCTGGGCGGCGGCGGCAGTGTGCTGGCCGTGCCCGCGCTGATCTACCTGCTCGGCTTCACCCCGGCCGCGGCCGGGGCCGCGAGCCTGGTCGTGGTCACGGTCACCTCGGCGACCGCGCTCGTCGCGCACGCCCGCGAGGGCACGGTGCGCTGGCGGGCCGGCGCGCTGTTCGCGGCGGCCGGTATCGGGCCGGCGGCGGTGGGCGGGCTGGTGTCCCGGCATCTCCCGGGCGCGCTGCTGACCGGAGCGTTCGCCGTGCTGGCCGCGGCGGCGGCGCTGCGCATGCTGCGGCCCGCCGTTCCCCGCGCCTCCCCCGTCCCTGGGCGGCCCTCCCGGGTGGCCGGGGCGGGGGCCGGGCTCGGGGCGGTGACCGGGGTGCTCGGTGTGGGCGGCGGCTTTCTCGCCGTACCGTCCCTGGTGAACGTCGTGGGCCTGCGGATGCGCGCGGCGGTCGGCACCAGCCTGCTCGTCATCACGATCAATTCGCTCACCGCGCTGGCCGCGCGCACCGGTTCGGCGGCGGACGTCGACTGGTCGGCGGTGGGCCCGTTCGCCGGGGCCGCGGTCCTCGGCGCCTGGGACGGCAGAAGGCTCGCGGCCCGGCTCTTCGCGGGCACGCTCCAGCGGCTGTTCGCCTACGCGCTGCTCGCGGTGGCCGCGTTCATGCTGGCCGACGCGGTGCGCTGACGCCGGCCGGCGGTCAGGCGAGCGACAGGAACAGCTTCTCCAGGCGTGCCTTCATGTGCTCGGCGGTCTCGCCGTCCGTGCCACCCCGGGCGGGATCGATGACGCACTGCTGGAGTCCGGTCGCGATGATCGCGAAGCCCGCCCGGTCCAGGGCGCGCGAGGCGGCGGCCAGCTGGGTGACCACGTCCTCGCAGTCGCGACCCTCCTCGATCATCTTGATCACTCCGGAGATCTGCCCCTGCGCCCGGCGCAGCCGGTTCAGCACCGACTTGAGTTCATCGGCCTCGAACTGAAGCTCCACAACCACTCCTCCCATACCCGTAGGGGTATTTTACCGCGCCCTCCGGGCCATCCCCTCGTCCATCGTCCCCAGGAAGGATCGCACCACCATGACCACCCCTCCCCCCGGTATCGACCCGGACCACGCCCGTGCCCGCCTCCGGGAGCTGACCGTCGTCGACGTCCGCACCCCGGGCGAGTACGCCGCCGGTCACCTCCCCGGCGCCCACAACGTCCCGTTGGGCAGCCTGCGCCGGGCGCTGCCCGCGCTCCGTGCCGTCGGCGGCGGGCTCCTCCTCGTCTGCGCCTCCGGCACCCGGGCCGAGCAGGCCCGGGCCGACCTCGCCGAGCACGGCGTCCCGGCGTCCGTCCTCACCGGCGGCACCCGCGGCTGGACCGAGCGCGGCCACGACCTGCACCGGCCGGAGCGCGGGCCCTCCCGCTCACCGTGGGCCATGGAACGCCAGGTCCGCCTCACGGCCGGGGCGGCCGTCCTCGCCGGACTGGGCCTCGGCCTCGTGCACCCCGCCTGGCGGCTGCTGCCGGCCGGCGTGGCGGGCGGCCTGGTGTTCTCCGCGCTCACGGACACCTGCGGCATGGCGGCGCTGCTGGCGCGGCTCCCGCACAACCGGCCGCACGCGACCGACCTCGACGCGACCCTCGCGAGGCTGGGTTCCGCCCGCGGCTGATCCGGCGCCGGGACCGGCATCCCCCGTCGTAGCCTGGGGGGCGCCGCCCACCGCCCGGACGAGGAGCACCGTGACCGCCGCAGCAGCAGTTCCGCCGAGCGACCGGAGCGGCCCGTCCGTGTTCCGGCTGCTCCTGTCCTATGTACGGCCGCACCGCTGGGCCCTGTTGGCGGGCGCGCTGCTCTCGCTGGTCACGGGCGGGACCGGGCTGCTGCTGCCGCTGGTGGCCCGGGGGCTGATCGACGACCTGTCGCACGACCGTTCCATCACCGGGAAGCTGCTGGCGATGGCGGCCCTGGTGGTGGGCAACGCCGCGGTGGGCGCGCTGGGTTCGTACGTGCTCAGGCGCACCGCGGAGTCGGTGGTGCTGGGCGCGCGGCGCACCCTGTCGTCGTACCTGCTGCGGCTAAGGATCACCGCCGTGGACCGCACCGAACCCGGTGACCTGATGGCGCGGATCACCTCGGACACCACGCTGCTGCGCGAGGTGACCACGGACTCGCTGGTGGCCCTGGGAACCGGCGGGCTCACCCTGGTCGCCACCGTGGTGATGATGGGGGTGGTCGATCCCGTGCTGCTGGCCGTCACGCTCGTGGTGATCGCCGCTGCGGGCACCGTGCTGGGCACGATCGTGCCCAGGATCAACCGGGCCAGCCGCCGGGCCCAGGACGCGGTCGGGGTGATGGGGGCCTCGCTGGAGCGGGTGCTGGGCGCCTTGCGCACGGTGAAGGCCTCGGGTGCCGAGCACCGGGAGGAGCAGGCCCTGCACGCGGCGGCCGAGGAGTCCTGGCGGCAGAGCGTGCGGGCCGCCAAGTGGTCGGCGGCGGCGGGCAACACGGCGGGACTCGCGATGCAGCTGGCGTTCATCACGGTGCTGGCGGTGGGCGGTGCGCGGGTGGCGACCGGCGCCATCGGCGTGGGCACGCTGGTGGCGTTCCTGCTCTACGTCTTCTACCTGATGCAGCCGATCCAGCAGGTCGTCGGGGCGATCACCCAGTACCAGTCCGGCGCCGGCGCGCTCGCCCGGATCCAGGAGGCGCTGCGACTGCCCGCCGAACCGCCCTCCGCGCCCGCAGAGTTGCCGTCCGCCGGTGCCGAACCGGCCGCCGTCGCCTTCACCGACGTACGTTTCCGCTACGCCGACGACCTGCCGTACGTCCACCACGGGGTGAGCTTCGACATCCCCGCCCGGGGCATGACGGCCTTCGTCGGGCCGTCCGGTGCGGGCAAGACCACCGTGTTCTCGCTGATCGAGCGGTTCTACGACCCGGAGTCCGGCACGATCGCCGTGGACGGCCGCCCGCTCGACGCATGGGAACTGCCGCTGCTGCGCTCGGCCATCGGGTACGTCGAACAGGACGCGCCGGTGCTGTCGGGGTCGTTGCGGGACAATCTTCTGCTGGGCAACCCGGAGGCGGACGAGGACGCGGTCGCGCGGGTGGTCAAGACGACCCGGCTGGACGGACTGGTCGCGCGGCTGCCGGACGGGCTCGGAACCCTGGTCGGGCATCGCGGGACCAAGCTGTCCGGGGGCGAGCGCCAACGGGTGGCGATCGCCCGGGCGTTGCTGCGCAGGCCCCGGCTGCTGCTGCTCGACGAGGCGACCTCGCAGCTGGACGCGGTGAACGAGGCGGCCCTCAGGGACACGGTCGCCGACGTGGCCCGGTCGACCACGGTGCTGGTGGTCGCGCACCGCCTGTCGACGGTGACGATGGCGGACCGGATCGTCGTGATGGACGCGGGCCGGGTCCGCGCGGTGGGCACGCACCGGGAACTGGTGGCGGCGGATCCGCTGTACGCGGAGCTGGCGGCGACCCAGTTCCTGGCCTCGGAGCACTGAGGGCGCGGACGAAGAAGGGAAGGGGAGGGGAGGAAGGAGGGCCGTCCCCCGCCGGGACGGCCCGGGGGATGCGGCCGGGATCAGGCTTCGATGCCCGGCAGCAGCCCCGTGGCGGGCGCGGCCAGGTCGGTGACCTGGTGCAGCTCGCCGAGCTTGTGGACTCCGTTCAGGCCCTGCACCTGCTCCGAGACCTTCGGCATCCTGCCCTGGTACTTCGCGGGGATGTCGCTGGTGGCGACCGAGTCGAGCACCCCGAGCGCGGTGAGCTTCCCTGGATGCTGCGGGCTCGCGTCGGCCGCGTTCGCCAGCGGCGCGGCAAGGCCGGTGACCCCGACGGCCAGTCCGACGGCGGCGACGATACGTCGTGTTGAGATCATGCCCTCAGCAACGGCCCCGGCGCCGGGCCGGACACGGGCGGCCGCCCGGCCTCACCCGTCAGGAGGAGCGCCCGGCCTGCGTTTGCCGAGCCGTCCGGGACGGAGGAGCCTCGGAGTGAGGGGCTCTCGCGGCCTGCTCCCGCATCGGGTCGCGGGCCCCGCAGGAGGTCACCATGGGCACCACGACAGGCTCCACGTTCGACACCGACACACTGCGCCGGGCCATAGAGGGGAACACCGGGAACTCCCTGCTGGCGCTCTACACGGACGACGCGGAGATCCGCATCGTCGACCGCAACGCCCAGCCCAGCCATCCGAAGATCCTGCACGGCCGCAAGGACATCGCCGCGATGCTGGACGACGTCTACAGCCGGGACATGACGCACAAGCTGGACCGGTGCGTCGTGCAGGGCGACCGGGCCGCGTTCACCGAGTCCTGCGAGTACGCGGACGGCGTCCGGGTGCTCGCCGAATCGATGATCACGTTGCGCGACGGAAAGATAGCCGAACAGATCATGATCCAGGCATGGGACGACGAGTAGTCGGCCGAGGCCCGAGGGTCCAGGTCAGCACCCGTGTGACCTGGACCTTCTCGGTGTGCGCAGGACTGGGACACACGCGTCGCGGCGCCCTCGGTTAACCTGGGGGCGGGCCGTGACTGGCGCTGAGGTGGAGCACCACCGGGGAGCGGCCCGCACCGTCGATGCCGTGCGCCTGGGCGATCCATCGTGCATCAGCTCAGGAGTGTGCCCCATGCCCCAGACGTCCCAGGGCCGTCTCATGGACGGAACCGCCGTCGCCCGCCGGATCGTCGAGGAGACCGCGCGGCGGGCCGCAGACCTCACCGCGCGCACCGGCGTCACGCCGTGTCTGGCGACCGTGCTGGTCGGTGACGACCCCGCGTCCGTCACCTACGTACGGATGAAGCAGAACCGCAGCCGCAAGGCAGGCATCGCCTCCCGGCACGTGCCCCTGCCCGCCGCCACGACCACCGACGAACTGGTCGGCGTGCTGAGGGAGTTGTCCGCGGATCCCGCGGTGCACGGCATCCTGCTCCAGCACCCCGTCGGCGAACACGTCGACGAGCGGGCCGCGTTCGAGGCGATCGCCCCGGAGAAGGACGTGGACGGCGTGACCTTCGCGTCGTTCGCGACGATGAGCTTCGGGCTGCCGGGCTTCGTCTCCTGCACACCCGGCGGCATCCTGCGGCTGCTCGACGCGTACGACGTCGACCCGGCCGGGAAGCGGGCGGTGGTCGTGGGCCGCAGCGCGATCCTCGGCAAGCCGACCGGCATGCTGCTCCTCGCCAGGGACGCCACCGTCACCTACTGCCACTCCCGCACCCGGGACCTGTCGGCGGCCGTGCGCGAGGCGGACATCGTGGTCGCCGCCGTCGGCCGGCCCCGGCTGATCCGGGGCCAGGACATCAAGCCGGGCGCGGTGGTGCTCGACGCGGGCTACAACGAGGGCAACGTCGGTGACGTCGACTTCGACACCGCCGTCGAGCGGGCCTCGCTGATCACGCCGGTGCCGGGCGGCGTCGGCCCGATGACCATCGCCGTGCTGCTGGAGCAGACGGTGACGGCGGCCGCCCGGCAGCTCGGGGCGTGAGGGTCAGCGCAGCCAGGCGCTGTACTCCATGACGTCCCCGGCCCGCACGCCGTACTCGGGATCGTCCCGGGTGAACGTGGTCTCCAGGCCGAGTACGGCGCCGGTACCCGGGTCCAGGATCAGCATCCGGCGGGCGCCGGCGGCCCCTTCACAGACGTACGCCTGCCCGGTGCGGCCGAGGCGGTCGGTGACCTGGCCGGCCGGGCGCAGTCCCTCGGCGTCGGCGAGGAGGGCGGCCAGGGCGGCCGTCTCGCGGGCGCCGAGTGTCCAGTTGTCCAGCAACTCCCGGGTGGCGTCGAGGAGTTCACTGGTGGTGAGGGTGCTGCTGTTGACGAGCTCGGACAGGTAGGTACGCAGCTTTCCGGGGTCGTGCGGGGGCGTGGCCAGCGGCGGGGCGTCGCCCCACATCGGCGGGAAGGTGTGCCGGCTGAGCACCTTCCCGTCCTCGGCGAGGCCGCCGTCGGTGAGGACCGGACGGCCCGGGTGGCTCGGGTCGGTGGCCACGACCACCTCGGTGTGACTGCCGTCCGCCCGCCAGCGCACCACGCGCTCCTCGGGAAGGGTGATGGGCGGCCCGTCGTCACTCATGCCGAGACTCCAGGACTGCACGTGGGTGCCCTGGCGCAGCCCCGGGGACCCGTCGACCGCCGCGACGCGGGCCAGTTCCGCGACCTGCGCGAGCGGTACGGCGGTGGAGTGCGCGCGGACGGCCAGCGGCCGGGGCGCGGCGACGGCGGGTACGGTGCCGGAGCCACCGAGCAGCACGCTCAGCGCCACGGCGACCACGACGACGGTCGCGGCCAGCCCCCACACGACCCGAACCGGCCGCCCGGGACGACGACGGCACAGCGACCGGCCGGGGTGCCACCGGGCCCGCCGGTCCAGGGAGGGTGCACCGGAGCGGCCCGCGAGCCCCGAACCGTCCGGGTGCGGCGAGCGGTCAGGGTGCCGCCGGCCCAAGAGGCCGCCTCCGCCGTCGCGGACATCCGCGGCCACCGGACCGTCGCCTGCCACCCACCCGCCGAAGGAAACCCAGCCGCCCCCGGGCAACGAACCATCCACGGGCACCCGACCACCGGTGGGCGCCCAGCCTCCCCCGGGCAACGGACTGCCCGCGGGCCCCCGGTCACCGGTGGACGCCCGGCCGTGCGCGGGCGACTCACCATGCGCGGCCGACCCGCCATCCGCGGCCGACCCGCCATCCGCAGCCGGCCCCCCGTCCGTGGGCAGCGGGTCGGGTGTGTGCAGGAGGTGGGTGAGGTGTTGTTCGGCGTGGCGGGGCAGGGGGCCGTCGGCGAAGTGGGGGCCGTCGGCGGGTGCCGGGTCGGCGGTGCGGAGCAGGTCGAGTTCGTCAGCCATGGCGGTCCTCCTCGGGCAGGGCCTCGGCGGCAGGGGGGCGCAGTCGGTCTATCTCGGCTCTGAGCCGGCCGCGGGCCCGGTGCAGCCGCATCGCCGCGGCACGGTTGCCGCAGTCCAGGGCGACCGCGATCTCGTCGACGCCGAGGTCCTCCCACGCGGCCAGCCGGAGCACCTCCTGGTCGGCCGGGGACAGCCGGGCCAGTGCCTCGTGCACCCAGGCGCCGGGCCGCTCGGTGTCCGGGCTGTCCATGACGTGGCGCCCGTGCGCGGTCTCGTCGTTGCCGAGCCGGTCCAGCAGCCTGCGCCGACGCCCGTAGCCGCGTACCGCGTTGGCGAGGCAGTTGCGTGCCACGCCGTACAACCAGGGCAGCGGAGCCGCCGGCAGGTCGGCGCGGCGGCGCCAGGCCACCGTGAACACGTCCGCCACCACTTCCTCCACCTCGCTGGTCCGCCCGTCCAGTCGCCGCGCGACATAGCGGCTGACCGCCCAGTAGTGCTCGCGATAGGCAGCGGCGAAGATCTCGTCGTTGCTCATGTTCCCTTCGTGTCCGGCACCTTCCCGATCGTCACACCCTGCGCGGTGACGCTCGTCGCACCCGCCGAGTGTGACCGGCGGGCGGTGCCCGGACACAGGCGGGGCATGAGGAACCCCACGTGGCTCACGACCACGGATCACAAGACGATCGGAACGCTGTACCTGGTCACGGCGTTCTCGTTCTTCTGCGTCGGTGGTGTGCTCGCCCTGTTCATGCGGGCGGAACTGGCTCGCCCGGGCCTGCAGATCATGTCGAACGAACAGTTCAACCAGGCCTTCACGATGCACGGCACGATCATGCTGCTGATGTTCGCGACCCCGTTGTTCGCGGGCTTCGCCAACTGGATCATGCCGCTCCAGATCGGCGCCCCCGACGTGGCGTTCCCACGCCTGAACATGCTGGCCTACTGGCTCTACCTGCTCGGCTCGACGATCGCGGTGGGCGGCTTCCTGACCCCGCAGGGGGCGGCCGACTTCGGCTGGTTCGCCTACGCCCCGCTCTCGGACGCGGTGCGCACGCCGGGGATCGGCGCCGACATGTGGATCATGGGCCTGGCCTTCTCCGGTTTCGGCACGATTCTCGGCGCGGTCAACTTCATCACCACGATCATCTGCATGCGGGCCCCCGGAATGACCATGTTCCGCATGCCGGTCTTCGTGTGGAACGTCCTGCTCACCGCCGTGCTCGTGCTCCTCGCCTTCCCGGTGCTCGCGGCGGCCCTGTTCGCGCTGGAGGCGGACCGGAAGTTCGGCGCCCACGTCTTCGACGCGGAAAACGGCGGCGCGCTGCTCTGGCAGCACCTGTTCTGGTTCTTCGGTCACCCGGAGGTGTACATCATCGCGCTGCCGTTCTTCGGCATCATCAGCGAGGTCATCCCGGTCTTCGCCCGCAAGCCGATGTTCGGGTACCTGGGCCTGGTGGGGGCCACCATCGCCATCGCCGGTCTCTCGGTCACCGTCTGGGCCCACCACATGTACGTCACGGGGGGTGTGCTGCTGCCCTTCTTCTCCTTCATGACGTTCCTGATCGCCGTCCCGACGGGAGTGAAGTTCTTCAACTGGATCGGCACCCTGTGGCAGGGCTCCCTGTCGTTCGAGACACCGATGCTCTGGACCATGGGCTTCCTGGTGACGTTCGTCTTCGGCGGCCTGACCGGGGTGATGCTCGCCTCCCCGCCGCTCGACTTCCACGTCTCCGACTCGTACTTCGTGGTCGCCCACTTCCACTACGTGGTCTTCGGCACGGTCGTCTTCGCGATGTTCGCCGGATTCCACTTCTGGTGGCCCAAGTTCACCGGGAAGATGCTGGACGAACGCCTCGGGAAGATCACCTTCTGGACCCTCTTCACCGGCTTCCACGGCACGTTCCTGGTCCAGCACTGGCTGGGCGCGGAGGGCATGCAGCGCCGGATCCCCGACTACCTGGCGGTCGAGGGGCTCACCACCCTCAACACGGTCTCGACGATCTTCTCGTTCCTGCTGGGCTCGTCCCTGCTCCCGTTCTTCTACAACGTCTGGAAGACCGCGCGGTACGGGGTGCTGGTCGAGACGGACGACCCGTGGGGCTACGGCCGCTCGCTGGAGTGGGCGACCTCCTGCCCGCCCCCGCGGCACAACTTCACTACGCTGCCCCGGATCCGCAGTGAGTCCCCGGCGTTCGATCTGCACCATCCGCTTCCGGAGCGGGAGTTGACCGCCCGGTGACGGCGCGGAAGGAGGAACGCGCACTGGTGCGTCAGGTGGAGGGTCATCTGCTGCTCGCGGCGGCGCGCGAGGAGGGCCGGGCGGCGGGGGCCCGGGCGGCGGACCGGCTGGGCTGGCTGACGGACACCCAACGGGAGGACCTGGAGCGTCAGCTGGAGGCCGAGTACCTGGGGCTGGCCCGGATGTCCTGGCACCGCACGGCGCGGCGCGCCGAGGAGCTGAGGAAGGAGTACGAGGCGAGGTACCGCATGCTGCGCCGGCGACTGCTGGCCGTCCTGCTGCTGTGCGCCCTGCTGACGGCGGCGGCCCTCCTGACCTCGGCGGTGTGAGCACACCCCAGGCCCTTCAAGTCGACGACTGCGATAGGGCTACCGGGAGCCCCCCGGCGCCCACCCCTCCGGCCGCAGCATCCCCACCAGCAGCCGCACCAGCTCCGCCACGACCTCGTCCAGCGAAGCGTCCACCCACCCGGCACTCCAGTCGTGCAGCAACCCGTTCACGCTCCCGATGAACGCGGCGGCCGCCAGCCGGTAATCGCGCGGCGCCGCGTCCCCGCGCGCCACCGCCGCGTTCGCCTCCGCGCAGATCAGCTCCACCCAACGCGCCCGCCGCGCCAGCCGCTGCTCCTCCAGCCGGGGACTGACCCCGATGATCTCGACGAACGCGATCCGGATCCGCCGCGGATCCGACGTGACGTCCCGCGCGTACGCCCGGAACAGCACGGTCACCCGCTCGACCAACGACAACGTCTCCGCCTCCGCGAGGGCGTCCCGCACCGCCCCCTCGGCCCACCCGTTCACCTCCAGGTGCAGCGCGGCGAGCACGTCCTCCAGGGTCTCGAACTCCTCGTAGAACTGCCGGGTCGACAGGCCCGCCTGCTGACTCAGTGCGGCCACGGTCGTCGCGCGAAACCCCGGTGCCCCGCCGAAGAGCTGGAGCGCGGCGTCCAGGAACCGCCGACGCCGCTCGGCCTTGCGTTCTTCGGCGGACCGGCCGCCGTAGCGACCCGTCGGCGCCTTGAGCCTGCCCGCCAACACTGCCCCCTCCGTCGTCCACCCGTGGCCAATTTTGTCGTGTACGCCTCTTGTGGAGTAGGGGCACCCGTCCTTACTTTTCAGTAAGTTCATTTGAACGCGCCCGTGTTCAGATTCCGTGCCCCCTGACCGCACGCGCGCCCCACACCCCCATCAGAGGAGAGAGCACTCATGCCTGCCATCAGAACCAGGCACCTTTGCTCCGTGGCCGCCGCCCTCGCACTGACCGTCACCGCGCCCGCGACCGCCGCCACCGCCGCGGCCGACGCCTCCCTGCGCCAGGTGCTGTTCGTCGGGAACAACTGGGACGGCACCGCGACCGTCCTGAACGCCACCGGTGACTTCGCCAAGGTCGGCCAGCTCAACGTCATCCCCGACAAGGACGCGCGGATCGCCGAGATCAACGCCGACCCGATCAAGTGGATCTACTACACGTCCATTCGCAACGAGGTCGGCCAGGGCCACGACCAGTACGCGGACGACATGTACTCCACGCCGGACGGCAGGTCCGTGGTGGTCTCGCGCCCGAGCTTCGCCGACGTCGTCTCCATCGACCTGGCCACCGACAAGGTCAACTGGCGCTTCCCGGTCGCCGGTTACCGCGCCGACCACATGGCCGTCTCCCCGGACGGCACCAAGGTCGCGGTGTCGGCGTCCACCGCGGACAAGGTGCAGGTGCTGGACATCAACACCGGTAAGGAACTGGGCGAGTTCGCCACCGGTGACAAGCCGCACGAGAACGTCTTCACCCCCGACGGCAAGTACATCTGGAACATGTCGATCGGTGAGGTCACCACCTCGCTCGACGACCCCGGCTGGGACTGGACCAAGGGCGACCGGCACATCACCATCGCCGACGCCACGACCTTCAAGCAGGTCAAGACGATCGACATGCGCGCCCGGCTGGACGCGTTCGGCCTGAAGGACTTCTCGGACGCGGTCCGGCCCGCCGCCTTCACCCCCGACTTCTCGAAGATGTACTTCCAGGTGTCGTTCTTCAACGGCTTTCTGGAGTACGACATCGCCAGCGACAAGATCACCCGGATGAAGACCCTGCCGGCCAACCCCGCGACCAGCACGGACCGCACCACCTGGCTCCTCGACTCGCGCCACCACGGCATCTCCATGAAGCCGGACGGCACCAAGCTGTGCGTGGCCGGGACGATGGACAACTACGCCACCGTCGTCGACCGGGCCACCCTCCAGGAAGGTCCGCTCATCACCGCGTCCACCCCGTACTGGGCCACGGTGAGCGGTGACGGCAAGGACTGCATCATCTCCGAGAGCGGCGCCGACCAGGTGACGGCGATCGACTTCGCCACCGGCCAGAAGGTGACCTCGGTCCCGGTCGGCGACCACCCGCAGCGGGTCCGGCTCGGCCATGTGCAGGCCGACTGGACGGGCGCCTCGTCGAGTTGACGCGCCCCCACCCACTTCGGCCTCCGGGGTCAGGCGGGACCCCGGAGGCCGAAGTCCTGCTCAGAACTTCGCCGCCACCCAGGCGGCCAGTTCCGACCTGGCCGCGTTCAGCAGCGTGGCACTCGGCGCGGTCGCCCCGTTGGTCACCAGCGCGAAGTGCAGCACGCCGGAGTCCGCGTCGCCGAGCAGCAGCCGGCGGCTGCCCGTGCCGCCCGGTTCCGCCGCCACGCCGACCGGGTTCGAGGACGAGTACGCCGGGGGTGCGTAGGCCGTGCCCAGGTCGGAGACGACGGTGGTGGACGCGGTCGGGAAGGAGGCGGGCAGGTGGAGTTCGGTGGGTGCGGTGGAGCCGGAGGAGCGCCAGACCTGGACGGCGTACTGGCCGGAGCCGACCAGCGCGGCCACGTTCGGCAGCGAGCTGGGCACCGGGTTCCAGGTCAGGGTCGTCGAGCCGTCCCGGGAGCGGTCCTCGTAGGTGAAGGCGAGGGTGGTGCCCGCGGTGGCGCCCGGGTAGACCCGGTCGAGCAGCCGGGCGTCCTGACGGAGTGTCACGGTGCCGGAGTCGTCCGTCCTCACGGCCGAGAGGTCCTCGTCGTTCCAGGCGTCACCCGAGGTGAGCACCTTGCTCGCGTTGCCGTTCATCAGCTCGTGGTGCCGGCCGCTGTAGATGTCCCACTGCCACTGGGTACCGGAGAGGACCGGGCCCGAGGACGCCGGGGTGGTCCACCAGCTCGATCCGGGCAGGCGGGAGTCGAGGGCCTGGTACATGGCCTTGTCGACAGTCGGCGCCTTGCCCGCGGTGGTACCCGACAGCGGGTGTCCGAACTCGCTGACGACCGCCGTGGTCCCGGCGGCCGACGCGCGGTCGCGGACGGTGCCGAAGTCGGCGGAGTACTGGCCGTCGGAGGCGTTTCCCCACATCAGGATGCCGGAGATGGCCTTCTGGTCGTAGAAGTGGGTGTTGAAGACGTAGCGGGAGCCGAGCGTGCCCGCGTCCAGCAGGCCGCCCGGCTGCTTCTGCGCGTCGATGTTGGCGTTCCAGAAGAGGTTGGGCTCGACGAGGGCGGGCTTGGCGGTCCAGCCGGCGGCGTCCATCCGGGCCCGGAACTTCTGGTAGAACGGCCAGAGCCGGTTCTGCTCCCAGGTGCGGGAGGTCTCACCGGAGTCGTAGGAGCCGGCGTAGGGCTCGTTGTAGGGGTCGAAGCCGACGACGCCCGCGAACTCGTCCGTGGTCAGGTGCTGGGCCAGGTAGGTCATGGTGGTCTGGGCCGTGGCCAGGAAGGCGTCCTGGAGGCCGTAGTTGTCGTGCCAGAAGTCGTACTGGCCCTTCTGGACGGCCGCGTTCTGGGTGATGTTCTGGCCCCAGAAGAGGCAGATGCCGCAGGACTCGGCGGGATAGCCGCCCAGCGCCACCGCCCACGCCGGGGCGCCGTCACCGGTGTACCAGCTGCCCGAGTTGAACAGGTAGCGGGAGTACAGGTCCTGATGGAAGTCGGGGAAGACCCGGATGCCGGCGTCCAGGAAGGCCTGCATCTGCGCGGTCACGGCGGCCAGGTAGGTGGTGCTGACCTGGCCCTGCACGGGTTCGGCGTACGCCCAGGAGAGCAGGAAGCGCACGGCGTTGCCGCCGCCGAGGGCACGCAGCGCGGTGGCCGACTTCTTCGCGTCGGCGACGGAGGCGAAGGGCAGGCCGTTGTTCTCCGCCAGCTTGGTCTCGCCGGAGACGTTGTAGCCGCGCAGGACGACCTCACGGCCCTGGCCGTCGACGAGTCGGCCGTTCTGCACGGTGAGCGAGGTGCCGTCGAACCAGAGGGAGTCGGACGGGGTGGCTGCGGAGGCGGACGGGGCGCCCGCCACCGCGAGGAATCCGCAGAGGACAACCAGGACAACGATCAAACGTGCCCGGATACTGGTCATGCTCATTACAGTCCGGTGCTTTCCGGACACCGTCAATACTTCTGACTCATGAGTAAGTTGAATACCTGTGCGGCACTTGGCGCTCACCCGCTCACACGGCCGGTCACCTTCAACAGATACTCCTTCCGGTCGAGCGGATTGTGATCGGTACGCGCGCGTTCGGGGACCGTCCCGTGTGCCACGGGTGCGTAGTGGTCGAAGGCGCTCTCCAGCTCTCCCTCCCCCCGGGTCAGACCGGGCAGCAGCTGCTCCAGCCGGTGCACCCGGGCCGCGGGGACCACCCCCTCCAGCACGCAGAGCGCGGCCTCGGTGCCGGTGCGCCGGGGCAGCGCGCCGAGCCGGGTGAGCACCGGGAGCAGCGCGCCGAGCGTGTCCGCGGGGGCCTCCAGACGGAAGCGGTGCATCGGCTCGTGCACCCGTGTGCCGGCCCGTCGCAGCGCCTCGGTCAGCACGAGCGGGGTCAGCCCGCGGAAGTCCTGGCCGGTGCTGGACATGCTCTTGTCGAAGCCCTGGTGGGCGTGGCTCTGCCGGGGCGAGTAACCGGAATGGGTCATGGTCACGGTGGCGTCCGGGATCCGCCAGCCGTGCAGCCCCTGGGTGAGGGTCTCCCGCACGGTGTCCTCGACGGCCTTGAAGAAGGCGTACGGCATGGAGCCGAGCTCCACCTCCAGGCGGAAGCCGACGCCCGCGCCGACCGGGGCCGGCTCCACCCGCAGGCCGACCGTGGCGAGGAAGGGGTTGCCGTCCTTCTTGTTGAACTCGACGGCGGCTCCCGTCCCGGCGATCCGCTCGACGTAGACGGTGGTGGTCTCCCGGAAGGTGACGTCGAGGCCGTACTCGTCGGCGAGGGTCGCCTGGACGACCTCCTTCTGGACCTCGCCGTACAGGGAGACGGAGCTCTCCCGCCGTACCTCGTCGTGCCGGACGTCGATCAGCGGGTCCTGCTCGGCGAGCTGGGTGAGGGCGATGTGCAGGGAGCGGCGGTCGGTGCCGGGGCCCGGGACGACGACGGTCTCCAGGGTCGGGGGTGCGAAGTGGTGCACGTACGCGCGGGCCGGCCGGCCGAGCGCGTCTCCGATCCGGACGCCGCCGAGCCCCCACACCTTGACGATCCGCCCGGCGCCGGCACTGTCCTGCCGGCGCTCGGCACCCCGCTCGAAGACGGACAGCCCGGTGACCCGCCCCTCCGCCCGGACGCCGGCGTGCGCGTCGGTGCCGGTGCCGGTGCCGGTGCCGGTGCCGCCGAACGGGATCCGCTCGCGTACCCGGAGCGTGCCGGAGTAGATCCGCGCGTAGGCGATCTGCTCCCCCGCCGGCCCCCGCTCCACCTTGAAGACCGTGCCGGAGACCGGGCCCGCCGGATCGCCGCCTGCCGCCGGAAGCAGCCCCTCGACACCGGCGATCAGGTCGGGCACCCCGGCGCCCGTGACGGCGGAACCGAAGTACACCGGATGGACCAGGCACCGCCCGGTCTGGTCGGCGAGGGCCGCCCGCAGCCGGCCGTCGGGGACACCGCCGTCCAGGTACGCGGCGAGCAGCGCGTCGTCGTGGTCCGCGAGCACCTCCGGCGCGGTGGGGCCGAGGCCGGGCACGAACCGGGCCGCGCGGGTGCCGAGTCCGGCGGCCCGGCCCATGGGGACGAGCGGGACGGCGAGCCTGCGGGTCAGCTGGGCGAGCACGGCCTCGTCCCGGGCACCCCGCCGGTCGATCTTGTTCACGAAGACCAGCGTGGGGATGCCCAGCCTGCGCAGGGTCCGCATCAGCACGCGGGTCTGCGCCTGGACGCCTTCCACCGCCGAGACCACCAGGACCGCCCCGTCGAGGACGCCGAGGACCCGCTCCACCTCGGCGATGAAGTCCGGGTGCCCGGGGGTGTCGATGAGGTTGACGGTCACCCCGTCCAGCGGGAACGACACGACCGCCGACTTGATGGTGATCCCGCGCCGCCGTTCCAGCGCGAGGGTGTCGGTCCGGGTGCTGCCGGCGTCGACACTGCCGAGTTCGTCGATGACCCCGGCCGTGTACAGCAGCCGTTCGGTCAGGCTGGTCTTACCCGCGTCGACGTGCGCGAGGATTCCGAGATTGAGCAGATGCACTGAGCGTGATGTCCTTCGGCATGGGTGGGATTCCTTCCTGGGTGGACATGCACGCAGCGCGCATCGGGTGGTCCTCTCCGGGTGACGTCGGGTCGGGAGCAGTGAGCAGTGCAGCAGGGGCGGTCCCCCTGCCGCAACGGATTAACGCCCCGGCTGGGGGACCGCCGCACCGGCAAGAGATGCTCGGCGTCGACTGCGGCCGGTCGCACCCGCCCCAGCGCTCGCCGGCTGTGCCGGGCTGCCGCGAGCACCGGGATGCCCGTCCCTGGCGCACCGTACGGGAGTCGCCGCGGCGCGGCGGGGAACCCGACCTGCTGCCCGGCGCGCCCGGGCGGACCTCCCTACGGCACGGCCCGGTCGCGCGGGGCCCGGGCCCGGAGAGGAGCGGATGGTGCGTGAGATCCTGCCGGCGTTGGCCGACTGGCACGCGGACGGGCGCCCGTTCGGTCTGGCCACGGTGGTCTCGGTGAGCCGCAGTGCGCCGCGCGGGCCCGGTGCGGCCATGGCGGTGGGCCCGGACGACGAGGTGGTGGGCAGCGTCTCCGGCGGCTGCGTGGAGGGCGCCGTGTTCGAACTGGCGCGGGAGGTGGTGGCGAGCGGCGAACCCCGGCTGCGGACCTTCGGCTACAGCGACGCGGACGCGTTCGCGGTGGGGCTGACCTGCGGCGGCGAGATCACCCTGCTGGTCCGGCCGGTGACCCCGGGCTCCGACCCGCAGCTCGGCGCGGTCGCGGCGTCGGTCGCCGCGGGCGAGCCGGTGACCGTCGCCACGGTCGTGGACGGGCTCGCGCCGCGCGGCGCGAGCCTCGCCGTCTGGCCTGACCGGGCGGCGGGCACGCTGGGCACGGGCGGCCTCGACGTCGCGGTCACCGCCGACGCCCGCGGCGAACTCGCCCTCGGCGTGTCGGTGCTGAGGCACTACGGTCCGCACGGCGAGCGCCGGGAGGACGCGGTCACCGTGTTCCTGCAGTCGTTCGCGCCGCCGCCCCGCATGCTGGTCTTCGGCGCGATCGACTACGCGGCCGCGGTGGCCCGCATCGGGGACTTCCTCGGCTACCGGGTCACCGTGTGCGACGCCCGTCCGGTCTTCGCCACACCCAAGCGGTTCCCGGCCGCCGTCGAGGTGGTCGTCGACTGGCCGCACCGCTACCTGGGCGGCACGGAGACCGACGACCGCACGGTGGTCTGCGTCCTCACCCACGATCCGAAGTTCGACGTGCCGCTGCTGGAGGAGGCGTTGCGCCGGCCGGCCGCCTACATCGGGGCGATGGGCAGCCGCAGGACCCACGAGGAGCGCCTGGCCCGGCTGACCGAGGCAGGTCTCACCGAGGCGCAGCTGTCCAGGCTGCGCTCCCCGTCGGGCCTCGACCTCGGCGCCCGTACGCCCGAGGAGGTCGCCGTGTCCGTGGCCGCCGAGATCGTCGCGCTGCGCTGGGGCGGAAGCGGCGCACCCCTGACGACGACCAGCGGCGCCATCCACCCGGCCACCGCCGGGTGAGCCCCCGCCCGGCGGCCGGTCAGCGCGGTGGCAGCCGGTGCAGGGTGACCTCGGTGAGGGTGCCGTCGGCGACGGTCGCGGTCAGGTAGGTGCAGTGGGGCTGGCGGCGGCGGTCGGTCGGCGAGCCGGGGTTGAGCAGCCGCAGCCCGCCCGGGGCGGTGGTGTCCCAGGGGATGTGGCTGTGCCCGAACACGAGGACGTCCAGGTCCGGGAAGCGGCCGGCGCAGCGGGCCTCGCGGCCCTGGGCGGCGCCGGTCTCGTGGACCACCCCGAAGCGCAGCCCGCCGAGTTCGGCGTACGCCACCTCGGGGAGCCGGGCGCGCAGGCCGGGGCCGTCGTTGTTGCCGTACACGCCGATGATGCGGCGGCTGCCGGTCTCCAGCAGGTCGAGGGTGGCCTCGTCGACCCAGTCACCGGCGTGGATCACGACGTCCGCACGCGGGAGTTCGGCAAGCAGCAGGTCCGGAAGCCGCTTGGCCCGCTTCGGGAGGTGCGTGTCGGAGGTCAGGAGCAGGCGCACGCCGTCAGCCTAACCGACCTGGAAAGATCTTTAGTCTGAACTGAACAGCTCCGACTGAACAGTTCAGACTGGACAGTTTCAGCTGACGGTTCTATGGTGGCCCGCATGACAGAGATCTCCGATACCGCGACCCGGGCGGCCCGCGACCTGCGGGTGATGTTCAGCAGGCTGCGCCGCCGCATCCGGGAGGTCGCCCGGGACGCGGACCTCACCCCGTCGCAGGAGTCGGCGCTGACCCTGGTGTCGAAGCACGGCGCGGCCACGGCCAGCGCGCTGGCCTCAGCCGAGGGGGTGCGCCCGCAGTCGATGGCCGCGACCCTGGCCGCGCTGGACCAGCACGGCCTGATCCGGCGCTCCCCGGACCCGTCCGACGGCCGCCGCCAGCTGGTGACCCTCACCGAGGCCGGCCAGGCCCGTGTCGAGGGCAACCGGCAGGCGCGCGACGAGTGGCTGGCCCGCGCCTTCCAGGACCGGTACACCGATGACGAGCGCCGCACCCTGCTCACCGCCATCGAACTGCTCGAACGGCTGTCGCGCCCGTGATACCCAGGCTCACCTCGGGCACCCGCGCGGACACCCGTCCGGCGCCCGCCGGCTTCGACCGGCGGCTGATCGCGCCGATGGTCCTGGGCTCCGTACTGAACCCGATCAACTCCTCGATGATCGCCGTGGCCCTGGTGCCGATCGGCATCGCCTTCGGGGCACCACCCGCCGAGACGGTGTGGCTGGTCACCGCGCTGTACCTGGCGACCGCGGTGGGGCAGCCGGTGATCGGACGGCTCGTGGACGTGTACGGGCCGCGCAGGCTCTACCTCTTCGGGACCGGCCTGGTGGGCGTCGCCGGACTGGCGGGCATGCTGGCGCCCTCACTGGGCGTGCTGATCGCGGCGCGGGTGCTGCTCGGGTTCGGCACGTCGGCCGCGTATCCGGCGGCGATGCGGCTGACCCGGAGCGAGGCCGAGCGCACCGGTCAGGACAGCCCTGCCGGGGTGCTGACCGCGCTCGCCGTGTCCGGCCAGACGGTGGCCGTGATCGGTCCGACGCTGGGCGGGCTGCTGATCGGCGCCGGCGGCTGGCACCTGGTGTTCGCCGTCAACGTGCCGCTCTCCGTGGCCTGTCTGGCCCTCGGCGTGAAGTGGCTGCCGAGGACCGCGGCCCCCGCCCGGCCCCAGCGCACGGACCTGGCCGGCATGGCCCTGTTCGCCGTCCTGCTGGTCTCGCTGATGCTGTTCCTGATGGGCCCCCGGGCCGACCGCTGGTACCTGCCCGCCCTGGCCGTCGTCACGGCCGCCGCGTTCGCGGCCCGGGAGCTGCGGGTGCCCGACCCGTTCATCGACCTGCGAGTGCTCGGCGGCAACGTGCCGCTCGTCGTCACCTACGTACGCCAGCTCCTCGCGTACACCACCTCGTACGCCTTCCTGTACGGCTACACGCAGTGGCTGGAGCAGGGCCGCGGGCTCGGCGCCTCCACGACCGGGCTCGTGCTGCTGCCGCTGTCGGCCGCCGCGCTCGTCACCGCCACGGTCACCGGCCGCCGGGAGGCCGTCCGCGGCAAGCTGGTGGCCGGCTCCGTGCTGCAGATCGCGGGCTGCGCGGCCCTGCTGCTGGTCGGCGCCGGCAGCCCGCTCTGGCTGCTGTTCGCGGTCGGCGCGCTGCTCGGCGTCCCCCAGGGGCTGCTCGGGCTCGCCGCCCAGACCGCGCTGTACCGGCAGGCCGACCCGGAGCGGATCGGGTCCGCCGCCGGGCTGCTGCGCACCTTCATGTACCTCGGCGCGCTCGGGGCCTCCGCCGCCACCGCGGCGTTCTACCCGCACCACGCCGACACGGGCGGGCTGCACGGCCTGGCCCTGTTCATGCTCGTCGGCTCCGCACTGCTGCTGGCGATCACCCTGCCGGACCGCTCGCTGACCCGGCTCACCCCTGAAACCCCCAAAAACACACAACCTTCTCAAGCCCATCGAAAGGCCTGATCCACCCCATGACTCTGAGCACCCTCGACCCGCGCACCGCCCTCGTCGTCGTCGACCTCCAGCAGGGCATCGTGGCCATGCCCACCCAGCCGTACTCCGGTGCCGAGGTGGTGGCCCGCGCCGCCGAGCTCGCCGCCGCCTTCCGCGCCAAGGACCTGCCCGTGGCCCTCGTCCGGGTCTCCTTCGCGGCCGACTTCGCCGACGCCGTGCCCGGCCGCACCGAGCGTCAGGCGCGCGGGCTCGCCTTCCCCGAGGGCTGGGACGTCGTGGTCGACGAGCTGTCCGGCCACGCCGGTGACATCCTGGTCACGAAGCACAACTGGAGCGCCTTCCACGGCACGGACCTCGACGTGCAGCTGCGCCGCCGGGGCGTCACCCAGATCGTGCTGGCCGGCATCGCCACCAGCATCGGCGTGGAGTCCACCGCCCGCGACGGTTACGCCCACGGCTACCACGTCACGCTCGCCACGGACGCCATGGCCGACGGCGACGGCGAGGCGCACCGCAACAGCGTGGAGCGGATTTTCCCCCGGCTCGGTGAGTCCGGCAGCACGGCCGAGGTACTGGAACTCTTGGCCAAGACCCACGGCTGACCAGGACATTTGACGCGCGGCTGACCCTTCACGACCCGGTCTTGACCGAGGGGTGCGACACGCCCGAGGTCGGGACCGGGTTAGCATTCGCCCACATGTACGTGCCGTCCAGGGAAACGGACGGCTTTATCCAGGGGGCTAGGAAGCCGGATGCCGGTCAAGGTGAGTGTTGTCGTCCCTGTCTACAACCCGGGACCCTATATCGAGGACTGCATCGCCTCGGTGCTGCGGCAGTCGCTGCCGCGCGACGAGTACGAGGTCATCTTCGTGGACGACGGCTCCACCGACGAGACCCCGGCCCGGCTGGACGCGCTCGCGGCCGAGCACCCGCACATCCAGGTCATCCACCAGGAGCCCTCCGGCTGGTCCGGCAAGCCCCGCAACGTCGGCATCGCCGCCTCCAAGGGCGAGTTCGTGATGTTCGTCGACAACGACGACTTCCTCGGCGACGAGGCCCTGGAGCGGATGTACGACTACGGCGTCGCCAACGAGGCCGACCTCGTCATCGGCAAGATGGCCGGCAAGGGCCGCCCGGTGCCGGTGGAGCTGTTCCGCCGCAACCACCCGCGGGCCACCGTCGAGAACGCCCCGCTGATGAGCAGCCTGACCCCGCACAAGATGCTGCGCCGGTCCTTCCTCGACCGCATCGGGCTGCGCTTCCCCGAGGGCCGGCGGCGCCTCGAGGACCACGTCTTCGTCGCCGAGGCCTACCTGCGCGCGTCGAACATCTCGGTGCTCAGCGACTACGTCTGCTACTACCACATCAAGCGCGAGGACGCCTCCAACGCCGGTTTCCAGCGCTTCGACCCGGTCGGCTACTTCGGCAACCTCCGGGAGGCCCTCGACGTCGTCGAGCGCTACACCGAGCCCGGCGCCAAGCGCGACCGGATGTTCCACCGCTGGCTGAACAACGAGATGACCGAGCGGCTGCGCGGCAAGCGGTTCCTCAACCTGCCGGACGACTACCGCAGGGAGCTCTTCGACGAGATCCACAAGGTGATCGCCGAGCGGATGGGCCCGTCCGTCTTCGCCCTGCTCGGCCCGGCCCAGCGGGTGGTCGCCGAGCTGGCCGCCGCCGGCCGCTACGAGGACGTGCTCGCCGTCGCCGAGTGGGAGGCGGCCGTCACCCCCTCGACAGCGCTGGAGCGGGTCGTCTGGGACGGCGGCGCCCTGAAGCTCGACTTCACCGCCGAGTACACCGCGGACGGTGCCCCGAAGACGTACCCGGCGGACACCGCCGTCGCGTCCGAGGGCCCGGCGGCGACGGCCGCGGAGGCGATCTCCCGGCTGGAGCGCGGCACCGCGGCCCGGTTCAACAAGGCCAACGTCGACCTGGTGGTGCGCGAGCGCGAGACCCACGCGCAGTTCTTCCAGCCGGTCGAGCTGACCCGCGAGACCGTGCCCGTCGAGGGAGAGGCCGACCGGGTGCGCCTGGTCGTCCGGGCCACGGCCACCGTGAACCCGGCCACCGCGGCCAGCGGCACCCCGCTGACGGCGGGCCTGTGGGACGCGTTCGTACGGCTGACGATCGGCGGCTGGACCCGGGAGCACCGGCTGTTCCCGGTGTCCAGGGATCCGCTCCCCGCGGTGCCGGTCCCCGGCGTGGTCGGTGGCCGGCGTGTGCTGCCGTACTGGACGGTCAAGAACAACTTCGCCCTCGACGTCGACATGGCGAGCAAGCGGCTCGGCTTCGGCGAGCTCAAGCCCGAGGACTTCACGGTGGCCGGGGACCGGCTGCGCGCGGTGCTGCCGTTCCACGTCGAGGGGGACGTCAAGGCGTCGGTGCGGCTGACCGGCCCCAAGCCCGCCGTCGAGGTGCTGGAGGTGCCCGCCACGCTGTCGCCCGCGGAGGGCGGCGGAGCGGTGCTGGACGCCCCGCTGCCGGTCCGGTCGCTCCAGGAGGGCGGCTGGCGGCTCGCGCTGGCCCTGCTCGCGGACGTGGCGGAGCCGCGCTTCTTCACGCTGCCGCTGGTCGTCCGCAACTCCCCCGCGGGCCTGAAGGTCGTCAAGCCGGCCGCGAAGAAGTCCGCAGCGGCCGTCACGGGCCCGAAGTCCGGGCCCGGCGCCGTCCGCAAACTGGCCCGCAAGCTCCCGCTGCCGGTGCGCCGCGCACTGGTCAGGGCACTCGGCAGGGGCAGGACGCCCGCACGACAGGAAGGCAAGTAAGAACCGTGCGACCGCTGAGCATCGAAGGCGCCTGGGTCCAGGAGCCGAAGGTCTTCCCCGACGACCGGGGCAGCTTCCACGAGTGGTTCAAGGCGGAGGAGTTCCGCGAGGCCCTCGGCTACGACCTCGACCTCGTGCAGGCCAACTGCTCGGTCTCCCGGCGGGGCGTCCTGCGGGGCGTCCACTTCGCCGACGTGCCGCCGAGCCAGTCCAAGTACGTCAAGTGCGTGCGCGGAGCCGTGCTGGACGTCATCGTGGACATCCGGGTCGGTTCCCCCACCTTCGGCCGCTGGGAGGCGGTCCGGCTCGACGAGGAGAACCGGCACGCCGTGTTCCTCTCGGAGGGGCTCGGCCACGCCTTCATGGCGCTGACCGACGACGCCACGGTGGTCTACCTGTGCTCGGCCGGGTACGCGCCCGGCCGCGAGCACGGCATCAACCCGCTCGACCCCGCGCTGGGCATCGAGTGGCCCGAAGGGTTCGAGCCGGTGCTGTCGGAGAAGGACGCCGAGGCCCCGTCCCTGGCCGAGGCGGAGAAGGCCGGCCTGCTCCCGTCGTACGCGGACTGCGTGGCGTTCTACGAGACCCTGCGGTCGGACGGCTGAACAGAGAATGCGAAAGGCGAGGCGCCACGACCCGGGGTCGTGGCGCCTCGCCGTGTCACGGAGGGCTCAGCCCGCTGTGAGCTGACGCAGCGCGCGGCTCAGTGGCTCCCAGCCTCGCTCTCGCTTGGTCCCCCTGTTGCGGGAGGCCACCAGGGGCTTCCAGAAGGACGCGCCGACCAGCTGCTCCGGGGTCACCGCCGTCGTCCTGCCGAGGATCGACTCCGGGACCTTCTGCGGGTCCGGAACCTCGAACTCCGCGATGATCTCGTCGTACTTGTCCTTGAGGACGGTGTTCGACGGGTCCGCCCCGAAGACGACGAGCTGGCCGGTGGGGGCCGTGTCGACCAGGACGGTCACCAGGTCGGGGCGGTACCGGTTGAGGATCTCGACGAGCTTGTAGACGTCGCCCGTCCACGCGTCCGTGTGGCGGTCACGGGCCGCCTCGTCGACGTTGCGCGGCAGCATGTCGTCGAAGACGATCACACTCGCCCAGTCGGAGTGCCGCTCGATGTTGATGAAGTCCCGCAGCGCGTACTCGAACAGGTGCATGCCGTCGATGAACGACAGGTCGAGCGTGGTCCGCTGCCAGTAGCCGAACGGGCTGCGGTTGCGCGCGACGTTGCGCAGCGGGTGACGGCCTCCCCTGAGGTGCGCCAGGGGGTTCTCCCTGGCGAAGAAGTCGTCACTGGTCGCCTTGGCGAGGTGCACGTCGCAGCGGATCTCCGAGACCACCTTGAAGGCGGGGTCGATCGCGATGCTGGGGACTCTGGAGAGCGTCAGACTGCGGCCGTCGTTGACACCGATCTCCAGGTAGTTGCGGTTCGCGCTGACCTTGTGGAGTTCCCGGAGGAACTCGTGCCTTTTCACTGGGACATCTCCTTGCGGATCTGGGGCAGTGCATCCTGCAATGCTGACCTCCAGTCCCGGGACGGCTCCAGACCGATCTCACGCCATCGGGCATGCCCCAGGGCGCTGTACGCCGGTCGGGGCGCGGGCCGGACGAAGGCCCGGCTGTCGGTGGGGCGCACCCGCTCGGGATCCGCCCCGGCGAGCCGGAACACCTCCCGGGCCAGGTCGTACCAGCTGGCCTCACCGGAACTGGTTCCGTGGAACATACCGTGAACATTGGCCCCTTGGGAGATCCTTGGGCCAAGCTGTGCAATACGTATGGCAAGGTCGGCGGTCCAGGTGGGCTGCCCGCGCTGGTCGTCGACGACGTCCACGGTGTCCAGCTTCTGCTCCAGCTCGAGCATCGTGCGGACGAAACTGCGGCCGTGCACGCCGTACAGCCAGGCCGTGCGGACCACGGCACTGGCACCCGGGAGCTCTTCCAGGACGGCGCGCTCGCCGGCCAGCTTGGTGCGGCCGTAGGCGGTCCTGGGCGCCGTGGGGTGGTCCTCCGGGTACGGTGTGCTGCGGGCCTCGCCGTCGAAGACGTAGTCCGTGGAGACGTGCACGAGGCGGGCGCCGTGCCGGGCGGCGGCACGGGCCAGCAGGCGCGGGCCCGTGCCGTTGATCAGCAGGGCCCGCTCCTCGTCGGTCTCGGCGTCGTCGACGGCGGTGTACGCGGCGCAGTTCACCACCAGGTCGGGCGTGTGCCCGGCGAGGGCCGACTCCACCGAGTCGGCGCTGGTGATGTCGAGGTCGTCCCGGCCGAGCGGCACGACCTCCTCACCCCGGCGCCGGAGTTCCTCGACCACGTCCTGGCCGAGCATCCCGGCCGCGCCGGCGACGAGCCACTTCATCAGTGCTTCTCCTGCTCCTTGCGGGACTCCAGGGCGGCACGCTCCTTGAGCGGCTCCCACCAGTCACGGTTGTCGCGGTACCAGGCGACGGTGTCGGCCAGGCCGGAGGTGAAGTCGTGCTTGGGGGCGTAGCCCAGCTCGTCGCGGATCTTGCTCCAGTCGACGGAGTAGCGCTGGTCGTGGCCCTTGCGGTCGGCCACCCGGTCCACGCGGTCCCAGTCGGCGCCGCAGGCCTCCAGGAGCAGGCCGGTGAGCTCCTTGTTGCTGAGCTCGGTGCCGCCGCCGATGTTGTAGACCTCGCCGGCCCGGCCGCCGGTGCGGACCAGGTCGATGCCCTGGCAGTGGTCCTCGACGTGCAGCCAGTCGCGGACGTTGCTGCCGTCGCCGTAGAGCGGGACGTTCTTGCCGTCGAGGAGGTTGCTCACGAAGAGCGGGATGACCTTCTCGGGGAACTGGTGCGGCCCGTAGTTGTTGGAGCAGCGGGTGACGCGGACGTCCATGCCGTGGGTGCGGTGGAAGGCCAGCGCCAGCAGGTCCGAGGAGGCCTTGGAGGCGGAGTACGGCGAGTTCGGCTGGAGCGGGTGGCTCTCGGGCCAGGAGCCGGTCTCGATGGAGCCGTAGACCTCGTCGGTGGAGACGTGCACGAACGGGCCGACGTCGTGGCGCAGCGCCGCGTCCAGCAGCGTCTGGGTGCCGACCACGTTGGTGCGGACGAACGCGCCCGCGCCGTCGATGGAGCGGTCGACGTGCGACTCGGCGGCGAAGTGCACGACCTGGTCGGCCTCGGCCATGAGCTTGTCGACCAGCTCGGCGTCGCAGATGTCGCCCTGCACGAAGGTGAGGCGGGGGTGCGACTCGGGCAGGTTGGTCAGGGTGCCCGCGTAGGTGAGCTTGTCCAGCACGGTGATGTGCGGCGCGTCGGGGCCGTCGGCGGCGAGCAGACCGCGGACGTACGTGGAGCCGATGAAGCCGGCGGCGCCGGTGACGAGGAGATTCATGAACGGATCTGCACCTTGCTGTGGTCTCCGAGAACGAGGCGGTGGGCGCTGGGGGTGCCGGGTGCCGGGGTCACCTCGACGTGCCGGCCGATCAGCGAGGACTCGATCCTGCCCACCCCGTCGATGGAGGAGTCCCGCAGCACTATGGAGAACTCCAGCTCACTCGCGGTGATCCGGCAGTTCTCCGCGACCGACGTGAAGGGGCCCACGTACGAGTCGCTGACGACGGTACCGGAGCCGATCACGACCGGACCGACGATCCGGGAGCCCGTGACGCGCGCACCGGCCTCGACGACCACGCGGCCGACGATCTGGGTGGCCTCGTCGACCTCGCCGTCGATGCGCGGCTCCTGCGCCTCCAGGACGGTCCGGTTGACCTCCAGCATGTCGACGACGTTGCCGGTGTCCTTCCAGTAGCCCTTGATCACCGTGGAGCGCACGTCGGCACGCTGGTCGATGAGGTGCTGGATGGCGTGGGTGATCTCCAGCTCGCCGCGCCAGGACGGCTTGATGGCGCGCACGGCGTCGTGGATGGCGGGCGTGAAGAGGTACACGCCCACCAGTGCCAGGTCGCTCTTGGGCTCCTGCGGCTTCTCCTCCAGGCCGACCACCTGCCCGTCGGCGTCGAGCTCGGCGACACCGAAGGCCCGCGGGTTGGGCACGTGCGTGAGGAGGATCTGGGCGTCGGGCCGGGTCTCGCGGAACTCGTCGACGAGTCCGCTGATGCCGCCGACGATGAAGTTGTCGCCGAGGTACATCACGAAGTCGTCGTCACCGAGGAATTCCCGCGCGATGAGCACCGCGTGGGCCAGGCCCAGCGGTTGCTCCTGGGGGATGTAGGTGACGTTCAGACCGAACTTCGATCCGTCGCCGACCGCTTCCTCGATCTCGGCGGCGGTGTCGCCGACGATCATCCCGACCTCGGTGACGCCCGCGGCGGCAAGGGATTCGAGCCCGTAGAACAGCACGGGTTTGTTCGCCACCGGCACGAGCTGCTTCGCCGATGTGTGGGTGATCGGCCGCAGCCGGGTTCCGGCACCGCCGGAGAGCACCAAAGCCTTCATTCGCTACACCTTATAGGTGAACATCTGATTGAGATGTTCTTCCGTTTTCCTGACTGGTCACGACAGTATGGCCCTGGTGGGGGTGCCATGTGACCACGAGGTGCCGCCAACCGGCTTTCCGCCCGTTTTGTGCGTCGATTTCAGGCTCCCGGATCGGCAGCCGCCCGTGCCACCTCCGCCTCCACCTCGGCCCGCGAGCGGCCCTGGTCGCGGGCGTACTCGCTCACCGCGGTCTGTTCGTCGCGGGCCAGGTCGCGCCAGGCGCGCAGGGCCGTCTCGTAGGTCGCCGACTGGGCGCCGCCGGGCGCCTGCCGGGCCGGCGGCCCGTAGGCGTCCCGCAGTTCCAGGACCATGTCGTGGGCCGTGTCGGCCGCGCGGTGCTTCGCCACCAGTTCTTCGAAGGTGTGTGCCACGACAAGACATTAAGAAGGCTCGGCCCGCGGCGCCTCCCGAGACGGCCGGAAAGGCACCGCCCGGTGCTCAGCCGTCGAGGACGAGGTCCGCCCACACCTGCTTCCCGCCGCTGACCGGTACGGTCCCCCAGGCGGCCGACACCGCCTCGACGAGCAGGATGCCGCGCCCGCCGGTGGCCTCCCAGCCGATGTTGGTGGGTTTCACCGGGCTGCGCGGCGAGGCGTCGGCGACGGCGATGCGCAGCCGGTGGTCGACCAGGGTCAGGTCGAGCCGGACCGGTCCTTCGGTGTGGATGAGGGCGTTGGTGACGAGTTCGGAGACCACCAGCAGGGCGACGTCCATGGCGTCGTCGGTGACGCCCCAGGAGCGCAGGCTGCGCTTGCTGAAGCGGCGGGCGTGTCGGGCGGCCTCCGGGACCCGCCACACCGTCCAGCTCTCCCGCAGCGGACGCACCGCCATGCCGTCGTAGCGCATCAGCAGCAGGGCCACGTCGTCGGCGCGGGGGGCGTTGCCGAGCAGGGCGTCGGCGACCAGGCCGAGGTGGGCGGGGTCGGAGCCGGCGAGGTCGCCGGCGAAACCCGCCATGCCGTCGTCGATGTCGGCGTCGGGCCGCTCGACCAGGCCGTCCGTGGTGAGGGCCAGCACGGTGCCGGGGCGCAGGCTGAGCTGGGTCATGGGGAACTCGGTCTGGGTCAGGACGCCCAGCGGGGGGCCGCCCTCGGTCTCGGCGATCTCCGTTGCTCCGTCCGGGTGACGCAGCACGGGCGGCAGATGCCCGGCGCGCACGCACCAGGCGGTGCCCTCCTCCATGTCGACGTCGACGTAGCAGCAGGTGGCGAAGAGGTCGCTCTCCATGTCCATCAGGAGCCGGTTGGCGTGCGAGACGACCACGTCCGGGGTGTGTCCCTCGGCCGCGTAGGCGCGCAGCGCGGTGCGCATCTGGCCCATCAGGGTGGCGGCGGCCGCGCTGTGGCCCTGCACGTCACCGATGACGAGGGCCACGTGGTTGTCGGGCAGCGGGATCACGTCGTACCAGTCACCGCCCACCTCCAGGCCCTGGGTGGTCGGCAGGTAGCGGGCGACGGCGACCGCGCCGGGCAGGGCGGGCAGCCGGCGGGGCAGCAGGGTGCGCTGGAGCATGCCGACGAGTTCATGCTCGGCGTCGAAGGCGTGGGCGCGCATCAGCGCCTCCCCGGCGAGGCCCGCGGAGGCGGTGAGCAGGGCGCGCTCGTCGGGTCCGAAGTCGTGCGGGCTGTCCCAGCCGATCAGGCAGGCGCCGGCCATCCGGCCGCCGGCCGGCAGCGGCAGGATGGCGAGACCGCCGGGGCCGACCTCGGCGAGGGCGGGTTCCAGGGTGGTCGGGGCGGGCCAGATGCGGGCGCGGCCCTCGCGCAGGGCGGCGGCCAGGGTGGGCATCGAGCGCACGGGCGCGTCCGGCCACTCGGTGCGCCACTCGCTGCGCCACAGCTCGGGCCAGGCCTCGGGGTCGGGCGGGTCGAGGACGGTCACGACCAGCCGGTCGTTCTCCAGCTCGGCCAGGGCGATCCGGTCGGCCTTGAGCGGTCCGCGCAGCGCGGTGACGACGGCCTGGCTGACGTCCTTGACCGTGCCGGCGGTGGCCAGGGCGGCGGCGAGCCGCTGGACCCGGGCCACGTCGGTGACGTCGGACCGGAGGGTGGAGGCGTCGTCGACGGTCCCGGCCAGCCGGGCCGGGCGGCCCTCGCCGCCGGGCACCAGCCGGCCGCGCAGTCTGAGCCACCTGGGCGGCCCCGAGGGCTGCAGGACGCGGAACTCCAGCTCGCGGTCGCCGATGGACATGTGGTCCGCCTCGACGACCGACATCAGGGCGGGGACGTCCTCGGGGACGGTGCGGGCCAGCAGCGTCTCGACCTTGCCGTCGAAATCACGGCGCTCCATCCGGAAGAGGTCCAGGATGCCGTCGCCGACCTCGATGCGGCCGGTGTCCATGGCGAGGCTGAACGCGTCGCCGGCCAGTTCGCCGGGGTCGGCGGCCGTGGGGGGCGGGCCGGGCAGGTGGACCGCGCCGGCCACGAGGTCCAGGCAGGCACGGTCCTCGGGACCGAATCCGTCGTCTCGTTCGCTGACGGCCACCAGAAGCCCGGCGCCGCCGGGCACCGGCAGGACGGCCAGGGAGAAGTCCTGGGCCGGGGTCCGCCGGGCCTCGGGGCAGTCGTTCAGTTCCGCGGGGCCGAGCCACAGGGGCCGGCCGCTGCGGTGGACCTCGGCGGCCGGGGACTGGCCCACGGCCGGGTAGGCGTCGCGCAGCCCGTACAGGGTGCGGGGCACGCCGGCGCACTCGGCGAGGCGGAGCACCGCTCCCTCGTCGCCGAGCGTGTACACCCCGGCGAACGCCGCACCGGAGAACACCAGCGCCTGTTCGAGCACGCGGCGAAGCCGCTCGGGTGCGCCGCGATCGCCGATGAGCGTTTCGAGGGCGATCTCGGCGCGATCCGTTCTCGTTCCGCGTACCGCAGCGCCCTCACTGACCACGCCGCCATTACAGCGCTTATGGGGCGTCCGCGCAGCCCCTGCGACCGTTCCGCGGAGACCGGCGGGCCCCCGCGCTCGAAACCCACCGAACATGTCTTGACCCGTGCGTTGTGCACGGTGACCTCGTGACAGACATGACTGTCCGCGACCGTGCGGCGCCTGAAAGTGTCAGGGGCGGTCCACGGAAGGGATGCGGATGGACAGGCGCTACGAGGTGTACGCGCTCGCCGACGGGCACTTCTACGACACACCCGACCGGTTCGGGACGGCCGGGTCACAGGCGGAACCGCTGTTCGCGACGGCGCGGCGCGCGGTGCCGGAGGGCTGGCGCGCGGCGCGGTCCGGCGACTGGCTGACCATGACCCCGCTCGGCGCGGACGGCGCTCCGCTGCCGTCGCCGGCTCAGGGCTGGAAGATCCACTCGTCGGCCACCCGGGCGAACGCGGAGCGGATCGCGGCGATCGTGTGGGACTACTGCGTGCCGCGCCGCATCCCGTTCAAGTTCGTGCCGGGCCCGCATCTGCTGCACCTGCGCAACGCCAAGTACGCGGGCCGCGACACCAGCGGCAAGTTCGTCACCGTCTACCCGGACGGCGAGGAACGGCTCCAGCAGGTGCTGCGCCAGCTGGGCGCCCTCCTGGAGGGCTTCGAGGGGCCGTACATCCTGACCGACCTGCGCTGGAACGGCGGCCCGCTGTACGTCCGCTACGGCGCCTTCGCGCGTACGTACGTGGTGGACGAGCGGGGCTCGCTGGTGACCGCGGTGCGGGACGGCGCGGGCAAGCTCGTCCCGGACCGGCGGGCGCCCTCCTTCCAGGTCCCTGCGTGGGTGACGCTGCCGGAGTTCCTGCGGCCGCAGCTGGCGGCGCGCGACGCCACCACGGTGGGCGACCTGCCGTACCGGATCGAGAAGGCGCTGCACTTCTCCAACGGCGGCGGGGTGTACGCCGGGACCGACACCCGGGACGGCCGGCGCGTGGTGCTCAAGGAGGGACGGCCGCACGCGGGGCTCGCGGCGGACGGCGCCGACGCGGTGGCCCGGCTGGCACGGGAGAAGGCGGCGCTGGAGGCGGTGGCGGGCACCGGGGTGGTGCCGGAGGTCCGGGACTGGTTCACGCTGGGCGAGCACCGGTTCCTGGTGATGGACCACCTGGCGGGCCGTCCGCTGAACGCCTACTTCGCCGAGCGGCATCCGCTGCTCGTCCCGGACCCGGATCCGGGGGCCGTGCGCGGCTACACCGAGTGGGCGCTGCGCATCCACCGGAAGGTGGAGGAAGCCGTCGCGGCGGTGCACGCGCGCGGGATCGTCTTCAACGACCTGCACGTCTTCAACATCATGGTCGGCCCCGACGACGAGTCGGTGTTCCTCATCGACTTCGAGGCGGCCGCCCCGGTCGCGGAGAACGGCCGTCAGATCGTCGCCCACCCCGGCTTCTTCGCCCCGCCGGACCGCAGGGGCGTCGAGGTGGACCGCTACGCGCTGGCGTGTCTGCGCCTGGCGCTCTTCCTGCCGGTGACCACGCTCTTCGTGGTCGACCGGAGCAAGGCGGCGCATCTCGCGGACGTGATCGCCGGTCAGTTCCCCGACGTGCCGCGCGGCTTCCTCGACGAGGCGGTCGAGGAGATCACCCGGGGCACCCCGGCCGCGCGTCCCGTCGTACCGTCCGACTGGCCGCACAGCAGGGACTCCATGGTCAAGGCGATCCTGGCCGCCGCCACCCCCGAGCGCGACGACCGGCTCTTCCCCGGTGACATCGCCCAGTTCGGCGACGGTGGCGGGCTCGGCCTGGCGCACGGCGCGGCCGGGGTGCTGTACGCCCTGGACCGGGCCGGTGCCGAACGCTACGACGAGGGCGAGCGCTGGCTGCTCGACCACACGGCACCGCCGCCGCCCGGCACCCCGCTCGGCCTGTACGACGGTCTCGCCGGCGTCGCCCATGTCCTGGCCGCGCTCGGCCACCGGCAGCGCGCCCTCGACCTCACCGCGGGCATCCTCCGGGAGAACTGGCGCAACCTCTCCTCCGACCTGCACGGCGGCCTGGCCGGTCTCGGCCTGGTCCTCGACTCCCTCGCCGACTCGACCGGCGAGCCGGAGCTGCGCGAGCGGGCCGCGGAGGCCGCCGAGATCCTCGTACGACGGCTCGCCGAGCCCCTGCCGGACACGCCACGGCGGCGCGCCGGGCTGCTGCGGGGCGCGACCGGGCCCGCGTTGTTCCTGCTGCGGCGGTACGAACGCACCGGTGAGCCCGGGCTGCTGGCGGCGGCCGAGGCGGCACTGCGCCGGGACCTGGACCGCTGTGTGCTGCAGAAGGGCGGCGGCCTGGACGTCGACGAGGGCTGGCGCACTCTGCCCTACCTCGGCGACGGCAGCGTGGGGATCGGCATGGTCCTCGACGACTGGCTGGCCCACGGCACCGACGAGGACGGCGCCCTCACGGCCGCCCGCTCCGCCATCCTGATCGCCGCCACCTCACGCTTCTACGCCCAGCCGGGCCTGTTCCAGGGCCGGGCCGGGATGGTCCTGCACCTCGCCCGCACCGGTGCCGACCCGGCGCGGCTCGCCGCCCAGGTCGACGGGCTCGGCTGGTTCGCGATGGCCTATCAGGGCCAACTCGCCTTCCCGGGCCACCAGATGATGCGTCTGTCCATGGACCTCGCCACCGGAACCGCCGGGTGTCTGCTGGCGCTCACGGCCGCCCTCGACGGCGACCGCGCCGCCCACCTGCCGTTCCTCCCGCCGCCACCGGCGGCCCCAGAACGCGGCTCCGCTCCCGCGGAGTCGTGACACAACCCCGTCCCCAACAACACCGGGGGGACCGCTCGGTCCCCGGAAAGGACACACCATGGCCCTTCTCGACCTGCAGACGATGGAGTCCGAAGAGCGTCACGACGGCGGCGGTGCGAGCACGGTGAGCCTGTTGTCGTGCGTCTCGGCGGCGAGCGTCCTGCTCTGTCTCTGACCGGCGCCGCGAACCGGGCTCCGGGCGGCCCCTTCCTGCGGGAGGGGGCCCGTCCGGGGCCTTCGCCGTATCCGCTTCGCCGACACCGGCGCCGACAACCCGAGGGCTGGGCGTGATGACGACACCCGCGCACCGTGATCCGATGCGCAGCGCCCTGCGCCACGCCGGGGTGCGCTGCGCGGCGCTGTGCGCCGTCAGTACGGCGGCCACCGCGGCGGCCCTGGCGCTGCCCGCCGTGCTGGGCCGCGCCCTGGACCTGCTGCTGGCGGGCGCCCCGGCGGCCGGGTGGGTGGCGCGGGCCGCCGCTCTGGTGCTGCTGCTCGCCGTGCTGGACGGGGCCGCGAGCGTGCTCGCCGGGACCGTCGACGCGCGCGCCACGGCCGGGCTGCGCAAGCTGCTCACCGGGCGGGTGCTGGCCCTCGGGCCGCGCGCGGTGGCCCGGTTCGGCGCCGGGGACCTGGTCGCCCGGCTGGTCGGGAACGCCGCGCAGGCCGGGACCGGTCCGGCCGCCGTCGCCGCGCTGCTCGCCGCGCTGGCCGGGCCGCTCGGCGGGGTGGTCGCGCTCGCTCTCATCGACCCCTGGCTGGCCGCCGTGTTCCTGGCCGGGGCACCCGTACTCGCCGTGCTGCTGCGGGCGTTCACCCGGGACACCTCTGCGTGCGTGGCGGAGTACCAGCGGGTGCAGGGCCGGATCGCGGCCGCTCTGGCGGAGGCGGTCGACGGGCACCGGACGATCGCGGCGGCCGGCCTCCAGGACCGGGAGACCGCCCGGGTGCTGCGCCCGCTGCCCGAACTCGCCCGCGCCGGGCACCGGATGTGGCGGGTGCAGGGCCGGGCCGCCGCCCAGGCGGTCACCGTGGGCCCGCTGCTCCAGCTGGCCGTGGTGGCGGTGGCAGGCCTGCTGCTGGCCCGGCACCGGATCTCGGTCGGCGAGGTACTGGCCGCCTCCCGCTACGCCGTCCTCGCGACCGGCGTCGGCGTCCTGGTCGGACAGCTGGCCGCGCTCACCCGGGCCCGCGCGTCCGCCGGGCGCCTCGGCGAGGTCGCCGCGTGTCCCGTGCCCGGCCACGGGAGCCACCCGCTCCCGCCGGGCCCCGGCCGCCTGGAGTTCCGTGGGGTGACGGCACGCCGAGGCGGCCGCGCCGTGCTGGACGGCGTCGACCTGAGCGTGCCCGGCGGCACCGTGCTCGCGGTCGTCGGGCGCTCCGGCACGGGCAAGTCCCTGCTGGCCGAACTGGCCGGCCGGCTGACCGACCCGGACGCCGGGCAGGTGCTCCTCGACGGCGTGCCGCTGCCCGCCCTCGCCCACGACGACCTGCGCCGGGCCGTCACCTACGCCTTCGCCCGCCCGGCCCTGCTCGGTACGACCGTCGAGGACACCATCGCCTTCGGCCGCACCGCCCCCACCCCCGCCGGGATCCGGGCCGCCGCCCGCAAGGCGCAGGCCGACGCCTACGTCCGCCGGCTGCCCGACGGCTACGCGACCCGCCTGGCCGACGCCCCGCGCTCCGGCGGCGAGTCCCAACGCCTCGGCCTCGCCCGCGCCTTCGCCCACACCGGCCGGCTGTTCGTCCTCGACGACGCCCTCTCCAGTCTCGACACGGTCACCGAACACCACGTCACCCGGGCCCTGCTGGCCCCCGGCCCGACCCGCCTGATAGTCGCCCACCGGGCGACGACGGCGGCCCACGCGGACACGGTGGCCTGGCTGGACGGGGGCCGGGTACGGGCCCTGGGCACGCACACGGAACTGTGGCGGGATCCGGAGTACCGAGAGGTGTTCGGGGAAAGGGGGCCCGCGGACGGGGGACACCGCCGCACAGGGCATGCCGACGCGAACCGCACCGACACGGCCCACACGGGGCAGACCGACACCGCCCACGCCGACACGGCCCCGGCCCACACCCCCCACCCCGACGCGGGAGGAGCGGGGTCCGGGCAGTCAGACGTAGGGCACGTGGTCGCGGGAGAACGGGCATCCGGCGTGTCCCGGGCCGCCGGGGCGGGCGGGGGGACGGTGTGAGGGCCCGGGGGTGGGAGCCGCGGGGGCTGCTGCGGGTGCGCGGTCGGGTGCTGGTGCGGCTCGCTCTGTGGTCGGTGCTGGAGGCCGGGCAGACCTTTCTGCTCGGGTACGCCCTGGCCCGGGCGCTGGACGCCGGGTTCCTGGCGGGGGACGTGCCGAACGGCCTGGCGTGGCTCACGGCGGCCGGGGGCGGGGTGGCGGTGGGGGCGTACGGCACCCGGCGGGTGTACGGCGTGGTCGCCGACCTGGTCGAGCCGGTACGGGACCGGCTGGTGGCGGGGGTGGTCGCGCGCGGAGTGCGGGACGCGGACCGGGGTGCGCTGTCCGGGCTCACCCAGCAGGCGGAGATCGCCCGGGACACCCTCGCCGGCCTGGTGATGGTGTCCCGTTCGTTCGTGTTCACGGCGGTCGGCGCCCTCGCCGGGCTGTGCACCCTCGCTCCCCCGCTGCTGCTGGTGGTCGGCCCGCCGCTCCTCGCCGGCCTGGGTCTGTTCGCGGCGACGCTGCGCCCGCTGGCCCGCCGGCAGGAGGCCTTCCTCGTCGCGGACGAGGCCCTCGCCGCCGAGCTGGGCGAGGTGTGCCCGGGGTTGCGGGACGTCACGGCGGCGGGCGCCGAGGAGCGGATCGCCGCGGACGTCGGACGGCGCGTCGATGCCGAGTACCGGGCCGCCCGGGCGCTGGCCCGCTGGAGCGTCGTACGGGTGGCGGCCCTGGCCGTCGGCGGACAGCTGCCCCTGGTGCTGCTGCTCGCCGCCGCGCCCTGGTTGCTCCGGCACGGCGTGACCCCGGGCGCCCTGGTCGGCGCGCTCGCCTACGTCACGCAGTCCCTGCTGCCCGCCCTGCAGAACCTCGTGCACGGCCTCGGCACCAGCGGAGCCCGCCTCACGGTCGTGCTGCGCAGGCTGCGCCCGCCACCGGAGAGCGGCCCCCCGCCGACAGGCACCGGCGGCCCCCCGGCCGACCCCGGCGCCCCGGCCCTCACCCTCACCGCCGTCACCTTCGCCTACGGTCCGGCGAGCACCCCCGTCCTCGACGGTCTCGACCTGTGCGTCCCGCGCGGCGGTCATCTCGCCGTCGTGGGACCGAGCGGCATCGGCAAGTCGACGCTCACCGCACTCGCCGCCGGCCTGCTGGACCCCGCGCACGGCGAGATCCGGGTGTGCGGCCACCCCGTGCCGGGGCCGCGAGCCGTCGCCCTGCGGGTGCTGATCCCGCAGGAGGCGTACGTCACCACCGGCACCCTCGCGGAGAACCTCGGGCTGCTGCGCCCGGACCCCGTCCCCGAGCGCGAGCTGCTGGCCGCGGCCGAGGCGGTCGGGCTCACCCCGCTGCTGGAGAGGCTCGGCGGACCGGACGCCCCGGTGCGCCCGGCGGTGCTGTCGGCCGGGGAGCGGCAGCTGATCGCGCTCACCCGCGCGTACCTCTCGCCGGCCCCGCTCGCCCTTCTCGACGAGGCCACCTGCCATCTCGACCCGGCGGCCGAGGCCCGCGCCGAACAGGCCTTCGCGGCGCGGCCCGGGGGCACCCTGGTGGTGGTCGCGCACCGGATCGACTCGGCGCGGCGCGCCCGCCGGATCCTGGTGATGGACGGTCCCCGCACGGCGTACGGCACCCACGAGGAACTGCTGCGCAGCTGTGCGCTCTACCAGGATCTGGTGGCACCGTCACGCAGCCCTGTCACGTAACCGTGCCGTTCCCGGCCCCCGAGGTCACCGCCGTCCACCCCCGTCCCCTCAGAGCCACCCCTCGCCCTGGGAGATCCGGATCGCGTCGACGCGGTTGCGGGCGCCGGTCTTGCGGGTGATCGCGGCCATGTAGTTGCGCACCGTCCCGTTGGACAGGTGCAGGCTCCCGGCGATCTCGGCGATGGACGCCCCGCCCGCCGCCAGTTCCAGCACGCTCAGCTCCCGTCGGGTGAGCGGGATCTCGGCGGCCTTGAGGAAACCGAAGCCCAGCGAGTCGTCGACGAAACGTTTCCCCTCGGCGGCGCGCCGGATCGCGTGCACCAGCCGTTCCGGCGCGCCCTCCTTGTCCACGTACCCGAGCACCCCCGCTTCGGCCGCCCGCTTCAGCAGGCCCGGCCTGTTCGCACCGGCAAGCACGACCAGCCTCGGCGCCGGCGCGCCCACCTCCGGCGGACGCAGGTCGCTCAGCGGCGGCACCCCGTACGTGCCGGAGCTGTCGAGATCCGCCGCGCACACGTCCGGCCGCTCCGTCCGTACCCGCCGGCGCGCACTGCGCCAGGGCGTGTCGTCCACGCGGAGTCCCGGTTCCCGGCGTAACCACTCCGCCAGGACCGATCTCACCAGACATGTGTCGTGCACCAGAAGTACCCGGATCAACGTCTCCCCCTCAGCCGGCCCTACGTCGGTTCATCCGTGCAAGGTGTTGAACGCGTGCCCCATTGTTGGCGACCTCCACCGCTCGCGGGCGCGGAGTTCCGGCCAACAGGGTGCGCGGGGGCGCACGCCCAGCGCCCGGGCACCTCCGCGCGCTTCGACTACGGGGGAATGTGCCGGGGCGAACGGGGTAAGGGCGACGGCCGGCCGCGCGGCCCGGTGCCCGCGCTCGCCGTGCGCCGGTCGCCGCCACGAGGGAGCCTTGGTCCCGAGGACCTGACACGCGGCCGGACGAGGAGGTGGGCGGGCGTGTCCGACGGGACGGGGGCACCTCCCGCGCAGCCGGAACCGGACGTGGGCGAGCAGCCGGCCGGAGACACCCCGGTCGGCCGGCCGCTGATGTCGTTGGCACTGGCCGAGATCATGGAGCAGGTCCAGGCGCACTCGGGCGCGGTCTACCTGATGGCGGCCGACGAGCCGGTGCTGGAGATGGCCGTGATGGCGGGGCTGCCCCGGGCCTTCGCGGCGCCCTGGGAGCGCATCGGGCTGAGCACGCCGATCCCGGTGGCGGAAGCGGCGCGCGAGCGGCGGCTGGTCTGGGTGGGCGGCGAGGAGGACATGGCACGCCGGTACCCGCGCGTCGCGGTGGTGCTGCCGTACCCCTTCGCGCTGGCCGCGGTGCCGCTGGTGACGGCGGACACCGTCTACGGGGCGATGTTCGTGACCTGGCCCGGCGCCCATCCCACGGTGCTGTCCGACCGGGAGCGGGAGGCGCTGACGGCCGCGGCCGAGCGGCTGGCGATCCGGCTGGAGCGGGCCGCACGGCAGCACCGTGCGCTGCGGCCCGAGCCGGATCTGCTGGCGACGCCGTCGTCGGCGGTGGCGGGCACGCTGGGCACGGTGGAGGCGGCGCGGATGGTGGGGCGGCTGCCGTACGGGCTGGCCTCGCTCGACCTGCACGGGCGGGTCTGCTTCGCCAACGCCGCGGCGGCCGAGCTGCTCGAGGTTCCCGTGGACGATCTGCTGGGAGCCCAGCCGTGGGCCTCGGTGCCCTGGCTGAACGACCCGATGTACGAGGACCGCTACCGGGCGGCGCTGATCAGCCAGCAGGTGACGTCGTTCGTGGCGCTGAAACCGCCGGGCGACTGGCTTTCCTTCCGGCTGTACCCGAGCACCAGCGGGCTGACCGTCCGGATCAGCCGGGCCCGGGCGGTCGCCGAGATGCTGGGGTCGGCGCCGCGGGCCGACGCCGCGGCCGCCCCCCGGCTGGTCACCATCTCGCAGGTGCTGAGCCTGACCGGGGCGCTCACCGAGGCGGTCGGCGTGCAGGACGTGCTGCAGCTGGTCGCGGACGAGGTCGCCCCGGCCGTCGGCAGCCAGGCCCTGGTGGTCCTCGGGTCGCGGGGCGGCCGGCTGCACGTGCTGGGGCACCGCGGCTACGAGGATCCGCACGTCGTGGAGCGTTTCGACGGCCTTCCGCTGGCCGAACGCACGCCCGGCACCCATGTCCTGAACACCGGCGTGCCCGGGTTCTTCGAGTCCCGGCAGCAGCTGGAGCGGCTGTACCCGGACCGGCACGAGCCCGTGGACGCCTTCGCCGCCTGGGCGTACCTGCCGCTGATCGCGTCGGGCCGGCCGGTGGGCACCTGTGTGCTGGCCTACGCGGAGCCGCACGCCTTCGCCGCCGACGAGCGGGCCGTGCTCACCAGTCTCGGCGGGCTGATCGCGCAGGCGCTGGAGCGGGCCCTGCTCTACGACGCGAAGAACCAGCTGGCGCACGGTCTCCAGGCGGCCCTGCTGCCGCACTCGCTGATTCCGCCGTCCGGCATCGAGGCGGCGGCCCGCTACCTGCCGGCCATGCACGGCATGGAGATCGGCGGCGACTTCTACGACCTGGTGCCGACCCGGCCGCTGGCGGCGGCGGTGATCGGGGACGTGCAGGGACACAACGTGACTGCGGCCGGCCTGATGGGCCAGATCCGCACCGGGGTTCGGGCGTTCACGACCGTCGGGCAGGCTCCGGAGGAGGTCATGCGCAGCACCAACCGGCTGCTGATCGACTTCGGCTCGGACCTGTTCGCCAGCTGCCTGTACCTGCGGCTGGACCCGGAGCGGGGGCGGGCGGTGATGGCCCGGGCCGGGCATCCGCCGCCGTTGCTGAGGCGTCCGGACGGGCGGGTCAAGGTGCTCGACCTGGCCGGGGGCCCGCTGCTGGGCATCGACGCGGGCGCGACGTACCCGACGACCGAGGTGTCACTCGCGCCGGGCTCGGTGCTCGCCCTCTACACCGACGGACTGGTGGAATCGCCCGGGGTGGACATCGAGGACGCGCTGGTGGACCTGGGCGAACTGCTCGCGGAGAGCGGCGACCAGCCCCTGGACAGGCTCGCCGACACGCTCGTGCGACACAGTGCGGCGGCGCAGGAGCGTGTCGACGACGTCGCGGTGCTGTTGCTCAGGGCGCTGCCCGACGGCTGAGCTCTCGGAGCCCTGGGGCCTGCTCCGGCCGCCTGGCCGCGCCGGACACCGCGCGGTCCGGCCCTCCCGCCGGAGGGCCGGACCGTCCACTGTCGGCCGGGACCGCTGGTCGGGCCGATCAGCGGCTCTGGTGGTTGCCCGAGCTGCTCTCGTTCGCGGCGGCCCCGGACTGGTCGCTCGAACCGGACTGCGCGTTCGACCCGGACTGGTCACCGGTGCCGGTGCCGGTGCCGGTGCCGGTGCCGGTGCCGGTGCCGGTGCCGGTGCCGCTCGCGTCGCCTGCGCCGCTCTGGTCGCCCGCGGTCGCGGACGGGTCGGCGGCGCCGCCGATCTGGTCGCCGCCGGCCTGGTCACCGGCCGAGGCGGAGGGGTCGGCCGCGGTGGCGGACGGGTCCGCCGAAGCACCGGCGTCACCGGCACCCGCACCCGCACCCGCACCTGCACCCGCACCGGCAGCGCCGCCGTCGCCGAGCGTCGCGCCGGTCGCCTGAAGGGCGGTGGTCACCGGCTGGAAGAAGGTCTCGCCACCGGCGGTGCAGTCGCCGCTGCCGCCGGAGGTGAGGCCGACCGCGCCGCCGTCCTGCGTGAACAGCGAACCTCCGCTGTCACCGGCCTCGGCGCAGACGTTGGTCTGGATGAGGCCGTTGACGGTGTCGACGCCGTTCGGGTCGGTCTCGCTCTGGAAGTTGACGGTGGCGTCGAGGCCGGTGACCTGGCCGTCGTGCAGACCGGTGGTGGACCCCATCCGGAACACCGTCGTGCCGACGGTCGCGTCCTCGGCCTGCTTGATGGCGACGGTCTGCCCGTTGCCCACGTTGACCTCGCTCGGCGCCTGGGTGGTGGCGTCGTTGTACTTGACGAGCGAGAAGTCGCCGTTGCCGGGGAACTGCGCCTGGTCGACGGTGGCGATGGGCTGGCCGCCCTGGGTGTCCGACCAGTCCTTGGCCGCGACCCCGCAGTGACCGGCCGTCAGGAAGGCGGGACTGCCGTCGGAGGCGGTGACGTTGAAGCCGAGGGAGCAGCGGACCTCGCCGTTCTGCACCTGGGAGAAGATCGCGTCGCCGCCGGAGACGAAGGTCTTGAAGGAGCCGGAGGTCTTCTTCAGCGTCGCCATGTTCGAGCCGAGGCTCTGGACGGTGGACTGCAGCTTGGCCCACTTGGTGCCGGTGACGGTGCTGTCGGCGGTCACCACGACCTTGTTGGTCTTCGGGTCGACGGCCCAGGCGGTGCCCGGGATGGTGGCCTTGGCCTTCAGGGTCCGGGCGGCGGTCTTCAGGGCCTTGCTGCTGTTGGCGACCTGCCGGACGACCGCGCCGGCCTTCTCCGCCTGCACGATGGTGTTGCTGTCGCCGTTGACCACGTTGACGACGAGCTGCTGCTTGCCGCTGTCGTAGTAGGACCCGGCGAAGGCCTGGCCGAGCAGCTGCTGCAACTGCGCGGCGAGATCCGAGGCGCCCGTCGCCTTCAGGGTCTTGGGAGCGGCCGTCGTGGCACCGGAGGCGTTGTCCTGGGACGCGTTGGCCATGGGGATCAGGAAGGCCGCAGCTCCGAGCGCCGCGACACCGCCCACCGCGATAGCGGCCTTGCGCTTCGGAATTCGCTTGTGACTCAAACTTCTCGACCTCCAAGGGACGGAGTGTCTGCCGTGAGTGGCAGTCGTTCGTGAGCGGCGCCTGGATGGCCATAGGTACGCGCGGGTCACGTGGTGCGTTCAATTCCGGTTCCCAACTTCTGTGGGCCGGGGGCGAATCGGCCATGCCGCGCGGGTCGTGGCGGGGCGGCCGGCGGTGCGGCGCAGGCCCGGGAACAGCCCCCGCCCGACGCTGACCACCGCCGCGGCCGACGAGGCCCTCTCCGCCGGCTTCGCCCCTGGGTGGTCGCACTCCAGCCGGCCGTCGATGCAGTGGGCGAGGACCGGGTGTTGCCGCGTCCGCCCTGGTCGGACCGGCTGACCCGGGAGGACGGCGGGCTGTCGGGACAGGCGCTGACGGCGGCCGCGGACACGGCGACGGCGACCGCGGTCCCGGTGGGCCGGGGCGGGTTCGTGCCGATGACGACGGTGCGGCAGCCCACGTCCGTCCAGCGCGCGGGTGAGCGGACCGGATGTCCTGATCGAGGCAGCGCTCAACCGGCCGGGCCGGTGGAGGGCGTTCGCCGGCATCACGATGAGCGACGAGAGACCGGCACGCTCGCGGCTCGGGCGGGCACGTTCCCCGCGCCCCCGGGGTGACGGCGCGCACAACACGACCGACACGGTCAGCGATCGGTCACTGACGTTCCGTCGTGACCACGGACCGGAATCCTTGCTTCAGGGAATCTGCACATCCACTGCCCAAGCAGGTCACCGGAGCCGACGGATCTGCACAATCGCGCGCCCCTTGACGGGCACTTGGCCCGGAGTGCCGGATTCACCGCCGGAAGGGCAAGCCGGGTGCCCGCGACGAAGTCGTGCGGCTTGTGAAGGAGTCGCCGACACGGCGTGCGCACGCCTGCACGGTTGGGTTCTCTTGGGACACAAGTGCCCAGGTGAGGGGCTTGGTTGAGTGGAAGCGCGGACCGTGGGCGTGCTTTGATCCATCGCACCGCAGGGCCAGAAGGGGTTTCCGGAAACGGGCACCCGGCGCCCGCGGTCGCGGCCGTCCGTACTGTCCCCAGAGGGCCGTTGGGGGCCGCTCTCCCCCTTGTGAATACCCATATGAAGGGAAGTTCCATCATGAACTCCACCCCCCAGGTTGAGACCGTCGAGATCTCCGACGCCGAGCTCGACAACGTCTCCGGCGGTCTGTCCGTGAACGCTCTCGGCACCGTCACCGGCCTGGTGGACGGCGTTGCCCCGGTTTCCGGCCTGGTCAACACGGTTGTCGGCACCGTCGAGGGTGTCACCGGCCTGAACACCCAGCCGGTCACCAACCTGGTCGCCGGTCTCTGATCGCACCTCGTCACCGCTGAGTCCCGGAGCCGGATCCCGGCCCCGGGGCTCTCGGGCGTTCCGAGACACCCACGTCATCAGCGTCTCTCCGAGTATCTCTCCCACAGGTGAGGGAAGTTCCGTGCAGTTCCGCCAACAGGCCCTCGCCAAGCTCCAGTCGCCGGAGGAGCTGGACCTCCCGGTGCGCTTCGCCCGGCCGCAGGGCTGGCTCACGCTGTCCGTCTCCGTGATCGTGATGGCGGCGGCCTCGGTGTGGGCGGTGACCGGTTCGGTCGCCTCCACGGTGAGCGCGCAGGCCATCCTCACCCACGGTCAGGGCAGCTACATCCTGCAGAGCCCGGTCGCCGGTCAGGTCACGGCCGTCCTCGCCCAGCAGGGCGAGCGGCTGCCCGCGAACTCCCCGGTCCTGAAGGTCCGCACCAGCCAGGGCGACTCGGTCGTCCGCACGGTCGCCGCGGGCCGGATCAGCGCGCTCGCCGCCACCATCGGGCAGATCATCCAGACCGGTGCGAACGTCGCCGCCGTGGAGAAGGTCGCCCACGCCTCGGACCCGCTGTACGCGACGGTCTACGTCCCCGCCGAGAACGCCTCCGCCATCCCGGCCGACGCCCGGGTCGACCTGACCGTGTCGTCGGTGTCCACCCAGGAGTACGGCGTGCTGCGCGGCCATGTGAAGTCGGTGGACCGCGCCGCGCAGTCGGCCCAGTCGATCTCGGCGTTCCTCGGGGACAGCCAGCTCGGCGAGCAGTTCACGAAGAAGGGCCGCCCGGTGGCCGTACTGGTCCGGCTGGACAGGTCGAAGTCGACGAAGAGCGGCTACCGGTGGTCCTCGGCGGACGGGCCGCCGTTCAAGCTCGACTCCATGACCCTGGCCTCGGGTTCGATCCGGCTGGCCGACCAGCATCCCGTCGATTGGCTGCTCCCGTGACCACCGCCCAGGAGACCCCGAGCCGCCGGCGTGCCGCCCCGCCCAAGCGGCCGGTGCCCAAGGGCCGCGGCCGGACGGTCCGTACCCCGACGGTGCTCCAGATGGAGGCCGTCGAGTGCGGCGCCGCCTCCCTGTCCATGGTCCTCGGCCACCACGGCCGCCATGTCCCCCTGGAGGAACTGCGCATCGCCTGCGGGGTCTCCCGTGACGGCTCCCGCGCCAGCAACCTGCTGAAGGCGGCCCGCAGTTACGGCTTCACCGCCAAGGGCATGCAGATGGACCTGGCGGCCCTCGCCGACGTGCAGGGGCCGGCGATCCTGTTCTGGGAGTTCAACCACTACGTCGTCTACGACGGCATGGGTCGCCGCTTCGGCCGCCGGGGCGTCTACATCAACGACCCGGCCAAGGGCCGCCGGTTCGTGCCCATGGAGGAGTTCGACGGCAGCTTCACCGGTGTCGTGCTGGTCCTGGAACCCGGCGACGGCTTCGAGAAGGGCGGCAGGCGGCCGGGCGTGCTCGGCGCGCTGCCGGGCCGGCTGCGCGGCACCGCGGGCACCATGCCCGCGGCGGTGCTGGCCAGCCTGCTGCTGGTGGCCGTCGGCGCGGCGGTGCCCGCGCTCAGCCGGCAGTACATCGACCTGTTCCTGATCGGCGGCCAGACCTCGCTGCTCACCGTGCTGTTCGCGGCGATGGGTACCTGTGTGCTGCTCACCCTGGTGCTGACCTGGCTGCAGCAGGCGAACCTGCTGCACGGCCGGATCGTCTCCTCCACCCTCTCCAGCGCCCGCTTCCTGCGCCACCTGCTGCGGCTGCCGGTCACCTTCTTCTCCCAGCGCAGCCCTGCCGACCTGGTCCAGCGCCTGCAGTCCAACGACCAGGTCGCCGAGACCCTGGCCCGCGACCTCGCGGCGGCCGGTGTGGACGCGGTGGTGGTCGTCCTCTACGCCGTGCTCCTCTACACCTACGACGCGCAGCTCACCTTCCTCGGCATCGGCGTGGCGCTGCTGAACATCGTGGCGATGCGGCTCGTCGTACGGCTGCGGGCGACCCGGACCGCCAAGCTGCGCGCGGACACCGCCCGGCTCACCAACACCTCGTACACCGGCCTCCAGTTGATCGAGACGATGAAGGCGACCGGCGGCGAGGACGGCTACTTCCGCAGGTGGGCCGGGCAGCACGCGAGCACCCTGGAGGAGCAGCAGCGCCTCGGGGTGCCGAGCGCCTGGCTCGGCGTGGTGGCGCCGACGCTGGCCACCGTCAACAGCGCGCTGATCCTGTGGATCGGCGGGATGCGGGCGGTCGAAGGCGGTATTTCGGTCGGTCTCCTGGTCGCCTTCCAGTCCCTGGTCACCCGCTTCACCGCCCCGCTGACCCGGCTGAACGGCGTCGCGGGCCGCATCCAGGACTTCGCGGCCGACGTGGCCCGGCTGAAGGACGTGGAGAACTTCCAGGCCGACCCGGTCTACGCGCGCCCAGGCGCCGGTGGGTCCACCCGGCGGCTGCAGGGCCATGTCGAGCTGGAGAACATCACCTTCGGCTACAGCCCGCTGGACAAGCCGCTGCTCACCGGCTTCGACCTGACGGTGGGTCCGGGCCGGCAGGTGGCTCTGGTGGGCGGCTCGGGCAGCGGCAAGTCGACGGTCTCGCGGCTGATATCGGGCCTGTACGCGCCCTGGGAGGGCGTGATCCGCATCGACGGGCAGCGACTGGAGGACATCCCGCGCGGTGCGCTCGCCGCCTCGGTGTCCTTCGTCGACCAGGACGTCTTCCTCTTCGAGGGTTCGGTGCGCGACAACGTGGCGCTGTGGGACCCGTCCATCCCGGACGAGGCCGTGGTGGAGGCGCTGCGGGACGCCGCCCTGTACGACGTGGTGGCCCGCCGGCCCGGTGGCATCCACAGCAGGGTCGAACAGGACGGCCGGAACTTCTCCGGCGGGCAGCGGCAGCGCCTGGAGATCGCCCGGGCGCTGGTGCGCCGGCCGAGCATCCTGGTCCTCGACGAGGTGACCAGCGCGCTGGACGCCGAGACCGAGTTGATCGTCATGGACAACCTGCGGCGGCGCGGCTGCGCCTGTGTGGTGATCGCGCACCGGCTGAGCACGGTCCGCGACAGCGACGAGATCGTGGTGCTCCAGCACGGCACGATCGTGGAGCGCGGCCGGCACGACGAGTTGGTGGCACTCGGCGGGGCGTACGCCGCGCTGGTCAGGGAGCGATGAGATGACCACTGTGGACGGCGGTGACCTGGTTCTCGGCGCGTTCGGCTCCCTGGGATCCCGGATCGACTGCACCGGCTTCAACCGGCTGGACCTCGAAGGGCCGCAGACGCTGTGGCTGGTGGCGTCCGGCGCCCTGGACCTGTTCGCGGTGGACGCCGAGCAACAGGGCCACTGGCACCACCTGGGGCGGCTGGAAGCCGGCGCGCTGCTGCTCGGTCCGGTCGCGGGACCGCAACACACCCTGGTGGCACGCCCGTTGCGCGACTGCGTGGTGCACCGCGTCGGGCTGCGCGAGCTCTACCAGCCCGCGAGCACCCAGACCTGGGCCTACGACGAGTACGGCAACCCCCAGTACGTACCGCCGGCCACCAGCCCCCTGGAGTACGCCCTCGCGCTCGGCGTCGGCCGCGGCCTGTCGATCCTCTTCCAGGCTCCGATGACCGCGAGCGAGCGGGCGGCGGCCCCCGCCGACGACGACGTCTTCTGGATGCAGGTGCCGCCCGGCAGCGTGCAGTACGGCTCGTTGTACGGCGCGGAGGCGGCCGCCGACCTGCTGATGGACCCGGCCGTGTGGCAGAGCATGGTCGACCAGCAGTACCGGCTGCTCACCACCCTCGACCGCTGGATCGAGCAGCTGGAGCGCACCCACGAGACCCGTGCGGCGGCCGGTATCAAGGCCGGTGAGGCGGTGCGCGCCCAGGCCGACCGGACGCTGCTGGCCGCCATCGGCAAGGGGGCCAAGCGCACCACGGCCGCCGACGCCGACGCCTCCTACGCGGCCTGCAGGCTGGTCGCCGAGGCGGCCGGCATCACCCTCGCGGAGCCCGCGCAGTCCGGTGCTGTGCCGACCGGGAGTGACCGGATCGACCCGGTGGAGCGGGTGGCGCTGGCCTCCCGGGTGAGGACCCGGGCGGTACGGCTCGACGGCGGCTGGTGGCGGGACAACGTGGGTCCGCTGGTCGGGCACCGGGCGCTGTCCGGGGCGCCGGTCGCGCTGCTGTGGCGGCGCGGCGGCTATGTGGCCGTCCATCCGGCGACCGGCCGGGAGACTCCGGTGGAGAAGGCGAACGCGGCGGAGTTCGAGCCGCGCGCGGTGATGTTCTACCGCCCGTTGCCGGACCAGGCGCTCGGACCGCTCGGCCTCCTCCGCTTCTGTCTGCGCGGCACCCGGGGCGACCTGGGCAACCTGCTGCTGGCCGGGCTGGTGACGGTGGCGATCGGTTCGCTGGTGCCGATCGCCACCGGCAAGGTGCTCGGCACGTACGTGCCGACGGCACAGACGGACCTGATCGCGCAGGTCTGTCTGGCGGTGATGGTCAGCGCCGTGGTGTCGGCCGCGTTCACGCTCCTGCAGAACCTGACGATCCTCCGCCTGGAGGGCCGTATCGAGGCGACGCTCCAGCCTGCCGTCTGGGACCGGCTGCTGCGGCTGCCGACGAAGTTCTTCACGCAGCGCTCGACCGGTGAGCTGGCGAGCGCCGCCATGGGCGTCAGCGCGATGCGCCGACTGCTGGCGGGCGTCGGCCCGGTGGTCGCCCAGTCGGTGACCGTGGGGGCGATGAACCTGGGCCTGCTGTTCTGGTACAGCGCCCCGATGGCCCTGGCGGCCCTGGGCATGCTGGTCGTCATCGCCGCCCTGTTCCTGGGTCTCGGCCTGTGGCAGGTCCGCTGGCAGCGCCGTCTGGTGGTGCTCGGCAACAAGCTCAACAACCAGGCGTTCCAGACCCTGCGCGGGCTGCCGAAACTGCGGGTGGCGGCGGCCGAGAACTACGCCTACGCGGCCTGGGCCGGGGAGTTCGCGCGCAGCCGGGAACTCCAGCAGAAGGTGGGCCGGATCAAGAACCTCACCAGCGTGCTCGGGTCGGTCTACCTCCCGGTCTGCACCCTGCTGATGTTCATGCTGCTCGCGGGCCCGGCGAAGGGGGTGATGGGCGCGGCGGCCTTCCTCACCTTCAACACGTCGGTGACGATGCTGCTCACCTCGGTCACCCAGCTCACCGGCTCCTTCGTGTCCGCGGTGGCCGCGTTGCCGCTGTTCGAGGAGATCAAGCCGGTTCTGGAGGCGGCGCCGGAGGTGCGCACCGCCAGCACCCGCCCCGGCCCGCTGTCCGGTGCCGTCGAGGCCCGCCGGCTGTCCTTCCGGTACGCGGACGACGGTCCCCTCGTCCTCGACGACGTCTCCTTCGCGGTCCGTCCGGGCGAGTTCGTGGCGATCGTCGGCCCCAGCGGCTGCGGCAAGTCGACCCTGCTGCGCCTGCTGATCGGCTTCGACAAGCCGGTGTCGGGCAGCGTCCTGTACGACGGTCAGGACCTGGGCGCCCTGGACCAGTCCGCCGTGCGCCGGCAGTGCGGGGTGGTGCTCCAGCACGCGCAGCCGTTCACCGGCTCGATCCTGGACGTCATCTGCGGCACCGAGCCCTACACCCCGGAGGAGGCCATGGCGGCGGCCGAGATGGCGGGCCTCGCGGAGGACATCCGGCGGATGCCGATGGGGCTGCACACGATCGTGGCCGGGAGCGGGGCGATCTCGGGCGGCCAGCGGCAGCGGCTGATGATCGCCCAGGCGCTGATCCGGCGGCCCCGCATCCTCTTCTTCGACGAGGCGACGAGCGCGCTCGACAACGACACGCAGCGCACGGTCATCGAGAGCACCCGCAAGCTGAACGCCACCCGGATCGTGATCGCCCACCGGCTGTCGACGGTGATGGACGCCGACCGGGTGATCGTGATGGAGGACGGCAAGGTCGCCCAGCAGGGCCCGCCGGCGCAGTTGCTCGCCGACACCGGCGGACGCCTGCACGAGCTGGTGCGCCGGCAGCTGGCCTGACGGTCCACCCGCGTCGCCCCCCCTGAACCAACGAAACGTTGCCGTTTCGCTGGAAGTGGTTTAATCTCCAGGTGTACGAAACAGTTTCGTTCGCGCGCTGGGTGAAGCCGCGGCAACCGAAACGCCTTCTGCCGTCCCCTCGAACGACTTCCCTGGAGTGGTTCCCTCATGTCCGAGAAGACTCTGACCGACGATGCCCGCGCGGGCGCCGCGGAGGCACCGCCGGTGGCCTCCTCGAAGCGGTGGTGGATCCTCGCGGTCATCGCCATCGCCCAGCTGATGGTGGTGCTCGACGCCACGATCGTGAACATCGCCCTGCCGTCCGCCCAGGCCGACCTCGGATTCTCCGACGGCAACCGGCAGTGGATCGTCACCGCGTACGCCCTCAGCTTCGCCTCGCTGCTGCTGCTCGGCGGCCGGATCGCCGACCTGTTCGGCCGCAAGACCGCCTTCCTCATAGGTGTCGTCGGCTTCGCCGCCGTGTCCGCGCTGGGAGGTGCCGCGAACGGCTTCGGGATGCTGGTGACCGCGCGCGCCCTGCAGGGTGCCTTCGGCGCGCTGCTCGCCCCGACCGCGCTCTCGCTGCTCAACACCACGTTCACCGACGTCCGTGAGCGGGCCAGGGCGTTCAGCGTCTACGGCGCCATCGCAGGTGCGGGCGGTGCGGTCGGCCTGCTGCTCGGCGGTGTCCTCACCGACACCTTCGACTGGCGCTCGACCCTGTACGTGAACGTCGCGATCGCCGTCGTCGCCTTCGCGGGCGGCATGGCCCTGCTGCACAACCACCGGGACGCCGGGAACTCCAAGCTGGACGTCCTGGGCACGATCCTGGTCGCGGCCGGTCTGTTCTCGCTGGTCTACGGCTTCTCCAACGCCGAGACGCACGACTGGGGTTCGCCGCTGACCTGGGGCTTCCTGATCGCGGGTGTCGTGCTCCTGGCGGCCTTCGCCTGGTGGCAGACCAAGGCGGCGCACCCGCTGCTGCCGCTGGGCATCCTGATGGACCGCAACCGCGCGGCCTCGCTCCTCACGGTGCTGATCTCCGCCGGCGGCATGTTCGGCGTGTTCCTCTTCCTCACCTACTACCTGCAACTGAACCTCGGCTTCAGCCCGACGAAGACCGGCGTGGCGTTCCTGCCGATGATCGGCGGTCTGATGGTGACGGCGCAGATCGGCACCCAGGTCCTGGTGCCGCGGCTCGGCCCGAAGGTCGTGATCCCGCTGGGCTTCGCGGTCTCCGCGGCCGGCATGGCCTGGCTGACCGGGATCGGCGTCGGCTCCAGCTACGTCAGCGCGGTGCTCCCGCAGCTGATCATCACCGGCCTCGGCCTCGGCCTGGTCATGCCGGCGGCCATGCAGCTGGGCACCGGCGGAGTGACCGCCGACGAGGCGGGTGTCGCCTCCGCGACGGTCAACGCCATGCAGCAGGTGGGTGGTTCGATCGGTACGGCACTGCTCAACACGCTCGCGGCGAGCGCGGCGACCAGCTACCTCTCCGGACGGAACGCGACCAGCAAGCTGGTGCAGGCCCAGGCGACGATCGAGAGCTACACCACGGCGTTCTGGTGGTCGGCCGGGATGTTCGCGGCGGGCGCGGTGATCGCCTTCCTGCTCTTCCGGCCCGGTGTGCCGGTGCAGGACCCGGACGCGGCGCCGGTCGTCCACATGTGACACACGCAGGAGCCGCAGGTTCGAGGGGCCGCCGTCAGCAGGGAGACGGCGGCCCCCGCCGTTCGTTCTCCGCCGCTCCCCGGAGCTCCCCGGGACGGGAGCGCCGGGGAGCGGCGGCGGTGCCGGAGGCGGCGGGCGGCCCCACTCCGCCCGCCCGCCCCCGGTGCGAGATCGCAGGTTCCCCGCTCCAGAGGCCGCACTCCCCAGTTACGGACCTGTTCGGCAGGCACGAGCACCGTGCGATCCCGGGTCTCAGAAGGCGAAGACGCTCGACCCGTAGGCGTCGCGCATGCAGGTGTTGCCGAAGGTGCGCTCGTAGGAGACGCGCTTGCCCTGCCAGACGCCCTCGACCGTGACCACGACGGGGTCGTAGAGCTTGGTGCACCACACGTCGCTTCTGGGCGTCAACGCGTTGAAGTCGCCACCGGCACCGCGCAGTTCGGCGCAGGCCTGGGCGGCGGCCGGGTGGGTGCCGGAGGCGGCCGGCGCACAGGTGAGGGTCACCGCGCGCTCGGGCGTGGCGGTGGCCGCGTCGCTGCCGTGGCCGGTGGTGAGCACCAGGGCCGAGGGGGCGTAGAGCGAGCTCGGGGCGGCGACGGCGGCCCCGGTCAGGGGTCCGCTGACGGCGGCGGCCGTGAGGCCGAGGGTCGCTGCCCAGCGCGCGGTGGTTCGCATTGTGTGCATCCTTCCGCTCGATTCGACGGGGTGCCGCCCTCGGCCCGGTGGGTGCCGGGGCGGCGGGCGCCACTCTGCCGACTCCGCCGTCGAAACACACATCGCACCCACAGGTTTGAGTAACCTTGCGTATTGAATCAGTGGCGCGAAGTCACGGAATTCGAGCACGTCGACCGCTCAACGGAGCGGTTCTTGATCGCTCGAAGCGGCCAGATGGCCGAATCCCCTCGCCTCGTTAATCGTCCTGAAACATTCCGCTTCCCGCTCCCGGCACACCGGGAGTCCGGCCCGTGCATACCGTCGAGTACGGTCGCCACGGCGCGTACTCGACGCGGAGAGGCGGGACGTACGGATGGCGAAGCACTGGGCGGACTTCCAGTACGAGATCTATCTCAACGGGATGACGGGGGTGGTCCCGCGGCTGCCCACCGACCTGACCCGCCTGGAGGAGCTGACCGAGCTGCGGCTCGGGCCCGGCCCGGTCGGCTACGTGGCGGGCGGCGCGGGCGACGGTTCCACCCTGCGCGCCAACCGGGCCGCCCTGGCGCGGCGCCGCATCGTGCCGCGGATGCTCCGGGACGTCGGCGAGCGGGACCTCGCCGTGCAGGTGCTGGGCCGCCCGCTGCCGGCCCCGCTGGCCCTGGCGCCCGTCGGCGTGCTGTCGATCATGCATCCCGACGCCGAGCCGGCCGCCGCCCGGGCCGCCGCCGCGCATGGCGTGCCGTTCATCCTGTCCTCGGCCTCCAGCACCCCGATGGAGCAGGTGGCGGAGGCGATGGGGGACGCCGAGCGGTGGTTCCAGCTGTACTGGGGCAGGGACCACGAGGTGACGAAGAGCTTCCTGGCACGGGCGCGGGCCGCCGGGTTCTCGGTGCTGGTCGTCACGCTCGACACGCCGCTGCTCTCCTGGCGCCCGCGCGATCTCGACCAGGCGTACCTGCCGTTCCTGCACGGCGTGGGCACCGCCAACTACTTCACCGACCCCGCGTTCCTGGCGGGGCTCGCCAAACCGGTGCACGAGGACCCGAACGCGGCCGTGCTGCACTTCCTCGGCCTGTTCGGCGATCCGAGCCACACCTGGCCCGACCTCGCCCTCCTCCGGCGGCACTGGGACGGGCCGATCGTCCTCAAGGGCGTGCTGCACCCGGACGACGCCCGGCTCGCCGCCGACGCCGGGATGGACGGGGTGGTGGTCTCCAACCACGGCGGCCGTCAGGTGGCCGGTTCGGTGGCCGCGGCCGACGCGCTGCCGCGGGTCGCCGAGGCGGTGGGCGACCGGCTGACCGTGCTCTTCGACAGCGGGGTGCGCACCGGGGACGACGTCTTCAGGGCGCTCGCGCTCGGCGCCCGGGCGGTGCTGCTCGGACGGCCCTACGTCTACGGTCTGGGCCTCGACGGACAGGCCGGCGTGGACCACGTGATCCGTTCGCTGCTCGCGGAGTTCGACCTCACCCTCGCCCTGTCCGGGCACCGCGCCCCCGCCTCGATCAGCGCGGCCGACCTGGTCGAGGAGTCCGGGTGAACAGGAGCCGTCCGGCGCGGATCCGGCGGCGCCGCGCACGGCACAGGCCTGATCACCGCACCGGCCCCGGCGACCGCCGACCACCCGTGCGACGCCGGTGACGCGAAGGTCCGCCGTCGCCGCGACGGCCCCAGGCAGCGGCAGGCGACGTCCGCCCGTCGGGGGGGCGGACGTCGCCTGCCGCGGCACCGAGGCGTGTGGCGGAAGCGGCGTCGCCGCCCGCGACGCCGTCCTAGCTAGTTCCCGGTCAGTTCCGCGGGCCGTGCCGGTGAGCCGCCCGAGCCGGCGACGGAGAGCGAGCCGGGGCTCTGGGACGGTGCCGGTGCGTCGGTCAGCCAGCGCTGGCTGCTGGTGCGGTCGCGGACCTTGACCACGATGTCGTCACCGGGGTTCACGCCGGCCGTGGCGAGGGCGAGGGTCTCGTCCCACCGGGGCAGCAGCTCGCCCTGCGCGGTCAGGTCGTAGCGGACGTCCTTGCCGCGGCCGGTGTCGGCCTCGGCGCAGGTGCCGAGGATGACCACCCCGGCGTCCGCGTGCGAGTCCAGGCACAGGCCGTCGCCGGCCACGCTGCGCAGTTCCCCGTCGCTCTCGAACGTCCACTGCTGGGTGTTGGCCGTGGAACACACCGCGAGCACGACGCTCGCCCCGGCCTTCGGCTCGCCGTTGATGTCGAGGCAGAGCTGGGCCGCCGCGTTGCGCAGCCGGGTCGCGTGGTCGGCGGAGGGCAGCCCGGCCGTCCCCGAGGTGGGCGTGGCGTCGGGCGTCGCCTCGGGGTCGGTGCCGCCGGGGACCAGTCCCGCGGTCGCGACGGCGTCGCTGCCGTCGCCGCCGCCCGACAGGGCGCTGACGGCGAGGACGGAGGCCAGCAGTCCGGCACCGGCGACACCGACACTGGTCAGCAGCGTCTTCGACGACCAGGGGCCGGGCGGGCGGCGCACCGGGATGCGGGCCAGGAGCCGGGTGCGGGCCGCGGCGCGCCGCCGGCCGCCCCCTCCGGAGCGCCGGGCGGCGCGGGTCAGCGGCTCCACCTCGCCGCCCTTGCGTCCCGGGCGTGAGTCGAGGTAGCGGCGGGCCCCCCAGCCCAGTACCGCCTCGACGAGCAGCAGTCCCAGTCCCTCCTCGACGTACCCGAGTTGCTCGGCGGCGGCCCGGCAGTAGGGGCACTGGGCGAGGTGCTCCTGGACGTCCGGCAGCAGGGCGCCGCCGCGGCGGATCGGAACGTCGAGCAGCCGGTTGTAGTAGCGGCACTCCTGGGACGGCGCGAGATCCCGGTGCGCGCGGACACAGCCTTCCCGGAATTTCTCCCGGGCGTCCTCCAGCGCCGCCGCCGCGGTTGTCGTGTCCATGCCCAGCAGACCGGCGGGTACGGTTATCGGCTCGGCCTCGACCTCGCTGTGCCAGAGCAGGCTCTGGGCGAGCGCCGGAAGGCCCAGGAATGAACGCTCCGCGAGGGCTCGGTTTTCCGGCGCCGTGGGCTTGGTGGCGCGCATACCGCGACCGCCGGCCGGTTTCCCGAGGTCGGGGAGAACCTCGGCTATTCGGTCCTCGGCGGACCAGTTGGCGACCGTGTCACGGACCGAGAGCAGCAGCCGGGGCCGGATCGCGTCGGCCGTCTCACCGAGGGCCACCCGGTCGAGGACCTGGTGGAAGGCGGCGGCCGCGACCATGTGCGCGACGGGCCCGGAGGCGGCCAGGCAGATGACCGCGTATTCCTGCACGGGCCGCCAGTGCCGGGCCATGAGGAGCGCGGCGGACCGGGAGGCCTCGATGTCGGAGCCGGCTCGCAGCGGGGCGGCGAGGGACTCGTCGGACTCCCCCGCTCCACCGCCCGGCGGCGGATAGGGCGGGCGAGGCGGATGGGGGGTGGGCACTGAACGGATTCCTTTGGTGCGGTGGTGCGTACCTCTTCGGTGCGCGGGCGGGGGGTGGGAATTCGCCGGCCGGATGTCGGCAGTGTTCCCCAACTGTCGAATTGGTCCCGGCCATTACCCCCCGCGTGGATGATTAACCCTCGCACAAGTCTCACACGAGCAACAAGGCGCCTGTACAACATCGACAGCGTTGACAGAAAGTCAGAAAGGCGGAGGTGGCTATTGCCCCTTCATGGCCGCATTCACCATTCCGCGCACCCCGTGCGAACCGCGCGCACGCACGGGTCCCGCGCGCACGCTCCCGGCCCTCCGGCCCGGGTGGTCCACTGATGACCGGCCCTCCTCGAAAGGCCCCGCGCAGAACGGCGGCTCTCCTGCGCGAAACAGGCCGCCGGCCCTGTTCCTCCCGCCCTCGGCCGGCGGCCACGGGGAGGGCCTGCGGCCCGCCCCGTCAGAGGTCGAGTCGGCTGATCCGCACCGCGCCCGAGGGCTGCCCGGGGTGGGCGCTGGTCAGGGTCAGCCGGAGCCGGGAGCCCCGTACCGCGGTGAAGGTGACGACGGTCGGGGCGTCCGAGGCGGTCGCCCACTCCACCGTCGTACCGGTCACCGGCCGGTAGGCCGTTCCGTCCCAGAACTCCACCTCCACCGACGCGGGCAGCGTGTGGGTGGCGTCCACGGTGAAGGAGACCTCGGCGCGGTCGAAGGCGCGGGGCCGCCCGAAGTCGACCGACACCCAGTCCGCGGTCCGGGCACCGCTGAACGCGGGCAGCAGGGCGGTGGCGGACTTGGCGAAGGCGTTGGACCAGCCGGTGGTGGGGTCGCCGTCGAGCATGGCGGCCGGCAGGGTGTCCGCGCGTCCGGAGTAACTGGCGTCCGCGCGGGGGTGATCCGGCGGCGCCGGAAGATCGGGGCCGAACCGGGGCGCGGGGGTGCCGGCCACCGCGCGGGCCGGGGTGGTGCGCAGGGTCGCGGTGCCCGCGCGCAGGCCGTCCACCCGTGCGGTCACCCTCAGGCGGCCCGCCTCGGTGCCGGAGCGGACGATGGCGAGCGCCTTGCCGTGGAAGGCCGTACGGGTGACGGCCTGGTAGCGCTCGGCGCTCTCCTCACGGCCGTTGTCGAGACCGGCGATCGACCCGCCGGTCACGCCGAAGGAGATGAGGTGCTCGGCGTCGGGGACCGGCACGCCGTGCGCGTCGACGATCTCGGCGGTCACGAAGACGAGGGACCGCCCGTCGGCGGCGAGGGACCCGCGGTCGGCGGCGAGGCGTACCGCGTGCGGGGCACCGGCGGTGCGCAGCACGTCGGTGGCGACCACCCTGCCGTCGCGCCGCGCGACCGCCCGCAGCTCCCCCGGCTGGTACGGCACCTTCCAGGTCAGGTGCAGCTTGCCCGCGCTGCCGTTCGGGCTGGTGTAACTGCCGGGAAAGGGGCCGGTGGTGAACGTCTTGTCGTCCCCGGTGGCCTCGGTGGTCTCCAGGTAGGTACGGCCGTCGGTGGTCGTCTTGGTGTCGAACTCCCGCACGCCCAGGGACTCCCCGTTCAGGAACAGCTCGACGGAGGGCACGTTGGCGTACGCCCACACCTCGACCGTGTCCCCGGGCTCGTGGTTCCAGGTCATCGGGACGAGGTGCACCATCGGCTCGCTCACCCACTGGCTGCGGAAGAGGTGGTACATGTCCTTCGGGAAGCCCGCGGTGTCGACGGCACCGAAGAAGGACGACTTCACCGGGAACACGTCGTACGGCGTCGGCTCGCCGATGTAGTCGATGCCCGACCACAGGAACTGGCCCGCGAACCACTTCCGGTCCCGGTCCTTCTTGTGGCCGTACTCGCCGCTCATCGTCCAGGAGGCCAGGTTGTTGTCGTAGGAGGAGGTCTCACGGCGGCCGGGGGTGTGGTTCTCACCCGTGTTGAGGTGCTCCGGCTCCTGGTAGGCGCCGCGGGTCGAGGTCTCCGAGGAGGACTCGGACTCGAAGAGGAACAGCCGCGGGTAGGCCGCGTGCAGGGCGTCCACGGACTTGGCGGTGTTGTAGTTGAGGCCGAGGCCGTCGAGCTTGGCCAGCATCAGGTCGGCGGCCGAGCCCTTGGACGGCACCCCGTGGTACTTGTTCGAGCCGATGACCACTGGGCGGGTGTCGTCGGCGGCCCTGACGGCGGCGATGATCCGGTCGGCCATGGCGAGGCCGGCGATGGAGGTGGAGTCCGGGATCTCGTTGCCGATCGACCACAGGACGACGGCGGGTGAGTTGCGGGCGGCCAGGACCATCTCGGTGGCGTCGCTCTCGCACCACTCGTCGAAGAACCTGCCGTAGTCGTACGTGGTCTTGCCGGTCCTCCAGCAGTCGAAGGCCTCCACCATCATCACGATGCCCAGGTCCTCGCAGACCTCGATCATCTGCGGCGAGGGCGGGTTGTGCGAGGTGCGGAAGGCGTTGACGCCCATCGACCTCATGATGGTCATCTGCCTGCGCACCGCGTCGGCGCTGATCGCCGCGCCGAGCGCGCCCTGGTCGTGGTGGAGGTCGACGCCCTTGATCTTGGTGTGCACGCCGTTGAGCGAGAAGCCCTCGTCGGGGTCGAAGCGGAAACCGCGGACGCCGAAGCGCGTGCGGTAGGTGTCGACGGTGCAGCCGGCGACCCGCAGTTCGGTGTGCAGGGTGTAGCGGTACGGGCTCTCGAACCCCCACAACCTGGGTTCCGCCAGCGTCAGTTCGTGCGTCTCGGCGGTCTCGCCCGAGCCGGCGACGGTGACCGTGGTGGAGGTACGGGCGACGGTACGGCCGTCCGCGTCGGCGATCCGGGAGACCACCTCGACGTCGGTGCCGTCGCCGGACTCGTCCACCACGGCCGTCCGCACCCGCACGACCGCGCGGTCGGCGGTGATGTCCGGCGTGGTCACGTACGTCCCCCAGCGCGCCACGTGCACGGGGTCGGTCATCACCAGGCGGGCCTCGCGGTAGATGCCGCTGCCCGAGTACCAGCGGCTGCTGGGCAACTGGTTCTGCACCTTGACCGCGAGGACGTTCTCGGTGCTGCCGTCGGTGTGCAGCAGCCCGGTGAGGTCGAGGGCGAAGCCGGTGTATCCGTAGGGGTGACGGCCCACCTGGGTGCCGTTGCAGTACACGTACGAGTCCATGTAGACGCCGTCGAACTCCACCGAGATCCGCTTTCCGGCACAGCCCGGCGGCAGGGTGAAGGCGAGCCGGTACCAGCCGAGGCCGCCCGGGAAGAAGCCGGTGCCGCTGGTGGTGCCGTGGTCGGTGGTCGGGGTCTGCTCGATGCTCCAGTCGTGCGGTACGGCGACCTGGCGCCAGGCCGAGTCGTCGTAGCCGGGGTCGGCCGCGTCGGCGTAGGCGCCGGTCGGGTCGGTGATGCCGCCCGGGTTGACCAGCGCGAAGCGCCAGCCGTCCCGCAGGGCGACCGTGCGCCGGCCGGTGACCTGCGAGGACGTCCCTCTCTCCGGGGCCGCCCAGGCGCCCGGTGCGCCCAGCAGGACGCCGGCCGTGGGCGCTGCCGTGGCTGCGGCCAGAACCGATCTGCGCGTGACCGTCATGGTGCGGCTCTCCCTCATCAGGGCTCAGAACTACTCACAACTGATCGTGAACAAACAGATTCTGACGGTGTGACACGTGCGGCCGTCAAGGGTCCGGACGGGTCCGGTGGTGCCTGCGGTCCCGTCGGCCGGTCCTCGTCCGGCACTCCGGACAGGGTGCCGCCCGCCCGGCCGGGCGCCGCCGCCTGCCGGTCGCGGACGGTCCCGACGCACTACGCTGAACACCAGTGGTGCACCTGTTGACTGTGAGTGTGCGCTTGGGAGTGGCGAGATGAGCCGGGTCTATCCGTTCGACGATGCGGCGACGGCCCGGGCTGTCATCGACGAGGACGGCACCCTGGTCGAGTGGAACGAGGGCGCGCGGCGGCTCCTCGGCCACCCGGCCGACGAGGTCGTGGGCCGGCCCGCCGCGCGGCTGCTCGCCGCTGACACCACACCGCCCCCACTCACCGGCGTCCGCTGGGACGGCGTCCTCGGGCTCCGCCACCGGGACGGCCGTACCCTGCCCGTCTGGCTGCTCGCCCACCACCGCACGGCGAACGACGGGCGTCCCGGCCACTGGCTGGTGGTCTCCCCGCTGGACGGCAGCGGTCCGCGCGGTCCGGACGATCCGCTGGGCACCGCGGTCCTGATGCAGTCGCCGTGCGCCGTCGCCGTCTACGACGAGCACCTGCGGCTGCGCCGCGTGAACCAGGCGATGGCCGAGGTCATCGGGCTGCCCGAGGAACACATCCAGGGGCTGCGGATCGTGGAGATCGGCGGCCAGCCGCAGAGCGAGGAACTGGAGCGGAACATGCTCCGGGTGCTGACCTCGGGACGCCCGCTGGACGTCCAGACGTACCTGCGCACCGGTGGCGAGCACCTGGCGCACGCCTGGCTGGCCCGGATGGCGCCGATCACCGACGCGGTGGGACGGGTGCGCGGGGTCTGCCTGGCCGCGCACGACTTCACCGAGCACTACCTGGCCAGGGAGCGTCTCCAGCTGGTCAACGAGGCGAGCGTACGCATCGGCAGTACCCTGGACGTCACCCGTACGGCGCAGGAACTGGCCGACGTCTGCGTCCCCGTGCTCGCCGACTTCGTCACCGTCGACCTGCTGGACCCGCCGGAGACCGGCGCCGAGCTGCCGGTGCGGCTGTCGGCGCCGGTCACGCTGCGCCGCGCCGCACACCGGTCCGTGCTGCCCGGCACCCCCGAGGCGGTGCTGAAACCCGGGCACGCCGAGTCGTACCCGGCCTTCTCGCCGCAGGCCGACTCGCTGATCGCGGGCCGCACGATCGTGGCCTCGGTGCCCTCGGGCGACATGACGAAATGGCTGACCTGGCACAAGGTGCGCGGCGAGCGGGTGCGCGAGTTCGGCGTGCACGCCTCGATGGCGGTGCCGATCCAGGCGCGCGGGGTGACCCTCGGGGTCGCGGTGCTCACCCGGCACCGGCGGCCCGACCCGTTCAGCGCGGACGACGTGCTGCTGGCCGAGGAGATCACCGCGCGGGCCGCCGTCTGCATCGACAACGCCCGCCGCTTCTCCCGCGAGCGCGAGACCGCCCTGGCCCTGCAGCGCAGCCTGCTGCCCCGGACGCTGCCGCACACCGCCGCCCTGCGGGCCGCCTCGCGCTATCTGCCCGCGGCCCGGGCCGGGGTGGGCGGTGACTGGTTCGACGTGATCCCGCTGTCCGGGCTGCGGGTGGCCATGGTGGTCGGGGACGTCGTCGGCCACGGTGTACAGGCCTCGGCGACCATGGGCCGGCTGCGGACCGCCGTACGCACGCTGGCCGACATCGACCTGGCCCCGGACGAGCTGCTCACCCACCTCGACGACCTGGTGCTGCGGCTCTCCGAGGAGCAGGGAGGTGAAGGCAGCCCCGGGGAGGTCGGCGCGACCTGCCTGTACGCCGTCTACGACCCGGTGTCCCGGCGCTGCACGCTGGCCCGGGCCGGTCACCCGCTCCCCGTCGTCCTGCGTCCGGGGGGCCGCCTCCACGAGGTGGACCTGCCCGCGGGCCCCCCGCTGGGCCTGGGCGGACTGCCGTTCGAGTCGACCGAGATCGAGTTGCCCGAGGGCACCGTGCTGGCGATGTTCACGGACGGGCTGATCACCTCCCGGCACCAGGATCCGGACACCGGTCGCCGTCTGCTCCACGAGGCGCTGGCGGCGCACGGCGACTCCCTGGACGAGACCTGCGACCGGATCCTGCATGCCCTGCTGCCGTCGGGCGGCGCGGCCGACGACGTGGCCCTGCTGCTGGCGCGCACCCAGAGCCTGCCGCCGTCCCGGGTGGCGACCTGGGACGTCCCCGCCGACCCCGCCCTGCTCGCGCGGATCCGCAAGGAGGTCGGGGAGCAGCTGGACATGTGGAACCTGAGCACCGCCGCCTTCACGGTGGAACTGGTGGTCAGCGAACTGGTCACCAACGCCCTCCGCTACGGCGCCCACCCCGTCCGGCTGCGGCTGATCCACGACCTGACCACCCTGATCTGCGAGGTCTCCGACACCAACCCCACGGCACCGCACCTGCGCCGGGCCAAGACCTGGGACGAGGGCGGCCGGGGCCTGCTGCTGGTGGCGCAGCTGACGCAGCGCTGGGGCAGCAGGCACACGGCCGAGGGCAAGACGATCTGGGCCGAGCTGGCGCTGCTCGACCAGGACGGCGGTTAGGGCCGCCTAGGCGCCGCTCGTGAGGATCACCAGTTGCCGGGTCGCCCTGGTCATCGCCACATAGCGGTCCACGGCGCCCTCGACGCCCTCACCGAACTCCTCCGGGTCCACGAGCACGACCAGGTCGAACTCCAGTCCCTTCGACAGCGCCGGGGACAGCGAGCGGACCCGGTCGCGGGCGGTGAAGTCGGGAGCGCCGATCACACACGCGATGCCCTCGGCATGGGCGGCGAGCCAGGTGGCGACGATCGTGTCCAGGTCCGACACGGCGCCGTGGACGACGGGCAGGCCGCCGGTGCGGATCGAGGTCGGCACGTTGGCGTCGGGCAGCACGGCCCGGATGACCGGCTCGGCCTCCGTCATGACCTCTTCGGGCGTGCGGTAGTTGATGCTCAGGGAGGTCAGGGTGATCCGGTCGAACCCGACCCGTTCGAGGCGTTCGCGCCACGACTCCGTGAAGCCGTGCCGGGCCTGGGCGCGGTCCCCGACGATGGTGAAGCTGCGGGACGGGCAACGCACCAGCAACATCTGCCATTCGGCGTCGGTGAGTTCCTGGGCCTCGTCCACGACGATGTGCGCGAAGGGTCCGGCGAGCAGGTCCGGGGCCGCGGTGGGCAGTTCGGACTCGTCGACGAGGCTGACCTTGGCGTCCGCGCCGCGCAGCATCCGCACCAGGCCCTCGCCGTCGTCACCGTCGGCACCCGAGTCGGCGGCGGCGCCGATCAGGTTGTCGACGACCTGCGCCATCCGCTCGCGCTGTGCGGCGAGGACGGCCTCCTGCCGCTGCCGGCGCCGGGCCGCCTGCGGGTCGCCGAGCCGCTGCCGGGCCGCGTCCAGGAGGGGCAGGTCGGACATCGTCCAGGCCTGCGGGTCGGCGCGCCGCAGCTTCCGCACGTCGTCCGGGCCGAGCCAGGGGGCGCACATCCGCAGGTAGGCGGGCACCGACCAGAGGTCCCCGACCAGGTCGGCCGGCTCCAGCAGGGGCCACGCCCCGTGCAGGGTGTCGACCAGCTCGCCGTCCTGCCGGATCGACGCGCGGAACTGCTCGGGCGTGACGTCGTCACCGGCATACCTGTCCAGCAGGATGGCGGCCAGCTCGTCCCAGATCTGGTCGCGGGCCTCGTTGTGCGGGGTGCCCGGCCCGGGGGCGCGAAAGGCGTCGGCCCAGTCGTCGGCGGTGAGCCGCAGGTCGCCCCAGTCGGTGCTGACCGTCGTCCCCTCGGCGGGCGGCTCCTCGTAGAAGCGGACGGCCGTCTCGATCGCCCGCACCATGTCGGCGGACGCCTTCAGCCGGGCCACCTCGGGGTCGGACTCGGGTACCGCGCCGGCTCCCTCGTCGACGAGGTCGGCCAGGACGCAGGTCGCCACGCCCTCCTCGCCGAGGCTGGGCAGCACGTCGGAGACGTAGTTGAGGTAGGGCCGGTGCGGGCCGACGAACAACACCCCGCCGCGCCGGTGTCCGAGGCGGGGGTCGGCGTACAGGAGGTGGGCGGTGCGGTGCAGGGCGACGACGGTCTTGCCGGTGCCCGGGCCACCGTCGACGACGAGGGCGCCCCGGGAGCCGGCGCGGATGATCGCGTCCTGGTCGGCCTGGATGGTGGCGAGCACGTCGCGCATCCGTGGTGACCGGTCGGCGCCGAGGCTGGCCACGAAGGCCGACTGGTCGTCGAGCGCGGCATGCCCTTCGAGTCCGTCGGCGGTGAACACCTCGTCCCAGTAGTCGCTGATCCGGCCGTCCGTCCACCGGTACCTGCGCCGGCTGCGCAGCCCCATCGGGTCGGCGTGGGTGGCCGCGAAGAACGGTTCGGCCGCGGGGGACCGCCAGTCGACCAGCAGCCGGCGGCCGTCGCCGTCGGTGAGACCGAGCCGGCCGACGTAGACGGGCTCGGGGTCGTCGGCGCGGACGAAGTGCCCGAGGCACAGGTCGAGGCCGAAGCGGCGCAGGGTGCGCAGCCGTCCGGACAGCCGGTGGACCTCGTTGTCCCGGTCCATCGCGGCCCGCCCGGTGCCGCCCGGCGCCCTGAGCTCGGCGTCGAGGCGGTCGGACAGCTCCGCGATCGACTGCGCGAGAGAGTCGGCGACGGCCGCGAAGTGCCGCTCGTCATCGGCGATCAGTGCCGGGTCGGCCTTGGCGGAGAGACGTTCGGGCAGGGCGAAGGCACGGGTGGTCAGGGGGGTCACTGCATCAGCTCCGTGGGAGGCGTTACGACCGGTGGGGCCGCCGACGGATGGTTGCGGCCGGTCGTGACTGCGGGTGCGTGGGGGTTGCTCGCGCAGTTCCCCGCGCCCCTTACGGGGCGCCGGGACACGGCGGGAGTCACGCGTGGGCGGGGGCGAACACGTGGGGGTGAAGGGGTGGAGGGGGGCCGCGCCGGGCTCGGGGCCCGGCGGCCCCCTGTTCAGGCACGTACGGGTTCAGGCGCCGTCCAGCAGCAGCCTCGCCGCCACCGTCGCCCCGTCGGTGCGCATCGTGCGGGCCACCTCGGCGGCGCGGGTGCGCGTCCCGGGGGCGAGGGCTTTCGCGAGGGCGGTCGAGAGGGACTCGACGGTCGGGGTCGGGCCGTCGTGGGCCGCGCCGATGCCCAGTTCGGCCACCCGGGCGGCCCAGTGCGGCTGGTCGACGATCTGCGGGACGACCACCTGGGGCGTCCCGGCCAGGGCCGCGGTCGTCGTCGTGCCCGCGCCGCCGTGGTGCACGACGGCCGCCACCCGGCGGAACAGCGCCTGGTGGTTGACCTCGCCGATCACGAAGCAGTCGGCCCCGTCGTCGGCCGCGGCGAGCCCCGCCCAGCCGTGCGCGACGAGCACCCGCCGCCCCTGGGCCCGTACCGCCTCGACGGCCACCTTCGCGGCGTCCGGCGCGCCGCGCAGCGCCATGCTGCCGAAACCGACGTACACCGGCGCCTCACCGGCCGCCAGGAACGCCGACAGGTCCTCGGGCAGCGGACGTTCGTCGGGCAACACCCACGCCCCGGTCTGGACGAGGTCGAGGTCCGTGAGGTCCTGCCAGGGACCGAGCACCGGGTCGGCCGCCAGCCACGCCCGGCCGGTGAGGATGTGGTCGCGGACGTTCTCGACGGGCGGCAGGCCGATCGCCGCCCGGTGGGTGTTGAGCGCCTCGCCGTACAGCGCGTTCACCTTCTCGCCGTCCACCTTCCACAGGGTCCGCAGGTCGGCGTCCGGCGGGGCCGGACGCCCCGGCCGTCCGACCGGCCGGAAGTGCGAGGACGGCATGCCGAACGGGTGCGGGCAGGCGAACACGTACCGGATGCCCAGCTTCTCCGTCACCGACCGGGCACCGGCCGGCATCAGCCCGCTCGCCACCAGCGCGTCACACCCCTCGGCCGCCGGGGCGACCGTGTCGAAGTGCGCGGCGACCAGCTCGGGCGCGAGCTTGAAGGCGTCCTCGGGCGACGGGTTCGGCCTGGTCACCAGGGCGCGCACGGACGGCCCGAACGGTACGTGCGTCACGCCCGCGCGGGCCAGCAGCTGCGCGAACTCCTCGTCCGGCGGCGCGCACACCCGTACCTCGGCGCCGAGGGAGCGCAGCGCCGCCCCCAGTCCCGCCAACGGCTCGACGTCCCCGCGCGACCCGTATCCCATCAACAGCGCACGCATGTCGCGTATCCCCCTGAAAACCGCAGTTCCTGGTATCGGCCTGCGATTCTGCGGGACGAGGGGGGCCTTGCCGCAAGCCCCCCGGTGCGCTATACGTTGAAAAGGGAAAGGGGCCGCACGGATGCGGCCCCTCACTGCTGTCAGGTCACGGTGCGCTCAGCCACGGCCGGACCTGCTTGCGTGCCTCGTGCAGCCGCGACTTCAGCGTCCCCAGCGGAATGCCCACCCGCTCCGCGACCTCGGCGTAGTCCAGCTGGCAGATGTCCCGGTAGACGAGCGGCGCGACCAGTTGCGGGTGCTCCCGCTCCAGCCGGTCCAGCGCCTCCAGCAGGTCGATGCGGGATCCCGCGATCACGCTGGTGGTGCGCGGGTCGACGTACTGGGCGGGTTCGATGGCCGCCGGTTCCTCCGCCGCCCGCCGCTTCAGGTCCCGGTACTTCTGCCGGGAGCAGTTGGCGACGACCGTGTAGAGCCAGGTGCTGAACCTGCTGCGACCCTCGAAGGTGGAGATCTTCCGGGAGATCTGCAGCAGCACGTCCTGGGCCGCTTCCTCGGCGTCCTCACGGCACGGCAGGAAGCGTCCGCAGCGCCGTACGACGTCGGGCCGGACCTCGGTCAGCAACTGGTTCAGGGCCCGCTGGTCGCCGGCGGCGGCCCGCCGGGCGAGGTCTTCGGTCAGCGCGGCGTCCGGCACGGGAGGTCCCCCTCGAAGTCGATCTCAGGCCAGGCATGATAGTCGTATGCAACCCCTGGAGCGGATCGGCCGCTATCGCCTCGAACGGCGCCTGGGCACCGGCGCCTTCGGGACGGTCTGGCTCGCCCACGACGACCAGCTGGACGCCCCGGTCGCGGTGAAGGTCCTCGCGGACAACTGGTCCCACCGTCTCGACATCCACGACCGTTTCCTGTCCGAGGCGCGGCTGCTGCGCCGGGCCGACTCCAAGCGGGTGGTGCAGGTCTACGACATCGGTGAACTCCCCGACGGACGGCCGTACTTCGTGATGGAGTACGCCGACGCGGGCACCCTCGCCGAGCTGCTCGCCGGCGGCCCGCTGCCGGTGCCCGACGCGCTGCGGCTGACCGCGCTGGCGGCGCGCGGCGCGGCCGACCTGCACGAGGCGGGGATCGTGCACCGGGACATCAAATCGACGAACGTGCTGCTGCGCACCGCGCCGGACGGCACCCGGCGGGTGCTGCTGGCCGACCTGGGGCTCGCGAAGAGCCTGGCGCAGGCGTCGGGGCTCACCCTGGCCGCCGGCTCGGCGGGCTACCAGCCGCCGGAGCAGGCCCAGCCGGGCGCCGGCATCGACGCCCGCGCCGACATCTACTCCCTGGGGGCGGTGGGCTACGAGCTGGTGACCGCGACGGTGCCGGGCGCGCCCGGCCGGGTGGTGCGGCCCGACCGGCTGCGGCCGGACCTCGGAGAGGACGTGCAGCGGGCGCTGATGCGGGCCCTGGAGCCGGACCGGCAGCGGCGCTGGCCCACCGCGCACGCCTTCGCGGACGAGCTGGACCGGCTGGCGGACCGTTCGGCGGCCCGCCGGCCGAGGCGGCTGGACGGGGTCCGCCGGCGGCTCAACGCGGTCACGCTCACGCTGGCCGCGGTCCTCGCGGCGGGCGGCACGGCGGTCGCGGTCACCCTGGTGCAGCGCGGCGGGACGGCGGGCGACCAGACGCGGGTCGCCGACTCGACCGGGCGCGTGGTCGCCGAGGTGCCCTCGGGGTGGGCGGCCGAGCTGCGGGACGCCGGCTGGAACCCGGGGGCCCTGGGGCTGGCGTCGGGTCACGAGCCGGGCCTGGAGGTGGCCGACGACGTGTCCGCGTGGCAGGACCTGACGACCGCGGTGAACGGCGTCTTCATCGGCCTGAGCGAGCACGGGGACGTCGCCGCCAAGGTGACCGCGCTGACCCATTCGGGCTGCCGCTACGAGGGCAGCCGTGCCTTCACCGGTACCTCGTGGAAGGGCCGGGTGCGGACCTGGAGCGACTGCTCCGGCGCGGGCGGCTCGATCCAGGAGGCGGCCCTCGGTCCGGCCGGCGGGGGCGCCCGGCCCCAGGTGTACGTGCAGGTGCGGCAGAAGGGCGCCGCCGACAGCAGTACCACGGACGGCATACTCCGCTCGCTGCGGGTCACCTGACCCGATGAATCCGCGGCGTGCCCCCGAACTTTTCCGTCGCCGGTCCCATCGGATGGGGTGGACGGCGCACGGAGCGCCCCGGGGCACGTCCCGTACGCGTGCTCATGACATCCAGGAGTGGTGAGACAGATGGCGTACACGTCCCAGTCCTTGCGGCGCGGGGCGGCCCTGCTCGCGAGCACGGCCGCCGCCCTGGGCCTGCTGACCGCCTGCGGCAGCGGCGGCCAGGGCAGGTCCCCGGAGTCGGTGTCGGGCACCGCCGCGCCCGCGACCGGCAGCGCGGCCGGTTCGGCCGGCTCGGGCACCGCTTCCGTACCGGCCGGCACCAAGGCCTCGCCGACCTCGCGGAACACCGGCGCGGCGACCGGCGGGCCGGCGACCGGGGCGTCGCAGGGCGGCACCACCACCGCGTCAGGTACCCGCTGCCACACGTCCGAGCTGACCGCCTCGGTGGGCGGCAACGACCCCGGGGCCGGTCAGGAGAACTTCCCGATCGTGCTCACCAACACGTCGTCCCGGACCTGCACCGTGCGCGGCTATCCCGGCGCCGCCTTCGTGGACGCGTCCGGCGCCCAGCTCGGCCCCGACCCGCAGCGCGAGCCCGGCGTCACCGCGACGACGGTCACGCTCAGGCCGGGCGGGAGCGCCTGGGCGGGGCTGACCTTCTCCAGCCCGGACATCAGCGGCGCCAGGACGGCGACCCCCGCCTCGCTGGTCGTCACCCCGCCGGACGAGAAGGACTCCCTGAAGGTGGCGTGGAAGGGCGGCCCGGTCCCGGTGTCCGGGAACGCCTCCTCGGTGCGCCTGAACGTGTTCAGCGCCGGCACCGGCGCCTGACCACCCCCTGACCGGACCCCGCCGCCCCTCCCCCCCGGGGGCGGCGGGGTTCGCCATGTCCGGCCCCCGACTGTCACAGACGTGCAACACGCGCGGCCGCCTCCGATCTTTTCCGCCGGACCGCCCATCGAACCCGACGACCACGCAGAAGGCGGCTCCACGAGGGGCCGGCACGACGGAATCGGGGCGGACATGAGCGGCATCTCTCGCAGGCGGGTGCTGACGGCGGGCGCGACGGCGGGGGCCCTGGGAGCCCTCTCCGCGTGCTCGAACGGCACCTGGTCGCTGGGCGGCAGCGGTTCGGCCGAGGGCGTGAAGGACGGCGGTGCGAACGGCAGCGCCCCGGCCAGGCCGCTGAAGCTGATCGGCGACGGCTCCACCGCCGACACCGGCGCCCAGCCCCACCAGCCGAAGGCCGACCGCCTCGCGGCCGGCGCCAAGCCGCCGCAGTTCGTGGTGTTCTCCTGGGACGGCGCGGGCGAACTCAGCAACCAGCTGTTCTCCCGCTTCCGCAAGGTGGCCGCCGACCACGGCGCGAAGATGACGTTCTTCCTCTCCGGCATCTACACGCTGCCGGAGGCCCGGAAGGATCTCTACCGCCCGCCGCGGCACGCAGTCGGCGCCTCCGCGATCGGCTACCTCGCCGACCGGCACATCCACGCCACGCTCCAGCAGGTGCGGGCCGCCTGGCTGGAGGGCCACGAGATCGGCACCCACTTCAACGGGCACTTCTGCGGCCCGGACGGCGTGCGCAACTGGTCTCCCGCCGAGTGGCGCAGCGAGATCGACCAGGCCGTGGACTTCGTCACCAGGTGGAAGACGAACACCGGCTTCACCGACCTGGAGCCGCTGCCCTTCGACTACCGCAAGGAGCTGGTCGGCGGCCGTACCCCGTGCCTGGAGGGTCAGGCCAATCTGCTGCCCACCGCGGCCGCGCTCGGCTGGAAGTACGACGCCAGCTCCCCCGGCGGCCTGCAGGTCTGGCCCGGCAAGGTGCAGGGCAACCGCATCTGGGACTTCCCCCTGCAGTCCATACCCTTCCCCGGACACTCCTTCCAGGTCCTGTCGATGGACTACAACATGATGTACAACCAGTCCGCCGGCAACCCGCTGGGCGACAAGGCCCGGTACGACGCCTGGCGCATCCAGGCCCGGGACAGCTACGTCGCCGGGTTCGAGCGGGCGTACTCCACCAACCGGGCGCCGTTCTTCATCGGCAACCACTTCGAGCGCTGGAACGGCGGCATCTACATGGACGCCGTCGAGGAGGCCATCGGCCGGATGGCCGACCACGACGACGTGCGGTTCGTCTCCTTCAAGCAGCTGGTGGCCTGGCTGGAGGCGCAGGACCCGGCGGTGCTGCGCAAGCTGCGCACGCTGAACCCGGGGCAGGAGCCGACGGGCGGCTGGGGCGAATTCCTGGGCGCGGCGGGTAACCGGTCCTCGTAACCTCGGTCTGCTTTCATGAGCGGGCCGCACTTGATCACGTCCTGAGGAACGCGCCCTGAACACCCCGCTCGCCGAAACCCTGTCCGTCGTCCTCCTCGCCGCCGTGCTCGCGTGGGCCGTGATCCGGCCGCGCGGCCTGCCGGAGGCGGTGCTCGCCGTGCCCGCCGCGGGCATCGTGATCGCCACCGGGGCGATCTCCCTCGACCATGCCCGGGCGGAGGCCGAGCAGCTGGGCCCGGTCGTCGGTTTCCTCGCCGCCGTCCTGGTGCTCGCCCACTTCTGCGACGTGGAGGGGCTGTTCCAGGCCTGCGGGGCGTGGATGGCCCGCTGGTCGGCGGGGCGGCCGGTGCGGCTCCTGACGGCGGTGTTCACGCTGGCGTCGGTGATCACGGCCGTCCTCAGTCTGGACGCGACGGTGGTGCTGCTGACACCGGTGGTGTTCGCGACGGCGGCCCGGTCCGGGGTACGGGCGAAACCGCACGTCTACGCCTGCACACACCTGTCGAACACCGCCTCGCTGCTGCTGCCCGTGTCCAACCTGACGAACCTGCTGGCGTTCGCGGCCAGCGGGCTGAGCTTCACCCGCTTCGCGGCGCTGATGGTGCTGCCCTGGCTGGTGGCGATCGGCGCGGAGTACCTGGTGTTCCGTAGGTTCTTCGCCAGGGATCTGTCCTCGGCGGCCCCGGGTTCGAAGGACACCGGCGAGCCGCCCCGGCTGCCGGTGTTCGCGCTGGTGACGGTCGGCTGCACGCTCGCCGGGTTCGTGCTCGCCTCGGCGCTGGGCATCGACCCGGCGTGGGCCGCGTGCGCGGGTGCGCTGGTGCTGGCCGGCCGTGCGCTGGTGCGGCGGCGGGCGACCCCGCTGACGGTGGTGAAGGCGGCGTCGCCCGCGTTCCTGGCGTTCGTGCTGGCGCTCGGGATCGTGGTGCGGGCGGTCGTCGACAACGGACTCGCCGACGCGCTCGGACGCGTCCTGCCGGGCGGGAGCTCACTGCCCGCGCTGCTCGGCGTCGCCGCGCTCGCCGCCGTGCTGGCGAACCTGATCAACAACCTGCCGGCGGTGCTCGTGCTGCTGCCGCTGGCCGTGCCCGGCGGCCCCGGAGCGGTGCTCGCCGTACTGCTCGGGGTGAACATCGGGCCGAACCTCACCTACGCCGGGTCGCTCGCGACGCTGTTGTGGCGCAGGATCGTGCACCAGCACGACCACGGCGTGGACCTCGGCGAGTTCACCCGGCTGGGGCTGCTCGCCGTGCCGGCCGCGCTGTGCGGGGCCGTGGTGGCACTGTGGGGGGCGCTCCAGCTGGTCGGTGCCTAGACAGGAGGGCCATGGAGATGCGGGTGATCGTCTGGCTGGTCGAGGGGACCTGGCCGGTCTGTGTGGACGCGGCGCGCGAGCATGCGCGGGCGGCGTCCGAGGTGGTGCTGCTGCATGTGACCGAGCCGGGGGTGGCCGGGCTCGCGCACGGCGCGTTCTCGGGGCTGCTGGGCCGGGCGGGCTCGGGACCTGACCCGGAGCGGCGGCTGGTGGAGCTCGGCGGCAAGTCCGCGGTGGAGCTGCTCGACGCGGCCGAGGCACGGCTGGGGCTGCCGTGCACCCGGCTGGAGCGGACCGGACGGGTCGAGCGGGAGGTGGTGGCCGCCGCCGAGGGGGCCGGTCTGCTGATCGTCGCCCGGGACGGCGACCGGTCCCGGCTCGGGCCGCACAGCCTCGGCAGGGCGGCCCGATTCGTCGTCGACCACGCGCCCTGCCCGGTGCTGCTGGTGTGGCCGGAGGGTGCGCCGGACCTGACGACGATGCCGCCCGCGCCGCCGCACCACCACTGAGGCCGCCGCCTCAGCGGTGCTGGCGACCGCCGTAACCGCCTCCGTAGCCCCAGCCGCCGCCGTACTGACCGCCTCCGTACTGGCCGCCTCCGTAGCAGTGACCCGGGTACTGCGCGCACGGGTTGTCACCGGCGGTGGTGTCCGACGGTGCCGGCCGTGCGGTCGGCCATGACGCCGAGGGGGCGGGGGTCGGCGCGGCGGGCCCGGCGGCCTCGGCCGTCGGGGTCCGGGACGCGGTCGGGCCGGGCGTCGGCGTCGGGCTCGTTTCGGCGTCCCAGTTGACGATCTGCATCTGCAGGTCGGGCTGCGAGGTGTCCATCACCCAGCGCTGCGCGCCGGCGTTCGCCCGGGTCTTGACGACCAGGGAACCGCCGCCGTCGGTGGCCGCCGGGGCGAGCGCCAGGTCCTGGTTCCAGCGCGGCACCAGGGCGCCCTGCAGGGTGAAGTCGTAGCGGACGCTCCGGGCTCCGGACCCGGTGGCGGCCGAGCACGGGGCGAGCCGCACGGAGTAGCCGAGGTGCGAGTCGAGGCACAGGCCGGGGTCGGCGCCGTTGCGCAGCCGCCCGTCGGTCTCGTACGTCCACTGCTGGCTGGCGACCGACGAGCATGCGGCGAGTTCGGTCTCGGCGCCCTTGACGGCCTTCTTGCCGACCACGGCGATGCACAGGCCCGAGGCGACGTTGTGCAGCCGGCCGCGCAGGGTGCCCTGGGTGGCCTGGCCGGCACCGGCCCAGGAGGAGCCGGAGGTGGAGCTGCCGTTGCCGGGCCTGGCGGAGGGCCTGGGCGCGGCCGTACCGGAGTCGTCACCGGTGCCGAGCACCGCCCACAGCACCAGAGGCAGGACGACCAGGCCGCTCACGGTGCCGACGGCCACCGTGAGGTTGCGGCGGCGCGCCCGGCGGGCGGCGCGCTGCTGGGCGCGCCGGGTGGCGCCGGGGTGCACCACCAGGTCCTTGCCGGCGGCCGCCGCGGGGGCGAAGGCCTCGCCGCCCGCGAAGGCGTCCTCGGGTACGGGCGCCGGTTCGGCGGGCTCCCCGGCGAGGCCGGCCCGGGACTCCACGTAACCGCGGGCGCCCCAGCCGAGCACGGCCTCCGCCAGGGCGAGGCCGAGGCCGCCGTTGAACCGATGGAGCTGGTCGGCGGTGTACCGGCAGTGCCGGCAGCCGTTCAGGTGCTGCTGGAGGTCCCGGTCGACGTCCGTCCCGCCGCGCCGGAAGGTCACGTCGATCATCCGGACGTATCGCTGGCACTCGTCCTCGTGGGCGAGTTCGCGGTGCACCTGGAGGCACTCCTCGCGCAGTCGCTCACGGGCCCGGCGCAGTTCGACCCGCGCGTCCTGCTCGTCGAGGCCCAGCAGTGCGGCGGGCGTCGACAGCGGTTCCGACTCGACCTCGGTGTGCCACAGGACGGCCCGCGAGGACTGGGTCAGGCGCTGGAAGGCACGGGAGAGCAGCCGCCGGTTCGCGGGCGGGAGCAGCCGGGCGGCGGCCCGCTCGCCGGTGCCCGCGCGCAGTTCGGGGTGCAGGAGTTCACCGCGGCCGTCGTTGTCCCATTCGGCGGCGATGCGGCGGACCGTCACGAGCAGCTGGGGTCGCCAGGCGGCGGTGGGGCCGGCCTGGCGCAGGGACTCGCCGAAGAGCCGGGTGAACGCGGCGGTGGTGAGCATCCCCGCGCCGCGCGTCCCGTCGGTGCACAGACGGGCGTAGGCGAAGGCCGCTTCCCAGTGCCGGTCGAGCAGTTCCCCGACGGGGTGCAGGGCGGGCGCGGTACCGGTCCACTGCTTCAGCTCGGAGCTGAGCTGCTCGTCGGTGACGTCGAACGGCCGGGCGGGGGAAGGGGAATTCCCCAGGCCTGCGTCATTCACGGCTGCATTCCTTCCAGACGCAACGCGGGATGCGGTGCATACCGTCGGGTATGCGACCGGCACACGGCCCGGCCGACAGCATGACCGGACGGGCCTGTTGGGGGTTCGGCGCTCGCATGTCCGCCGTCGGCAGCTCTTGTGAAGCGTGGGGGGCGAACGGGAGCGGCCTCGCGCATGCAGGGTGAAAACAATGGTCCGCATGCCGACACGGCACACCTTTGCACAGGCCAGCAGGGCAGAACAAGGGATCTCCGGGTTTTGCGCAATGCCCTGACGGCGCGCCGAATTGACGAATCGTCAATGAGCGAGTCGGGGCCCTCCCGCCGTATCGGCACCGAAATTGCCCCGAGGATTCACGGCCGACCGCCGCGGCCATGACTCCAACCATTGGAACACGTCCCGACCTGCCTCATCCGTCCGTCCGCCGGCGTTCACGAACCAATGACCAATGGATTCAGGGACGTTCGCCGGAACGGTAGGCACCGGGCGGGACACCGTGGCTTTCGCGGAAAACCCGGTTGAAGTGGAACGGGCTGGGAAATCCGGACGCGGCGGCGATCCGCTCGACGGTCAGGTCGGTGCTCTCCAGCAGGCGGGCGGCGTGCCGCAGCCGCGCCTCGCGCACCGCGCGCATCGGGGTTGTGCCGGTCTGCTGGGTGAAGAGGTGCGCGAACCGGGACGGTGACAGCGCGACCCGCGCGGCGAGGGTGCCGACGGTGTGCGGCGCACCCGGGTCGGCGGCGATCAGCTCCTCGGCGCACCGCACCCGCCCGTCCCGGTCGTCCGGACCGCTCGGCGCCCGGCGCGCCCCGGCCACCGCGAGCAGGACGACCTCCTCGAGCGCACACAGAGCGAGCTCACGCGCCGCACTCCCGTGGGCGACGGCGACCCCCGCCGCGCCCGTCTCGAAGGCGCGGTCCTCCCCCGCTGGACGCGCGACCGCCCCGCCGCCTTCGGGGGGTGCGCCGGTGCCGGTCCAGCGGGAGTCGGTGAGCATGCGCTGGAAGGCCGCTTCGACGCGGGTGCGGCTGCCGTCCGGGGCGGTGACGGCGTACACGCCGTCACCGAGGGCGCACGGGCCCAGCCACTGGACCCAGGCGGGGCGGGCCCGGCAGTGGGTCCACCAGAAGCCCCAGCGGCCGACGTCGGGGGCGACCGTGTAACTGTGCGGGCCGCCGGGCGCGAGGACGACCAGGCCGCCGGGGCGGGCCCGGGTCCGGACGGCTCCCTGCCGGATCAGGCCCGCGCCGTCCGTGGTCCAGATGAGCAGCCAACTGGTCGCACCCTGCGGCCGGTTGATCCGGTAACCGGTCTGCTGGTGGTAGTGGCCGGTGACGACCGTGCCCGGTGGCGGGGCCGGGACAGCGGTTCCGGGCAAGTCCTCAGCGTTCATGGGCATCCTCTCCCCCGGCTCGTCCGCCTAGCGTGACAGCCCGGGGGCAGCCGAACGAGGAGGACGGTCATGACAGTCACGGGCAACGACAGCACCATCCTGAGGCAGTTCGAGGAGGACGGCTTCGCCGTCGTGAGGGGTCTGTTCGGGGCGGACGAAATCGACGCGCTGTGCGCGGAGTTCGCGGCGCTGCACGCGGCCGGGCGGCCCGTGCCGGGGCACTTCGAGCCGGGACCGACGGCGGACCCGCTGCACCGGTATCCGCGGGTGATGCAGCCGCACGAGATCAGCCCGGTCGCCCGGCGGTTCCTGCTGGACGCGCGGCTGCGAGTGGTCCTGGAGGGGCTGCTCGGGGAGGAGGTGCTGGCCGCGCAGAGCATGTTCTACTTCAAGCCGCCGGGCGCCCGGGGGCAGGCCCTGCACCAGGACAACTTCTATCTGCGGGTGGAGCCGGGGACCTGCGTGGCCGCCTGGGTCGCGTGTGAGGCGATCGACCGGGAGAACGGGGGCCTGGAGGTGGTGCCGGGCACGCACCGGATGGACCTGTTCTGCCCTGAGGAGTCGGACGAACGACTGTCGTTCGCCCGGGAGTACGTGGCACCGCCGGAGGGGCTCGCGGCGGTGCCGGTCGACATGGCTCCGGGGGACGTCCTGTTCTTCAACGGGAGCCTGGTGCACGGTTCCCAGCCGAACCGCTCCGGCGAGCGGTTCCGGCGGTCGTTCATCGGGCACTACGTGGGACGGTCGGCGGAGCGGATCGGGGGGTACTACCGGACGTTGACCATGAGCGGGGAGCGGGTCTCCCTGCTGGAGAGCGAGGGGGCGGGGCCCTGCGGGACGTCACGGTTGTGACGCGGTCGCGGGGGCGGCCCCTCAGTGGCCGGCGATCGGGTGGGGTCCGTAGGGGCGCTCCAGTTCCGCCAGTTCCTTGTCGCTGAGGCGGAGTTCGACCGCCGCCACCGCGTCGTCGAGGTGGTTCGGCTTGGACGCTCCGACGATCGGGGCCGTCACCGTGTCCTGGTGGAGGAGCCAGGACAGGGCCACCTGGGCGCGGGAGACACCGCGGTCGTCGGCGATGCGGGTGACCGCCTCGACGATCGCGCGGTCGCCCTCCTGGTAGAGGGTGCTGCCGAAGCCGTCGGTGGAGCTGCGGCCGGTGACCGTGCCCCAGTCCCGGGTGAGGCGGCCGCGGGCCAGCGGGCTCCACGGCAGCACGCCCACGCCCTGGTCGGCGCAGAGCGGCAGCATCTCCCGCTCCTCCTCGCGGTAGAGGAGGTTGTAGTGGTCCTGCATGGAGACGAACCGGGTCCAGCCGTTCCGCTCTGCCGTGTACTGAGCCTTGGAGAACTCCCAGGCGTACATCGAACTCGCCCCGATGTAACGCGCCTTGCCCGCCTTGACGACGTCGTGCAGCGCCTCCATCGTCTCCTCGATCGGCGTGGCGTGGTCGTAACGGTGGATCTGGTACAGGTCCACGTAGTCGGTGCCGAGGCGGGTGAGGCTGTGGTCGATCTCGGTGAGGATCGCCTTGCGGGACAGGCCGCCGCCGTTGGGGCCGGGGCGCATCCGGCCGTGCACCTTGGTGGCGAGCACGATCTCGTCACGCCGGGCGAAGTCGCGCAGCGCCCTGCCGACGATCTCCTCACTGGTGCCGTCGGAGTAGACGTTGGCGGTGTCGAAGAAGTTGATGCCCGCCTCCAGCGCCTGCCGGATGAGCGGGCGGGACGCCTCCTCGTCGAGGGTCCACTCGTGGTTGCCGCGGTCGGGCAGGCCGTAGGTCATGCAGCCGAGGCAGATCCGGGACACGTCCAGACCGGTGCGGCCGAGCTTCACGTACTCCATCGTTGACTCCCACCGTCGAGATCACGTTCTACAGCGAGCGTACGTCGGCCGGCCGGCCGGTCTCCTGTCACGCCGACGGGAACCGGTCGCCGTCAGCCGCGCTCCAGCAGCTCCAGCGCCCGCTCCCAGGCGAACTCGGGGCGTCCGCCGTCGGTTTCGGCCGTTGTGGCGTACGGGTCGGCGAAGCGGACCCCGAGCCCGCGCAGCCGCGCCACACTCTCCTGGTAGGCGGGGTGCGCGGCCAGCGCGTCGGCCACACACGGCAGCACGGCGATCGGGACGTCCAGGCCGAGGGCCTCGCACAGGGTGCCGACGGCGAGGGTGTCGGCGAGCCCGGCGGCCCACTTGTTGACGGTGTTGAAGGTGGCGGGGGCGACGGCCACGGCGTCCGGCGGCGGGAACGGGCGGGGGTCGGCGGGCCGCCGCCAGGCCGAGCGGATCGGACGGCCGGTGCGCGCCTCGGCCTCGGCGGTGTCGAAGAAGCCGTTCATGGCGACCGGCGTGGCGATCACCCCGACCTCCCAGCCGCGGTCCAGGGCCGCCGTGATCAGCCGGCCGACGCCGGCGGCGACCCCCGCCGCGCACACGACGAGGTAGAGGAAGGGCGCACGGGGCTCATCGGTCATCCGGGCACTGTATGCGGGGGCTACCGCAACGGAGACGTCCGGCCCCGCTCGGACTCCGGACGGGGTCCGTGGATCCGGCGCTCGTGCTCCTCGATCCGGACGTCGTTGATGCTCGCCTCGCGCCGGGTCATCAGCCCGTGCTCGTCGAACTCCCAGAGCTCGTTCCCGTACGACCGCCACCACTGGCCGGCCGCGTCGTGGCACTCGTACTGGAAGCGGACCGCGATGCGGTCGCCGTCGAAGGACCACAGGTCCTTGCGGAGCGCGTAGTCGAGTTCCCGGGCCCATTTGGCGGTGAGGAACCCGATGATCTCGGCGCGGCCGGTGACGAGGGTGCCGCGGTTGCGCCAGACCGAGTCCTCGGAGTAGGCGAGCGCCACCCGCTGGGGGTCACGGGTGTTCCAGGCGTCCTCGGCGGCCTGCACCTTCCGAGTCGCGGTCTCGTGGGTGAACGGCGGCAGGGGCGGACGGTCGGCCACGGTTTCCTCCTCAGACGGAGAACGCTCGTTCTCCGGGTCGCTGCTACCGTAGGAGAACGCTGGTTCTCGCGTCAAGGAAGGGTGTGGTCCGTCAATGGCCATGGACAGCGCGGTCGCCCGCGAGCAGGCTCTGGACGCGGCCGAGCGGCTGTTCTACGGGCGCGGGGTGCAGTCCGTCGGCATGGACGACGTACGCGGCGCCTCCGGGGTCTCGCTCAAACGGCTCTACCAGCTCTTTCCCGCGAAGGAGGAGCTCGTGGTCGCCTATCTGGAGCGGCGCGACGTGCGCTGGCGGCAGCGGCTCTCCGCGCACGTCGAACGGCAGGGCGACGCGCGGGAGCGGCCGCTCGCCGTGTTCGACTGGCTGGAGACCTGGTTCGGCGAGGCGGACTTCCGGGGGTGCGCCTGGATCAACGCGTACGGCGAACTGGGTGCCACCTCCGAACGGGTGGCGGCCCGGGTCCGGGACCACAAACAGGCGTTCCGGGACTACCTCACGGGACTCGTGGCCGACGCGGGGCTGGACGCCGCGCTCACCGGGCCGCTGTTCCTGCTGGCGGAGGGGGCGATGGTGACCGCCGGCATCACCGGGAGCACGGCGCCCGCCGCCGAGGCACGAGCGGCGGCCGCTGAGCTGCTGCGCGCGGGCCGCGCGGCCACCTGCCGCACGTCCTGCGGGTGACCGTCGAGGGCGACCGGGTGACGGCGTACGAGGTGATCGCCGGCCCGGCCCGGCTCCGGGGCCTCGAACTGGCGGTACTGGACGCGCCGACGGTGCCTAGCCCGTCGGCTCCTCGACCGTGATGGCGTTGACCGGGCAGGCGCGGGCCGCCTCCTTGACGAGTGGGTCGCCGCCGCCGTCGGCCATGCCGGGCAGCAGGGCGCTGAAGCCGTCGTCGTCCTGGGTGAACACGCTGGGGGCCGTCAGGGCGCACTGCCCGGCGCCGATACAGACGTCTCTGTCGATCTCGATGTGCATGGCAGGAGCCTCCTACCAGGTCACGGGGAGTTCCAGCATCCCCTGGATCGTGTCGCCGGGTTTGAAGGGGATCGTCTCCGGGGGTGCGGCGAGCCGCAGGTCCGGCAGCCGCTCCCACAGGGAGGTGAGCGCGATCTCCAGCTCGGCGCGGGCGAGGTTCTGGCCCAGGCACTGGTGGATGCCGAAGCCGAAGCCCACGTGGTGCCGGGCCGGGCGGTGCCAGTCGAGGGTGTCGGGGTCGTCGTAGACGGACTCGTCGCGGTTGATGACCGAGGTCGCGAAGAGCACGCCGTCGCCCTCGCGGATGGTGGTGCCGGCCACCTCGATGTCCTCCAGGGCGACCCGGAGCAGGCCGTCGGTGATGGACAGCATCCGCATCAGTTCCTCGACGGCGGCGGGCATCAGCGTGGGGTCGGCGCGCAGTTCGGCCAGCCGCTCGGGGTTCCGGAGCAGGGTGAAGGTACCGAGCGAGATCATGTTGGCGGTGGTCTCGTGCCCGGCGACCAGCAGGATCATGGCCAGCGAGAGGAGCTCGGCCCGCTCCAGCTCGCCGCTCGCGAGCCGCTCGTGGACGAGTTCGTCGAGGAGGCCGTCGCCGGGGAGGGTGTCCTTCTCCCTGCCGTCGACCAGGGTGCCCAGGTAGTCCTCCAGCTCGGTGCGGGCCGCCATCGAGTCCTCGGCCGTCGGGCCGCGCAGCAGCCGCCTGGACTGCGCCTCGAAGAACTCGTGGTCGGCGTAGGGCACGCCGAGCAGGTCGCAGATGACCATGGACGGCACGGGCAGGGCGAAGGAGCTCACCAGGTCGGCGGGCGGCCCCGCGGCGATCATCGTGTCGAGCAGTCCGTCGACGATCCGCTGGATGGACGGGCGCATCCGGGTGGCACGTTTGACGGTGAAGGCCGGGATCATCATCCGGCGCTTGGTCTGGTGTTCGGGGTCGTCCGTGCCCAGCAGGGCGATCCTGCGGTCACGGATCCCGGCGGCCCGTTCCGTCGGCATGGGGAACGCGGGCCGTCGGCGGTCGCTGGAGAGCCGGGCGTCGGAGAGCAGCGCGCGGGCCGTGGCGTGTCCGGTGACCATCCAGACGGGGCGGCCGTCGAACAGGGTCGCGCGGGAGAGCGGCCGCTCCTCGCGCAGGGGGTCGTAGGCGGACGGCGGGTGGTAGGGGCACGTGCGGTCCTGCGGCCAGGCCACGGCTGCGGCCGGCGCGGGGGGCGTGGCCGCCCCCAGGTCCGTCAGTTCGTTCATGGAAGACCTCGCAGACGAAAGTCGTACGTCGTGCCGATCTTCATTAGATGCTTCAGGCACCTATGGGTCGACCGCAAGTTCGGCCAGATCGGTGAATCGGCCGATCTGGCCGAACCAGGTACGGTCGGGGGACGGTTCCGCGCCGAAATTCGCTTGCCGGTACGGCGGCGAGGACCACAGGATCTGCGCATGACCACTCCTGACGCCCGTATGCCGCTGACCGCCACCGTCCGTACGGTGCCGGGTCGGCAGCAGCCGGAGCGCCCCTGGAGGCCCGAGCCCGCACGCCCGTGACGGCCGCGCTCGTCGCCGGCCTGCTCGCCGGGTACGGGATCGCCGTCCCGGTCGGCGCGGTCGGCACATATCTAGTGTCCCTCACGGCCCGCACGTCCCTGCGGACCGGCGTCTGCGCCGCGCTCGGCGTCGCCGGCGCGGACGGTCTGTACGCGCTGCTCGCCGCGGTCGGCGGGGCTGCGCTCGCGGCCGCGCTGCTGCCGGTGCTGACGCCGCTGCGCCTGCTCTCGGCGCTGGTCCTGGTGGCCCTCGCGGCGCGCGGGGCGGCCCTCGCGGTGAGCCAGTACCGAAGGCGGCACCTGGCGACCCGGACCGAGCGGCCGGTACCCGGCCCCGGACGGGCGTTTCTCGGCCTCCTCGGGATCACTCTGCTCAACCCCACCACGGTGATCTACTTCGCGGCGCTGGTGGTCGGCACCCGTTCGGCCGCCGCCGTACCGGCGCTGGATCAGGCCGTGTTCGTCCTCGCGGCCTTCGCCGCGTCCGCGAGCTGGCAGCTGTTGCTGGCGGGCGGCGGAGCCCTGCTCGGGCGGGCGCTGACCGGGCACCGGGGGCGGCTGGTCACGGCGCTCCTGTCGAGCTGCGTGATGCTGGGCCTCGCCGCGCGGGTGGCGCTGGCGTCCGGCTGAGGCCGGCCACGCCCGGGTCGGTGTCGTGCGGATGAAACCGGGGCACTCCCGGTGTTGAATCATGCTGTCAGTGACGGAAGAGACGAGGGGACGGACCTCATGCCTCTTGAGGGCGAGTACGAGCCCAGCCCGACCGCGTGGGTGCGGGAGCAGGTCGAGTTGTACGAGAGCTCGGGCGGGACGGAGGGCAACACCCTGATGGACACCGGGCTGCCCGTCATCCTGCTGACCACCCTGGGCGCGAAGAGCGGCAAGATCCGCAAGACCCCCCTGATGCGGGTGGAGCACGACGGGAAGTACGCGGTGGTCGCCTCGCAGGGCGGCGCTCCCAAGCACCCCGTCTGGTACTTCAACGTGAAGTCCCAGCCGCACGTCGAGCTCCAGGACGGGCCGGTCAAGCAGGACATGACCGCCCGTGAGGTCACCGGCGCGGAGAAGGCCGAGTGGTGGGAGCGCGCCGTCGCCGCGTACCCGCCGTACGCGGACTACCAGAAGAAGACGGACCGGCAGATCCCGGTCTTCGTCCTGGAGCCGCGGTAGCCGCCGGCGGGCCGGGAGGGGGAGCCGACGGTTCCGGGATTCCTTTCAGGCCGGGCACCGTCGGAATTTAGAAAAATCTGTTTCCGGGAGGCATGAACCGTTTCGGGCCCGGGCAGCCGAATGTCAGGCCCCGCCGCGTTCCCCCGTCGCGGCGGGGCTTTCCCGTGCCTCCTGCGCGGAGCGGTCGGTGACGTCCAGGAAGATGTGGTCGGTCTCGGCGAACGCCCCCGCGAGGGACCCCTTGATGCGCACCAGGACCTCCTCCACCCGTTCGCTGTCCAGCCCCGGCACCAGGTCGACCCGGGCCGCGACGAGTGTCGAGTCCAGTCCCAGCTTCATGGTGAACAGGGCTTCCACGGTGTCGATCTCCGGCTCCCCGGCCAGCTGCTCCCGGATCCTGTCGCTCAGCTCCGGGTCCGCGGCCTCCCCGATCAGCTGGGTACGGGCCTCGGCGCCGAGCCGGTAGGCCACGTACACCAGCAGGACGCCGATGGCCAGCGAGGCCGACGCCTCCCAGACGACCTGTCCGGTGACCATGTGCAGGGCCATGCCGACGATCGCGAGGAGGACGCCGACCACCGCGGTGCCGTCCTCGGCGACCACCGTGCGCAGCGCCGGGTCGCGCAGTCCGCGGTTCTCCCGGCGGGCCTGGAGCACCGCCCTCGCCAGGGACGCGCCCTCCGCGAGCAGGGCCACGCCGAGCATGATCAGGCCCGCCACATAGCCGCTCAGTGTCTCGTCCGCGCCGTCGCGCAGCGCCTCGACGCCCTGGAAGACGGAGAAGCAGCCGCCCATCACGAAGATTCCGACGGCCGCGAGCAGGGACCAGAAGAACCGCTCCTTGCCGTAGCCGAAGGGGTGCCGGGCGTCCGGGGGGCGGCGGCTGCGGCGCAGGGCGGCCAGCAGGAACACCTCGTTGAAGCTGTCGGCGACCGAGTGCGCGGCCTCGGAGAGCAGTGCGGGCGACCCGGCGACGACCCCGCCGACGGCCTTGGCGGCCGCGATCACCAGGTTGGCCGCGAGCGCCACGAACACCGTCAGACGGGTCCTGCTGTCGGAGGTCGACTGGTTCGCATCGTCTTTCGATTCTTCTTTCGATGAAGTCCCACTCACGACCGCCGACTGCCCCGCCGTGCGCTGATCACACCGTGCGGGCGGCGGTAATCGGGCACCATCGGGGGCAAGGAGGAGACATGAGCGACGACGGCAACAGCGCACTCGGGCACAAGGCGTTCTCCCGGTCCCGCAGCCACTTCTCGGACCGGATCACCGCGGACGGGCGGGACGGCTGGCCGGTGGCGGCCGGGCGCTACCGGCTGGTGGTGAGCCGCGCCTGCCCCTGGGCGAGCCGGGCACTGGTCGCGCGGCGGCTGCTCGGTCTGGAGGACGCCCTGTCGCTCGCGGTCGCCGACCCGATCCAGGACGACCGCAGCTGGCGCTTCACCCTCGACCCGGACGGCCGTGACCCGGTGCTGGGCATCCGGTACCTCAGCGAGGCCTACGACCGCCGCGAGACCGGATACCCGGGCGGGGTGAGCGTGCCGGCCGTCGTCGACGTGCCGAGCGGGCGACTGGTCACCAACGACTACCAGCAGCTGACCCTGGACCTGGCCACCGAGTGGACGGCGCTGCACCGGCCCGGGGCACCCGACCTCTACCCGCAGCGGCACCGGGACGAGATCGACACCGTGATGGCGGAGGTGTACGAGGACCTCAACAACGGCGTGTACCGTGCCGGGTTCGCGCACACCCAGGAGGAGTACGAGGCGGCCTGCACCGGGGTGTTCCGGCGGCTCGAAGCGCTCGCCGGTCGGCTGGCCGGGCAGCGCTACCTGGTCGGGGACACCATCACGGAGGCCGACATCCGGCTGTTCACCACGCTGGTGCGGTTCGACGCCGTCTACCACGGCCACTTCAAGTGCAACCGCTGGAAGCTGGCGGAGCAGCCGGTGCTGTGGGGGTACGTCAGGGACCTCTACCAGACACCGGGATTCGGTGACACCGTCGACTTCGACCACATCAAACGGCACTACTACCAGGTCCACACCGGGATCAACCCGACCGGGATCGTGCCCCTCGGCCCGGACACTGCCGGGTGGCTGACGCCCCATCACCGGGAGGAACTCGGCGGCCGGCCCTTCGGGGACGGGACACCGCCCGGCCCGGTACCGGCGGCCGAGGAGATCCCGGCGCCCGGACGCCCCTGAGAACCCCGAGGACGGCACGGCCCGGAGCAGTGCGCGGCGAGGAGGTCACGCCGGAGCGACGGCCGTCGGGCACTCCGGCGGAGTGCGGCCGACGGCCGGAAAAGGCGGCCGTGACGCGGGTTCAGCCCTGCTTGGGGGCCGCGGTGGGTACCAGGCGCAGGGTGAAGGAGTGTCCGGCCGGGTCGGCGTAGCCCCGTTCCTCGTACGGCCCTGCAGCGTCCTTCGTCTCGATCGGCCGTCCGCCGAGACCGACCACCCGGCGCTCCGCCTCGTCGAGGTCCTCGACCAGGAGCACGAGATGGGCCTGGAGGGAGTTCTCGGGGCGGGGCCAGCTGGGCGGGGTGGCGTTTACGTCACGCCGGAAGGCGATCCGGACACCGTCGGCGGCGCGGATCTCGACGAGGTTGGCGTTCGCGTCGCTCTCCTCGCCCTCCAGCAACTGCCGGTAGAAATGGGCGAGTTTCTCGGGTTCGGCGCAGTCGAGCACCACGACGGCCGCGGTCACCAGTGCCATGCTTCCTCCCTGGAAGGTCTCCCCGTGCGTCTGTCCCCGATGACGGCGTTCAGTCAGCCGCCGGCCACCCGCCGCCACGCATCGGATCGCCCGTCCTGCTTGCGCTGTTCGGCACTGCGTGCGGGCTGTGCGGTCATGGCCGCACGTCCCCCCGTTGGACGCGCTCGGCTTCCAGTGCCACTTCCATGCGCTGGGCGACCGGGCGGTACGCGACGCGCTGGACGCCGTCGAGGCGGCCCGGACCGCCAACGGCCCCCGCGACACGCGACCCCACCTGGCACACCTCCAGGTCGTGCACCCCGCCGACGTACCGCGCTTCGCCCAGCTCGGCGCCACCGCCAACATCCAGCCGCTGTGGGCCGCGCACGAACCGCAGCTGGACGAGCTGACCATTCCCTTCCTGGGCGCCGAACGGGCCGGGCGGCAGTACCCCTTCGGGTCGCTGCTGCGCTCTGGGGCGCGCCTCGCGGCCGGCAGCGACTGGCCGGTGAGCAGCCCCGACCCGCTCCAGGGCATCCATGTGGCTGTGAACCGGGTCGAACCGGGCGGCGACGCGCCGGTGTTCCTGCCGGAGCAGCGGCTGAGCCTCATGGCGGCGCTCACGGCGTACACGGCCGGATCGGCGTACGTGAACCACCTCGACGACACCGGCCGGGTGGCGGCCGGGGCACTGGCGGACCTGGTGGTCCTGGATCGCGATCCGTTCGCCGGCCCCCCGGAGGGCATCGCGGACGCGCGCGTCGCGCACACGTACGTCGGGGGCGCGCGAGTGTACTCGGCTCAGGAGGCGTGAGCAGTAACACACATCACGGCCGGGCCGCGCGTAGATCATTTACGCTCTGGGCAGCCTCGTAGCGCTTCACGGCTCAACTTTCGAGCCACGAAGGCCAGTTCGAGTGCACGGGTGGCCGGCAGGCCACCCGTCCGCAGGGACGGGGGGACTCTGCGCTCTGTCGCCCGGAAGGAAACACATGCCCCAGGACGTCACCTTCGACCTGCCCTTCGCCACCCCCGTCAGCGAGCGGCCGGAGCACACGCGCAGCACGTCGGAGGAGCCGCCGCGGGCGGCCGTCCTGACGCGTCCGCACGCCTGGGCTGAGACGGCGACGCGGGTGCCCGTCCGGTAGCGGCAGCGCTGCGACGAGAAGCGGTTCGCCGCGTCCGGCGACCGGCCGGCACGAGGCGGTGCGGCCCCGAAGGGCCGGGCGGCCCGCTCCACTTCCTCGGCCTGCCACGCGGCGGGCCGTGCACCCGGCGCGCCCGGCGCGCCCGTTCGCTTCCCGGAATCGACCGGCCGACGACCACGGTCGGTCGATTCCGTTGCCATGACCACAGTTCGAAGGAGACAGGTGTGCATTCCCAGGGTGCAGGTGCAGTTCCCGAGGCGTCCGCCGACAGCTCGGCCCCGGCGCGGCCGAGCACCGGGATCCAGCCCCCTCAGGCAGGGGAGATCCTGGCCGGTCTCTTGGCGCGAGGCGTCAACGGGAGCACGGAGCAGTACCGGAGGTGCCAGAACGCCGCCCGACGGCGGCTGGACGCGCTCGGCTCCCCGCACCCCGGCACCACCCTGCGGGTGGACGGGGCCCTCCACCTGGCGCAGCGCGCCTTCCTCCCGCCCGACGAGGAGGGCTACGCCAGGCTGCGGCACCTCGACACCAGCCTGCGCCTGATCGAAGCGGCCTTCCCCCAGGTCGCCACCGATGCGGAACTCTGCCGGCTGACCTGCCTGATGCTGGAGGGGGCCTGGCGGACCCGCGCGCTCACCCCGCCGCGCGAGGAGGAGCAGACCGCCGCCTGCGCCTGCCTCCTGTGCCGCCGGCTGCCCACGCCCCCGGCACGCACGCCGGCCGACTACCGCTGGCGGCAGAGCGCCGGTCGCCCCCTCGCCGTCAAGAACTGGCCCTACCGTCGGGAACTCGACAGTGTCCTGACCGGTGGCTGGTCCTGGACGCGGCAGATGAACGACCTGGAACAGGACCTGGGCCACCGCCACCGCTTCGAGGACGACATCCTCGTCTTCCACGAGTACAAACGCGTGATCGACACCATCGACACCACGCGCCTCACCCAGCACGTCGAGGACCGCCTCGCCGAGAACTTCAGCACCAACAGCGCCCGGGCCCTGGTCTCCGGACTCTTCGCGGCCCACAAGCGGTCCGTCGACGAGTACTGGCTGCGACAGCACCACGCGGGCAACGTGGTGCTCCCCCAGACCAACCCGCTCGGCCAGAGCACCTATTCGGTCCTGCAGATGCTGGACTGCCTGTTCTGGCACGTCGCGCCCGACGCCGAACTCTGGCAGGAGGAGAACCTCGCCTCCCTGCTGCTGTGCCGCGTCATCGACGACATGGCAGACGTCCGGGCCGACGCCCTCACCGGCGAGATCAGCAACTTCTGGCTCGCCGAGATGCCCACCCACACCAAGGCCCTCTACGCCGCCTGCGCGATAGCCATCGTCAAGTACGGCTGCATGCCCGAGGCGCACCGCCCGATGTGGAACACCTGGCTGATGACCACCACCATCGTCTGGATGGGGCTCACGGGCCGCCACGCCCTGTGGTTCGACGGCATCACCCAGGGCCTCCCGCCGGCGGACGGATGCCCGCTGTGCGACCTGCAGCCCGACTCGTGCAGCGGTCTGCTGACCCACGGCACCACGCTCACCGTCTCCCCGCGGCCCACCGTGCCGGCCCTGAGCCCCAGGACCGCCGAGCTGTCCGCGCGCTGCCGCGCCCAGTACCCCGGGACGTGGGCGCTCTTCGATGCCGAACTGCACGCCTTCGAGGCGCTGCACGGCCCTTGGTACGGCGACACCGACAGCACCTGGGAGATCCTGCGCCGCACCTACGTCGCCGCCGTGGAGGCATCGAGCGCCGCGACGAACCCGGACCGCGCCCGTGAGATCCAGCAGGACGCCGGCGTGGTCGGGTCCGAGAGGTTCCACGCCCTGCACGACCCCGCGACCGGGCGGGAGGACACCGCGCTGCTGGCCTACATGTTCGCCTGCGCCCACCCGCACTTCCTCTGGAACGCCACGGGATACCGTCCCTCGGGCGTCCAGGGCGACTGGCTCGACGGCTGACACCTCGTCCCGGGTCGGGAAGACGCCGCTGCCCGGTCGGGTGACCGACCGGGCAGCGTGGCGACCGGGCTCATACCGGCGGGCCGGTACCGGCGGGCCTATACCGGGAACTCGACCGGCAGGCTGTCGAGCAGGGACATCCAGGTGGACGCGGTCTCGGTGAGCTCCTCCGGCGGCACGGCGAGCCGCACCCCCGGCAGCCGGTGCAGCAGCACGTCCACCGCGATCTCGATGATGGAGAGCCCGATGCTCTGCCCCGGGCACTCGTGGGGACCGGCGCTGAACGCCAGGTGCGACCCGTTGCCCTGGACCGAGACGTCCGGGTCGGGCCGGACCTCGGGGTCGAGGTTGCCCGGTGCGAGGCCGAGGAGGAGCAGGTCGCCCTCGGTGATGCGGTGGCCGCCCAGTTCGACGTCGCTGACGGCGAAGCGGCCGGGCAGCACGGACAGCGGCGGGGAGTTCCACATGACCTCCTCCACCAGCGCGGAGACGGTCAGCTGGCCGCTGGTCAGGCCGGAGAGCCGGGAGGCGTCCGTGAGGATCAGCTGCAGCACCCGGGACAGCAGGTTGCTGGTCGTACTGTGCCCGGCCACCAGCACCAGGCGCAGATGGCTGACGACCTCGTCGTGGTCGAGGGCCGCGGGGTGCTCCAGCAGACCGGTGGTGAAGTCGGAGCCGGGCTCGGCCCGCTTGCGCTCGACGAGGTCGCCGAGGATCTCCCTGATGATGCCGTCGTGCAGGATCGCGTCCTCGCCGCCCTGGAACACCATGGCGCTGGACTCGACCAGCCGGCGCCCCTCCGCCTCGGAGAGGCCGAGAACGCGGGTGAGGATCAGCATCGGCAGGTAGCCGGCGTAGTCCGTCACCAGATCGGCGCGGCCGTCCTGCGCGAACGCGTCGATCTGCTTGTTGGCGAAGTGCGTGGCGTGCCGCCTGATCCCGCGGCCGACGGCGGCCTGCAGTCCGTCGTTGACGGCACCGCGCAGGCGGCGGTGCGCCTCTCCGTCCTGGGAGACGCAGTCGGGGCGCCAGGCGACCATCGGGACCAGCGGATGGTTCTCCGCGATCCGGCCCTCCCGCCAGTCCCGCCAGATCCGCGCGTCCCGGGCGAACTGGCGGGGGTTGTCGAGGACCCGCCGGCTGTCCCGGTAGCCCAGCACCAGCCAGGCACCGATGTCGCCCTCCAGCAGCACCGGTGCGACGGAGCCGTGCTCCTTGCGCAACCGCTCGTAGATGCCCAGCGGGTCGGTCGCCGCCTCCGGCCCGTACAGCCGGGTCAGTTCGGCCGAACCGTGCGCGACCGGGCAGCCGCGGGGGGCGTCGGGACGGTCGTGGTTCTGGTCGTTCATCGGGGCTCCAGTGCGACGGCGGAGCGTTCCTTCAGATGACGTATCAGGGTGATCAGTACGTCACGGCTGGAGGCCCGGTCCCGGGCGTCGCAGGCCACGATCGGGGTGTGCGGGGAGATGTCCAGGGCGTCCCGGATCTCCTCGATGGGGTGTTCCTTGCAGTCCGGGAAGACGTTCAGGGCGATGACGAACGGCACGTTCTGCCGCTCCATCTCCTCGATCGCCCGGAAGCTGGAGGCCAGCCGCCGGGTGTCCACCAGGACCACGGCTCCGAGCGCGCCCTTGAACAGGCCGTTCCACAGGAACCAGAACCGTTCCTGTCCGGGGGTGCCGAACAGGTACAGCATCAGGCTCTCGTTGAGGCTGATCTTGCCGAAGTCGAGGCTGACCGTGGTCTCCGCCTTGTCCGCGACGCCGATGAGGTTGTCGACGCCGACGGTGGCCTGGGTGAGGGTCTCCTCGGTGGTGAGCGGCTTGATGTCACTGACGGAGCGGACCATGGTGGTCTTCCCGGTGCCGAACCCCCCGGCGATCATCACCTTGACCGAGCGGGTCCCCCCGGCACCGGGGTCGCCGGGATGGTCAAAGCCTTTCAAGTCCACTGAGTACCTCCTGAAGGAGCGCGAGGTCAGGCCCGCGTCCGGCGTGGTGCGCCGGAATGGGATCACGGGCTTCAATACGGCCTGCGTCCAGCAGATCCGCCAACAGCACCGCGAGAATGTTGAAGGGCAATCCGAGATGGGCGGTGAGTTCGGCCACCGACAGCGGATCACGGCAGCGCCGGACTATCTCCTCGTACTCGTGCTGCATCCCCGGGACGGGGGCGGTGCGAGAGACGACGAGGGTGGCCACGTCGAGACTCGACGCCGCCCCGCCCGGTCCACTGCGTCCCCCGGTGAGGACGTAATAACGCTCTAGACCGGACGGGTCCGTTGGCCGGCGGGGAGCACTCATCCAGAGTGCTCCTCCAGGCGCGGAGAGGTGCCGAGCAGCTCGCCCATCCGCCGGGAGAGGTCCCTCATCTGATGCCCGAGCAGCCCCTGGTCGAGCCCTTCGCGGGCGAGGACCCCGAGATACGTCTCCACACCGGCCCGTACGACGAAGAGGTGACCGCCGTCGACCTCGATCATCGCCAGCCGCAGTTGCCCCGCGTACTTGGGGAACTGCTCGGCGACCGGCTGGGCGAGCGCCTGCAGCCCGGCCACCACCGCCGCGAAGCGGTCCACGTCGTCGGGGTCCTCGGCGCCGAAGGAGGTGATCGCCTTGCCGTCGCTGGAGGCCACGAGGGCGAAACGGATCTCCGGGATGCTCTCCACCAGATCACGGAGCGCCCAGCTCACGTCGGTTCCCTGTTGCGTCATGTGGACTAGTCGCTCTCTTCAGTGCGGTGCTCGGCGGACCCGCGTCCGTCGGCGGCGTCATCGGCGCCGTCCGGGGTCACGAGTGCCACGTCGTCTTCGTCTCCGGTCAACTCGGCCTCGCTGGGGACCGCTTCGTCGGCCGCGGGCGCGCGGCCCGCGGTGGCGAAGGCGGCCAGGCCCGCGAAGGACTCCTCGGGCGGGACCGCGGGGAACGCGGCGCCCTGGGTGCGGGCGGTGCGCTCCTGCGGCTGCTCCTCCTCGCGGCGCCGGCTGCGCCGCCGGGGCAGGCCGCCCGGGGTGGTGTCCTGGATCTCGCCGGACTCCGGCTGGGTGACGGTTTCGACGGCGACCGGGCCGTGCGCCTGCACCGGGGACGCGGCGGCGGGGGCGGCCGTCGCGGGGGCCGGGGCGGCGGAGGCCGCGGGCAGCGGGCTGAAGTACTTGTGCGGGACCACGACGACCACCGAGGTGCCGAGCCAGGGCGAGTCCGCGAAGGTGACCCGGATGCCGTAGCGGCGGGCCAGGATGCCGACGACCCGCAGGCCGATGTTGGCGTCCTCGGAGATGCCGCCGAGACCGGGTCCGGCCGCGGTGCCGGCCAGGGAGTGCTCGGCCTCGCGCTTCTTCTCCTCGCTCAGGCCCTTGCCGGAGTCCTGGATCTCGATGCCGACGCCGTTGGGCACCTCCTTGCCGGACACGACGACCGGCTCGGTGGGCGGCGAGTAGCGGGCCGCGTTGTCCAGGAGGTGGGAGAAGATCAGCGTGAGGTGGTCCACCAGACCGCCGTCGACGCCGAGTTCGGGCAGGTGCCGGACCTCCACGCGGTGGAAGTCCTTGATCCGGCCGATGCCGCCGCGGACCACGCTGAGCAGTCGCTGGGGCTCCTGCCACTGCCGGCCCGGGCGGTCCGAGCCGCCGAGCACACCGATGCTCGCGGCGAGCGAGTCGGCGGGGCCGAGTTCCTGGTCGAGCTCCATGAGTCCGCGGGCCACGGCGGGCAGCCGGCCGTGTTCGCCCTGCATCTCGTGCAGGCGGCCGCGCAGCTTGCTGGTGAGGACGTGGATGCGGTTGCCGATGCTGATCACGGCCTGTTCGGCGGAGGTCGAGCGGTTGAACTCCTCCTCCACGCTGATCAGGGAGGTGCGCAGGATCCGGCGCAGGTCGGCCTGGAGGTCCTTGTCGACGTTGGCGCACTGGTCGGTCGCGGGCAGCAGGTCGTCGATGGCGTCGCCCTCGCGCAGCCGCTTCAGCGCCTCGGGCAGCTGCTGGTCGGCGAGCCGGGAGATCGCGCCGCGCTGGTGGGTGACCTGCTCCTGCCAGGCCTCGGCCTGGTCGGCGAGCTGCGCCTCGGCGGCCTTCACCTGTTCGGTGAGCCGTTCCTCGTAGACCCTGGCCTGGTCGGCCAGTTGGGCGTCGTACTGGGCGGTCCGCTCACCGAGCTGGGCCTCGAAGGCGGACGCCTGCTCGTTCAGCCGGCTCTCCAGCGTGGCGCGCTCGGCCGCGAACTTCCGTTCCAGACCCGAGACATGCTGCTGCCACTGCTGGGAGTGCTCGGCCTGCGAGCTGCGGAACGAGCCCTCGGCGCTGCGCAGCTGGCGCTGCGAGCGGATCAGCAGTCGTACACACACGAAGCTGGCCGCGGTGGCCGCGGCGCCTGCGACGGCCGCGGTTATTCGCTCGGAGCTCATGAACGTGGCGGCGACCGTCCCTCCCCCTAAGGCCAGTGGCATCAACCACCAGCTGTACCAGGCGACAGGGGCCCGCGCCGCCGGCGGCGGAGTGGCGAGTTCCATCTGCATCCTTCGAAGCAACACAATCGAACAACAGCGAACAGGGGCAGTGTGCGAAGGCCGCACTCACGAGCACGCACGGCGGGACGGAACCCCGCGGGGTGCGTCAACTCGCTGTGACGGAGTGGAGCTTATCGGGTTTGAACCCCAAAGGATCAACCTCGGCAAGTAGATGAAGTGAGGGTTCCGTCACGCTCCGCCAGTTGACGCGAAATCAACAAATGCCCATCCCGGCAAGGGACTTGTCGACATGTACATCGCCGACCGCCCGGCGGTGACCTCGAACACCGCTGGACACCTGTCCAGCTATACTGGACACCTGTCCAAGAGTGGAGGAGGATCCGCCGATCATGGAAGTCCTGGCGAACGTGCTGGTCGGGCTGGTGGCCGCGCTGCACGCGTACATCCTGGTGATGGAGATGTTCCTGTGGCGGAGAACCCCGGGGATGCGCTTCCACGGCTTCGACGCCGAACTGGCCCGGCGGACCGCGCCGATGGCGGCCAACCAGGGGCTCTACAACGGCTTTCTCGCGGCCGGCCTGGTGTGGGGACTGGTCGCGGCCGACCCGACGGGCTTCGCGGCACAGGTGTTCTTCCTGTCCTGCGTGGTGGTAGCGGGGGTGTACGGCGCCGCCACGGCCAGTCGGCGGATCCTGTTCGCCCAGGCACTGCCCGGGGCACTCGCCCTGGCCGCCGTGCTCGCCGCCCGGTGACCGGGCCGGCGCCCCGTCCGGCGCCCGGGGACCCGCGCGCCGCCCGCACCAGGGCGCGGCTGCGGGCGGCCCTCCTGGCGGAATGCGCCGAACGGCCGCTGGCGGAGGTGGGGGTGGCCGCACTGGTCCGCCGCGCCGGAGTGGGCCGGGCCACGTTCTACGTGCACTACGACGGCCTGGAGGCGCTGGCTGTCGACGCCTGCGCGGATGTCGTACGGGAGGCCGTGGACGCCCTGCACGCCTGGCGCGGGCGGCCCGACCCGGTGCACGCGCCGCCGGCCCTGCGGGACTTCTTCGACGGTCTGGTTCCGCACGCGGCCCTGTACCGGGAACTGCTCGCGCCGGGCGGCGGCGGCCCGCTGGGCCGGGTGCTGCACCGGGATCTACGGGCGCGCAGCCTGGCCGAGCGGGAGCTGGCGGGAGCGGCGGACGCCCCCCTGGTGGCCTCGGCGGTGGCCGCCACTTTCGCCGGGGTGCTGGCCGACTGGCTGCACGGCTTGCTGGACGCCGCCCCGGCCGAGGTGGCCGACCAGGTGTGGCAGCTGCTGGTCGCGCTGCACATGAGCCGCTGAGGCCCGGCGCTGACGGCAGACGATCTTGGCACGATCCCATCGAAGGTTGACCTTAGTGCCATTTCCCGAGCGGGCGCCTCCCGGCAGGCTGGGTGACCATGAACGATGTGAACACGATGCGTGCGGTCAGTCAGGACGTCCTCGGCGGTCCCGAGGTACTGAAGGTGGTCGAGGTGCCCCGGCCGAAGCCGCGCCCCAACGAGGTGCTGGTCCGGGTACGGGCAGCCGGCCTCAACCCCACCGACTGGAAGCACCGGGAGTTCGGCGCCTTCCTGGGCGAGCCGCCCTTCGTCCTCGGCTGGGACGTCTCCGGCACGGTCGAGGAGACCGGGGTCGGCGTCGCCGCCTTCGAGCCGGGTGACGAGGTCTTCGGCATGGCGCCCTACCCCTTCGGGCACGGCACGCACGCCGAGTACGCGATCGTGCCCGCCCGGGCCCTGGTGCCGAAGCCGGAGGCGATCGACCACGTGCAGGCGGGCGCGCTGCCCCTGGTGTCGCTGACGGCCTGGCAGGCGCTGGTGGAGTATGCCGACGTGCGGCCCGGACAGCGGGTGCTGGTCCACGCGGCGGCCGGCGGCGTCGGGCACGTGGCGGTGCAGATCGCCAAGGCGCGCGGCGCGTACGTGATCGGCACGGCCAGCGCGGGCAAGCACGACTTCCTGCGGGAGATCGGGGTGGACGAACCGGTCGACTACCGGTCCGTGGACGTCACGGAGGCGGTCCGGGACGTGGACGTGGTACTGGACACGCTCGGCGGCGACACCGCGACGGCCTCGCTGCGGGTCCTGCGCCGCGGCGGCACGCTGGTGTCGATCATTCCGGTCGGCTCGCCGGAGTTGTTCGAGGAGGCCGGGCGGCTGGGTGTGCGCGCGGTGCGGATGCTGGTGGACGCCGACCGGGCCGGTATGCACGCGGTCGCGGAGCTGGTGGAGTCGGGGAAGCTGCGGGCCACCGTCGCGGGCACCTTCCCGCTGGCCGATGCCGCCAAGGCGCACGAACTGGGCGGCACCGGCCGTACCACGGGCAAGCTGGTCCTCGTGACCGACTGAACCGGACGGGTCAGAACGTGAGCACGGGTTTGATCGCCTTGCCCGTGCTCATGTCCCGTACGGCCCGGTCGATGTCGGCGAACGGGTAGGTGGTGATCAGCCGGTGGAGCGGCAGCCGCCCCTCCCCCACCAGCCGGACCAGCGCCGGGATGAACGCCTGCGTCTCGCTGTCGCCGAGGGTGAGGCCGACGATCCGCTTGCCGGCCAGCAACCCGTTGACGTCCAGGGGGACCTCGGTGCCGAACGGCGGGGCGCCGACGACGGCCAGGGTGCCGCGGGCGGCGAGCGCGTCCACACCCTGGCGCAGTACGCCGACGTTGCCGGTGGTCTCCACGACGCCGTCGGCGCCCGCTCCGCGCGAGATCCGCCGGACGGCCTCCACGATGTCCTGCCGGGTCGCGTCGACGGTGTGGGTGGCGCCCAGTTCCGCGGCGAGTTCGAGGCGTTCGGGCACCCGGTCGACGGCGACGATCGTGGTGGCGGGGGTGAGCGCGGCCGCCATGACCGCCGAGAGGCCGACCGCCCCGGCCCCCAGGACGACGACGGTGCTCCCGGTGGCCGGTTCCAGCACGTTCCACACGGCGCCGACCCCGGTCTGCACCCCGCAGCCGAGCGGGGCGATCGTCTCCAGCGGCAGGTCCGCGGCCACCTTGACCAGGCTGCGCTCGTCGACCAGCGCCCGCTCGGCCAAGGAGGACTGGCCGAAGAAGTGGCCGCCGAGCGGCTCGCCCGCCCGGCTGACGGTGTGGCTGCCGTCGGGGCGCCGGCCGCCGATCAGGTTGAGCGGCAGCCAGGCGGCGCAGTAGGCGGGATGGCCGCCGTGACAGTTGCGGCAGGCGCCGCAGGAGGTGAAGGACAGCACGACGTGGTCGCCCGGGGCGACCCCGGTGACGGCGGGACCCACGGCCTCGACGACCCCGGCGCCCTCGTGGCCGAGGACGCCCGGGAGCGGGAAGGGCAGCCCGCCGCCCGCCACCGAGAGGTCGGTGTGGCACAGACCGGTGGCCACCATGCGCACCAGCGCCTCGCGGGGGCCCGGCGCGTCGAGTTCGACGTCGGTGAGGGTGAAGGGCGCGCCGCCGGACTCGACCACGGCTGCTCGGGTGGTGATGGACATCGCGTGATCTCCTGGTGTGCCGGGCTCAGTCGAGCGAGACGACGACGGACTTGACCTTGGTGTAGGCGTCGAGGGCCTCGGGGCCGTACTCGCGGCCGAAGCCGGACGCCTTGACGCCGCCGAAGGGCACGGCGGGGTCGAGCAGCGCCCAGTCGTTGACCCAGACGATCCCGGCCTGGAGGCGGGCCGCGACGCGGTGGGCGCGGGCGAGGTTGCCGGTCTGGATGCCGGAGGCCAGGCCGTAGGGAGTGGAGTTGGCGAGGGCGACGGCCTCGTCCTCGGTGTCGAAGGGCTGCACGGTGAGCACGGGGCCGAAGATCTCGTCCTGGACCACCCGGGAGTCGTTCGGCAGGTCGGCGATGACGGTCGGCCGGTAGTAGAAGCCGCCGTTCAGGTCGAGGCGTTCGCCGCCGCAGACGATCCGGCCGCCCTCCTTGCGGGCGATCCCGACGTACTCCTCGACCTTGCGCAGGTGCTTCTCCGCCGCCATCGGGCCGACCACGGTGGCCGCCTCGCGCGGGTCGCCGACCGGGACGCCGGGGACGGCCTCGGCGAGGATCCCGAGCAGCGTGGCGTAGACGGAACGGGCGACCAGGAGCCGAGGGCCGCCCATGCAGAACTGGCCGGTGTTGAAGACGAAGGCCTTGATCACCGCGGCGACGGCCTTCTCCAGATCGGCGTCCTCGAAGACCAGGTGGGCGGCGTTGCCGCCGAGTTCCACGGTGACCGGCTTGAGGGCGTGGCCCGCCGTGGCCGCCACGTGCCGGCCGATGGCGGTGGAGCCGGTGAAGGCGACCTTGTCGACGCCCGGGTGGCCCAGCAGGGCCTCGCCCGCGACCGGTCCGGCGCCGGTGACGACGTTGACCACCCCGTCGGGGACGCCTGCCTCCTTGAACAGGCGGGCCATGTACAGGGCACTGAGCGGGGTCTCGTCGGCGGGCTTGTGGACGACCGTGTTGCCGGCGGCGAGGGCCGGGCCGATCTTGGAACCGGCGAGGATCAGCGGGAAGTTGAAGGGGGTGATGGCGGCCACCACGCCGACCGGTTCGCGCCGGGTGTAGGCGAGGGCGTTGAGCGGGACGTCGCGGACGGCGCCGTCCAGGGTGTGGGCGAGCGCGGCGAAGTGCTCGTAGTCGTTGGCCGCGTTGGTGACGTCGACGGCCGTGGCCAGGGTGATCGGCTTGCCGACGTCCAGGCTCTCCAGGGCCGCGATCTCCGCGGCGTTCTCCCGGATCAGCTCGGCGATCCGGTGCAGCACCCGGCCGCGCTCCCGGCCGCTGAGCCTCGGCCACTCCCCCGCGTCGAAGGCCTCCCGCGCGGCCCGGACGGCGGCGTCCACGTCGGCGGCGCCCGCCTCCGCGACGGTGGTGACCACCTGGCCGGTGGCCGGGTCGGTGACGTCCGTCCGGGCCCCGTCGGCGGCCTCCCGCCACTGTCCGCCGATGAACAGCCGACCGGGTCCGGCCTCGAAGGTGGTCGCCATTGCCCACTCCCAGCGTAGATAGCCAAGCCTTCAACAAACAGGTTTCCTGTTGGTCCGCAGTCTGATTACGGACAGGATTCCTGTCAACGGTCTAGGGTGCACGCATGGTCGATACAAAGACTCGCCCCTCGCTGCTGTACATGGTCAAACAGGTGGAGCTGGTGGTGCGCTCGCACCTCGACGAGCTGGTGCGGCCCGTGGGCGTCACGGCGCTGCAGTACACGGCCCTGACCGTGCTGGAGCGCCATGACGGCCTCTCGGCCGCCCAGCTGGCGCGCGACTCGTTCGTGACCGCCCAGTCCATGGCCGACCTCGTACGGTCGCTGGAGGGCCGGGGGCTCGTCCGCCGGGAGCGCAACCCGCGCAACCGGCGGGAGCTGCTGATCCTGCTCACCGACGCCGGGCGCGAGCTGCTCGCCGGGGTCGCCGGTCAGGTGCGGGAGCTGGAGGAGCGGATGGTCCGGGAGCTCACCGCGCACCAGGAGGAGCAGTTCCGGCAGGCGCTGAGCAAGGCGTGGCAGGCACTGTCCTGAGCAGCGCGGGCGCCGCGACCCCGGGGGCGGTACCGCTCCCACGTGCCGGTTCCCGTACTGTCGCACACGCCACAGAAAATGGCGTGGCGAAGCAGCAGACATATGTCAATCGAACATGCTGAAATTCCCTCCATCGAGGGTAACTTGCAGGGCGGGGAACCGAATTGACCGGCCGGGGTGGGAGGTGATGCCGTCATGCGCCAGGAATCCCCGGGGGCTCCCGTGCCGCTCACCCGGCACCTGCGCGTGCACGAGGACCACGGCCACACGGTGCTGGAGTTGCGCGGGGAGATCGACATAGCCGCGGCGACGGAGATCGCCCCGCACCTGGACCGGGTGACCGCCCGGGACTGCTCCCGGGTGGTGATCGACCTGCGGTACGTCGAGTTCTTCGACTGCTCCGGACTGCGGCTGCTGTACCGGGCACGCAGCCGGGTGCTCGAACACGGCGGCCGGCTGCGGCTGGTGTGCACCCACCCGCTGACCCTGCGGGTCCTGAAGGTGACGGGCCTGTCGCAGCTGCTGCCTCCGCTGGCGACACTGGACGCGGCCCTGGGACGGCCCGGGGCCACGTCCGGCACCCTGTGAACACCCCTGCGGGGCGCGCAGGGCCTAGAGGTTCCGTGGCTCCTCGAACAGGGCGCTCACGGATTCACCGTTGTGGATCCGGCGTACGGCCTCCGCCAGCGCCGGGGCGATGGACAGGATCCGCAGCTTGCCGGTGTGCTCCTCGACGGGCACCGGCACCGTGTTGGTGCAGACGATCTCCAGCACGTCGGGCTGCTCGCTCAGCCGCTTCAGGGCACCCGCCGCGAACAACCCGTGCGTGCAGGCGATCCGGATCGACCGCGGCGGACCCAGCTCCCTGAGCCGCTCCAGGAGTTCGACGACCGTGCTGCCCTTGGCGATCTCGTCGTCGAGGACGATGACGTCCCGGTCCGCGACCTCGCCGATGACCGAGCTGATGACGACCCGGTCGTCGGCGTACCGCTGCTTGGCGCCGGCCGCCACCTGGGCGCCGATCAACCGGGCGAAGGCCGCGGCCTCCTTGGCGTTGCCGAGGTCGGGCGAGACGACGGTGGTGCGGCTGAGGTCGTACCGCCTGAAGTGCGCCGCCAGTTCCCGCAACGCGTGCAGATGGTCGACCGGCACCGGGAAGAAGCCGTGGACCTGAGGGGCGTGCAGGGTCATGGCGAGCACCCGGCTCGCGCCCGCGGCCACCATCAGGTCGGCGACCAGCCGGCCACCGAGGGAGATGCGCGGGGCGTCCTTCTTGTCGGAGCGGGCGTAGGAGTAGTGCGGCATGACGACGGTGATCCGGCCGGCCGAGGCGCCCCGGGCGGCGTCGCACATCAGCAGCAGCTCCACCAGGTGCTCCTGCACCGGCCGGACCAGGGGCTGGACCAGGAAGACGTCCCGCTCCCGGCAGTTGGCCTGAAGCTGCACCTCCAGACAGTCGTTGGCGAACCTGCTCACCCTCGTCGGACTGAGCGGCACCCCGAGGTGCGCGCAGACCTCCTCGGCCAGCTCGGGATGGGCGCTGCCGCTGAAGACCGCTATGTCTCGCACGATCCGCTCCTCGCATGACCGGTACGGGCTACGGCCTCATGCTACGGACCGAGCCGCTGTCACCACGGCACGGGTGAGCCGTCCCAGGAGAAGAACCCGCCGGTGGGACCGTCGTCGGGCAGCAGCGCCAGGTGTACGGCCCCACGGGCGCCCTCCGCCGCGTCGCCGCCGCGGGCCGCGAGACCGGGGACCAGGTCGGTGGCCCGCGCTCCCGGGGCCAGGGCGTTGACCAGGATCCCGTCCGCGGCCAGTTCCTGCGCGTACAGCACGGTCAGCGCGTTCAGGGCGGTCTTGGACGAGCGGTAGGCGGCGGACCTGGGGCTGCCGTGGGCGAACTGCGGATTGGGGTGGGTACTCCAGGTGAGGGACGCCGTGCCGCTGGAGACGTTCACGACGCGCGGGTGGGCGGAGCGGCGCAGGGCGGGCAGAAAGGCGTTGGTGGCCGCGACGACGCCGAAGACGTTGGTCTCGTAGGTGCGCCGGAAGTCCGCGACGCCGGTCTCACCGGGCGGCCCGACCACCGGCTGGACGCCCGCGTTGTTGACCAGGACGTCGAGGTGCCCGACAGCGGCGGCGGCGCGCTCCACGCTGCCGGGATCGGTGACGTCGAGGACGAGCAGCCGGGCCCCGGCGCCGATCTCGGTGACGGCCCGCTCACCGCGCCCGGCGTCCCGGGAACCGACGAGGACGTCGAAACCCTCGGCGACGAGGAGCCGGGCCACATGGAAGCCGATGCCCTTGTTGGCACCGGTGACGAGTGCTGTGCGATCGTTCATGGCAGCCACGGTTCCCCGGCCGTGTCCGCCGTGCCAGGGACCACCTGTACCAGGCGGACCCGGGAGGCTGCGGTATGGCGAGGCAGGAACTGGCCCGCTTCCTGCGGGAGCGCCGGGCGGGGCTGCGCCCGCAGACGGTGGGGCTGCCGACGGGGACCGTCCTGCGCCGTACCCCCGGGCTGCGGCGCGAGGAGGTGGCCGGTCTGGCCCACATGTCGGTCGACTACTACACCCGCCTCGAACAGGCCCGCGGGCCCCGCCCCTCGCCGCGCGTCCTGGACGCCCTGGCCGGGGCCCTGCGGCTGACCCCCGCCGAGCGCAGCCACCTCTTCCGGCTGGCCGGGGCGGCCGCGCCGCCGCCCGGCACCACGGCGGCACGGCGGGTGCGCCCGCACGTCGGCCGGCTGCTGGAGCGGCTGCCCGGCACGGCGGCGATCGTCACCGACGCGGCCTACGGGCTGGTGGCCTGGAACCCCCTCGCCCAGCTGCTGCTCGGCGGGGATCTGGGACACGGCACCACCAACCTCGCACGGCGCCGCTTCCTCGGCCAGGGGCGGATGCCCGTGAGCTCCACCGCGGAGGAGTTCGGCCACGTGGTGGTGGCCCGGCTGCGGCGGGCCGCCGAGCGGTACCCCGACGACCCGCAACTCGCCCTTCTGCTGCATGAGTTGCGCACGGGCAGCGAGGAGTTCCGGGAGATCTGGGTGACCCATCCGGTGCACGCGCCGGGCCACCGCACCAAGACCCTGGACCATCCGGAGCTGGGGCCGCTGCGCCTGAACTGCGACGTCCTGCTGGTACCCGAGGACGACCAGGAGGTCGTCCTCGTCACGGCGGACCCGGGTTCCGCCTCCGCCCGCCGGATCGCCGAACTCGCGGCGCGCGCCGGGATGCGGTGAGGCCCGCCGGTCACTTCACGATCACGCGTGTACCAGTACGGCCTCAGCTGTCTCAAACGGCCGACAACACGGTCTGGCACGGCATTTGGCGGGCAAGCGTGTCCTTGGAAAGGAGGACCGTCACATGGCGAGTTCCACCAAGGAGAGCAAGGCGAGCTCCACGCAGGAGACTCCCGTCGGCGCCAGGCCCCGGCGCATGCCCGGCTGGGCGAAAGTGCTCACCGCGTTCGTGCTGGTGCTCGTGGTGCTGTTCGCCGGGATCAAACTGGCGGTACTGCCGGGCATCAAGGACCTGTTCGGCACGGAGACCCGCGACAACACGGGCCCGGCGCTCCTCAAGTCCATCCAGGACATGAGCCGTTACGACGCAGCCTCCGGGAACTTCCAGGTCGTCGTGGACCTGGAGAAGGACGCGAAGTACCTGCCCAGCGCGATCCGTGGCACCCGCACCCTGTACGTCGGTGCGGGCACCGTCGACGCCTACGTCGACCTCGGGAGGATCGGCCAGAAGGACGTGACGGTCAACGGCGACCGCACCGAGGCCACCATCCGGCTGCCGCACGCGCAGCTCGGCAAGGCCGCCCTGGACGCCGACCACTCCTACGCCGTCTCCAAGCAGCGCGGACTGCTGGACCGGCTCGGCGACCTGTTCTCGGACAACCCCAACAGCGAACAGGCGGTGCAGAAGCTCGCGGTGAAGCACATCTCGGCGGCGGCCGAGGACAGCGGGCTGACCAAGCGGGCCGAGACCAACACCACCGGCATGCTGGAGGGTCTGCTGCACTCCCTCGGGTTCACGGAGGTGCATGTGTCCTACGGGACGGTGTGACCGTGTCTGCGGTGCCGTCGGTTCAACCGCCCAGCACCCCCGGCAGGGCCGGCGCGCCGAGGGCGGCCGCGCCGACGAGGAGCCAGGCCACGTAGTCCCCGATGTGCCCGGACTGCGGCCGGCGCAGCGGCAGCAGCCGGTCCGGGGCGGTGAGCAGGCCGGGGCGGGCGATCGCGACGGCGGCGAGGCCCACGGCGAGGAGGGCGGAGAGACAGCCCAGCGGGACCCCGGCCGGCGTCCAGTGGACGGCGGCCGGGGTCCCGCCCGTTCCGGCCGCGGCGACGGCACGGGAGACCACCCCGGGGAAGCCGGGGGCGACACCGACGGCGAGGCCACCGGCCAGGAGGACGGCGGGGACGAGGACCATGGTGGCCGGGATCCGGTCCAGTCCCCCGTCCGTCTCGGGCTCCTCGCCGGTCCCGGTGGTCTCGTACGCCGCGCTCCTGGGCGGCCGGGAACCGAGGCCGAGGAAGACCCGGGCGGCGACCCGCAGCACCGCGCCCGCCGTCACCGCCGACGCGCACACGAACAGCACCGTGAGCGGTCCGCCGACCGCCTCCTCGGAGACCGCCTTGCCGATGCCGGTGCCGAACGGCGGCAGGCCCGCGAGGGCCGGCCCTCCGACCGGCCGCTCGTGCATCCAAGCACCGCGGCCGTCGCAGGGAGCGGCGGCACGCGGGAACGCACTCGGAGTGCCCGGAGAGCGGACCCGAAAACCAGCAATCCGCTCCGGCCGCCGCGCCGGTCCCGGCATCGCTCGGCGTTTCGGGGGTAACTGGGCTACCACGCCGAAAGGTTGGGGAGAGTGGAGGACTGAATGGCCAGCGCCGCCTCGCGCCTGCGCATCACCAAGGGCAACACCACCGAGGAGACGAAGAGGAACGGGGACACCGGTACGAGGACGAGGCTGTTCAGCAGGGCCGCACGCGTCGTCGGCGGCCGAGGCGACCAGCCGGCCGCCACCCCGAAGGGGGCCGGGTCCGCCGGGCCCGCGGATGCCGGGGGGAAGGGCCTCAGGGGCAGGCTGCGCTTCTCCGGCGCGGCCGGCGGCACCGCCGCGCCGGGCCGCGCGGCCGAGCCGGCGCAATCCGGCAGGAAGGGCCTCATCGGCAGGCTGCGCGGCTCCGGTGCCGCGGCCGAGAAGGGTTCCGCCGGCAAGGCCGGCACCGAACGTCGTCCGCTCCCGCTCCCGCTGCGACTGCTGGCGATGGCCGTCGCCTTCGCCGCGATGGTGGCCTTCGCGGTCGTCCTGGCCGACCTGACCCTGGATCCGTCCCCGGCGTCCGTGTCGATCGCCCACACCAATCTGCACCCCGGGGCGACCCTCAGGCTCTACCTGGACCAGCCCGCGTTCCGTGACGCCGTCAAGCAGATCGGCGGGAACGTCCTGCTGGGTGTCCCGTTCGGGATCCTGGTACCGGTGCTCGCGCCCGGCGCCCGGGGCGTGCTGCGGGTGCTGCTGCTCACCGCGATCGTGATGCTGCTGGTGGAGCTGGCGCAGGGCGCGCTGGTCACCGGGCGGGCGTTCGACGTGGACGACGTCATCCTCAACACCACCGGAGCACTGCTGGGTTGGCTGCTGCTCGGCCGGCTGCTCGGCCGCGCGGTGCACGCCCGCAAGCGCAAGGCGTGACGGTATCCCCTCTCGACCGGTACCGGCGGCCACGGCCGCCGGTACCGGTCTGTACCAAGGTATTGACGCCCACTTATCTCACTCCTTAAATCAAGAGGCGACGCCTCCACCCCCCACCCCGGAAGGACGACCTGTGGCCTCCCCACGCCTGCTCCGCAGATGTCTGTTCGCCGCGCTGTCCGCGGCACTGGTCGCGACGGTCGCCGTCGGGCCCGCACGGGCCGCGTCCGCCTCCGCCGACGCCGGCGCGGCCGCCGTGACCTTCTCCGACACCTTCGACGGGCCCGCCGGTTCGGCGGTCGACTCCTCGAAGTGGACGACGGAGACCGGCGACAACGTCAACAACCACGAACGGGAGTACTACACCTCGGGCACCCGCAACGCCGCCCTCGACGGCCAGGGCCACCTGGTCATCACGGCCAGGAAGGAGAATCCCGCCAACTACCAGTGCTGGTACGGCACCTGTCAGTACACCTCGGCCCGGCTGAACACCTCCGGGAAGTTCTCCGCCCGCTACGGGCACGTCGAGGCCCGGATGAAGGTCCCGCGCGGGCAGGGCATGTGGCCCGCGTTCTGGATGCTCGGCGACGACATCGGCTCGGTCGGCTGGCCCAACTCGGGCGAGATCGACGTGATGGAGAACGTCGGTTTCGAGCCCTCGACCGTGCACGGCACCATCCACGGCCCCGGCTACTCGGGCTCGAACGGCATAGGCGCGGCCTACTCGCTCCCGAACGGGCAGGCCTTCGCGGACGGCTTCCACACCTTCGCGGTCGACTGGGCACCCGACTCGATCAAGTGGTCGGTCGACGGCACCGTCTACGAGACACGCACACCGGCCGACGTGGGCGGCAACACCTGGGTCTTCGACAAGCCGTTCTTCCTGATCCTGAACCTCGCCGTGGGCGGCTACTGGCCGGGCGACCCGGACGGCTCCACGTCCTTCCCGGCCCAGCTGGTGGTGGACTCGGTGTCGGTGACCACCAGTGACACGGCGACCGGCGTGGCGATCAGGGGCCTGGCCGGCAAGTGCGTGGACGTCGCCGGGGCGAACTCCGCCGACGGAACCCCCGTCCAGCTCTACGACTGCAACGGCACCGCCGCCCAGCAGTGGACCGTGGGCTCGGACGGCACGATCCGCGCGCTCGGCAAGTGCCTGGACGTGACCAGCGGCGGCACCGCGGACGGCACCCCGGTCCAGCTCTACGACTGCAACGGCACCGCCGCCCAGAGATGGGCCGTCAGCTCGGCCCACGACATCGTGAATCCGCAGGCGAACAAGTGCCTGGACGTCACCGGCAACACCTCGGCCAACGGCACCCGGCTGCAGATCTGGACCTGCACGGGCGGCGCCAACCAGAAGTGGACGCTCGGCTGAGCCCGTGCCTCAGGGGCGCGCCGGGCGGGGTGTCCAGGTGAACTTGTCCCCGCCCACCCAGCGGACCACGGCCGGGTCGTCCAGGTCGTGGACCGTGATGCCGTGGGCCGCGGCGATCGACAGCACCTCGGTGATGTCCCTCGCCTCGGCGACCACCTCGCCGTCGATCTCCACGATGCGGAAGGGCAAGGTCCCCGGCCTGCCGGTCATGACCCCGAGGACCAGGATCCGCGGCTGGGAGATGTAGGGGCTCGCTATCTCCGTCATGCAATCGAGGGTAGATCTCCCCGGGCGGAAGTGACCTGCCTGAGTCACGCTGGCGGTGGAGGTGGCCATGGACCCCGTCGAGGCGCTGGAACGGATCGCCTTCCTGCTGGAACGGGCGCTGGCCCCGACGTACCGGGTCCGCGCCTTCCGCACCGCCGCCCGGGTGCTGGCCACGCTGCCCGCCGGGGAGGTCGCCGAACGGGCACGGGGCGGGACCCTGGAGACGCTCAAGGGCGTGGGCCCGAAGACGGCCCAGGTGGCGCGCGAGGCCCTGGCGGGAGATTTGCCCGGATATTTACGCAAGCTTGAGGAAGAGGCGGGAGAGCCGCCGACGGGTCCCGGTTCCGGGTTGCGGGCGCTGCTGCGCGGCGACTGCCATCTGCACTCGGACTGGTCCGACGGGGGCAGCCCGATCGAGGAGATGGGACGCACCGCCGCCGCGCTCGGCCACGAGTGGGCGGTGCTCACCGACCACTCACCCCGGCTCACGGTGGCTCGCGGGCTGTCCCCCGAGCGGCTGCGCGAGCAGCTGGCGGTGGTGGCGGAGCTGAACGCGGACTGGGCGCCGTTCCGGCTGCTCACCGGCATCGAGTGCGACATCCTGGAGGACGGCTCGCTGGACCAGGAGCCGGAGCTGCTGGAGCGGCTTGACCTGGTCGTCGTCTCGGTCCACTCCAAGCTGCGGATGGACGCCCGCTCGATGACCCGGCGCATGGTGCGGGCCGTGCGGGATCCGCACGCCGACGTCCTCGGGCACTGCACGGGCCGGCTGGTCACCGGGCGAGGGCGGCCCGAGTCTGAGTTCGACGCGGACGAGGTGTTCGCCGCCTGCGCCGAGTCCGGTACGGCCGTGGAGATCAACAGCCGCCCCGAACGCCTCGACCCGCCCCGGCGGTTGCTGCGCCGCGCGGTCGAGGCGGGGGTGCTGTTCTCCGTCGACACCGACGCCCACGCCCCGGGCCAGCTGGACTGGCAGATCCTCGGTTGCGCCCGGGCCGAGGAGTGCGGGGTGCCCGCCGACCGGGTGGTGACCACCTGGCCGGTGGGCGACCTGCTGGCCTGGACCCGGGAGGGACGCCTGCCGGCACGCGTGGCCGGCGCCTGACGCGGTACCCGCGTCCGTGGGGCAGTACAGGAATCCCTGGGGCAGTACGACAGGAAGGAGCACCGCGCGATGGACCGGGCGGCTGTGTTCGACGTCGACGGGACACTCGTCGACACCAACCATCTCCATGTGACGACCTGGTGGGAGGCCTTCAGACAGGCCGGCCACGACGTGACCATGCATGCCGTGCACCACAGTGTCGGGCTCGGCTCCGGGGATCTCGTCGCCCGGCTGCTGGGCGACGACCGCGACACCAGTCAGGACGACGACCTCGACGCCGCCCACAAGGCGTTGTACGGGCAGTTCTTCGACCGGCTGAAGCCGCTGCCGGGCGCCGGTGAGCTGCTGCGGCAGCTGCACGGGGACGGCTGGAAGACCGTGCTGGCCACCTCGGCGAGCGGCCCCGAGCTGGCCGCGCTGCGCCGCGCGATCGACGCCGACGACGCGATCGACGCGACCGCGAGCGCCGAGGACGTGGCGCGCGGCAAGCCCGCGCCGGAGCCCGTGGAGCGCGCCCTGGAGCTGGCCGGGGTCCCGGCCGACCGGGCGGTGTTCGTCGGGGACACCGTCTGGGACATGCAGGCGGGCACCAAGGCGGGGGTGCGGTGCGTGGGACTGCTGTGCGGCGGGATCCCCCGCTCGGACCTGGTGGCGGCCGGGGCGGAGGAGATCTACGCCGACCCCGCCGACCTGCTCGCCTCCCTGGCGGACAGCCCGTTCTCCGATCGGTGACGCGGATCACGCGGGGCCCCGGAACAGCCCGGGGGTGGTTGTCCGTTGAACCAGCCGTGGGTGCGGATGGGACAGTGTCCCCGGGCCTCACCTTCTGCCCACAGGGACGATCGTCCGGCTGAAGCCCTGTGGAGCGTCTCGCCGAGAGGCGACCGCCATCCGCGCCCACCACCTGGCCGCCCCGGCCGCGAATCCCCCGTCGCGGCCGGGGCTTTTTCCTGTCCGACGCGGGTTCACCGGGCGTTCGGAGCAGCCCCCGGCCCGGACGCTTGACTTCGAGCGCACTCCAATTCGTAGCGTCGGGGTCATGAGCACTACGACTCCGCAGCACAAGATCGGTTCCGGCTTCGACGCGCAGAGCACCGCCGACGACGTCCTCGCAGGCCTGGACCTCCACGGCCGGCTCGCGATCGTCACCGGCGGCTACTCCGGGCTCGGCCTGGAGACCACCAAGGCCCTCACCAAGGCGGGCGCCCACGTCGTCGTGCCCGCGAGGCGCGCCGCGGCCGCCCGCGAGGCACTGGCCGGCCTGGAGCGGGTCGAGGTGGACGAGCTGGACCTCGGTGACCTGGACAGCGTGCGCGGCTTCGCCGAGCGCTTCCTGACCTCCGGCCGGCCCGTGGACTTCATGATCGACAACGCCGGGATCATGGCCTGCCCCGAGACCCGGGTCGGGCCCGGCTGGGAGGCCCAGTTCGCCACCAACCACCTCGGGCACTTCGCGCTCGTCAACCGGCTCTGGCCGGCCCTCGGGCCCGGCGGCGCCCGGGTCGTGTCGGTGTCCTCGCGCGCCCACCACTTCTCCGGGATCCGCTGGGACGACGTCCAGTGGGAGCACGGCTACGACAAGTGGGAGGCGTACGGCCAGGCCAAGACGGCGAACGTGCTGTTCGCCGTGCACCTCGACCGGCTCGGCCAGGACTTCGGCGTGCGGGCCTTCGCCCTGCACCCCGGCGGCATCATGACCCCGCTCCAGCGGCACATCCCCCGCGAGGAGATGATCGAGCGCGGCTGGATCGACGAGCAGGGCACGGTGCTGAACCCGCAGGGGTTCAAGACGCCCGAGCAGGGTGCGGCCACCCAGACCTGGGCGGCCACCTCCCCGCAGCTGGAGGGCATGGGCGGGGTGTACCTGGAGGACTGCGACATCGCCGAACCCGCCGTGGCGGGCGGGTCGACCGGGGTGCAGCCCTGGGCCGTCGACCCGGACCAGGCCGCCCGGCTGTGGGACCTCTCGGCGGAGCTGACCGGCGTGAACGCGTTCGCCTGAGGCGGCGGGCGCCCGGCGGGCGTGGTGTGCCCGCCGGGCGCCCGGGTACCCGGCCAGTCACCGTCGGCGAGAGGAGCCGAAAGTGACCAGCTCAGCGGGGCGTGAGATCGTTGTCACGGGGGCCACCGGCAACGTCGGCACGAGCGTGGTGAAGGCGCTGGCCGAGGATCCCGGCATCGGATCGATCACGGGGTTGGCCCGGCGGACGCCGGACTGGGCACCGCCGAAGACGCGGTGGGCGACGGCCGACATCGGCGCCGGGCGGACCCAACTGGCCGACCTGTTCGCGGGCGCGGACGCGGTGGTCCATCTCGCCTGGGCGTTCCAGCCGACGCGCGATCCGGCCCGTACCTGGCGCACCAACGTGCTCGGCGGCATCCGGGTGTTCGAGGCGGTCGCGGCGGCCGGCGTGCCGGTGCTGGTGCACGCCTCCTCGGTCGGTGCGTACGCGCCCGGCCCCAAGGACCGGCCGGTGGACGAGTCCTGGCCGACGCACGGCTGGCCGGACGCCGCCTACTGCCGGGAGAAGGCCTACCTGGAACGAACCCTGGACATCTTCGAACGCGACCACCCGGAGATCCGGGTGGTGCGGATGCGGCCGGCCTTCCTGTTCAAGCGGGAGTCGGCGAGCGAACAGCGCCGGATCTTCGGCGGCCGCCTGCTGCCCGGCCCGCTGGCCCGGCCCGAGCTGCTGCACTTCCTGCCGGACGTGCCCGGCCTGCGGGTGCAGGCGCTGCACACCGACGACGCGGCCGAGGCGTACCGGCTGGCCGTGGCGACCGAGGTCCGGGGCGCCTTCAACCTGGCCGCGGATCCGCCGCTGGACGCGGGCGTGCTGGCCGAGCGGTTCGGTGCGCGTCCGGTCCGGATGCCGCGCACCGCGGCCCGCTCGGCGATCGCCGCGGCCTGGGGGCTGCACCTGCTGCCCGCCTCCCCGCACCTCTTCGACGCGGTGCTGCGGCTGCCCCTGATGGACTGCACCCGGGCCCACGAGGTACTGGGCTGGCGGCCGAGCCGTACGTCGACCGAGGTCCTCGACGAGTTCCTGGAGGGCATGCGCGAGGGCGCGGGGGCGGCGACGGAACCGATGCGGGGGCGCAAGGTCGGCTGACCGCCGGGTCGTGCGCGCGGGGCGCTCGGTCGGGCCGGTGGCGGTGGGCCGGGGGTCGGTGGGGCGGGGGCCCGTCCCGCTCAGCCCGCTCAGAGCGTGCGCAGGGTGCGGTCAGGTGCCGCTCTGGCCTCCCGGTCAGTCCGATGGTTCGTCGGGGACCGGGGCCTCGGGATGCACCGTTCCCGAGCGCGGTGCGCCCTGCGGGCCCGCCCCCGCCTCGTCGGGTTCGGGGACGGCGGTGTCCTCGCTGCGCTCGTCCGTTCGGCGCCCCTCGGCCGCGTCCCACGGGTCCTGGCCGGTGCCGGCCTGCTGGTCCTGCATGTCCCGCGGGACGGGCCTGCCCTGCTTCTCCCCCATGGCGTACCTCCCTCACGACGTCGTTCCGGGGCCCGGCGGGTACCTCGCAGGGCCCCGGTGAAACGAGGGAGTTCGGTTCAGCGGGGGGTGCGCTCCTCCAGGGCCGCGCGCCAGGCCGGGAGCCGGTCCTCGGCCGCCCGTTGCGCGCGCCGGCCGCCGCGGCCGAAGAAATCGGCCAGGGGCAGGATCGCCGCGCCGACGGTGACCGCGTCCGGACCGAGCCGGCCCAGGTCGATGGTGACCTGCTCGGCCGGGTGGCGCAGCGCGTACCTGGTCGCGTAACGGCGTACGGCGGGCAGGAAGCGGGCGCCGAGCTGGAGGCCCGCCCAGCCGCCGATCAGGATGCGCTCGGGCTGGAAGAGGTTGATCAGGTCGGAGAGGCCGGCGCCCAGGTACTCGGCGGTCTCCTCCAGGACGGCGAGCGCGACCGGGTCGGGCTCGGTGCCCGCGGGCGGATAGGCGGCGGCGAGCATGGCGGTGAGCGCGCTCTCCTCGTCGAGGGCCTCGGCGGGCCGGCCGCCCTCCTCGCGCCAGCGGGCCAGCAGCGACTCCGCGCCGGCGTAGGCCTCCAGGCAGCCGAGCGCGCCGCAACGGCAGCGGCGGCCCCGCACCCGTACCGTCAGGTGCCCCCACTCCACGGCCCGCCCGTGCTCCACCTCCGCGGTGACCAGACAGGCGCCGACACCGGAGCCGAACAGCACCACCACCGCGTTGTCCGCGCCCCGCCCGGCCCCGAACCACATCTCCGCCTGGCCCAGGGTCTTGGCACCGTTGTCGATGAAGTACCGCACCGATTCAGGGAGTTGACTGCCGGAGCGGAGCAGCTCCTCCAGCGGGACGGCGTCCCAGCCGATGGTCTGGCCGTGCACGACGGCGCCCCGGTCGCCGGTGTGCTCCACGATGCCCGGGACGCCCACGCCGACACCGAGCAGCAGTTCGGGATGGGCGCCTTCGGTGGCGAGGACCTCGGCGATGCCGTCCCGGATGTGACCGACGATCACCTCGACGTCGTAGCCCTGCTGCTCCAACGGGCGCTCGGCGCGGGCGAGTTCGGTGAGGGTGAGGTCGAACAGCTCGACGCGGACCCGGGTCTCGCCGACGTCCACGCCGATCATGTGGCCGCTGTGCGGGGCGACGCGCAGGAGGGTGCGCGGGCGGCCGCCGTCGGAGTCGACGCTGCCGGCCTCCTCCACCAGGCCGTCCGCGACCAGGTCGGCGACCACGTTGCTCACCGAGCCGGAGCTCAGGCCGGTGGCCGGACCGAGCTCGAAGCGGCTCAGGGGTCCGTCGAAGTAGAGCCGCTGCAGTACGGTCGTGCGGTTGGCCCGCCTGAGGTCGCGCACCGTGCGCCCGTTCCGCCCCGCCATGTGGCTACGCTCCCTTCACGAACCCTGCCCGACCTGCAACATACTCCTTCAGGGGGCCAGAAAGCGATATTTCCCCAACCCTTAGTTCACGATGTGAGCTAAGGGACTCGGGAACCGGGGGCGCAGTGGGCGCGGTGAGCCGCCGGCCCGGCGGGGGCCGGTCAGTTCGCCGCGTACACATCCTCCACGTAGCGACCCTCCGCCACCAGGGAGTTCAGCCACTGCTCGGCGTCGCCTCCCGGCGTGCGGTCGCGGTACATCGTACGGAACGCCTCCCGGACGCCCGGCGCCATCCTGCCGCCGTCGCCGCAGACGTACACCTTCGCACCCGCCGCCAGCAGGGCCCACACCTCGTCGGCCTCGGCGGCGACGCGGTGCTGGACGAAGGTGCCCGCCGTGCTGAAGGCCGGGCGCAGGCAGACGGCACCGGCCGCCTGCGCCGTGCGCAGCTCCCCTGCGTGCAGGAAGTCCGCGTCGGCCGCGTCGCAGCCGAAGTAGCAGAGTGCGGGCGGGAGTTCGGCGCCCTTGGCGCGGGCTGCCGCGCGGTCGGCGACGGCGCCGCGGAACGGGGCCAGGCCGGTGCCCGCGGCGATCATGACCACCGGGACGGTGTGGTCGACGCGGAAGGCCTCCCGGCAGGGCTGCACGCGGGCGAGCAGGGTGTCGCCGGGGCGCAGCGACGTCAGGTGGCCGGAGCCGGTGCCCCGGTAGCGGCCCTTGCCGGACCTGGCGGGGGCCTCCAGGAGGGAGACCATCAGGTCGGCATGGCGGGGGTCGACGGCCGGGGACGACGAGATCGAGTAGTGGCGCGGCCTGAGCGGGGTCAGCAGGTCCAGCAGACGGGGCCAGTCGAGGGCGCCGCGCAGTGCCGGGTGGTCCTCGACGACCTCGACCAGGGTGCGCGGGTCGTCGGCCGGGGTGCGCGGGTCGTCGGCCAGGGCGGCGAGCGCGGCCCTCTCCGGCGGGCAGGGGTTGGCCTCGGCCAGCAGGGACAGCTGCCCGGCGTTCGGCCGCTCCTGCAACTCGACGTGGTGGGTGAGGAGTTCGCGCACCGTCAGCGGGCGGTCGACCGCGAGGCCGTCACGCCGGGGCCGGGTGGCGCGGATGTCGAGCACGGCGTCCAGGTCCGCACCGAGAGCGGCGGCCGCGCGAGTGACCAGCGCCGGGGCGTTGACGGGGAGCACGGTCAGGTGGTCGGCGGTGCGGTAGGTGACGCCGTCCGGCAGCGCCACCCGCAGGAAGCGTTTGGTGCGGGGGTGGCCGGCGGCGGTGAGGTCGTACGCCTCGGTGACCGTCATCGGGACCAGACCGTGGCGTGCGGCGACGGCGTCGAGGGGGCCGCCGGTCAGGGTCCTGACCTGGTACGCGGTGGTGGGCTCCGGGTCCGTCGAGGGGGCCGCGTCGGGGTCGCCGTACCGCTCCAGCAGGGCGGTGCGCAGCCGTGCGGTGAAGTCGCGGACCGTGCCGGGCAGGTCGCCGGAGGCGTCGGCGGCGACGCGGTCGGTGAGTCGGCGGGCGCCCAGCTCGGCCAGGCGGGTGTCGATCCGGGTGGGGAAGTGCTGGTAGGTGGCGGCCCAGTTGCGGTCGCCGACGCCGAGCACCGCGTAGGTGACGCCGGTCAGGTCCGGGGCACTGTCGAGCCAGGCCGCGAAGGCGGTGGCGTCGTCGGTGGGGCGGCCGTTGTAGGAGGCGGCGGTGATGACGACGGGGCGGTTCGCCGGGAGACCGGTGGCGTACGCGTCCAGCGCCGCCACCTCGGTGTCGCAGCCGAGGTCGGCGGCCTCGTCGGCGAGCCGGGCGGCGAGGTCCCGGCAGGTGCCGTAGTTGCTGCCGTGCAGCAGGAGGGCGCCGGTGCCGGTGCGGACGCGGGCCGGGAGAGCGGCTGCCTCCCCCGGGTTCCGGTCGGCGGTCGGCGCGGTGCCGGGCAGCGGCGGGTGGAGGCGGTCGGCGGGGGTGCGCGGGACGAGGGTCAGGGTGAAGCCCTCGGGCTTGAGGGTGAGGGTCTCCTTGACGGTGAGGGCGTACCGCGCGTGGTCCTGGATCCGGTAACGGTGCACCAGCAGGGCCAGCAGCATGGTCGCCTCGTGCAGGGCGAACTGCCGGCCGATGCAGGCGCGTTCACCGGTGCCGAAGGGCTTGAAGGCGTGCACCGGGCGGGCCGCCTCGGCCTCCGGGGTGAACCGGGAGGGGTCGAAGAGCTCGGGGTTGTCGCCCCAGACCGGCTGCCGGTGCAGCATCGGGGCGAGCACGGTCACGGACTGCCCCGCCGTCAGCGGCACCCGTCCGCCGAGCAGGGTGTCGTCGAGGGCGTGCCGGCTGAACGCGGCGGCGGTCGGCCACAGCCGCAGTGCCTCGTTGAGCACCTGACGGGTGTAGGCGAGGCGGCCGACCTCGTCGTAGGTGGGCTCGGGGTCGGGCGTGTCGCCCCACAGGGCGTCCGCCTCGCGCTGTACCAGCCGGAGCGCGGTGGGGTGCTTGGCGAGGTAGTACAGGGCGAAGGACATCGCGCCGGAGGTGGTCTCGTGCCCGGCGATGAGAAAGGTGATGACCTGGTTGCGGATGTTGGCCCGGTCCAGGGTGGCGCCGTCGGCGGGGTGCCGGGCGGAGAGCATCAGGCCGAGCAGGTCCTCGGCCGTGCTCTGGTCGGTGCCGGTGCGGGAGGCGATGACGTCGTCCACGACCTGGGCGAGGTAGCCGGCGTCGTCCCGGAAGGCGGCGTCGGCGGCCGAGTGGTCGGTGCCGGGCGTGCGGGCCAGGCGGGTCATGCTCCACTCCAGGCAGCGGACCATGGACTCGACGAAGGGGTGGGGTTCGGTGCGTTCGAAGGAGCCGAAGTCGTAGCCGAACCCGGCGAGGCCGATGGTGTCGAGGGTCATCCGGGTCATGTCGTCCGGCACGTCGACCGGGCGGCCGTCGCGGGCGGCGCGGTCCCAGGCCTCGATCAGGCGGCGGGCGACCGTGAGCATCACCGGGTGGTAGGTGCGCATCGAGCCGAGCGCGAAGGCGGGCATGAGGATGTCGTGCGCCCTGGCCCAGTTGGGCTCGTCGTTGTAGGCGGTGAACAGCCCGTCGGCGGCGAAGGCGCGGACGTTCTCCAGGGCGGGCCCGATGTGCTTGGCGAACCGCTGCTCGTCGGCGAGGTCCGCGACCAGGTCGGTGTCGGCGACGAACAGGGTGTCCCGTCCGTGCAGCCGTCGTACCAGGACCGGGCCGTGCTCCCGCATCAGGTTCATGACCTGCTGGATGGGGGTGCGGCCGGGTCCGGTGGCGGTGATGTCCACGACGGGGACGCCGGGCAGGGTGTCTGTGGTGTCGGGGTGCGGCGCGGTGGGGGGCATGGCGCGACAACTGCCTTTCGCGGTACGGAAGTCCTGCGTTCCAGCGTGGTCCTCGGGGAGCGCGCCACGCGGCCGTGGCACTACACGAACGTGCAGTCGAAAGTCGCCTTCGGTTCTTGCGCCGTGCCGATGGAGTTGCCTCTGACCTGGGTGGCCGCCTTGGATGAGGGGGAGAGGAGCGGTGGTGGGCATGGCGACGGGCGGCCTCGACGGCGTGGTGTGGCGCAATCGCGCGCTGACCCTGTTCGACCGGGTGGCGGTGCCGGTGGCGGTGTGCGACGTGTACGGGCTGGTGGTGCTCGCCAACCCGGCGATGGCCGCCGAGTGCGGTACGACTCCGGGGCGGCTGCGCGGCCGGGACGTGCTGGAGCTGTTCCGGCCGCAGGAGGAGGCCCAGGTGGAGCGGATCGCTGAGGCACTGCGGCTGCGGCACCGGTCGCGCTACCAGGTGTCGGTGCGGTGGCGGGCGCCCCACGGGGCCGAGCGGTACGGGGAGCTGACGGCGGACCCGGTGAGCGAGTCCGTGGGCGGGACGCCGTCGCTGCTGGTGATGCTGCGGGTGGCCGGCGAGCGGGAGGCGCCCGAGACGGGGCCCGCGCGGGTCAGCCCGGTCGAGGGCCGGGTGCTGGCCCTGCTGGCCCGGGGTGCCACCACCGCCCAGGCCGCCCGTGAACTGGGGCTGACCAGGGACGGCGTGGCCTACCATCTGCGCCGGCTGTCGGCCCGCTGGGACGCGGCCAACCGCACCGAACTGGTCGCGCGCGCCTATGCCTTGGGCGTACTCAGACCGGGCGTGTGGCCGCCGGACCCGGCCGGGTCGAGGACCTCGGCCGAGTAGGCCGTGCCCGCGCCTTGCGGGGCGCCGAAGCGGGCCAGGGTGTGCCACACCATCTTCAGGTCCTGCACCTCGTACCTGCCGGTGCGGGCCGCGTCCCCGATGATCCGGGGGTCCACGACGCCCTGCTGCGCGATCCGGGCGCCCAGTTCGGCGTACTCGGCGCCCCGGTAGTCGGCGTGGCGGCGCAGCTCCGGCACGCTGAGCCGGTAGCCGGGGTGCCACTCGACCGGGAACGGCAGCGACCGGGCGGCCCGCTCCACGGGGGTGCCCCGGTAGCAGGCGTCCAGGACGAGGGCCTCCACGTCCCGGTCGAGCCGTACCCCGCCGTGCACCTGGGTCTCGATGTAGTCGTTCAGGGCGTCCTGCTCGTCGGCCTCGGCCAGGGCGATGAGGTGGGTTCCGGCGGCCACTCCGAAATCCGTCGGCTCGGCCGCGCTGTCGGGGTAGCAGAAGGTGGCCCGGTGCAGTGCCGCACCGGTCAGCCGCAGGTGCGAGGAGCCGAACCGCGGCGCCGCGCCCACGACTTGGCGGCGGAAGTTCAGCGCCCCGTACACCGGACGCTCGGCGGGGTCGGCGTCGTCGTAGCTCCCGCCGAAGATCCGGCTCTCCCAGCGCCGGCGGTCACCGCCGGGGTGCGCGGTGAGCCCGCCGTTGCTGGTGCCGGTGACGAACTGCGAGTGGTAGGCGCCGTCACGGGCCAGCGAGCGCAGGATCGCCCGTCCGGCGGACAGCCGGTCGGGGTGGAAGTTGAGAGTGATCCGCAGACCGGGGTCGAGGGCCGGTCCGCAGGACAGCGCGGCCACATGACGCAGCGCCGCCACGGCCCGCACCGACCCGAGGTCCGCGAGTCCCATCCGCCACCCCCTGCGCTGCCCGCGGCCCACTCCCGATGTCCGCCGACCGTATCCGATCACGCTCTTCCGGGGCACGGCGATTTCCGCGGTGCGCCCGGGGGCACGGCCGCCGGGCACCCTCCGTAATCGGCTGTGGTCATCCAGGCATAAGCGCGCGTGAGTGATCTGTGGACAATACGTTCGACGTGCCGCGCGAGTGGGAACAGGCCAAGGGATGCAAGACGTACGGAAGTGGGCCGAGAGCCTGCCGCGGCTGCTGCGGCGGCATCGGGACCCGGTGGTCGTCCAGACGCTGCGATCGGCCACCGCGGCCACGATCGCCTACGTCGTCGCGCTCCGCCTGAGCCCGGAACCGGCGCCGCTCACCGCCCCGCTGACCGCGCTGCTGGTCGTGCAGGTGACCCTGTACGCCACTTTGACCAACGGTTTCCGCCGGGTCAACGCGGTGGTGGCCGGTGTGCTGGTCGCCATCGCCTTCAGCCAGCTGGTGGGGCTGACCTGGTGGAGCCTGGCGCTGTTGATCGTGGCCTCACTGGGGGTGGGGCACCTGGTGCGCGTCGACGAGTACATCCCCGAGGTGGCGATCAGCGCCATGCTGGTGCTCGGGGTCACCACGATCAGCAGTACGGCCTGGGCGCGGATCGTGGAGACCCTGATCGGCGCGGTGGTCGGCATGGCCTGCAATCTGCTGCTGCCGCCCCCGGTGTGGGTCGACGAGGCCGGGGAGTCCATCGAGGGGCTGGCCCGCCGGCTGCGTCAGCTGATGCTGCGCATGGGCGACGAGGCGGCGGAGCTCACCCCCTGGCAGCGGGCCGCCGAGCGGCTGCACGAGGCCCGACGGCTCGATCACGCGATCATCGAGGTGGACGCGGCGCTGCGGCAGGCCGAGGACAGCCTGCGGCTCAATCCGCGGGTCAGGGAGGGGCTGCTGCACCGGGTGGTGCTGCGCACCGGCCTGGACACGCTGGAGATCTGCACGGTCGTGCTGCGTGTGCTGGCCCGGACCTTCACCGACCTCGCCAAGGCCCGCGAACCGGAACCGATGTTCGCGTCCGACTCCGGGGCGGCCGTGGAGCAGCTCCTGTCCCAGATCGCCGACGCCGTGGTCAGCTTCGCGGTGCTGGTCACCACGAGCATCAGCGAGAACGCGGAGTCGGCCGAGGCCCGGCTGGCCGCCGAACTGCACACCGCGACCGGCACCCGTGACAAGCTCGCCGAACTGCTCCAGGACGAGATCCGCCGCGACGACCGGAACTGGCAGCTGCTCGGTGCCGTACTGACCGAGGTCAACCGGATGATCGACGAGCTGGACACCGAGCACCGCACCCGCCGGCTGCTGGAGGAGCTGGACCGGGTCTCCGGCGAGCAGCGCGCCAAGCGGCCGCCGTGGCTGACCTGGCTGCGCGAGCGGGTCGGGGTGCCGGAGCAGCTGCGGCGGAACCGGACGGGTGGTCCGGGGCGTTCTCTGTGAGGGACGCGGACGGACCGCGTGGGACGGGCGGTGACAGCCGCGCACGGTGGGGTGCCCGAAGGCGACGTACGGCACGGTGCCGGACGGCGCCGCGGGACGGGGAAGGGGGCACGCCGGTGACGGACGCGGCGGTGCGGATCGACGGGAACACTCTGCGGCTGCCCGGCGGGGCGGCGGTGCGGTTCGTCCGCACGCTGCGGCTGCCGGAGACGGGCACGCACCCGCTGCCGCCGGGACTGGGCGAGTTCCCGGTCCGGCGGGTGGCCGACCATCCGGACACGGTCCCGCCCGAGTGGCGGGCCCGGGGCGGTGTGATGCTGCCGGTGTACCTGCGCGAGGCGATGTGGCTGAGCTTCGCGGGTTCAGCGCGGCCGGTGGCTCTCCAGGTCGGCGTGGGCAAGGTGTGCGCGGTGTCCGGCAAGCCGTGGAGCGACCGGCTCGCGCAGCGGCCGCAGAACTACCTGGTCCTGCCCCGGCAGCCGTGGCTGGACGGCATCAACTCCGGCAGGGGCACGGTCCGCCAGTTCGTGTCGGTGCCGCTCGGCCTGGGTGCGACGGTGGAGGGGCAGGTCACCGGCGAGGAGGTGTGGGGCGGGGTGCAGCTCCAGTCCTTCCCGCTGTCCGAGGAGGCGCTCGCCGCGTACCACCGTCAGGAGCGGCTGCGGCGGGAGCGGCTGGTCCGCAAGCGGACCCGCAACTCACGCTCGGCCGGGGGCTTCGGCGCGGCCATGCCCCTGGCGGCGGCCGCGCCCGGAGCGGCTCCGGCGGCGATGGGTCTGGGTGTCGGCGGGTCGATGCGCCAGGAGGTGTACACGGACGACCGGCCGCTGCGGGACTGGGCCGAAACCCCGGCGGGGCGCGTGTTCGTGCACCTGGTCACTCCCCCGCAGTGGCGCCGGATCACGGGTGAGGCGCCCCCGCCGTCCCCGGTGGACCGGTCCGCGTACACCCGTGCGGGCCTGCCCTGGTACGACTACTACGACGAGGACGCCCGGGATCTCGCCCCCACGGACGCCCTGCGTGCGGTGAAACCGGTCGGCGACTGGCTCGGCGACGACCTGGAGCCCTGGCAGCAGCCGTCCCCGGAGCAGGTGGTCCCGCTCAAGGACGCGGCGGACAAGCCGGTGGAGGACGGCGACTGGTGACCCTCGTTGCACCATACGCAACGCACGTTGCCTTTCTTGCGCTCGGCCGTGGACGCACGCCAAGGTTGCCGTGACGACGGGGGCGACCGACGACCTGAGGTGCGGGCATGGGCAGTGGTACGCAGGCGGCGCGCGGCGGCTGGAGCAGGCGCCGGTTCGTCGGCGCGGTGGCGGGCGCCGCGGCGGTGGTGGCGGTCCCGGCCCCGGCGGCGCCGCCCGCCCGGGAACCCCGCGCCGCGCCCCGCCCGGTGGCGAAGGCCCCGGGGCAGCCGGCTTCCGGCCCCCGCCCGCTCTGTCTCGGCACCTACACCTCCGTGACCGGCGGGGGCGCCGGCATCGGCCTCGCCGACTACGACCCGGCGACCGGCGAGATCACCGGAACCGGCACGCTGACCGGTGTCACCGACCCGTCCTACCTGGCCGTACACCCGGACGGCCGCACGCTGTACGCGGTGGACGAGCAGCCGGACGGGAGGGTCACCGCCGTACGCCTCGCGGACCGCAAGGTGCTCGGCAGCCGGAGCACGGGCGGGGCGGGACCGTGTCACCTCTCGGTGCACCCCACCGGCCGCTGGCTGCTGAGCGCCAACTACACCTCGGGCAGCGTGGCCGTGCACCCGATCGACGCCACGGGCGCCCTCGGCGAGCGCACGGCCCTGGTCACGCACACCAGTCCGGCGCCCGGACCCGGTCAGCAGGGCCCGCACGCCCACCAGGTCCTCACCAGCCCGGACGGCGGCCACGTCCTCGCCGTCGACCTGGGCACGGACACCGTCTACACCTACCGTCTCGACCTCGCCACGGGCACGCTCACCGAGGTCTCGCAGGCGCACACGAAGCCGGGGGCGGGCCCGCGCCATCTGACCTTCCATCCGGGCGGACGGTACGCGTACCTGGCCGAGGAGGTGGCCGACACGGTCACGGTGTGCGGTTACGACCCGGCCGAGGGGCGGCTCACGGTCGGCGAGCCGCAGTCCTCCGGCAGCAGGGCGGGCGCCACCAACTACCCGGCCCAGATCCTGGTCACCGCGGACGGCGCCCACGCCTATCTCGCCAACCGGGGCGACAACACGCTGGCGCGGTACGCGGTCGAGGCGGACGGCGCCCGGTTGCGGCTGATCGGCACGGTGCCGGTGCACGGGGACTTCCCCCGGCAGATCGCCTTCTCCCCCGACGGCCGGCTGCTGTTCGCGGCCAACCAGCGGTCCGGCACGGTGAGCGTCTTCACCGTCGATGCGGGCAGCGGTGCGCTCCGGCTCGCGGGCGCGCCGTTCGCGTCACCGGTCGCCGTCTGCGCGCTGCCGCTGTAGTGTCCGCGGGCAGGACGCGGCGGCTGCCCGGGCCAGCAGGACGTGGACGCGTTCGGTGAGCTGGGCGACGTCGTCGGCGGGCGCGTGGAAGGGGAGCCGTACGTCGCCGTGGGTCCGGGTGCGCTCGATGCGCAGGGTCAGCCCGTGCCGGTCCACGGCGAGGGGCCGGACGCGGGTCGCGGCGTGCAGGCTCTCCGGCGCGACGAGCCGGGTGAGCCGTTCGACGGCGTCCGGGTGGGCGTCGGCGAGGTGGGTCAGCAGTCCCGCCTCGGCAGCGGCCAGCGGGTCGGGGCGCGCGGCGGCGAACTCGTCGAGGTCGACGACCACCGCGCCGGAGGGCCGGCGCAGCACGACGCGGGTGGGACGGAAGGCGAGGTGTCCGTCAGCGGGCATGAACCAGCCGGCCATCCAGAGCCGGGCCCGGATCCGGCCCCGTACCGGGACGGGTGCCACGTCGGCGAACTCCAGCACCGCGGACGGCTCGCCGCGCGGCGCGCAGAGCGCCGCCGCGCGCAGGACGCCGTCCTCGGGCGCGCGCAGCAGCACCCGGCCGTCGTCGGCGACGGTGTGCGCGCCGCACAACTCCTCGCGTCCGCCGTCCGCGGTGACCCTGCACGACCACGCGACGGCCAGCAGGGAGCGGGCCTGCTCCGCCGCGCCGGGCCCGGCCGACCGGACCGCCTGTTCGTCACCCATCCAGAACCTCCATTAGGTAAGCCTCACCTAAGTTAGCGGAGTCCGAGGGGTACGCCAACAGCGCCCCCCGCGAGGCAGGGAGTGTCCGGCACGTCAGGAGATGACACCCAGCAGGGCCCGCGCACACAGGTCCCGCACCTGTTCGCGCGTCAGCTCCTCGGTGCGCAGCCACTCCAGGCAGACGTGCGTGGTGAAGGCGAGCCAGCCGCGCACCGCGAGGCGGGCGTCGGGGCGCCGCGCCAGGGCGGGACCGAACTCCGGGTCGGCGGCAAGGGCGGCGAGGATCTGACGCTCCTGGGCGGCCTGGGCCTGCCGGTACACCCGGCGCACCGCCTGGTCGCCGGAGGCCTCGGCGCGATGGAAGGCACGGAAGCCGTGGGCGTGGGCACGGACGTAGTCGAGGTAGACGTCGAGGCCCGCGGTGAGCTGCTCCCGGGCGGGGACGCCGGGCTCGGCCGCCGTCATCCGCAGCATCCGCTCACTCTCCCGCTGCACCACCGCCGCGAAGAAATCACGCTTGGTCGGAAAATAGTGGTACAGCAGACCGCGGGAGACCCCAGCGATCTCGGCGACCTGCTCGATCCACACGTCGTCGTACGGGCTCTCGGAGAAGAGCCGGGCCCCGACCGAGAGGAGTTGCTCACGGCGCTCCGCGGTGCTGAGTCTGCGGCGGCTGCGCTCACCCTGGTTCGCGACCATGTCGGCACTTTACTTGACGCGGGTTCAACAACGGGACGAGACTGTGACCGCCTATTGAACCCACGTACAACTGGCTCAACCTGCCGCAGCATCGAGGGAGATCGCGTCATGGCGGAGACGGTCACGCAGCCGGGTACGGGTACCGGCGGCCCGCTGCCCAAGGGGTTCCGGGGCGCCGAGCAGGGCTGGCCCGAGCTGCACCGGATACCGCACCCGCCGCGCCGGCTGCCGTTCCTCGGTGACGTCCTCGGTGTCGACCGGCGCACCCCGGTCCAGGACTCGATGCGTCTCGCCGGGCAGCTGGGCCCGATCTTCCGGCGCAAGGCGTTCGGCAACGAGTTCGTGTTCGTGTGGGGCGCCCGGCTCGCCGCCGACATGGCCGACGAGTCACGGTTCGCCAAGCATGTCGGCCTGGGCGTCGCCAACCTGCGCCCGGTCGCCGGCGACGGCCTGTTCACGGCGTACAACCACGAGCCGAACTGGCAGCTCGCGCACGACGTCCTCGCCCCCGGTTTCAGCCGGGAGGCCATGGCGGGCTACCACGCCATGATGGTGTCGGTGGCGGGCCGGCTGACCGATCACTGGGACCGGGAGCAGGCCGCCGGGCGCTGGGTCGACGTGCCCGGGGACATGACCAAGCTGACCCTGGAGACGATCGCGCGGACCGGGTTCGGACACGACTTCGGCTCGTTCGAACGGGACCGCCCGCACCCCTTCGTGACCGCGATGATCGGCACGCTCAGCTACGCGCAGCGCCTCAACAGCGTGCCCTCACCGCTGGCCCCGCTGCTGCTGCGGGAGGCCTCGCGGCGCAACGCGGCCGACATCGCCTTCCTCGACCGCACGGTCGACGGCCTGGTCGCCGAGCGGCGCCGGACCGGCCGCGGGCAGGGCGACCTGCTGGACCGGATGCTGGAGACGGCCCACCCGGAAACGGGTGAGCGGCTGTCCGCCGAGAACGTGCGCCGCCAGGTGATCACCTTCCTGGTGGCCGGCCACGAGACCACCTCCGGCGCGCTCTCCTTCGCCCTGCACTACCTCGCCCTGCACCCCGAGATCGCCGCCCGGGCCGCCGCCGAGGTGGACCGGGTCTGGGGCGACACCCCCGCGCCGGGCTACGACCAGGTCGCCAAGCTGCGCTATCTGCGCCGGGTCCTCGACGAGTCGCTGCGGCTGTGGCCCACCGCCCCCGCCTTCGCCCGCGAGGCCCGCCGGGACACCGTGCTCGCCGGGGAGCACCCGATGCGCCGGGGCGGCTGGGCGCTGGTCCTGACGCCGATGCTGCACCGGGACCCGGAGGTGTGGGGTCCGGACGCCGAGCGCTTCGATCCGGACCGTTTCGAGCCGAAGGCCGCGCGGGGCCGCGCCCCGCACACCTTCAAGCCGTTCGGTACGGGCGCCCGCGCCTGCATCGGCCGCCAGTTCGCGCTGCACGAGGCCACCCTGGTGCTCGGTCTGCTGCTGCGCCGCTACGAGCTGACGCCCGACCCCGGCTACCGGCTGAAGGTGACCGAGCGGCTGACGGTGATGCCGGAACGGCTGCGGCTGCGGCTCGAACGGCGCCGGCCGGCCCCGGCTCCGGTGCCCGTGCCGGACACGTCCGCGTCAACGGACGGCGGCTGCCCAGTGCACGGGGCGGGTGACTGACTCCGGCAGCCGGGTCCCGGCGCTCCCCCGCGCCGCGTCGGCCTGCGGCTGGGTCAGGAAGAACGCACCCGTGAGGTCCGCGTCGGTGAGATCGGCGTCGCGCAGGTCGGCTCCGATCAGGTCCGTGTCGCGCAGATCCGCCCCGGTGAGGTCGGCCGCGATGAGGTAGGCCCCGCGCAGGCTCACGCCCCGCAGGTCGGCTCCCCTGAGCCGGGCGCCCATCAGATCCGCGCCCCGCCGGTCCTTCCGGCGCCCCCGGATGCCCGCGCGGGCCAGCTCACTGGCGCGCAGCAGCAGCACGTCGGCCTCCCGCCGGTGCGCGGCCACGTCCAGGGCGGCGAGTTCGCCGGGCGTCCCGAGGGCCAGCGCCTCCACGGTCCCCAGCAGCGCCCGCAGTTCGCCGTGGACGGGACGCGCGGCGGGCAGGTCGAGCGCGGCCGTGAGATACCAGAGCAGTTCGTGCAGCTGTCGTACGACCGGGAAGGCGTCGAACATCCGGCGCGCCTGCTGCGCGGAGCCGGTGCGCCAGTCCTGGCCGCCGAAGGTCACCTGGGACACCCGCTGACCCGCGCCGAAGCAGTCGTAGACGGTGCAGCCGGGGAATCCCCGCTGCCGCAGCTCGGCATGGATGCCGCAGCGGTGGTCGCCGCCGAGGTTCCGACAGGGCGTCCCGGCGGGCTTGGACACCGCGAAGTCGGCGGAGGCGGTGAACGGCAGGGCGACGCAGCACAGCCCGAAGCAGCGGGAGCAGTCCCCGCGCAGCCGCGACCGGTCGGACATCTGTTCTTGCATCGAACCAGTTTACGGACCTGCGCGTACCTCGTCCCCCGCGTTTCTCGGCGCCACTGACCGGCCCCTCGCGGCCCGGGTCGTCCGTCAGTCCTCCCTGGCGGTGAACTCCAGGCGGTCCAACCGCTCGGGGTCGGCGAGGATGTACATCCCGGTGATCCGGCCGTCCTCGACGGTGACCGCCATGACCGACCGCGGACCGCCCTCCGGCGCGTTGACCAGGCCCACCGCGCCGTTGACCAGAGCGAGCCGGGCGGTGCCCGCGAACTGCCGGAAGGTGAAGGCGCCTTCGGCCACCGTCCGGGCCCCGCGCAGCACCTTGGAGGCGGCGGCGCCACGCACCAGGGCACCCGAGTCGACGCGCAGCACCACGTCCGGGTGGAGCAGGGCGACCAGCGCCTCGAAGTCACCGCCGCGGGAGGCGGCCAGGAAGGCCTCCAGGACCTGACGCTGCCGGCCCAGGTCGGGATCGGCCGACGGGGCGGCGCCCTGCACCCGGCGGCGGGCCCGGCTGGCCAGCTGCCGGGTGGCCGCCGGAGTGCGTTCCACGATCGGCGCGATGTCGTCGAAGGGCACCGCGAACATGTCGTGCAGGACGAACGTCAGCCGCTCGGCGGGCTCCAGCGTCTCCAGGACGATCAGCAGGGCGAGCCCCACCGAGTCGGCCTGGAGCACCTCCTGTTCGGGGTCGATGCTCGTGAGCGGCCTGAGCACCGGATCCGGGACGAAGGTGTCGTCCATCGGCTGCTCGCGGCGCGCGGTGCGGGAACGCAGCAGGTCGAGGCAGACCCGGCCGACCACCGTGGTCAGCCAGCCGCCCAGGTTCCTGATCTCGTCCGGGTCGGTGCGTCCGAGCCTGAACCACGCCTCCTGGACCGCGTCCTCGGCCTCGGCGAGCGAGCCGAGCATCCGGTAGGCCACCGCGCGCAGGTGGTCGCGGTGCTCCTCGAAGCGCTCGGCGAGTCGTTCCGTGTCCGTGGTCATGTCCCCCGTGCCTCCCCTGTCGGCCGATCAGTCCATCGTGGCCCGTCGCGCCGTCAGCCGCGTCCCTTCGGGCGCGTGTTTCACGTCTCGTCCCTTGCCAGGGCCAGCAGCCGGTCCAGTACCCGCGGCGCCCCGGTGCGCAGTCCGTCGTGCTCGAACTCGTCGGTGACCCAGGTGCGCAGGCCCCGGACGGCCCGGGCGGTCCGCAGCGAGTGCCCGGCGTCGACGTACAGGTCGTCGTGGTAGACCGCGGCGGCGACCGGGACCTCGTTCACGGCGAGGCGGGCCGGGTCGTACAGCGGCTGCCAGTCGGTGCGGGCGGCGAGCAGGTCCGCGGCCTCCTTCAGCGGACGCAGGGACGGGTCGGTGTCGAACACCCAGGGGTGCACGGTCTCGCCGGTGAAGAGCACCGGGGTGTCGCCCGCGAGCGACTTGGCCGCGTCGAACTGCGGGAACTCGGCGCGGACCCGCTCGGCCGCCCAGGCGGTGGGGCGGGCGTCCTGTGCGTAGACGGGTTCGTGGACCAGGGCGTAGAGCGGGTTGGCCGCGTACGACAGGAGGCCCTGGACCTGTTCCTGGAAGGCGTCGGAGAGTTCGGCGCCGGCCGGGGTGCGGACGAACGCGTCCTCCAGGAGGAAGTGCAGGCGGTGGCTGCCGTCGCTCATGCCGAGCAGCTGGCCGAGGGACTGGAAGGCCTCGACGGTGAGCCGGTAGCCGTTCGGCAGCACCGTCTCGTGGTCGAGGAGGTGCTCGGCGATCCGGCGGGCCCGCTCGACGTCCATCGGATAGCGCGCGTAGTGCGCGGCGACCTTGCGCTCCATGCGCGGGTAGGCGGCCCGGTAGACGTCGTCGGCGTGCGCGTCGAGGGCGGGCAGACCGCCGGTGATCACGGAGGTACTGAGCCCCTCGGGGAAGAACGACAGGTAGGTCAGGGTGCAGAAGCCGCCGAAGCTCTGGCCCAGGGTGGTCCAGGGGGCACCGCCGGTGATCCCCGGGCGGATCGCCTCACAGTCCCGGACGATCGAATCGGCACGGAACCGGGCCAGGTGGTCGGCCTGGGCGGCCGGGCCGCCGCGCAGCGGGAGGGTCTGCCGGTTGACCGGGGTGGAGCGGCCGGTGCCGCGCTGGTCGAGCAGGAGGACGCGGTACTCCTTCAGGGCCCGGTCGAGCCAGGCCTGCCGACCGACGAAACGATTCGCCCCGAAACCGGGTCCGCCCTGGAGATACAGCAGCCAGGGCAGTTCCCGGTCCGCCTTGTCGCTCGCGACCGCCTCCCGCGCGTAGAGCTCGATGGTCTCGCCGCCGGGGTCGGCGTGGTCCAGCGGCACGGTGAAGTGGCGGTCGGTGAGGACGACGCCGGGCTGGCGGTAGCTGAGGCTCAACGGTTCTCCCGGGACGGTCGGACGGACGCGTCCCAGTTCAGCATATGTCAGGCGGTGGTCCGCCCCCGGGATCACGCAATCGTTACTGAATCTCCGATCAGCGGGCGGCGAGGCTGGAGCGGCGGACCACGAGTTCCGGCTGGAGCACCACCCGGCGGTGCTCGTGGGGGCGTTTCCCGTCGTGTTCCTCGGTCTCCTCCAGGAGGAGGTCCGCGGCCATGGCGCCCATGGTGACGGCGGGCTGGCGCACGGAGGTGAGGGGGACGGCGGCGGCCGCGGCGAACTCGATGTCGTCGTAGCCGACGATGGCCAGGTCGTCGGGGACGACCACGCCGGCCGCGTACATCGCCTGGAGGACGCCGAGGGCGAGCAGGTCGTTGGCGCAGAAGACCGCGGTGGGCCGGTCGGAGAGGCCGAGCAGCCGGGCCCCCGCGTCCCGGCCCGCGGCCACGTCGAGCCGCTCGGTGGGCAGCTCGCGCAGCGCGTCGGGACTGAGCCCGGCCTCGGCCAGGGCGTTCAGCGCGCCGGTGCGGCGGTCACGCACCTGGTTGAACCCCGGCGGTCCGCTGACGTACGCGAGGGAGCGGTGACCGGCGTCCACGAGGTGCCGGACGGCCAGCGCGCCGCCCGCGACGTCGTCGACGCTGACCGAGCACTCGGTGGTGCCCTCGGCGACCCGGTCGACCAGCACGAAGGGGATGCCGTGCCGGCGGAACGCCTCGATGTTGCGGCCGGTGGCGTCCGCCGGGGTGAGCAGGACGCCGCGCACCCGTTGCTCGGCGAAGAGCGCGAGGTACTCGGCCTCCTCACCGGCGCTCTGCGCGCTGTTGCAGACCATCACGCCGAGTCCGGCCTCACGTGCCGCCCGCTCGGCGCCCCGGGCGACGTCCACGAAGAAGGGGTTGCCCATGTCGAGGACGAGCAGCCCCATGATCCGGCTGCGGCCCGCGCGCAGCTGCCGCGCGGACTCGCTGCGGACGTAGCCGAGCCGGTCTATCGCCGACTGCACCCGCGCCCGCGTCTCACTGGCGACCGTGTCCGGGCGGTTGATGACGTTGGAGACCGTACCCACCGACACTCCGGCGGCGCGGGCGACGTCCTTGATACCCACCGACTGGGCCATCGGGCGGAGACCTCCAGGAGAACGCGGGCGGCGGGAAGACCCTCACACCGGGCGGCGAATCCGTCCCGGGAAGGGCTTCACATTACGACATGACTCGCATACGGAGCCGGTCAGGCGGGCAGGGCGAAGTCGACGACATGGAGCGCCGAGGGGGTCGTACCGCTCGACGTCTCCTGGTACATGAACGACAGCACGTCGTCCGTCCTGACCCGCAGCTCGTCGATCACCACCTCGCCGAAGGCGTTCAGATCGCTCCCGTCGTAGAGCAGCGCCCAGTCGGTGTACCCGGAGGACCGGGAGGCGCCGGCGATCCGGCCGCGGGGGAAGACCGCGTAGGCGTTGTCGTACCGGTCCAGGACCAGCTTGGTGCGCTGGCTGGAGTTCAGTGCGAGGGGGATCTCGGTCTTCTGCCAGGTGCCGGCGGAGTTCTTGCGGACGTGGAAGGCGCGGCCGTGGGCGGTGCGGTCACCGACGTAGTTCGTCGTGCACTGCCCGAAGCGGCCGGGGACGTAGCTGATGATCGCGTGCGGGAGGCCCGCGGAGTCCGTCCACTGGCTCTCCTGGTTCATCAGGGAGTGGTCGGGGTCGAGGGGGTCGACGACCAGACCGGAGTCGGTGACGGCGACGGTGTCCGCGGTGCCGGTGGTGGCGACCAGGGCGCCGGCGTCGTTGCGCCAGGTGCGGCCGCGGTCGGTGGAGTGGACGTAGCCGGTGTCGTGGTTGGTGATGCCACCGCTGTCGCACATCACGGACGCCGACTGCTCACGCCAGGTGAAGAAGGCGTGCAGCCGCCCGTCGACGTCGTAGTCGATGCCGTGCAGGTACATGTTCCGGGCGGTGCTGGAGCCGTGCGCGCTGGTGTAGGTCCCGGTCGAGCTGCTCCACTCCCCCAGCGCGGTCCAGCTCGAACCGTCGTACTCCGCGAGGGCGTTGCGGCCGTTCCCGGAGATCCCCACCCGGTAGCTGAGCTGCAGCTTCCCCTCGGGTGTCGCGACGAACTGCGGATAGGTGAACTGCGAGGTCAGCGGCACCCCGTCGAGCGAGGTCTGGACGGCGCCGAAGACGGCCGGAGTCCACGCCGTGGCGGCGGGGTCGTCGAGCAGCCCGGCGACCGACTTCACGTAGAAGAAGCCGTCGCTGTGGGAGTCCATGGTGATGTGGAGGCGGCCGTCGACCTTCGAGACACCCATCGAGATGACGTTGTGCGAGTCGCTGGACTTCAGCCGGTGGGAGAGGGTGACGGTCGACCAGGAGGAGCCGTCGAGCACCCGGCGGCCGATCACCGCGGAGCCGGTCGAGGTGTACCAGGCGGCGTACTGGTGGCCCTTGTAGGTGAACAGGCCGTTCTTCTGGAAGGAGTTGTTGTTGACCAGCCCGTCGTAGGAGACGAAGAAGATCGCCTGGGCGTCGAGCAGTGTGCTCTGCTTCTTGTTCACCGACGGTCCGGGGTCGGCCGCGCGGGCCGGGCCGGCGGCGAGGGCGGGGGCGGGGGCGGCAACGGTACCGAGGAGGGCGGCACCGAGGACGGTACGTCTTTTCACGAGCGGCTCCTGGGGGGGACGGACGTGCGTCAGGCGAGGTGGAACACTTCGGTGAGCGGTTTCATCGCCTCGTCGGGGCGGGCGCCGTCGAGGGACTCGAAGAAGGGGCCCATCTCGGCCTGCCAGCGGGCGTTGACCTCGGTGGCCTCCATGCCGGCGAGGGCGGCCTCGAAGTCCTCGGTCTCCAGGTAGCCCACGAGCAGACCGTCGTCGCGCAGGAAGAGCGAGTAGTTGTGCCAGCCGGTGGCGGAGAGCGCCTCGCGCATCTCCGGCCACACGGCGGCGTGGCGTTCGCGGTACTCGGCGATGCGGTCCTGCCGGACCTTGAGGAGGAAACAGACGCGCTGCATGAAGTACCGCTCCCGCCTCAGAAGTTGAACTGGTCGATGTTCTTCGCGTCGAACACGGTCGGCTTGCCGAGGCTGATCACGCCGTCCTTGCCGATGGTGTACGTGGTGTCGCCGGCCTTGAAGGTCTCGCCCTCCTTGCCGGTGATCTGCCCGGAGGCGAGCGCGACGGCGGTACGGGCGGCGAGGTCGCCGAGCTTGGCCGGGTCCCACAGCTCGAAGGCGTCGACGGTGCCGTTCTTGACGTACTGGCGCATGTCGTTGGGCGTGCCCAGACCGGTCAGCTTGACCTTGCCCTTGTACTTGGAGCCGGACAGGTACTGGGCGGCCGCCTTGATGCCGACGGTGGTCGGGGAGATGATCCCCTTCAGGTTCGGGTACTGCTGGAGCAGGCCCTGGGTCTGCTGGAAGGACGCCTGGGCGTCGTCGTTGCCGTAGGCGATCTTGACGAGCTTGACGTTCTTGTACTTCGGGTCCTTCAGCTCGTCCTTCATGAACCCGATCCAGGTGTTCTGGTTCGTGGCGGTCTGCGCGGCGGACAGGATGGCGATCTCGCCCTTGTACCCGATCTGCTGGGCGAGCAGCTGCACCTCGGTACGGCCCAGGTCCTCGGCGGACGCCTGCGAGACGAAGGCGTTGCGGCAGCCGGCATTGGTGTCGGAGTCGTAGGTGACGACCTTGATGCCGTTGCTCATGGCCTGCTTGAGCGCCGTGCACAGGGCGCCCGGGTCCTGCGCCGACACCGCCATCGCGTTCACCTGCTGCTGGGTGAGGGTGTTGACGTACGACACCTGCCCGGAGGTGTCGGTGGCGCTGGACGGACCGACCTCCTTGTACTTGTTGCCCAGTTCGGTGAGCGCCTTCTCGCCGCCCTTGTCGGCGGAGGTGAAGTAGGGGTTGTTGACCTGCTTGGGCAGGAACCCGACGGTGAGCCCCTTCTTGAGCGCGGCGTTCGGGTCGGCCTTGGCGGTGGAGCCGGCCGCCGCCGACTCGTCGCTGCCCGAGTTGTTCTTGGTGGTGCCGCCGCAGGCGGTGGCGGCGAGGGCGAGGGAGGACACGACGGCGAGAGCCACAGCGGCACGCCGGAGCGAGGACTTACGCATGACGGGTTCCTTTGCAAGAAGGGTTCAGGAGAGCGCCCCGTCAGGGGCGCTGGGGGTACCCCCGGCCGAAGGCTGGGGGAGGAACTGCGCGACCGGCCACACACGGCCCGCAGCATTCAGACGGCCTTCGCAGCCCTCTGCCGAGCCAACGAGATCTGTCGGCCGACGCGAGGCCCCAGCACCGAGACGACGAGCAACACACCGGTCACGACGATCTGGGACTGCGCGGACACATTCAGCAGACTCATCACGTTCTGCAGCGCCCCGAGCAGGAACACCCCGGCGATCGCCCCACCGAGCGTCCCCTTGCCCCCGTCGAAGTCGATGCCTCCGAGCAGCACCGCGGCTATCACGCTCAGTTCGAGCCCGGTCGCGTTGTCGTACCGCGCGCTGGCGTAGTGCAGGGCCCAGAAGATCCCGGTGAGCGAGGCCATGAAGCCCGTGGCGACGAACAGGATCAGCTTGTTGCGCTTCACCCGGATCCCGGCGAACCGGGCAGCCTCCTCGCTCGCCCCGACGGCGAACAGCGACCGTCCGAACGGCGTGGCGTGCAGCACCACCACGGCGATCACCAGCAGCACCAGGAACGGGAGGAAGGCCCGCGGCAGGAAGGTGTCACCGAGCCGGCCCGCCGCGAAGTCGAGGTACTGCGTCGGGAAGTCGGTCACCGCGTCGGAGCCGAGCACGATCTGGGCGATGCCCCGGTAGGCCGCGAGCGTGCCGATGGTGACGGCCAGCGACGGCAGCCCGAGCCGGGTCACCAGCAGTCCGTTGGCCAGCCCGCAGACCACTCCCAGCAGCAGGCACAGTGGGATGATCGTCTCGATCGCCATGCCTTCGTTCCAGAGCTTGCCCATGACCGCCCCCGACAGGCCGGCGGTCGAGGCGACCGAGAGGTCGATCTCCCCCGCGACCACCAGCAGGGTCATCGGCAGGGCGACCAGCGCGATCGGCAGCGTGTTGCCGATCAGGAAGGACAGGTTGAGGGAGTTCCCGAAGCCGTCCACGAAGCCGAAGGAGAACAGCAGCAGGAGGATCAGCAGCGCGCCGACCACGGTGTCCCAGCGGACCGCGCGCGTCAGGGACTCAGGCATGGCTGGGGTTCTCCTTGCTGGTCGCGGTCGTCCTCTTCAGGGCCGACTTCTTCTTCAGCGCCGCCGCCACCCGCAGCGCGACGATCCGGTCCACGGCGATGGCGAGCAGCAGCAGCAGGCCGTTGATGGCGAGGACCCACACGGAACTGACGCCGAGGGCGGGCAGGACGCTGTTGACGGAGGTGAGCAGGAGCGCGCCGAGGGCGGCGCCGTAGACGCTTCCGGAGCCGCCGGTGAAGACCACGCCACCGACGACGACGGCGCTGACGACGGTGAGTTCGTAGCCGCTGCCGGTGCTGGAGTCGACGTTTCCGAACCGGGCCAGGTACATCGCCCCGGCGAGACCGGTGAGGGCGCCGCAGACGGTGTAGGCGGCGATGATCCGCTTGCGCACCGGGATGCCGGCGAGGCGGGCCGCTTCGGGGTTGGAGCCGAGGGCGTACAGCTCCCGGCCGCTGCCGAAGTGCTTGAGGTAGTAGGCGGTGGCGACCAGGACCGCGAGGGCGATCAGGGCCAGCCAGGGGATGGCGGACAGCCCGCCGGAGCCGAAGTCGTTGAAGCCGCCGGGCAGGTCGGCCGCGGTGATCTGCCGGGAGCCGACCCAGATGGAGTCGACGCCCCGGATGATGTAGAGGGTGCCGAGGGTGACGACGAGGGCGGGGACCTGGCCGAAGCTGACGAGGGTGCCGTTGAGCAGCCCGCAGCCGATGCCGAGCAGCACGGCCAGCGCGATCGCGACGACCGCGTCGCCGCCGCCGTGCAGGTGGTCGCCGGCGGCGAAGGCGGTGATGCCGAGGGTGGAGCCGACGGACAGGTCGACGTTCCTGGTGATCACCACCAGGGACTGCCCGGTGGCGACCAGCACCAGGATGGTCGCGTTGAGCAGCAGGTCCTTGATGCCCTGCACGGAGAGGAACTCGCTGTTGCCGGCCTGGGTGACGGCGATCATCACCAGGAAGACGACCAGGATGGCGAGTTCGCGCATCTTGAAGACGCGGTCGACGAGCCGGGTCCCGCCGGACCCGGGTGCCTCGGCGACGGGGGTGTGTTCGGAGGTGGTGGCGGTCATGCGGCCGCCCTCCCGGTGGCTGCGGCCATCACGGTTTCCTCGGTGGCGTCGGAGCGCGGGATCTCGGCGGTGATACGGCCCTCGTGCATCACCAGCACGCGGTCGGCCATACCGAGGATCTCGGGCAGGTCGGAGGAGATCATCAGCACGGCGACCCCGTCGGCGGCCAGCTCGCTGAGCAGCCGGTGCACCTCGGCCTTCGTACCGACGTCGATGCCGCGGGTGGGCTCGTCCACGATCAGCACCTTGGGGCCGGTCGCCAGCCATTTGGCGAGGACGACCTTCTGCTGGTTGCCGCCGGACAGGGTGGAGACGGCGTCGGCGATCCGGGCGTACTTCACCTGGAGCTTCACCGCCCAGTCGAGGGAGCGGCTGCGTTCGGCGCCACGGTCGACGAGGCCCGCCTTCACGGTCGTACGCAGTCCGGTGAGGCCGATGTTGCGCTCGATGGACATGTCCATCACCAGGCCCTGGGCGCGCCGGTCCTCGGGGACGAGGGCGAGGCCCGCGGACATCGCGACGGACGGCGCGCCGCTGGTCAGCTTCCGTCCCCTGACCTCGACCTCGCCGGCGTCCCACCGGTCGACGCCGAACACGGCCCGGGCGACCTCGGTCCGTCCGGCGCCGACCAGTCCGGCCAGTCCGACGATCTCACCGGAGCGCACGTCGAAGGAGACGTCGGTGAAGACGCCCTCGCGGGTCAGCCGCCGTACGCTGAGCGCGACCTCGCCGGCGGGCACGTCCTGCTTGGGGTAGAGCTCGTCCAGGTCGCGGCCGACCATCCGGCGTACGAGGTCGTCCTCGGTCATGCCGTCGACCGGCTCACTGGCGATCCAGGCACCGTCCCTCAGGGTGGTGACCCGCCGGCAGATCTGGAAGATCTCCTCCAGGCGGTGCGAGATGAACAGCACGGCGGCGCCCTGTTCGCGCAGCGCCCGGACGACCCCGAAGAGACGGGCCACCTCGCTGCCGGTCAGGGCCGCGGTCGGCTCGTCCATGATCAGGACCCGGGCGTCGAAGGAGAGCGCCTTGGCGATCTCCACGATCTGCTGGTCCGCGATGGACAGGCCGCGGGCGGGGCGGTCGGGGTCGAGGGCGACGCCGAGCCGCTTCATCAGGGCGGCGGTGGCCGCGCGGGTGGCCTTGTGGTCGATCCTGCCGAGCGCGCGCCGGGGCTGCCGGCCCATGAAGATGTTCTCGGCGATCGACAGGTCGGGGAAGAGCGTGGGCTCCTGGTAGATCACGGCGATTCCGGCGTCGCGGGCGTCGCCGGGGCCGTGGAAGACGACGGGCTCGCCGTCGAGCAGCACCTGGCCGGCGTCCGGCCGGTGCACTCCGGCGAGGGTCTTGATCAGCGTCGACTTGCCCGCGCCGTTCTCCCCGGCGAGGGCGTGCACCTCGCCGGGGAACAGCTCCAGGGAGACGTCCCGCAGGGCGCGGACGGCGCCGAAGGACTTGGAGACGTCCTTCAGCGCCAGCACCGGGGCCGGTCCCGTGTCGGACGGGTGGGTCATGGAGGCTCCTCGACGACACCGGGCGGAAGGTGCTCCGACCGACCCCACGGCGTCGTGAAAGGTTTCAACTGGATTGCCGGGACCGTAGGCACCACGGGCATGTCACGTCAATGGGTCCGTGTCGAAAAAATTTCGATAGCCGAAGGTCACGGCGAAGTCACGGAGAACAGGGTCGGTCGCATCGCTTGACACCCCTGCTCAGGCCTCATACTTTGCCGTTCTGAATCGTTTCATCATCCCCGTCCCACAGGAGCTCCGAAGTGACCGACTCCGCCGCGGTGAAGGCCGCGCTGAAGACCCAGGCCGTCGAGACGCCGTCGTGGGCGTACGGAAACTCGGGGACCCGCTTCAAGGTGTTCGCCCAGGAGGGCGTGCCGCGCTCGCCGAAGGAGAAGCTGGACGACGCGGCGCAGGTCCACGCGGTGACGGGGGTGGCGCCGACGGTGGCGCTGCACATCCCGTGGGACAGGGTCGACGACTACGCGGACCTGGCCGAGCACGCCGAGGAGCGCGGGGTGAAGCTGGGCGCGATCAACTCCAACACCTTCCAGGACGACGACTACCGGTTGGGCAGCATCTGCCATCCGGACGCGGCGGTGCGCCGGAAGGCCGTGGACCATCTGCTGGAGTGCGTCGACATCATGGACGCGACGGGGTCCGGCGACCTGAAGCTCTGGTTCGCGGACGGGACGAACTACCCCGGTCAGGACGACATCCGGGGCCGGCAGGACCGGCTCGCGGAAGGGCTGGCCGAGGTGTACGAGCGCCTCGGCGAGGGGCAGCGGATGCTGCTGGAGTACAAACTCTTCGAGCCGTCGTTCTACACCACCGACGTGCCGGACTGGGGGACGGCCTACGCCCACTGTCTGAAGCTGGGCCCGAAGGCGCAGGTCGTGGTCGACACGGGCCACCATGCGCCGGGCACCAACATCGAGTTCATCGTCGCCACGCTGCTGCGCGAGGGGAAGCTCGGCGGGTTCGACTTCAACTCCCGGTTCTACGCGGACGACGACCTCATGGTCGGGGCCGCGGATCCGTTCCAGCTGTTCCGGATCATGTACGAGGTGATCCGGGGCGGCGGCTTCACTCCCGACGTGGCCTTCATGCTCGACCAGTGCCACAACATCGAGGCGAAGATCCCGGCGATCATCCGGTCCGTGATGAACGTGCAGGAGGCCACCGCCAAGGCGCTGCTCGTCGACCGTGACGCGCTGGCCGCGGCCCAGCGGGCCGGGGACGTGCTGGAGGCGAACGCGGTGCTGATGGACGCCTACAACACGGACGTGCGGCCGTTGCTGGCCGAGGTGCGGGAGGAGATGGGGCTGGACGCCGATCCCATCGCGGCGTACCGGCGGTCGGGGTGGGCCGAGAAGATCGTCGCGGAGCGGGTGGGCGGGGAGCAGGCGGGGTGGGGTGCGTAAGCGTCTGCCGGGATCTGTGATTCGCGGGCTGCGGGCCGTTCGTGGCTGGTCGCGCAGTTCCCCGCGCCCCTACCCCCTCCTTCGAGAAACTTGGGAAGTGTCATGACCACGCATCCGGAAGCCGCTGCTCTGCTCGCCCGGTCTCATCGGCTCGGTGCTGATCCCCGAAACACCAACTACGCCGGCGGGAACACGTCCGCCAAGGGCACCGCGTCCGATCCCGTCACCGGTGGGGACGTCGAGCTGCTCTGGGTGAAGGGGTCCGGGGGTGACCTGGGCACCCTCACCGAGGGCGGACTGGCGGTGCTGCGGCTGGACAGGCTGCGGGCGCTCGCCGGGGTCTACCCGGGCGTCGAGCGCGAGGACGAGATGGTCGCCGCCTTCGACTACTGCCTGCACGGCAAGGGCGGCGCCGCGCCCTCCATCGACACCGCCATGCACGGGCTGGTGGACGCCGCGCACGTCGATCACCTGCACCCCGACTCCGGGATCGCGCTCGCCTGTGCCGCCGACGGGGAGAAGCTGACCGCGGAGTGCTTCGGGGACCGTGTGGTGTGGGTGCCCTGGCGGCGGCCGGGATTCCAGCTCGGCCTGGACATCGCCGCCGTCAAGGCCGCCAACCCGCAGGCGATCGGCTGCGTCCTCGGCGGCCACGGGATCACCGCCTGGGGCGACAGCTCCGAGGAGTGCGAGGCCAACTCGCTGCACATCATCCGCACCGCCGAGGCCTTCCTCGCCGAGCACGGCAAGGCGGAGCCGTTCGGCCCGGCGATCGAGGGGTACGGCGCGCTCCCCGAGGCCGAGCGGCGGGAGCGGGCCGCGGCCCTGGCACCGCACATCCGCGGGCTCGCCTCGCGGGACCGGGCCCAGGTCGGGCACTTCACCGACGCGGAGGTGGTGCTCGACTTCCTGGCCCGCGCGGAGCACCCGCGGCTCGCGGCACTGGGCACCTCCTGCCCCGACCACTTCCTGCGCACGAAGGTACGGCCGCTCGTGCTCGATCTCCCGCCGGACGTCCCGGTGGACGAGGCGGTCGCCCGGCTGACGGAACTGCACGCCGCCTACCGCGAGGAGTACGCCGCCTACTACGAGCGGCACGCCCTGCCCGACTCCCCCGCGATGCGCGGCGCCGACCCGGCGATCGTGCTGGTGCCCGGCGTCGGCATGTTCTCCTTCGGCAAGGACAAGCAGACCGCCCGGGTCGCGGGCGAGTTCTACGTCAACGCGATCAACGTGATGCGCGGGGCCGAAGCCGTCTCCAGGTACGCGCCGATCGAGGAGTCGGAGAAGTTCCGGATCGAGTACTGGGCCCTTGAGGAGGCCAAGCTCCGGCGGATGCCCGAGCCGAAGGCGCTGGCGACCCGGGTGGCGCTGGTGACCGGGGCCGGCAGCGGGATCGGCCGGGCCATCGCCGAGCGGCTGGTGGCGGAGGGGGCCTGCGTGGTCGTCGCCGATCTGAACGCGGACGCCGCCGGTGCGGTCGCCGCGGAACTCGGCGGGCCGGACAAGGCGGTCGCCGTGACCGTCGACGTGACCTCCGAGGAGCAGATCGCCGCCGCGTTCCGGGCGGCGGTGCTCGCCTTCGGCGGCGTCGACCTGGTCGTCAACAACGCCGGTATCTCCATCTCCAAGCCGCTCCTGGAGACCTCGGCGAAGGACTGGGACCTCCAGCACGACATCATGGCCCGTGGGTCCTTCCTGGTGTCGCGGGAGGCGGCCCGGGTGATGACCGCGCAGGGCATCGGCGGCGACATCGTCTACATCGCCTCGAAGAACGCCGTGTTCGCCGGGCCCAACAACATCGCCTATTCGGCGACCAAGGCGGACCAGGCCCACCAGGTGCGGTTGCTGGCCGCCGAGCTGGGTGAGCACGGCATCCGCGTCAACGGGGTCAATCCGGACGGTGTGGTGCGCGGGTCCGGGATCTTCGCCGGCGGATGGGGCGCCCAGCGGGCCGCGGTGTACGGGGTGGAGGAGTCCAAGCTGGGCGAGTTCTACGCGCAGCGCACCATCCTCAAGCGTGAGGTGCTGCCCGAGCACGTGGCCAACGCCGTGTTCGCGCTGACGGGCGGGGAGCTCACCCACACGACCGGACTGCACGTCCCCGTCGACGCGGGTGTGGCGGCCGCGTTCCTGCGATGAGCGGCCCGAGGTCCTACGCCGCGGTCGACCTGGGCGCGTCCAGCGGACGGGTCATGGTCGGCCGGGTCGGCCCGGACTCGCTGGAGCTGACCGAGGCGCACCGGTTCGCCAACCGGCCGGTGCGGGTGCCCGAAGGGCTGCGGTGGGACGTGCTCGCCCTGTACGCGGGGGTGCTCGAGGGGCTGCGGGCGGCCGGTCAGGTCGATTCCGTCGGCCTGGACAGCTGGGCCGTGGACTACGGCCTGCTGGACGCCGACGGGGCACTGCTCGGCAACCCGGTGCACTACCGGGACGCCCGCACCGAGGGGGTCGCCGAGAAGGTGTGGGCGACCCTGCCGGCGGCGGAGCTGTACGGCCGCACCGGGCTCCAGTACGCACCCTTCAACACCCTCTACCAGTTGGTGGCGGCGCGTTCGACCGCTCAGTTCCGGCACGCCGAGCGGCTGTTGCTGATCCCCGACCTGCTGTCGTACTGGCTGACCGGGGAGCAGGGCACCGAGCTGACCAACGCCTCCACCACCCAGCTGATCGACCCCGGCACCCGCGACTGGTCGTACGAGGTCGCGAACCGGCTGGGGATCAACCTCGGGCTGTTCGCGCCGCTGCGGCGGCCCGGGGACCCGGCCGGGCTGCTGCGGCCCGGGGTGCTGGAGGAGACCGGACTGACGGGACCGGTGCCGGTGACCACGGTCGGTTCGCACGACACCGCCTCCGCGGTGGCCGCCGTACCGGCGACCGGTGAACGGTTCGCCTACATCTGCACCGGTACCTGGTCGCTGGCCGGACTCGAACTCGACGCCCCGGTACGGACCGAGGAGAGCCGGGCCGCCAACTTCACCAACGAACTGGGGCTCGACGGCACGGTCCGCTACCTGCGCAACATCATGGGGCTGTGGCTGCTCCAGGAGTGCGTACGGGCCTGGGGCGACCCGGATCTGGGCGGGCTGCTGCGGGCGGCGGCCACCGCGGAGGCCCTGCGGTCGGTGGTGGACGCGCAGGACGCCGCGTTCCTGGCGCCGGGCCGGATGCCGGAGCGGATCGCCGAGGCGTGCCGGGCGTCGGGGCAGCCGGTGCCCGGCACGCCGGGCGAGATCACCCGGTGCATCCTCGACTCCCTCGCGCTCGCCCACCGGCGGGCCGTCGCGGACGCCCAGCGGCTCGCCGACCACCCGGTGGACACGGTCTACGTCGTCGGCGGCGGCACCCGCAACGCACTGCTGTGCCAGCTGACGGCCGACGCCTGCGGGCTGCCGGTGGTGGCGGGCCCGACGGAGGCGGCGGCCCTGGGGAACGTGCTGGTACAGGCCCGTACCCACGGCCTCGTCGGGGATCTCGCCGATCTGCGGGGGCTGCTCACCCGCACCCAGCCGCTGACCCGGTACACCCCCCGCGGGGACTCCGCGCGGTGGGCGGCGGCCGAGACCCGACTCGCCGCGGGGTGACCGGGGTCTCCCGCCGCCCGGACGGGCCTACTACTCTGCACTCATCCGATGATCGACCTCTAGGAGCCGCGATGCGTGTCGCCCTGTTCCTGACCTGTGTCAACGACACGCTGTATCCGGACACCGGTCGCGCCGTGGTGAAACTCCTGACCAGGCTGGGCGTCGAGGTCGACTTCCCGATGGCGCAGACATGCTGCGGGCAGGCCCACTACAACACCGGCTATCGCCATGAGGCGGAGCCACTGGCCCGGCATTTCTCCGATGTCTTCGGGGAGTACGAGGCGATCGTGACCCCGTCCGGGTCCTGCGGGGCGATGGTGCGGGAGCTGTATCCGCGGATGGGCGAGCGGGCGCGGGCGGAGGGACGCGGCGGCGGCCTCGCGGCGGCGCTGGCGCCGGTGGTGCCGAAGACGTACGAGCTGACGGAGTTCCTGGTGGACGTGCTGGGGGTGACGGACGTCGGGGCCTACTACCCGCACCGGGTCACGTACCACCCGACCTGCCACGGGCTGCGCGGCCTGGGACTCGGCGACCGGCCGCGCCGGCTGCTCCACGCCGTGAAGGGCCTGGAGTTGGTGGAGCTGCCCGGCGCGGAGGAGTGCTGCGGTTTCGGCGGCACGTTCGCGCTGAAGAACTCCGACGTCTCGGCGGCGATGGGCACCGACAAGGTGCGCGCCGCCGAGTCCACCGGTGCCGAGATGCTGTGCGCGGCCGACAACTCCTGCCTGATGCACATCGGCGGGACCATGACCCGGCTCGGCAGCGGGATGCGGCCGGTGCACATCGCGGAGATCCTGGCGAGCACCAAGGAGGAACCGGCCGCATGAGCGGAACATTCGTCGGCATGCCCGCCTTTCCGAAGGCCGCGCACGAGGCCGTCGGCAACCCGACCCTGCGCGGGAATCTGCGCCATGCCACGGGCACCATCCGCGCCAAGCGGGCCAGGGCCGTCGCCGAGGTGTCCGACTGGGCGGAGCTGCGCGAGGCGGGCAAACGGATCAAGGACCACACGCTCCGCCATCTCGACCGCTACCTGGTCCAGTTGGAGGAGTCGGTGACGGCCGCGGGCGGCACGGTCCACTGGGCCGCGGACGCCGACGAGGCCAACCGGATCGTCGCCGACCTGGTCAGGGCCACCGGCGAGACGGAGGTCGTGAAGGTCAAGTCGATGGCCACCCAGGAGATCGGGCTCAACGAGGCGCTGGAGGCCGAGGGCATCCGGGCCTACGAGACCGATCTGGCCGAGCTGATCGTCCAGTTGGGCAAGGACCGCCCCTCGCACATCCTGGTCCCGGCGATCCATCGCAACCGCGGCGAGATCCGCGACATCTTCCGCCGCGAGATGAGCGCGTGGGGGCGCCCGGCGCCGGAAGGCCTGAGCGACACCCCCGCCGAACTCGCCGAGGCGGCCCGGCTGCACCTGCGGGAGAAGTTCCTGCGCGCCAAGGTCGGCGTCTCCGGCGCCAACTTCATGGTCGCCGAGACCGGCACCATGGTCGTGGTCGAGTCCGAGGGCAACGGGCGGATGTGCCTGACCCTTCCCGAGACCCTGATCTCCGTCGTCGGCATCGAGAAGATCGTGCCGAGCTGGCAGGACCTGGAGGTCTTTCTCCAGACCCTGCCCCGGTCCTCGACCGCCGAACGCATGAACCCGTACACCTCGACCTGGACCGGCACCACCGACGGCGACGGCCCGGGGACCTTCCACCTGGTCCTCCTCGACAACGGCCGCACCGACACCCTCGCCGACGAGGTCGGCCGCCAGGCCCTGCGCTGCATCCGCTGCTCGGCCTGCCTGAACGTCTGCCCGGTGTACGAACGGGCCGGCGGCCACGCCTACGGTTCCGTCTACCCGGGCCCGATCGGCGCCATCCTCAGCCCCCAACTGCGGGGCACGGCCAGCGAGATCGACGCCTCGCTCCCCTACGCCTCCTCCCTGTGCGGGGCCTGCTACGAGGTCTGCCCGGTCGCCATCGACATCCCCGAGGTGCTGGTGCACCTGCGGGAGCGGGTGGTGGAGGGCGGCGAGGCGGTCCGGAACGGCAACAAGGTGGTGCTCAAGCCGGCCAAGGGGCACGCGGCCGAACGGGCGGCGATGTGGGCGGCCCGCTGGGCGTTCTCGCACCCGGCCGCGCTGCGCACCGGGCAGCGGCTCGCCTCCCGCAGCCGCCGCCTGCATCCCCGTACGCTGCCGGGTCCCGGCCGGGCGTGGAGCGAGACCCGGGACCTGCCCGCCGTACCGGCGGAGCCGTTCCGGGACTGGTGGCAGCGGACCGGCGGCGGAAAGGGTGACGCCAAGTGAGCAGCAGGGAACGGATCCTGGGCCGGGTTCGGCGGGCGCTCGCCGACGTGCACGGCGAGGACACGCCCGTCGAGCGGTCGTACCTGCGCGAGCACGGGCGGCGGAGCGTCGAGGAGACGGTGGAACTGCTCGCCGAGAACCTGGCGGACTACCGGGCCGTCGTGCACCGCTGCGCCCAGGGCGAACTGGCCGCCGTGCTCGGGCGGCTGATCGCCGAACGGGGTTCGACGCAGGTGGTGGTGCCGCCGGGGCTGGACCAGGGGTGGCTCGCGGCGACCGACGCCGAACAGGTCACGGACCGCGCCGACAGCACCCCCTACGAGCTCGACCGGATCGGGAGCGTGGTCACCGGGTGCGCGGTGGCCGTCGCCGAGACCGGCACCCTCGTGCTGGACGGCGCCCCGGACCAGGGCCGCCGCCGGATCACGCTCATCCCCGACCATCACATCTGCGTCGTCCGCGTCCCGGACCAGGTCGTCTCCTCGGTGCCGCAGGCACTCGGGCGCCTCGACCCGGCCCGCCCGCTGACCTGGATCTCCGGCCCTTCGGCGACCAGCGACATCGAACTGGACCGGGTCGAGGGGGTGCACGGCCCCCGCACCCTGGAGGTGGTACTGGTCACCGGCGACCAGCCGAGTGCCGACGCCGGTCGGGGGACGGGCGCGCGCGGCCCGGACGGGTCGCGGCTAGCGTGAGGGAATGATCCGGTTCGAGCAGGTCACCAAGCGGTATCCGGACGGCACGACCGCCGTGGACGGCCTCTCCTTCGAGGTGGCCGAGGGTGAGCTCGTGACGCTGGTCGGCCCGTCCGGCTGCGGCAAGACCACGACCATGATGATGGTCAACCGGCTCATCGAACCGACGTCGGGCCGGATCCTCGTCGACGGCCAGGACGTCGCCGAGGCCGATCCGGTGCGACTGCGGCGCCGGATCGGCTACGTCATCCAGCAGGTGGGCCTGTTCCCGCACCGCACGGTCCTCGACAACACCGCGACCGTCCCGGCTCTGCTCGGCTGGAAGCGGGCGAAGGCCCGGGCGCGCGCCGCGGAGTTGCTGGAGCTGGTGGGTCTGGACCCCGGCACCTACGGGCCGCGCTATCCGGACCAGCTCTCCGGCGGTCAGCGGCAGCGGGTCGGCGTGGCGCGGGCGCTGGCCGCCGACCCGCCGGTGCTGCTGATGGACGAGCCGTTCGGCGCCGTGGACCCGGTGGTGCGGGAGCAGTTGCAGGACGAGTTCCTGAGGATGCAGGCCGCCGTGCGCAAGACGGTGCTGCTGGTCACGCACGACATCGAGGAGGCGGTCCGGCTCGGCGACCGGATCGCGGTGTACGGGCAGGGGCGCATCGAGCAGTTCGACACGCCCGGCGCGGTGCTGGGTACGCCCGCCACCGCGTACGTCGCCGGGTTCGTGGGCGCCGACCGGGGGCTGAAACGGCTCTCCGTCACCGACGTCGAGGCGGACGATTTGGAGCAGCCGCCGGTCGTGCGGCTGGACGAGCCGGCCGAGGGTGCCGTCGCACGCATGCGGGCCGAGGGTGCCCGGTGGGCCGTGGTCCTCGACGCGCGGGGCGACCTGCACGGCTGGGTGGGCCTGGACGAGTTGGCGGCGGGCGGCCGGGTCGGCGAGCGCGTCCACCGGATGACCGCCTGGGTACCGGTGGGCGCCCCGCTGAAGCAGGCGTTCGGTGTGATGCTCCAGTACGACGCCGGATGGGTCGCGGTGCTGGACGGCTCGCGTTTCCTCGGGGTGCTGACCCCGGCGGGGCTGCACGAGGCGCTGCGCCGCTCGGTGGACGCGGACGCGCGCGGGATCCCGCGGGGCCAGGTGCCGTTCGACTCGGTGTCCGACGCCTGACCGGCGGCGGGCGGGCGTCAGCAGTACGTCATCGGGCAGCCGCGGCGCACGCAGTGCTGGGCGGCCCGCAGGTACAGCGCGACGTAGAAGGCGGCGTCCAGGTCCTCGGCCCACGGCCCGGGACGGGTGGTGGCCGCCCTCTGGGCCGCGCCGTCCAGGAACCACATGGTCAGATCGAGGTTGTCGCAGGCCTCGGGTATCACGTCGACGGGAAGGCGGATCGCCGCCGCCAGCCGCTCGGCGAGCGCGAGCACCTGGGGTGCGCCCGCGACCGTCGTCTCGTCGGCGTAGGCGTTCTCCACAGGCAGGCGGATCTCCTCGTCGAGGGCGAACGGCACCAGCACCGACCAGCTCAGCAGCAGCCCCGCCGCCCGCTCCGACAGGTGCGCACGGCACAGCTCGCCGAACCCGTCCATGGGCGGTACCAGCTTCTCCTCGAACGACTGCCCGGAGCCCCGGACGAGGCCGGCCTGCTCGGGCACCGACGTGTACGGCGCCATACCGCGGCGCCGCAACTCCGCGTCGAGGGCCGCGGCGAGGGCACCGTGGCCGTCTTCGTCGGCCTCGTCGCCGTCGGCACCGCCGAACCAGTCCTGCGCACCGATGCTCACCAGATAGATCCCCATGCCCCGCAACGTACCGCCCGCCACTGACAACAGCCCCCGGCCCTCACTTCACCAGGCCCTTGTCCCTGAGCCAGGTCCGGGCGACGTCCGAGGCGAGCCGCCGCCAGCTGTCGACCTGCTGGTTCATGGCGGCCAGATCGGCGGTCGTCAGGACGTCGTTGAGTCGGCCGAGCGCCCTGACCACCCGTTCGCCGCCCGCTCGCGACCGGTTGACGACCGGGACGACGTAATCGGCGTTCTGCAGGTGCCGGTCGTCGGCGAGGAGGACCAGGCCGAACCGGCCGAGGGTGGCGTCGGTGGTCGTGGTCAGCACCATCTGGTCCTGACCGTTCTGCACGGCCCGCTTGGCCTGCGTGGTTCCGACGCCCTTGGGGTCGACGGCGGTGATGTCGATGCCGTAGACCTTCTTCAGCCCGGGCTCGCAGTACGGCCGTTGCACGCATTCGTCGCCCGCGGCGAGCCGCACCCGCAGGCCCGAGGCACCGAGGTCGCTCAGGGTCCTGAGACGGTGCCGGCGGGCGTATGCGGCGGTCACCGCGAAGGCGTTCTGGTCGACGGCCCGGCCCGGGTCCAGGACGGTGAGGCCGCGGGGGGTCGCCAGGCGGCGCAGCGCCGTCATCGTGGTGGCGAGGTCCGGGGAGCCGGCGGGCGGTGCGCCGGGGCCGTTGGTCCTGGCGTCGAGCCAGTCGGCGAAGGTGGCCGCGTACTCGGGGACGACGTCGATCTGCCCGGACTCCAGGGCCGGTTCGTAGATCTCCCGGTTGGCGACGGTGAGGAGCGAGGTCCGGTAGCCGGCCTGCTCCAGCAACCGGGCGTACAGCTGGGCGAGCAGGTCGCTCTCGGTGAACCCGGCGGAGCCGATGGTCAGGTGCCGGCTGTCGCCCGGGGGTGCGGTGACCTCGCCGCGGTGCTCAAGGGACGGTCCTGTGGTGCAGGCGGCGAGGGCGAGCAGCAGCGCGGCCGCGCCCGCCGGGCGCCACCTCACCGCGAGCCCCGCGTCCACCCCGGGGCGAGCCGTTCGGCGGCCTCGAAGACGCCCTCGACGACCAGCGCGAACGCGGCGACCAGGATCGCCCCGGCGACCACCATGGGCGTGCTGGCCAGGTTGAAGCCGGCCGTGATGATCCGGCCGAGTCCGCCGCCGCCGGCGAGCGCGGCGATGGTGGCGGTGGCGACGAGCTGGACGGCGGCGATCCGCACCCCGGTGAGGACCATGGGGAGCGCGAGGGGCAGTTCCACCCGGAAGAGCATCTGCCGCCCGGTCATGCCCATCCCCCGTGCGGCCCGTACGACGCTCCGGTCGACCTCGCGCATGCCGACGTAGGCGTTGGTGAGCAGGGGCGGTACGGCGAACAGCACGAGCGCCACCACCGTGGGGCCCTCGCCCCAGCGGCCGATCGGGGTGAGCAGCAGCAGGACCAGGACGGCGAAGGTGGGGACCGCCCGGCCGACGTTGGAGATGTTGACGGCGAGCGCGCCGCCCCTGCCGAGGTGGCCGAGGACCAGCGCGACCGGGAGGGCGACCAGGCAGCTGACGACCAGGCAGACGACGGTCAGGACGAGGTGCTGGAGCAGCCGGTTGCCGATGCCGTCGGCGCCCGCCCAGTGCGCGGTGTCGGTGAGCCAGGCCCAGGCGTCGGCGAGCGTCCTCATGCGCGGGCCGCCCGGACCCACGGGGTGATCAGCCACTGGACGCCGAGCAGCAGCAGGTCCGCCAGGACGGCGATGACCACGCACAGCACGGACGCGGTGAGCACCTGGGCCTTGAAGTAGGTGTTCATACCGGCGTAGATCAGGTTGCCGAGCCCGCCGAAGCCGACGATCGCCCCGATGGTGACCAGGGAGACCGTGGAGACGGTGGCGATGCGCAGCCCGGCCATCGCGGCGGGCAGGGCGAGGGGCAGTTCCACGGTGAGCAGGAGGCGGACGGGGCCGTAGCCGAGGCCGCGGGCGGCCTGCCGGGTCTCCTCGGGGACGGCGCGCAGGCCCGCGAGGATGTTCCGGACCAGCAGCGTGAGCGAGTAGAGCACCAGTCCGGCGACGACGAGGGTGGCCGAGAGGCCGTACAGGGGCAGGAGCAGGGAGAACATCGCCAGGGAGGGGATGGTGTACAGGACCGTGGTCACCCCGAGGACGGGTGCGGACGCCCAGCGCCAGCGGCGGGCGAGCACGGCCAGCGGCACGGCGATCACGAGCCCGACGGCCACCGAGACGACGGTGAGCCGGAGGTGCTGGCCGACCGTGTCGAGCAGGATCTGCCGGCGGCTGGAGAGGTAGGCGCCGCAGATCCACTCGTTGCGCGCGAGGCAGTCGTTCGGGGGCGCGGTCACGCGTCCATTGCACCGGAGGGGCGAGGTGCCCGGCGCGTTGTGGTGATCCGTCCGGGGTCACGGAGGGTGGCACGGGAGCTGAACAAGCGCTTAGATAGCTGGGTCAGAGATTACGCCCCCAGGTCGGAGGCCCCGTTGTTCACTTCCGTCGACGACGTCTCCGCGCGCCTCGCGGACACCGGCTACCTCGCCTCCCCCGCGGTCGCCACCACCGTCTTCCTGGCCGACCGGCTGGGCAAACCGCTGCTCGTCGAGGGGCCCGCCGGGGTCGGCAAGACCGAGCTGGCGAAGGCCGTCGCCGAGGTCGCCGGGGCCCGCCTGGTCCGGTTGCAGTGCTACGAGGGCGTGGACGAGTCCCGGGCGCTGTACGAGTGGAACCACGCCAAGCAGCTGCTGCGGATCAGCGCGGGCCGGGACGAGAGCTGGGACGAGGCCCGCACCGACATCTTCAGCGAGGAGTTCCTGCTCCCCCGTCCGCTGCTCACCGCGATCCGCGGCGACGACCCCAAGGTCCTGTTGATCGACGAGACCGACAAGGCCGACGTCGAGGTGGAGGGCCTGCTCCTGGAGGTGCTCAGCGACTTCCAGGTGACGGTCCCCGAGCTGGGCACGGTCACCGCGACCCGCCGCCCCTTCGTGGTGCTCACCTCCAACGCCAGCCGTGAGCTGTCCGAGGCGCTGCGCCGCCGCTGCCTGTTCCTGCACATCGGGTTCCCGGACGAGGAACTGGAGCGGCGGATCGTGCGGCTGAAGGTGCCGGGCCTGTCCGCGGCGCTGACCGAGTCCGTCGTCCGGGTGGTCGGGGCACTGCGCGCGATGGACCTGCGCAAGGTGCCGTCGGTCGCGGAGACGATCGACTGGGCGCGCACCCTGCTGGCGCTGGGCGCCGACACGCTGGACGAGCAGGTCGTACGGGACTCCCTGGGCGTGATCCTCAAGCACCAGGACGACATCCAGAAGGCAGCCGCCAAGCTGGACCTGGACGCGTTGTGAGCGCGGGGGCGGACGCCCGGGCCGGCTCCGCCGACGCCGCCGACCTCGCCGACCTCGCCGACCGGCTCACGGGGCTGGTCGGGGCGCTGCGGGCGCACGGGGTGCGGGTCGGCACCGGGGAGACCGTGGACGCGGGGCGGGCGGTCGAGGCGCTGGGCCTGGCCGAGCGGGAGCTGCTGCGCGAGGGGCTGGCCGCGACGCTGCTGCACGGCACCGGGCAACGGGCCGTGTTCGACCAGGTCTTCGACCTCTACTTCCCGCGCGGGGTGGGCGGTCCCGGCGCCGAGGCCGCCGACCGGGACGAGCTGCGGGAGCGGCTCGCCGCCGCGCTCGCCGACGACGACACCGCACAGCTCAGGCAGTTGGCGGCGCGGGCCGTGGACGGCTTCGGCGGGTACGGGAGTTCACCGGGCTCGGACGGCTGGTCGTCGTACCAGACGCTGGACCGGGTGCGGCCGCAGACGCTGCTGGCGCGGGTGCGGGCGGACGTCCGGGCCCGGGACGTCAACGCCGCGGGGTTCACGGACCGGCTGCTCGACGACGAGATCAGGCGGCGGATCGAGGCGTTCAGGGGCATGGTCGCGGCCGAGGCCAGGCGCCGGGTGGCGGAGCGGCGCGGGCGGGACGAGATCGCCCGGCGGGCGGTGCCACCGAGCGCCGACCGGGTGGACTTCCTGTTCGCCGGGCGTGATCAACTCACCGAGCTGCGCAGGGCGGTCCAGCCGCTGGCGCGAAAGCTGGCGACCCGGCTGGCCGCGCGCCGCCGCCGGGCCGCACGGGGCACGATCGACCTGCGGCGCACCCTGCGCGGCTCACTGTCCACCGGCGGGGTGCCGATGCGGCCGGTGCTGCGCCGCCGCCGGCCGGTCCGCCCCGAGCTGGTCCTGCTGTGCGACGTCTCCGGCTCGGTGTCCGGGTTCTCCGACTTCACGATGCTGCTGGTGCAGGCGCTGCACGACCAGTTCAGCAGGGTGCGGGTGTTCGCCTTCGTCAACCGGATCGACGAGGTGACCGGGCTGCTGGAACACGGCCGGGCCGACCCGGAGGGGCTCGGCGCCCGGATCCGCGCCGAGGCGACGCTCACCGGCTGGCACGGCAGCAGCGACTACGGGATGGCGCTGGGCGAGTTCGCGGAGCGGTACGGTGCCGCGGTGGGGCCGCGCACCACCGTGTTCGTGCTGGGGGACGCGCGCACCAACAACCTCGACCCCAACCTGGGCGCCGTCCGCGAGATCGCCCGGCAGGCACGGCGCGTCTACTGGCTGAACCCGGAGCAGCGCTCGCTGTGGGGCACCGGTGACTCGGCGGCGCCCGAGTACGCGGCGCTGGTGGAGATGCACGAGTGCCGCACGGCCCGCCAGCTCAGCGGACTGGTCGGGCGGCTGCTGCCGGTGTAGCGCACAGGCAGGGGTGCCGTCGCCCCACGGGTGACGGCACCCGTTCGCCGGCTCTCAGCCCTCCTTCGCCTTCGCGTAGTCGGTCGCCATACCGCCGGCGAAGTCGTAGAGGATGACCTGTTCGTCGCCCACGACCCAGGCCTCGTGCCCCGGCGGGCAGACGAAGACGTCGCCGGGGCCGATCTCGCCCTCGCCGCCGTCGTCCATGACCAGGTGCATCCGGCCCTGCACCACGTACCCGTTGTGGTGGACCATGCAGGTCCCGGTTCCCGCGATCGGTCCCACCGACTCGGTCCAGCGCCAGCCCGGCTCGAAGGTGGCGACGGCGAAGTCCAGGCCGGTCATGTGCACGGCTTCGAGGTGGCCGCGGGGGAAGTCACGCCGCTCGTCCGGCTTGTCGACCGTCTTGATCTCCAGCATGCCGGTGTCCTCCCTTCCGGCCGCTCACCACGGCCGGGGCCGGCCTCCGCCGCCCGGAGGCCACGGCCCCACCACTCCATCGTCGACCTGTCAAGCGGAGAGCGCCATTCAGGGGAGCGCCGCTCAGGCGAACACCCGGCCGTGCGGCGACCCGGTGTCCGGGGTGTTCCCCCGGGCTGTGCCATGTGACATATTACTGTCGTGAGCATGCGACTGACCTGCGATGTCGTGGTGGTCGGGGCCGGCATGGCGGGCGCGGCGTGCGCGTTGTACGCGTCCCGGGCGGGGCTCGACGTGGTCGTGGTGGACCGTGGCCCGGTGGCCGGCGGCACGACGGGTGCCGGTGAGGGCAATCTGCTCGTCTCCGACAAGGAGCCGGGGCCCGAGCTCGAACTCGCCCTGTTGTCGAGTCGGTTGTGGGCCGACCTGGCCGCCGGGCTGGGCGACCGGATCGAGTACGAGGCCAAGGGCGGGGTGGTCGTGGCCGCGTCGCCCGCGGAACTGACCGCGCTGGAGCTGCTCGCGGCCGGGCAACGGGCCGCCGGGGTACGGGCCGAGACCGTCGGCGCGGACCGGCTGCACGACCTGGAACCGTACCTGGCACCCGGCCTGGCGGGCGCGGTCCACTACCCGCAGGACGCCCAGGTGATGCCGACGCTGGCCGCCGCCCACCTGCTCCGGGCCTCGGGCGCCCGGCTGGCGGCCGGCCGCACCGTGACCGGGGTCCTGCGCGGCGCCGACGGCGCCGTGCGGGGCGTCCGCACCGACCACGGCGACCTGCACGCCCCGGCCGTGGTGAACGCGGCCGGGACCTGGGGCGGTGAACTGGCCGCGCTCGCCGGTGCCCACCTGCCCGTCCTGCCCCGGCGCGGTTTCGTGCTGGTCACCGAGCCGCTGCCGCGCCGGGTGCGGCACAAGGTGTACGCCGCCGCCTACGTGGCCGACGTGGCCAGCGGCTCGGCGGGCCTGCACACCTCGCCGGTCGTCGAGGGTACCGCGGCCGGGCCGGTCCTGATCGGCGCGAGCCGCGAACGCGTCGGCTTCGACCGGTCGTTCGCCCTTCCCGTGCTCCGGGCGCTGGCGGCGGGCGCCACCCGGCTGTTCCCCTTCCTGTCGGACGTCCGGGCCGTGCGCGGCTACCTGGGATTCCGCCCGTACCTGCCGGACCATCTCCCCGCCATCGGCCCGGACCCCCGTGCCCCCGGCCTCTTCCACGCCTGCGGACACGAGGGCGCCGGCATCGGACTCGCCACCGGCACCGGGCAGGTGCTCGCCCAGGTCCTGAGCGGCACGTCTCCCGCGCTGGACCTGACCCCGTTCCGTCCCGAGCGTTTCGCCGAGGAGGCCGCGTGAACCCCCTGAAGCTGGTGCGGGCCCGGCCGGGTCCCGCCTTCACCGTCACCTTCGACGGCCGGGAGATCGAGGCGCTGCCCGGCCAGACGGTCGCGGCGGCACTCTGGGCGGCGGGTGTCACGTCCTGGCGGTCCACCCGCGGCGCGGGCCGGCCACGGGGCGTCTTCTGCGGGATCGGGGTCTGCTTCGACTGCCTGGTCGTCGTCAACGACCGCCCCAACCGGCGCGCTTGTCTGGTGCCGCTGCGTCCGGGCGATGTGATCCGCACCCAGCAGGGCACCGGGCACGATGACTGAGCGCCGGCACCTCGCCGTGATCGGGGCGGGCCCGGCCGGTCTCGCCGCCACCCTGGCCGCCGCCCGGCACGGTCTGCGCGTCACCCTGGTCGACGCGGCACCCGAGGCGGGCGGCCAGTTCCACCGGCAGCCCGCCGCCGGGCTCGGGGCGCGCCGTCCACAGGCGCTGCACCACCGGTGGCACGCAGGGCGGCGCCTGCGCGAGGGGCTCGACCGGCACCTCGCGGCCGGACACGTGACCCACCTCCGGGAGCACCACGTGTGGTTCGTGGAGCGGCGACCGCAGGGCTTCACGGTCCACGCGCTCCGCGGCCCGGCCCAGGAGCGGGCCGTCGAGGTGCGCGCCGACGCGGTACTGCTCGCCACCGGCGGCCACGAGCAGGTGCTGCCCTTCCCCGGCTGGACGCTCCCCGGGGTCGTCACGGCCGGCGGTGCGCAGGCCATGCTCAAAGGCGGCCTGGTGCTGCCCGGCCGTACCGTCGTCGTCGCCGGCACCGGGCCGCTGCTGCTGCCCGTCGCGACCGGGCTCGCGGCGGCGGGCGCCCGGGTGGCGGCGCTGGTGGAGTCCGGGGACCCGCGGGCCCTGCTGCGACGGCCCGCGGCCCTGACCGCCCAGCCGGTGAAACTCGCCGAAGCCGCCGGATACGCGGCCGGATTGCTACGGCACCGGGTCCGCGTCCTGGTCCGCGCCACCGTGGTCGAGGCGCACGGGGACGAGCGGCTGGCCGCCGTGACCGTCGCGGCACTGGACTCCGGGGGCCGGGTGCGGCCGGGCACCCGGCGGCGCGTCGACTGCGACACCCTGGCCGTCGGGCACGGCATGCTGCCGGGCACCGATCTGGCCCAGGGCCTCGGCTGCCGCGTCGACGGTGTCGCCGTGCACGTGGACGACGAACAGCGCACCGACGTGCCGGGGGTGTGGGCGGCGGGTGAGGCGACCGGCATCGGGGGCGCGGAACTCGCCCTCGCCGAGGGCCACATCGCCGGACGGTCGGCCGCCGCACGGCTGTCGGGTGCGGTGCCCGACCCCCGCGGCTGGGCCGGGGCCGCCCGGAGCAGGGCGGGTCTGCGCAGGTTCGCGGCGGCGCTGGACGAGGTCTGCGCACCGCCCGCGCACTGGGCCGAACTCGTCACGGACGACACGGTGGTGTGCCGTTGCGAGGAGGTCACCGGCGGCGCGGTCCGGCGGGCCGTGACGGAGCTGGGCGCGGGGGACGTACGAACCGTCAAGCTGCTCACGCGGGCCGGGATGGGCTGGTGCCAGGGCCGCATGTGCGGGACGGCGGTCGCCGGGCTCGCCCGGTGCCCGCAGACGGCGTCCCGCGGACCGTTCGCCCGGCCGGTGCCGCTCGGCGTGCTCGCGCGAGCCGGCCAGGACGACGAACGGCACGACGAACAGCACGACGGACGGCACGGCGAGCAGCACCGCGAACGGCCGGTCGAGCAGCACGACATGAAGTGACGTCACCAGTCCCCTGGCACCCGAGGAGCCCGATGACCCCCACCCCGCGGACCCGCCCCTGGCGCGGCGTCCTCGTCGCCACCGCCCTCCCCTTCCGCGACGACCTCTCCGTCGACCACGAGCGGTACGCCGAGCACTGTGCCTGGCTGGTCGGCAACGGCTGCGACGGTGTCGTGCCGAACGGCTCGCTCGGCGAGTACCAGGTGCTCACCCCCGAGGAGCGCGCGAAGGTCGTGGCGACCGCCGTGGAAGCGGTCGGCGGAGCCCGGGTCGTACCCGGAGTCGCCGCCTACGGCTCCGCCGAGGCCCGCCGCTGGGCGGAGCAGGCCCGGGACGCCGGCTGCCACGCGGTGATGCTGCTGCCGCCCAACGCCTACCGGGCCGACGAGCGTTCGGTCCTCGCGCACTACGCGGAGGTCGCGAAGGCCGGCCTGCCGGTCGTGGCGTACAACAACCCCGTCGACACCAAGGTCGACCTCGTCCCGGAGCTCCTCGCCACGTTGCACGGCGAGGGGTACATCCACGCCGTCAAGGAGTTCTCCGGTGACGTCAGGCGCGCCTGGCGGCTCGCCGAACTCGCCCCGGAACTGGACCTGCTGGTCGGCGCCGACGACGTCCTGTTGGAGCTGGCGGTCGCGGGGGCCAAGGGCTGGGTGGCCGGCTACCCCAACGCGCTGCCGGCGGCGACGGTCGAGCTGTACCGGGCGGCGGTGCGCGGAGACCTGGACACGGCCAAGCGGCTGTACGGGCAGCTGCATCCGCTGCTGCGCTGGGATTCCCGGGTCGAGTTCGTGCAGGCCATCAAAGCGTCGATGGACATCGTCGGCCGCCACGGCGGTGTCTGCCGCCCGCCGCGCGTGCCGCTGCTGCCCGAGCAGGAGGCCGCCGTCCGCGCGGCCACCGAGAAGGCGGTGGCGGCCGGCCTTTCGTGACCCCCCTCGAAACGGCCCGTAGCGTCCGCAGCGACCACCAGGAGCGTCATGCGCAGCACACTCGTCCTGCACGCCGTCGACTCGCACACCGAGGGCATGCCCACCCGCGTGATCACCGGCGGGATCGGGACCGTTCCCGGCGCGACCATGAACGAGCGGCGACTGTACTTCCGGGAACACCGCGACGACGTCAGGCAGTTGCTGATGAACGAGCCGCGCGGGCACTCGGCGATGAGCGGGGCGATCCTGCAGCCGCCCACCCGGCCGGACTGCGAATGGGGCGTGCTGTACATCGAGGTCTCCGGCTATCTGCCGATGTGCGGGCACGGCACGATCGGGGTGGCGACCGTGCTCGTGGAGACCGGGATGGTGGAGGTGGTCGAGCCGGTCACCACCATCCGGCTCGACACCCCGGCCGGTCTCGTCGTCGCGGAGGTGGCGGTGGCGGACGGCGCCGCGACGAGCGTCACCCTCAGGAACGTGCCGTCCTTCGCCGTCGGACTCGACCGCAGGATCACCCTCCCGGACGGGCGGACGGTGACCTACGACCTCGCCTACGGCGGGAACTTCTACGCCATCCTCCCGCTGGACGAGTTCGGCCTGCCCTTCGACCGGGCCCGCAAGGACGACATCCTGGCCGCCGGGCTGTCGCTGATGGCGGCGATCAACGCCGAGGCGGAGCCGGTGCACCCCGAGGACCCGTCGATCCGCGGCTGCCACCACGTCCATCTGACCGCCCCCGGCGCCACGGCCCGCCGCTCCCGGCACGCGATGGCCATCCACCCGGGCTGGTTCGACCGTTCCCCCTGCGGCACCGGCACCAGCGCGCGCATGGCCCAGCTGCACGCGCGCGGCGAACTCCCCCTGGACACCGAGTTCGTGAACGAGTCCTTCATCGGCACCCGGTTCAGCGGCCGACTCATCGGCACCACCGAGGTGGCCGGGATCCCCGCCGTCCTGCCCACCTTCACCGGCCGGGCCTGGATCACCGGTACCGCGCAGTACCTGCTGGACCCGACCGACCCCTTCCCGGCCGGCTTCGTACTCTGATGTCCCCCGCACCGCCACCAGGAGTTCCCCCATGACCGACCGGCCCGCCAGCCCTGCCGCCCCCGCCCTGCCCTCCCTGGGCGGCCGGCGGCCCAATTACCGGGAACGGGTCGTGGACGTCCTGCGTGCCGCGCTGATCGCCGGTGAACTGCGGCCCGGCGAGGTGTACTCGGCGCCGGGTCTCGCGCCGCGGCTGGGCGTCTCGGCGACGCCGGTACGGGAGGCCATGCTGGAGCTGGTGAAGGAGGGCATGGTCGAGATCGTCCCCAACAAGGGGTTCCGGGTCACCGCCGTCTCCGAGAAGCAGCTGGACGAGTACACCCACGTCCGGTCCCTGATCGAGATCCCGACCACCGCGGGCCTGGCGGCCACCGCGGACCCCGCCGATCTGGAGGCGCTGCGCCCGGTCGCCCAGGAGATCGTCGGCTCGGCGCTGAAGGGCGACCTGATCGCCTATGTCGAGGCCGACCTGACGTTCCACCTGGGGCTGCTGGCCCTGGCGGGCAACGACCACCTGGTGGAGGTCGTACGGGACCTGCGGCGCCGCTCGCGGCTGTTCGGCCTGACGGCCCTGGCGCGGGCCGGCCGGCTGACCGCCTCCGCCGAGGAGCACCTGGAACTCCTCGACGCCCTGCTGGCCCGCGACGAGCAGGCCGTACGCGAGGTGATGACCCGTCACCTCGGCCACGTCCGCGGGCTGTGGGCGGCCCGGCAGCCCACGGACGACTGACCGACGTCAGCTGGACTCCCGGACCACCAGCCGGCACGGCACCGTGTGCACGCCCGGCTCCGGTACGGCGTCGATGGCCTGGAGCAGCCGCAGCGCGGCGATCCGGCCGATCTCGGCCAGGTTCATGTCGACCGTGGTCAGCGGCGGACGGCTGGCGAGCGCCATGGTGTCCCAGTTGTCGTACCCCACGACGGCGATGTCCCCCGGCACGTCCCTGCCGCGCTCGCGCAGCGCGTCCGCGACCCCCCGGGCGATCTGGTCGTTCCCGCAGAAGACGGCGTCCACGTCGGGCGCCGTGCGCAGCACCGCGTCGGCGGCCCGCCGCCCCCAGGCCTCGCTCCACTCCCCGAAGTGCACACGTCCGCCGGCGAGCGTGAGACCGGACCCGGCCAGGTGCGCCACGGCGTGCCGGGCGCGGTCACGGGCGGCCTGGTGGTGCTCGGGGCCGGTGACATGGGCGATCCGGGTACGGCCGGTGGCGAGCAGGTGTCCCACGGCGAGTAGGGCGCCACCGCGGTCGTCGGTGACGACGGAGGTGTCCTCCGGGTCCGTCGACGGGGAGAGCGCGTAGACGACGGGGATCGCCGGGTCGATGCCGGTCAGCGGCGGCCGGGGGTCGGTACGGCGGCCGGTGACGATGACGCCGTCCACCCGACGGTCGGTGAGGTTGCGCAGGTGGTGCTGCTCGCGGATGGCGTCGCCGCGGGTGTCGCACAGCAGCACCGAGATCTTCCCGGCGCCGAGCGCGTCCTCGGCGCCCAGCAGCACCGGGGTGCTGAAGCGGCCGATGCCGTCCGTCGTCATCAGGCCGACGGTCCAGCTGCGGCCGCTGTGCAGGCTCTGCGCGTGCTGGTTGGGCCGGAACCCGAGCGCCTCCACCGCGTCCAGCACCCGCTGCCGGGTCTCCGGGCGCATCCGGCCCGCGCCGTTCAGCGCCTTGGACGCCGTGCCCACACTCACACCGGCGAGGGCGGCGACATCGGCGAGCCTGGCCCGGCCGGTGGGCGGGGAGTCGGGAGCAGAGGTCACGAGCAAACCTTTTCCTAGGCGGTTTCCCACTCATGCCGTCGAGCCGACGACGACAGAGCCGCCCCACATGGTCGCAGCCGTCCACGACCAGCACCAGTCCTCCAGGGAAATGCGAAAAACCTCTGTCGGGCGTCTTGACCCCTCTCTCCCACTGCCCTGTACTTCTCGGCGAGAAAACGGTTGCGCAAGGTGGTCCAGCGCCGCACCAGGCCCCATGCACCGGACGACGTTCGACATACCGAAAGACGCACCTGCGCCCGGCCCCAGTCCCTCCCGACCCCGGAGAGCCATGCCCCGCACCCGCACCGCCCCGCCCTCCCCCACCGGCCCGATCCGTCTGACGCCGGACGCCCGCACCGCGCTGCGCCCGGCGGCCGTCGTCATCGACGGCGGCTTCTGGCACGACCGGCGCGCGGTCAACGCCCGGGTCTCCCTCCCCCAGGGCCCGGACCTGCTGGAGTCCGCGGGAAACCTGCACAACCTGCGGCTGGCGGCGGGCCTGGCCGAGGGCGAGTTCCAGGGCGCGTACCCGTTCGTCGACACCGACGTCTACAAGTGGCTGGAGGCGGCCGCCTGGCAGCTCGCCCAGGGCGCCGACGCACCACTGGCGGCCGACGTCGAACGCATCATCGCCCTGGTGGCCGCGGCCCAGCAGCCCGACGGGTACCTCAACACCTGGTTCCAGCTGGTCAAGGGCGGGGCGCGGTACGAGGACCTGCGCTGGGGCCACGAGCTGTACTGCGCGGGTCACCTGATCCAGGCGGCCGTGGCGCACCACCGGGCCACCGGCCGCCCGGAACTCCTCGACGTGGCACGGCGGTTCGCCGACCACATCGACTCGGTGTTCGGACTTCCCGGCAGTGGCAGGCCCCTCGACGGCGTCGACGGCCACCCGGAGGTGGAGACCGCCCTGGTGGAGCTGTACCGGGAGACCGGCGAGCGCCGCTACCTGGACCTGGCCGGCTACTTCGTGGACCGGCACGGCCACGGACTGCTCGGCGGCGCGGCCTACTGCCAGGACCGCGTGCCGCTGCGCGAGGCGACAAACGTCGAGGGGCACGCCGTACGGCAGTTGTACCTGCTGGCGGCTGCAGCGGACCTGGCGGCGGAGACCGGCGACGACGAACTCCTGTCGGCCGGCGAGCGGTTGTGGCAGGCCATGACGACCACCAAGACGCACCTCACCGGCGGTCTGGGCGCCCACCACGACCAGGAGGACTTCGGCGACCCGTACGAACTCCCCAACGAGCGCGCCTACTGCGAGACCTGTGCGGCGATCGCCTCGGTCCAGTGGAGCTGGCGGCTGGCCCTGCTCACCGGCGAGGCCCGCTACTCCGACCTGATCGAGCGCACCCTCTTCAACGGCTTCCTCGCCGGGGTCTCGCTGGACGGCGAGCAGTGGCTGTACGTCAACCCGCTCCAGGTCCGTGACGGCCACACCGACACCGGAGGCGACCAGTCGGCCCGCCGCACCCGCTGGTTCCGCTGCGCCTGCTGCCCGCCCAACGTGATGCGGCTGCTGGCGAGCCTGGAGCACTATCTGGCGTCCGGCGACGGACAGGGCCTGCAGATCCACCAGTTCGTCACCGGGACGTACGCGACCGGGCAGGTCCGGGTACGCGCCGAGACCGACTACCCCTGGCACGGCACCGTCGCGTTCACCGTCGAGGAGACCCCCGCCGACGGCCCCTGGACGCTGTCGCTGCGCATCCCGCAGTGGTGCCGCGAGTTCCGGGTGCGCTGCGGTACCGACTCCTGCGACCAGTCCGACGCCCCCGTCGATAACGGCTGGTTGCGGCTCACCCGCGACTGGACGCCGGGCGACCGGGTCGTCCTCGAACTCGGTCTCGAACCCCGGCTCACCGCTGCCGACCCGCGCGTGGACGCGGTGCGCGGCTGTGTGGCGATCGAGCGCGGGCCGCTGGTGCACTGCCTGGAGCAGGCCGACCACCCCGGCGGCGGGCTGGACGACATCGTCCTCGATCCCTCCCGTCCGCTCGCCGTCAAACACCGCCCGGACCTGCTCGGCGGTGTCACCACCGTGGTCGCCGCGGGCCGCCGGCGCCGTGTCCCGGACCGCGGCTGGTGGCCGTACGCCGCCGCGACCGGCACGGAGGCCGAAAGCGACGGCGAACCGGTCGAGCTGACCGCGGTCCCGTACCACGTGTGGGCCAACCGCGAGGACGGCAGCATGCGCGTCTGGCTCCCCACCTCCTGAAACACCCCGTCCTACGACAACGAGGTCACCCCGTGATACCCACCCGCCGTACCCTCCTGGCCGTCACCGTGGCCACTCTGCTCCCCCTCACCGCCTGCGGTGGCGGTTCCGGCTCCTCGGGATCGTCGTCCTCGGCCGGCGGCACGTACACCTTCTGGGACCCGTACCCGCAGTTCGACGCCTCCTCGGACTGGGGCAAGCGGGTCACCGCGTGCGGCACCGCGGCCGGGGTGAAGCTCAAGCGGACCGCGTACGACACCACCGACCTGGGCAACAAGGCACTCCTGGCGGCGCAGCAGGGCAACGCCCCGGACCTGATGCTGGTCGACAACCCGGTCGTCTCCACCCTGGTGGAGGCCGGGATTCTCACCAAGACCAGCGATCTCGGACTCGGCACCGCGTCGATCCAGAAGAACATCATCGGTGCAGGCACCATCGGCGGCGCCTCCTACGGCGTCCCGATCGGCGCCAACACCCTCGCCCTCTACTACAACAAGAAGGTGCTCTCCGCCGCCGGTGTCGACCCCGCCTCGGTCAAGGACTGGGCGTCACTGACGGCCGCGCTGAAGAAGGTCAAGGCGGCCGGGAAGAAGGGGATCACCTTCTCCGCCATCAACACGGAGGAGGGCAGCTTCCAGTTCCTGCCCTGGTTCTGGGGCGCGGGCGGTGACCTGACGAAGCTCGACTCCGCCCAGGGGGTCGCGGCGCTGACGCTCTGGAAGCAGTGGGTGGACGCGGGGTACGCCCCCAAGGACGTGCTGCAGAACACCCAGACCACCAGCTGGCAGGAGTTCGCCACCGGGGAGTACGCGTTCAGCGAGAACGGCACCTGGCAGCTCGGCAACGCCGACAAGGCCGGATTCCCGTACGGCGTCGTCAACATCCCCGGTCAGAACGGCGGTTCGGCGCCGGTGCCGACGGGCGGCGAGTTCGTCACCGTGCCCGTGCAGAAGGACACCTCGCGCTACGACGTCAGCAAGAAGATCGTCACCTGCCTCACCAGCCCCACCAACCTGCTGGCCACCGACACCACGCTCATGTACGTGGCACCCACCGCCGCCGTACAGGCCGAACAGGTCAAGAAGAACGCCGAGTTGCAGCCCTGGGTGACGGCGGTCGGGGCGGCCCGGGGCCGGACCAGCGGCGGGCTGGGCACCAAGTACCCGACGATCTCGCAGCCGATGTGGACCGCCGTACAGGCGGCGCTGTCCGGCACCAAGAGCCCGCAGGACGCCCTGGCCACGGCCCAGTCGAGCGCGCAGAAGGGCTAGGGCAGGCATGACCATCGCCCGGGTCGACCGTCCGCGGCGGGCACCGGCCGCCGCGGCGGGGGCCGGTGACACCGGCGCCCGCTCCATGCGGCGCAGACGGCGGCTGACCGCACTCGCCTTCGTGACGCCCCTGCTCGCCTACCTCGCCGCCTTCTACGTCTATCCGCTCTACCGCAACCTCGACCTGAGCCTGCGCGACTACACCGTCCGCTCCTTCGTGGCCGGTGACGCGCCCTTCTCCGGCTGGGACAACTTCCGTACCGTGCTGGACGATCCGACGTTCGGACCGGCGATGCGGCACACGCTGGTCTTCACCTTCGTGTCGATCGCCTTCCAGTACGTCAGCGGCCTCGCCCTCGCGGTCTTCTTCAACCGGCACTTCAGGCTGTCGACCGTACTGCGGGCACTGTTCCTGATCCCCTGGCTGCTGCCGCTGATCGTGTCGGCGTCGACCTGGTCGTGGATGTTCAACAGCGAGTCAGGAGTGGTGAACTACTTCCTGCACTTCGTCGGGATCGACCCGGTCGGCTGGCTGACCTCGCCGGACTGGGCGCTGACGGCAGTGATCGTCGCCAACATCTGGATCGGCATCCCCTTCAACCTGGTCATCCTCTACAGCGGGCTGCAGAACATCCCCGGTGAGCTGTACGAGGCGGCGGCCCTGGACGGGGCGGGCGCCTGGCAGCAGTTCCGCCGGATCACCTTCCCGCTGCTGCGCCCGGTGTCGGCGATCACCCTGCTGCTCGGGCTGGTCTACACCCTCAAGGTGTTCGACCTGATCTGGATCATGACCAAGGGCGGTCCGGGTGACGCCTCCTCGACCCTGGCCACCTGGTCGTACCAGCTGGGCTTCGGCACGCTGCTGCCGAAGTTCGGGCCCGGCGCCGCCGTCGGCGACATCCTGATCCTCATCGCGCTCGTCTTCGGGCTCCTGTACATCCGCGTCCAGAGGAGGCAGGAAGCGTGAAGTCACGCGGTCACACCCTGATCGGCCTCCTCCTCACCGCGCTGATGCTGTTCCCGGTGTACTGGATGGTCAACGTCTCCCTGACCCCGCAGCAGGACATGCGCAAGGACCCGCCGGACCTGTTCCCGCTGCACCCCACCTTCGAGGGCTACCGGGCCGTCCTCGATGACCAACTCCCCTATCTGGGCACGAGCTTGCTGATCGGCCTGGGCACGGTCGCCCTGACCCTGCTCATCGCCGCCCCGGCCGGCTACTCGCTGGCGAAGCTGCGCCCGCGCGGCGGCGGCGCGCTCGGCCTGGCGCTGCTCATCGCACAGATGATCCCCGGGATCGTGATGGCGATGGGTTTCTACGGCGTCTTCCTCGACCTCGGCCTGCTCAACTCCTGGTGGGGGCTGATCGTCGCGGACTCCACCATCGCCGTGCCGTTCGGCGTCATGATCTTCACCGCGTTCATGTCGGGCATCCCCGGCGAACTGATCTCGGCCGCACGGATCGACGGCGCCGGCACCTGGCGCACCTTCCGCTCGGTCGTCCTCCCGCTGAGCCGCAACGCGATCGTCACGGTCTCGCTGTTCGGCTTCCTGTGGGCCTGGTCCGACTTCGTCTTCGCCAACACCCTGGACGGCGGCGGCGGTTGGAAGCCGATCACGCTCGGCATCTACAAGTACATCGGCAACAACAACCAGGAGTGGAACGCGATCATGGCCACCGCCGTGGTCGCGTCCGTCCCCGCGGCCGTCCTCCTGGTCCTCGCCCAGCGCTACGTGGCCGCGGGCGTCACCGCGGGCGCGGTGAAGGACTGATCACCGACCCCCTCGTACTCCGTAAGGGAGACCCCTGTCATGAGCCGCACCTCCCGCAGAGCCGCACTCGGCGCGGTGGCCCTCGCCGCGGCCGCCCTCGGCACCACGGCCCCCGCCCAGGCGGCGCCGACGTCCTCGACCACCCTGGTGGTGAACGCGAACCAGACCCTGCGGCCCGTCACCCATGTGGCGACGGGCAGCCTGTACGGCCTGGACACCGCGAGCGTCCCGGCCGACAGCCTGGTCGAACCGTTCAGGCCCCACACCTTCGTGCAGATGGCGCCCGGCGGCAGGCAACTGCCCAACGGCGAGCCGGCCCCCGGCGGTGACGCCCTGACCGTCGCCCCCGAAGCGGCCAGGGCGGGCGCGAAGGTCGTCGTACGCATGCCGGACTGGTATCCGAACTTTCCCTACAGGTGGGTGAGTTGGAGCGACTGGCTGGCCGCCGTGGACAAGCAGGTGGCCTCGGTGAAGTCCTCCGGGGCCACGAACATCGCCGCCTACGAGCTGTGGAACGAGCCGGACTGGACCTGGGACACCTCGGCGGCCGGCAGCTTCGACTCCGGGTGGGCGAGAACCTACCAGGAGGTCCGGGCCAAGGACTCCACCGCCCCGATCCAGGGCCCGAGCTACTCGGCCTGGAACCAGAGCTCGATGACCACCTTCCTCACCGACGCGAAGGCCGCCGGCACGCTCCCCGACATCGTCTCCTGGCACGAGTTGCAGGGCTCGCAGAACATCGCCGCCCATGTCGCCGCCTACCGCGCCCTGGAGACCGGTCTCGGCATCAGCCCGCGCCCGATCGCCATCGAGGAGTACGGCACCACGAGCGAGGTCGGCGTTCCCGGACCGCTCGCGGGCTACGTGGCCAAGTTCGAGCGGGCCGGAGTCCACGACGCCGAACTGGCCTTCTGGAACCACTACGGCACCCTCGGCGACACCCTCACCGACACCGGCGGCTCGCCGAACGGGGCGTACTGGCTGTACAAGTGGTACGGCGACATGTCCGGGAACATGCTGGTCACCACGCCCCCGGCACAGACGGGCATCGACGGCTTCGCGGCCCGCAACGCCGCGGGTGACCAGATCAGTGTCGTCACCGGAGGCTGCACCGGTGCGTGCGCCGTGACCGTCAACGGGCTGTCGTCCCTGTCGGCCTTCGGCAGCACGGTGCACGTGAAGCTGGAGTACACGCCGTCCAAGGGCCGTACCACCGCGGTCTCCGGGCCGATCACCATCTCCGACACGGACTACCCGGTCAGCGGCGGCTCGATCACCGTCCCGGTGGCCATGAACGCCTCCGACGGCTACCACCTGACCATCACCCCGACCGGCGCCGCCGGCTCGCTGGCCGGGCGCTACCGGATCACCAACAGGAACAGCGGTCTCGCCCTGGACACCAGCGGCGCGGGCACCGCCCAGGGCACCGCCGTCGTCCAGGCCACCGGCACGAGCGGCACCGACCAGAACTGGACCCTGGTGGCCGCCGGCAACGGTCTCTACAAGATCCAGCAGCAGGCGAGCGGGCTGCTCCTCGGTATCACGAGCATGAGCACCTCCGCCGGGGGAACGGCCCTGATCTGGGGTGACAACGGCACCGCCGACCACCTCTGGCAGCTGATCCCGTCCGGGGACGGCTACTACAAGATCGCGAACTACAACAGCGGGCTGCTGCTCGGCGTGAACGGCATGAGCACCTCGACCGGTGCCCAGGTCCTCCAGTGGGACGACAACGGCACCGCGGACCACCTGTGGAAACTCACGGCCCGCTGACGCGCACCGCGGCGCACCGCACCGCGGCGCACCGCACCGGTGACGGGCCCGATCGAAGGCGGACAGAGCTGACGGAGGGCCGGGCGGTGACCGAGGGCCGACCGCCGGACGGGTTCCGTACGACCCGCTGGCGGCTCGGCAACAGGGACCGGCGCCCGCTAAGTTTGGCGGCATGAGCAACCTTGACCGCGCTCCCGTGCCGAGCGTGTGCGGCGGCCGCGGATTCGTCGTCGCCGAACCCGTCCGCGAACTGCTGAGCCCCCGCCACGTGCGGCTCGGGGAGTCCACCGAGGTGCGCCGACTGCTGCCGAACCTCGGGCGCCGCATGATCGGCGCCTGGGCGTTCGTCGACCACTACGGGCCCGACGACATCGCCGACGAGCCCGGGATGCAGGTGCCGCCGCATCCGCACATCGGGCTGCAGACGGTCAGCTGGCTGCACCAGGGCGAGGTGCTGCACCGTGACTCCACCGGCAGCCTCCAGACGATCCGCCCGCGCGAGCTGGGACTGATGACCTCGGGACGGGCGATCAGCCACTCCGAGGAGAGCCCCCGGTCGCACGCCCGGTACCTGCACGGCGCTCAGCTGTGGGTGGCGCTCCCGGACGCCCACCGGCACACGGACCCGAGGTTCGAGCACCATCCCGACCTGCCTACGGTCACGGCGCCCGGCCTGACCGCCACGGTCATCCTCGGCACGCTGGACGGGGCGGCGTCCCCCGGCACGACGTTCACCCCGATCGTCGGCGCGGACCTGTCCCTCACCCGGGGTGCGGACCTGCGCCTGCCCCTGGAACCGGACTTCGAGTACGGCGTCCTGGCGATGTCCGGCGAGGTACACGTCGACGGCGTACCGGTGCTCCCCGGTTCCATGCTCTACCTGGGCTGCGGCCGCACCGAACTCCCGCTCCGCGCCGAGTCGGACGCGGCGATCATGCTGCTCGGCGGCGAGCCGTTCGAGGAAGAGCTGGTCATGTGGTGGAACTTCGTCGGGCGTACCCAGGACGATATCAAACAGGCCCGCGAGGACTGGATGAGCGGGTCGCGATTTGGGGAAGTGAAGGGTTACGACGGAGCGCCTCTACCTGCTCCCGAACTGCCGCCGGTGCCGCTGAAACCGCGGGGTCGAGTGCGCTGAGCAGGAACTTCACAGCCTGACGCACAGCATGCCGGGCGAGGTCAATCACACCCCGCCCGGTTCACGCATACAGCCGGAGCAAACCCCCGCCCCACCCCTCGCTCCAGCACACCTCGAAGTGCAGGTTTCGTCAGCCGTAGTCAGCTTTGATCGGACTGATGCTGACCCAATGCTGACTTTACTGACAGGTAGTCACACCTCCGGAGAGGGCTGCGCTCTCGCTTCGCGCGCCACACTCACCTCGCCGTTCCCGGACTCGCACGGCGAGTCGCCTACGGACCATTCCTCCTGCGGGCAGCGAGAATCCCTTCCTCCTGAGGAACCATGCTGACCGCAGACCCGGTTGTAGGGTCCCCATAAACGGAACACGCCGCAGCCCTGGCTCATGGCACCGGACAACCTGGCTATGTCGCAGTCGGACTGTCGACGGGGGTGGGGTCATCCACGCGGGCGAGGGAGCAGGCGTCAGCGGCCCGTACTGGGCGCGCGGACGGCGATCATCCCCGCGGGCGTGTGGAGCAGTGGAACCCGTAGTGGACCCGGGCGCCATACCCGGGATCACCCCCGCGGGCGCGGGGAGCAGGTCGTGGCCCTCTCGCAGATCGCCGTCGCCAAGGGATGGTCCCCGCAGGCGCGGGGAGCAGAGCACCCCCTCAGCGCGAACGAACGTCGGCTCGGGATCATCCCCGCGGGCGCGGGGAGCAGGCGTTGACCCAGGCCTGGGTGTCGACGTCGACGGACCATCCCCGGGGGCGCGGGGAGCAGATCGCCGCAGGGGACAGGTTGCCCACGGCAGTGGGATCATCCCCGCGGGCGCGAGGAGCAGTCCATCGACATGTTGCCCGCGCCGATGATCGCGGGATCATCCCCGCGGGCGCGGGGAGCATGCAGCGTCGAACAACCTCTTGATCTCGCCCTCGGGATTATCCCGGCGGGCGTGGGGATGTTCCTTCGCGCAGGCTGCGGATGCGGTCGCCGATGGTCTGCTCCCCGCACACGCGGGGATGATCCCACCACCGCCACCGTCGTCATCCCCAGCGACGCCTGCTCCCCGCGCCCGCGGGGAACGCTCCAGCTGCAAGGGCAGCGGCGACTGCAAAGCATGCGATGGGAGAGGCTGATCACCACTGAACCGGGAGTGTGGAGGCGTTAACCCTTACTCTCCCTACTCTCCCGCCCGAGACCAGGAATAGCGGTACGTCGCTTTCGATTGCTCCTACCGTAGTGGTCGTAGGAGGGGGATGCTGGTGACCGACCTCAAGGTGTTCCGGCTGGGTGCCGATGGCCGGGACATCGAGCTGCGGGGTTCGACGGTGGCTCTGGAGGTGGAGCTGCAGAGGCGGGTCGAGGCCGGCCTGGAGCAGATGCTGGGCATACGGTTCGTGGCGTCGGAGTACGCGACCGGTCCGTGGCACCGGGGGCGGATCGACACCCTGGGGCTGGACGAGAACGGCAGCCCGGTGGTGATCGAGTTCAAGAAGGGCTCCGACAGCGGAGTGCTGTCGCAGGCCGTCTCGTATCTGTCCTGGCTGCGCTCGGCGCAGCACGAGTTCGAGGCGTTGGTCCGGAAGGTGCTGGGCGGCGAGGCCGCCGAGTCGATCGACTGGCGTCGACCTCGGATGGTCTGCATCGCGGCCGGCTTCTCCCACCACGATCGCGTGGCCGTGCGGTGGCTGCCCGAGCGGATCGACTTGGTGCGCTATCGGGTCTTCGAGGGCGGCCTGTTGAGCCTGCTGCTCGTCGACTCCTCACCCGGCTTGCCGAGCACCGCTCTCACCAGGCGGAATCGGGGCCGGGACGCGGTGGTCGACGGCGCTTCGGCGGTACCGGTGGTTCCTTCGCCCACAGGGGCCAGCCGCGTTCCCGAGTGTCTGCGAGGCCTTTACGGGGAGTTGGACGAGGCGCTCACGGCGTGGGGCGAGGTCGAGGTCGCGGCGCTGCGGCACTACATCGCCTACCGGCGGCTGGTGAACGTGGCATCGGTGATCTTCCGTCCGAAGCACGAGGTGATCCTCGTGTATCTCAGACTCGACCCGGACTCGGTCGAGCTGGAGGAGGGCTTCACCCGGGATATGCGCGGCATCGGGCACCTCGGGACCGGAGACCTGGAGGTACGGGTCGTCTCGGCGGCCGACCTGGAGAAGGTGGCGCCGCTCATCCGACGGGCGTTCGAAGCGGCCTGACGCAACGAGAAGGGCGGCTGGCGCATCGGCCACTCGATGCGCCAGCCGCCCTTCGGCGTCTGCGGGCCGCCGGCCCCTGGCCCTCCGCTCTGGTGCTCATGCCTCCGGTCCGGCCAGTTCGAAGTCGTCCTTCGTCAGCTCGGCGCGCAGCCGCTGTTCTGCGATGCCTGCATAGTGATCGGAGAGCTCGACGCCGATGAACTGGCGCCCCTCACGCAAGGCGGCGACGCCGGTGGTCCCGGAGCCAGCGAAGGGGTCGAGGACCGTGCCGCCCGGCGGACAGATCTTCACCAGCTCCTGCATCAATTCCACGGGCTTCTGTGTGATGTGCACGCGGTCCTTCCGGGGCTGGCTCGCGGTGTAGAGACCGGGCAGGTAGACGGGGTTACGGTTGGCGTCGACGGGTCCCTTGGTTCCCCACACGATGTACTCGCACGACTGCTTGAGTCGGCCCTTCTGCGGCCGCGCGACCGGCTTGTGCCACGACGCGATCCCCCGCCACGTCCACCCGGCGGCCTGGAGTGCGTCCGTCGTCGTCGGCAGCTGACGCCAGTCGGTGAAGACGAGCGCGCTGCCGGACTCGACGGTCGCGCGATAGGACTCGGTGAGCAGGAGGGTGAGCCAGAAGCCGTACGAGCGCTGGTCTCGGTTCTCTCCGGGGAAGTTGGCGAGGTCGTGCTCGGCGTCGGCCGAGGTGTACTTGGCGCGCGCGGAGCGGCCGGTGCGCTCGCCGCTGGTTCGGCCGCCGCTGTTGTAGGGCGGATCGGTGATCACGGCATCGACGCTGTTGTCAGGAATGCCGGCGAGGGCGGTCAGCGCGTCGCCTCGGAGCAGGGTGTACGGCATTGCGCGGTTCTCTCTTTCAGGGGGCTGTCGTGCGCCTGTTTCTCCGCGTACGGAGGGCTGCGCACGTCGGCATGGATCGCTCCGCGGAACTGCGGAAGCAGCCGCCGTGGCGATCAATGCGCCGGAGGTTAACGCCGAATTCCGGCCGCACCCAATGAGGCGGCCCTCGGCTCAGCTACCCGAAACCGCCCGAGGCACAAGCCAGTTTGGTGCGGCCGGATTTCGTCCCTACAGTCTCGCCGTGTTCGCAGGACGGGACCTGGCTCCGCCCCTGCTGACCTGTGTCAATGCGTACTGTCCCGTCCAAGGGACAGCACCGCCGGACACCCCACCGACCGGCTCCCTATCGGCGAAGGGAACTCCGCATGTGGAGAGTGAGATTACGAGCGCGGCTGGCTGCCGCTTTTCAGTAAGCAGGGGGCCAGCGACCGGGATTTATCAGCTCCCGGCCCTGGTTCCCCTGCCTCCCTCAGGGATGGCGAATTCATGACCGGCGTGGTGCCGGTGGCCTTTTCGACGAGAACGCCTGCGCCGCGCTGCCTACGAGTAAGGAGCTGCCGATGCAGCATGCCCAGGCGTATCCCTTCCCGGGACCCAGTTCTCCGTCCTACGTTTCGGCGTTCGGCCGTCGTCCGTGAAGAAGGTCGTAGCCATAGCTGGGGCCGTGGCGCTCTGCCCGACGCTGTTGATCGCGCCGGTCGCCGTCGCTCTCGCTGGTTCCAGCAGTGCTCAGGCCGCTTGTTCCGCAGACGGTGCAAAGGCTGTGGACAGCACGGCGGTCGCGAAGCTGGTGAAGTCGATCCTCAAGGGCGACGACAAGGGGTCCGTGTCCGTTTCGGGGCTGGATGACCCCGAGGAGCAGATTCCGAATGCCGAGACGATCCAGGCCACCGGCATCGCGATGAAGGTGCCGGCGCGGGGGCAGATCGTCGCCCTGGCCACGGCTCTGCAGGAGTCGGGGCTGCGGAACCTGGATTACGGCGATCGGGATTCCCTCGGCCTCTTCCAGCAGCGCCCCAGCCAGGGTTGGGGCACGCCTGCTGAGGTTCGTGATCCTGTGCACGCCTCCACGAAATTCTACGAGGGCCTGCTCAAGGTCAAGGGCTGGCAGTCGATGACCATCACCCAGGCCGCGCAGACGGTCCAGAAGAGCGGCTACCGCGACGCGTACGCGAAGTGGGAACCGCTGGCCACGGCCCTCCAGAAGGCCGTCGCCAAGTCGCTTGGCATGGTCGGGAGTTCGAGCACGGACAGCGACACCGGCGATGAGGCCGAACAGCCGACCTCCTCGGCAGCTGCCGTGTGCGGCACCGGCGACGACGGGTCCTCCTTCGGCTCGATTCCCGCGGGGTCCTTGCCCGAGGGCTACGAGATCCCGGCCAGCGCACCCAAGTCGGTGCGTACGGCGATCCGTTGGGGCCTCGGTCAGCTCGGTACGCCGTATCAATGGGGCGGTACCTGTTCCGCTCCCCACGGTCAGGACCCGATGGGCCGGTGCGACTGCTCGTCCCTGATGCAGGCGTCGTACAAGGCCGGCGGCATCTCAATCTCCCGGACCACGTACACGCAGGTTAAGGAAGGCAAGGCGGTCAGCGTCGATGCTCTCCGGCCGGGTGACCTCCTGTTCACCCGGGGCACGGCCGCGGTGCCCGAACACGTCGGGATGTTCATTGACCAGGGATTGATCCTGCAGGCCCCGCACACCGGCGACGTGGTCAAGATCTCGACCCTCGCTGACTGGCGTGCAGACATCGTCGCCGCCCGCCGGATCGTCTGACCGGCCGCCTCTCCCCCTCCCCCGCTCCATCTCCCCTCGGGCCCTCGCGCGCCCAAAATCGCACTGGAGTTCCAAGTGAAGCTCATGCAGCACGCCCAGTATCTGGCGTACAACCCCGGCATCACGCCGAAGGAGGGCGGTCTTCCCGGCCTCAGCGTGCTGAAGGACGTCGTCTCCTCGATCAACCTCTTCGGGATCGTCGCGGTGGTCGGCGCCCTCGCCATCTCGGCGATGGTCTGGGCGTGGGGTCACCACAGCGGTGGCCACCAGGCCGAGGCGAACGGGAAGAAGGGCACGGTCATCGCCGCCGGGTGCGCGCTGCTGCTGGGCGCGGCCAACGGCATCGTCGCGTTCTTCTCGGCGATGGGGACGCAGGTTCACTGATGTCGAGGAAACGATCCCTCTTCGCCCAGGAGCGCACCTACGGGGCGCCGTCCTCGGTCCTGCGGCGTGCCCTGTTGGGTGGCGTCGTCCTGGCCGTACTGCTGGCCGTCGCCGGGCTCCTCGCGTATTTGACCCGCGCGGAGAGCCCCGCCTCGGCTAAGCCCTCCCCGACTCCGGCATCCACGCAGCGGCCCGCCTCGCCGACGGCAACCCCCAGCGGGCGTGCGGCGGGTGCGGCACCGCCCAAGACGAGCGATCCGATCGTCTTCGCCAATGCGGCCACCAAGGCGCTGTGGACGTACGACACCCGCTCCGTTTCCCGGGCCGAGCACGTCGCCGGGCTCAAGCGGTGGATGACCGGCGAGAAGAAGTACGCCGACTGGGAGTCCGTCTCCGACCAGGTTCCCGGCCCGGTGCTGTGGTCGCGGATGCACGACAACCGCCAGCACGCGACCGCGAGGGTCGGCGAGGGCCACTTCCCTCAGGCGTTCAAAACGGCCCTGGCGCAGGATCCCGGCGCGATCACAGAGGCGTACGTCTACGCCGTCACAGTCACCGGCAAGCAGTCCATCGCCTGGAAGGGCTCCGGGTCCGGGTCCGAGTCCCGCTCCACGACGCTCGCCGTGCAGTGCCGCCCCGACAAAGCCTGTGCCCTGGTCGGCGTACTGCCGAGCGTCGCGCCCTAATCGCCCCCAATTCCCGTAAGGAGGTGCCCTCATGGGGGCTTGCGACCTTCCCCTGATGAGCGCGGTGTGCGACACCGTCGGCGGCGTCGTCGGTTCGACCGGCGAGGCGATCACCGATGGCATCGGCGCCTGGATCGCCAAGTCGATGGGCGAGCTGGCCCAGTCCGCCGCGGATCTCGCCTCGACGGCGGTCGACAAGACCACAGCTGTCGATCTCAACGCCGAGTGGTTCCGCGGTAATTACGAGTTGCTTCTGCCCATCGGTCTCGTGCTGACCGTCGGCACGTTCTGTCTGCAGTTGATGCGGGCCGCCTGGCGCCGTGACGAGCGCGCTCTCGCGCAGGCGGTGACGGGGACGGTGGCGGGTGTCCTGTTCGCGTTCGCCGCGATCGCGTGCACCACCGTCGCGCTGGCCGTGGTCGACGCACTGTCCGCCGGGTTGTTCCAGGCGGCGGACACGTCGGTCGACGACGCGATCCGCCGCGTCATCGAGGTCAACGACCTGGGTCCGATGTACGAGTTGGGCTGGGCGATACCCGCCATGGTCGGCCTGGGATGTGCCATCGGCGCGTTCCTGTACTGGGCGGTGATGGTCGCCCGCAAGGTCGGCATCCTGGTCCTGGTGACGCTGGCGGTGTTCGCCGGCGCAGGCGGCGGCTGGGAAGTCGCGCGGCGCTGGCGGCGCGGGTGGATCGAGGCCACCGCCACGTTGATCGTCAGCAAGCTGCTGATGACGATCGTGTTCCTGCTGGGCGTCTCGGCCATGGGCAAGAGCGACGCCTCCGACGGGCTCGCCGCCCTGTCCGACGCCATGGCGGGCATCGTCGTCATGGTTCTGGTGATGCTGTGCCCCTACGCCACCTACAAGTTCGTGCACTGGGCGGCCGACGGCGGCGGCCAGGACGACCTGCACCGTTCGGGGGTCGCCGGCGTCGCGGTGGCTGCCGGCGCGGCGAAGACGGCGGGCCAGCTCGCGATGCAGGCCGGCACCGGTATGCGGGCTCCGCAGGGCCCGTCGAAGGTTCCGGGCCAGGGCTCGGGTGGAGTCGCCTCCGGTATCGACCCGACCGGCGGGTCGGCCGACGGCGACCAGCCGAAGCAGACCCACTTCCGCTTCGGTGAGGACCCGAACGCCACCGGCGACAAGGGCCGGGCCCTGATCCGGCGGCCTCCCAGCGACGGTGACCGCGGGCAGGCGCTGATCCAGCGGCCCGGCCAGGAGGCGGCGGCCGACACGGCTCCGGTCTCCTTCGGGCCGACTCCCCAGGGCGCGACGGTGGCGCAGCCGCGCACCACGCACCTGGATCCGCCGGCACCCCGGCGTCCAGGACCGGTGAGCGGTCCTTCGCCGCGGGGTGCTGCCACGCCTCAGCGGTGGGTCTACCCCGAGCCGCCGGGTGGATCGGGCTCGTAGCCCTCGTCTTGCTACGGGGCGGGCGGCCCCTGTCGTCTCCGACGCCGTCCGCCCCGTCTTCTCCCCTTCTTTTTCTTGCTCTCCAAGTTCCAAGGACGGCTTCGCCCATGCTCTCCGACACCTCTCAGCCTGACGGCCCGGCCACCGTGAAGTTCCCGCATCGCTCGCGGCGCGGTGTCCTGCTCGGCCTGTCGGCTCCCCAGCTGACCGTCGTCGCCCTCACCGGGCTGCTGCTGCTCGCGGTACTGCTCACTTCCGGCGTCACCGGGGCGTTCAAGTTCATCCCGCTGTGGGCGGTCGTTCTGGCGGCGGTGTTCGTCCGCCATCGTGGGCGGTCCCTCGCCGACTGGGCACCCATCGCCGCTCGGTACATGCTGCGCCGCTTCCGGGGCCAGCTGGTCTGGCTCGCCCGGCCGTCCGCCCGGCCGCGCCGAGAGGGCCTGCTCCATCTCCCGGGCACGGCGGCGTCCCTGCGCGTGGTCACCGCCCCGCGCGGACACTTCGGCGCCGTGCACGATCCGCACCACTGCACGCTCACCGCTGTCGTGAAGGTCTCCTCGCGCGCCTTCGCTCTGCTCGACCCAGCCAGCCAGTCCAGCAACGTGGCGGGCTGGGGGCGGACGCTGGCGGCGCTGTCGCGCACCGGGCACATCGCCCGGGTCCAGGTCCTGGAGCGCACGGTGCCCGACTCCGGCGACGCGCTCAACCGCTACTGGCACGAGCACGGCAACGAGGCGACCCACCTCGCCGGACCGATCTACCGCGACCTGCTGGCCGCCGCCGGCCCGGCCGCCGCCCCGCACGAGGCGTACGTCGCACTCGCCCTCGATCTCAAGGCCGCTCGCCGACTGATCAACCAGGCCGGCGGCGGGCTCACCGGCGGCTTCGCTGTCCTGGCCCAGCTCACCGCCACCTTCGACCAGGCCGCCCGCAACTCCGGCCTGGCGCCCAGTGGCTGGCTGAACGCGACCGAGATCGCCGCCGTCATCCGTACCGCCTACGACCCGAAGGCGTCCGCCGCCCTGGACCAGTGGTCAGACTCGGGCCGCCCGCAGGCCGAGCCCGCTGCCGCAGGCCCCGTCGTCCTGGTCGAGAAGGCCGACCGGATCCAGACCGACTCGGCCCACCACGCCACGTTCTGGATCGAGAACTGGCCCCGCATCGAAACCTCCCCCGGTTTCCTGCACCAGCTCCTGTTCACCTCCGGCGTGCGCCGCACGCTCTCGCTGACCTACGAGCCCAAGGGCCTGGACTCCGCACTCAAGGACGTGCAGCGCCGCAAGGCCACGGTGATCGCGGACGCCGCCGAGCGGCAGCGCAAGGGCCAGGTCGACTCCGAGGAGGACTCGGTCGAGTACGCCGACATCAAGCAGCGCGAGCGCCAGCTGATCGCCGGCCACGCCGATGTCGCGCTCACCGGCCTGCTCACCGTCAGCGCCGACACCGACGAGCAGCTCAACGCCGCTTGTGCCGCGATCGAGACCGCCGCCGTCGCCGCCCTCGTCGACCTGCGCCTTCTGACCTGGCAGCAGGCCGAGGCCTTCACCAACGCCGCCCTGCCCCTCGCCCGCCCATAGGCGCTTCCGCACCACGCCTCGCGCTCTACCGAAGGGCACCCTCATGCCGACCGAGCCCCTGCCAGAACTGGCTCCGGACTTCGTCCCGTTCGCCACCGCCGCGCTCGACTTCCACCGGGCGATCAACATGCCGGTCGCCCCCATCGCCGCCGGCCGTGCCGAACTCGACTCCCTGCACGCCCACGTCGTCGCGCTGTACGGGCTGCTCGACGCCCACACCGCCCGCACCACCCCGGTGGCCAGGGCGGAGGGCGACCACCTTCGGGCGTGCCGGATACGGCTGTGGCAGGCAGCCGAGCACCTCCACGCCGCCTTCCACTCCGCCCCGCACCCCGGCACCGGCCGCCTCCCCACCCGGGAGGCGTGCCGGGCCCGGCGGCCCGAAGGGGCGCCCGAACTCACCCTGTGCCAGCGCCACCTGGCCACCGCCGCCCACGTCCGCCGCGATCACACCCCGGCCGACCTGCGCGACCCCTTCACCGGCCTCACCCGACACTGAACTCCCAGGAGCACCACCACCATGCCCACTCGTACCATCCGCGCGAGCGCCAGCCCGCTGTTCGTCCCGCGCAAGAGCGACCGCCGTACGGCACGCGCCGCCCGCCATCAGTACGCCGCCGCCCGGGAACAGGCCCGGCACGCCGCATGCCCCGAAGCCCTCTCCACCGCGCCCGGTCTCGACCCCGAGCTGCGTGCCACCTACCCGGCCGCCGGCCGACCGGGCCCGTCCTCCACCCGCGGCGGCCGTCTCAAGCTGCCCGCCCACCGGATGACGACGGCCACCGTCTCCGGGGCCTACCCCTTCCTCGCGGAGGGCGGCCTCGGCGCCCAGGGGATCTACATCGGCCGCGACGTACACGCGGAAGCGGCGTTCACGTACGACCCGTTCGCCCTGTACGGGCGTCTCGATGGCTTCACCAACCCCAACATCCTGCTGGCCGGGGTCATCGGCATGGGCAAGTCCGCCCTGGCCAAGTCCCTCGCGGTGCGCGCGGTGGCCTTCGGATACCGGATCTACGTGCCCTGCGACCCGAAGGGCGAGTGGACTGTCGTCGCCCAGGGGCTGGGCGGGCAGACCATCGCGCTCGGCCCAGGTCTGCCCGGACGCCTGAATCCCCTGGATGCGCCCGCCCGGCCGTACGGCGTCAGCGATGACGACTGGACGGGCGAGGTCCGTAAGCGGCGCCTTCTGCTGCTCGGCTCGCTCGCGAAGACGGTCCTGGGGCGCGAGCTGCACCCCATGGAGCACACCGCTCTCGACGTGGCGCTCGACCAGGTCGTCGCCCACGCCGAGGCCAACGGCACCACGCCGCTGCTGGGCGAGGTCGCCCATGTCCTTGGTTCCCCCGAGCGGCTCGACGCCGCGCTCGGCGAGTTGTCCGGCCGCCTCGGGCATGCCGCCGAGGACCTCGCCCACGCACTGCGCCGGCTCGTGCACGGCGACCTGGCGGGGATGTTCGACGCGCCGAGCACCGTGGCGTTCGACCCGAGCGCGCCGATGCTGTCCATCGACCTGTCCCGCCTCGGAGGCGCGGGCGATGACACCGCACTCGTCCTGGCGATGACCTGCGCCTCCGCCTGGATGGAGTCCGCCCTCGCCGACCCCGCCGGAGGACAGCGCTGGGTGATCTACGACGAGGCGTGGCGCGTGATGCGGCACGTCGCCCTGCTGGAACGGATGCAGAGCCAGTGGAAGCTCTCCCGCGGCCTGGGCATCGCGAACCTGATGGTCATCCACCGCCTCAGCGACCTGCTGGCCGCAGGTGACGCCGGCTCCCGGGGCCGAGCCCTGGCCGAGGGCCTGCTCACCGACTGCTCAACGCGGATCGTCTACCGCCAGGAAGCCGACCAGCTCTTCTCCGCCGCCTCCTTGTTGGGGCTCACCGGCGTCGAGACGCAGGCGGTCTCCGCGCTCACCAAGGGGCGAGGCCTGTGGAAGGTGGCAGGCCGGTCGTTCATTACTCAACATCTTTTGCATCCGCGGGAGCGCGAGCTGTTCGACACGGACGCTCGGATGGGAGCGATCACTCGTCCTTGATCAATACCGCTCGGGGGCCGGTGCCACGTCTCAGCCCCCACATTCTCCCCGCTCAGAGCGCTCCTAGGAACTCCGCCCTCATGCCTCAGCAGTACAAGATCCGCCACGTGGTGCATCGGCTCGTCCAGCACTACCTCCGCGCTACCGCGGCCAACGCCTCTCACGGCCATATCCCCCTGACTACGGGCCCGTTCGGCGTCCTTGATGAATCCCGGCGGCGCGACGCCCGCCAGGCTCCGCCTCCCAACGCATCGGCTCTCCGTCATGGCTGAACGGACACAGACGACGTACGAGGCCACCTCGTCTGTGTCTCGTTCCGGCGCGTCAGCCTCAGAACACCGGGCCTCCGCCGCGGCTCGCAGGAGCAACAAGCGCGCGGACCTTGCCGCGTTCGCCCAGGGTCTCGCCGCCCGGCTGCCCGGCTCCTGGACCGTCGTCGCCCAGGAGCACGCCGCATACGCCGATCAGTTGCCGCTCGCGGACCGGCTCTGGGACCTCGGGCATGCGCGGTGGGTCTTCGAGCAGTTCGTTCTGTCCCGGAGTGCGGTGCTCACCTGCGACACCGGTTGCAAGCTGGTCGTCGTTGATCGCCCGCGGCGCACACGGGAGTTCCTGGTCGCCGCCTTGCAGCCCAGCGGCGGTGACGTCGAGGACCGGGTGAAGGCACCCCACGGCATCGTCGTCGGCGCGGACCCGGCGCGCGCGGCCTCAGCGGTGGCCGACCGGCTGCTTCCCCGCTACGCGCAAGCCGTGCGTGAGGCACGCATCGAACAGGTCGCCGTCGCGGTAGTTGCCGGCGAGCGGGTCCTCGCCAAGTGGGACGCGATCTCCGACAGCCTGTGCGACGCCGATCACTGGCCCCTCGACGAGCGCTACGACCTGCGCCAGCAGCGGCGGGACGCGGAGATGTGGGCTGTGTTCGCCCCCTTCGTCGACCACGGTCCCGCCCTGGTCGCCCACGCCGTGGAGACGCTCCCGTTCCTGGAGCCGCAGGATCGTATGGATGGGCGATGGGCGTACCGGCTGCGACTGCTCCGCGAGGCCTTGGAGGGCGGCGCCCGTGTTCAGGCCGACTTCGAGTTCGTCACCGGTGCGCTCGTGCCGGGTCACCCCCGCGCCGAGGACGCGTTCGCAAAGGCTGTCGCCGAGCGCGATGCCGAGGGCTGGCACTACGCCCTGACCTGGGTGGAGAGCGGCGGCGTGCTCGTCGAGATGGCACGAGCCGAGCGAGCCATGCGCGGCCGACCTGAACAGTCGCAGCAGTCCGCACAGGTCCAGGCCGCCCGTGCCCGATCGCCGCACGCGGTCCGCCATCGCGCCGCGCCAGCGACGGGGTCCGCCGCTGCAGCGCAGTCCGGCCTCCTCGCACACGATCGCGTACGCCGATCCCGCTAGCGCAGATTCCCCGGCCCCGCCAAATCCGTCTTCGGGCCACATCCTCGTCCTCCGCATGGCCCCGACCTCTGCGAGGTGCACCTCTCGTGGCGGAAACACCCCCGCACATCACCGTCGCCCACCACACCCAGTACGGCGTCGTCGCCGCGCTGTCCCACGAGCACCACGTCGCCGATCACCTGCTGCGGCGGGTCGGCTTCGAGCGACTGCCCGGCGGCCGCCTGTACGCGCTGACCGAGCCTGACCGCGACCTGACGCGGCGCGGACAGCTGGCGGTCCGGTCATTGCGCGCTGCGCGGTACAGCGTCACCTCCGACGCCGCGTACGACCTCAAGCCCGCCACACGGCCCGATCCCGGTCGAGGTCTCTTCGAGGAGTCAGAGAACAGCCCCGTCGCGGAGGTCCTCGGCGGCGGGGAGGCGGTCTTCGCCTCCGCCCGCACACTCGATGCCGACATCCGGGCCGCCCGGATCGTCGTGCACGACCAGGTCCGCGATCCCGACGGCACGTTGCGCGCGGTTGGCACCGACACACGCACCGGCGAGGGTGTGCTGCTGCACGGTGAGGGCGATCTGCGGTACGTCGAAACGCGGCTGGACAGCACGGCCCTCGCGTCCGACGCGTTCTCCTACATCCGCGGCAACGGACGTCCCGATCCGACTCGGGCGACCTGGCAGCGCCGGGCTCAGGCGGCAGCCACCGCCATCTCCCCGGCGCGCGCGAGCACTCCGGTACCGCAGCGGCCCGACGTCACAGTCGCCTTCCATCCCGCCCAGGCACCCCGGCAGCCGATCCACGCCCGCTAGGTCATCCGAACCCGAAGGGAATCTTCCGCATGAAACTACAGCTCGAACCCGACGTCGCCTTCGGTGTCCACCCGGAGTTCGGTGTGGTCGCCGCCGTATCGGACGATCACCCGTTCCTCGACGAGGTACTGCGCAAGCACCACTTCCGCCACAGCAGTGCCCTCGATCTCTACGTGCTGTCCGACGACACCCCGCACAACGCGGCGGTGCGGGCCGTGGCGCGTGCCAGCCGCGAGTTCCAGGACGTTGGCCTCTCGGTCGCCGCCGATCCCCGCATCATGCTGCCGCCGCCGATCCCGGCGCCGGACGGGGTGCCGGAACGCCAGACGCTGCCCGGGCAGTCGCTGACCGCCCTGACCGGGGAACTGCACGAGCTGCGCCGCTCGGCCGATGTCGCCGACGTCCTGGAGCAGATCCTGGACGAACATCACGGCGTTGTCGGCGACTTGGAGGAGTTCATCGACACGGCCGCCGCCTGGTGCGATCGGCTGGACACCTCCAACGGCCGCGAGCTGGGCCAGCACCTGCGCACCATCGCCCACCACGTCGCGTTCCTCGGCGATCAGCTCGTCACCGCCCAACTCGACCTGGCGGTCATGCCGGACGTGACCCCGGAAGGCGCCCCGCCCCTGGCCGACGTACCGCTGCTGCCCCGATACGAGCTCCCGTCGGTCACGCACACCGCCCGCGCCCGCGCCGCTCTCGCATCCTCCCCGAGCCGCCCGGCCGCCCTGCCCACTTCTGCGGATGAAGTAGCCCGTTCACCGGCTCCCCCGTCCAGCACCCGTCGTACGCGCTGACCTTCCTCTCGATTCCGCGAAGGAGTCCGGCTCATGGCCGTCAAGAAGATCTGGACCATCAACCACGCCTGCGGGGACACCGCTCAGGCCGATCTGTCCGACCGTCCGGCCGACCGGCGTGCCGGCTACGCCCGCTGGCTCGCCGAGCGCGACTGCACCGACTGCTGGCGCGCCACCCAGGGCGACGACACCGGGTCCAAGGCCGAGTGGCTGGCGAAGAAGCGGGCCGCCGAGCAGGCCGAGGCCGAGGAATGGTCGACGCAGTACCGGATGCCCCCGCTGGAGGGCACCGACCGCGCAATCGCCTGGGGAACCCGCTGCCGCCACCAGATCATGGCCAGCGCGTACACCGCCCTGGTACTCGAAGGCACCACCAGCGAAGCGGAGTGGGCGGCCATCGAGGACACCGCGCGGCCCCTGACGCGCGCTGGGTGGTGGCTGGACCAGCGCGACGCCGATCCAGGCGACCTGCCCGAACTGCTGACCGCCGCCACCGAGGGCGATCGGCCCACCGAGAACCCTCACTTCTGACCCGCCCGCGGAGGCACCCATGTCCACCACGCCCCATGTCGTCATCACCCGTGAGCCGACCGGCAACGTCACCGCCGAGGGCGGGGACGAACTGGCCTTCACGCTCCTCAAGCGCGCCGGCTTCGTCATCGAGACCGCCCCGTTCTCCTTCTGGTACCGCCTGCCCTGGGACATGGGTGAGAAGCGCGAGAACCAGATGGCCAGCCATGCCGCCCGGATGCTCACCGTGGTCGGCTACCGGGTCGAACTCGATCCCGGCCTGGACGTCACTCGGATCACTACGCCCACCGATCCCCTCGGCACACGCGTCTACGGGCAGCAGATCCTCTCCCTGACCGATCAGCTCAACGGAGCCGAGACATACGCGGGGGCGGCCGACGTCGTCGAGCACGTCGTGGCCCCGGACGACGGTGTCCTCGTCCGCCTCGGTGAGTTCTTCGAGGCCGCGGCCGTGCAGGCCAACGTCACCGACACCGATGCCGGTTGGGACCTGTCCCACCTCTGCGAGGACGCCGCTGCCACGCTCATATCTCTCGCCGAGGACGTGCGCGGCGCCGGCCATCAGATGCGGGCGCTCGGATCGCCCCGGAAGCAGGGCTGGCAGGACGGCGTCGCCAGCTATTACGCGACCGCCCCACGCCCGCACACCGGAGCCGCGCCCGGCGCCGAAGAGCCCGCTGCGACTCCTCCCACCGCGCCCCGGCCTGGCCGGTCGCGCTGACCGACACCCGGCCGTTCCTGCTCACAGCCGCAGCCACCAGGAGCCCGCTCGTGATCACGAGAGCAACTTGCCGCCCCGCAGCCACCCGTAGGTCCGCATCCCTCTGGATCCCGTCTTGCCATCTCCGCGTACCAGCACGCCCTCGACCACCACCGGCACCGACTTCCTCCTCTATCTCCTGATCGGCGTCGCCGGTCTCGGCATGGTGGGAGGCTCGCTGGCCTGGCTGTTCGGCAACCTCGCCAACGCCGTGGCCGGCTCCGATCCGTGGGCCGCCTTCCAGCCGACCGACGCGCTCATGCATCCCGAACGCGTCTGGCCGCATCTCGCCCGGCCTGCCGTTCTCACCGGCTGCTACCTGCTGCCCGCCGCCACGCTCACCACGGCAGCCGTCCTCTGCGCCCGGTTGTGGCTGCGCGTTCGCCGGAACCCCAACGGGCTGGCCGATCAACGGGACCTGGCCGACCTGCTGCCCAGGAAGATCGCCGCGAAAGCCATCGCCCTGCGGCCCAGCCTGAAGGGCACCAAGGCCAAAGCCGTCGCCCCGGACGACCGCGGCGTCCTCCTCGGCACGCTGAAGCCAGGTGCCACCGAGGTCCGTTCCTCCTGGGAGGACGTTCTCCTCGCGATCATGGCGCCCCGCTCCGGGAAGACCTCCGGACTCGCGATCCCCGCGATCCTGCGCGCCCCCGGCCCGGTCCTGCTGACCTCCAACAAGGCGGCCCGCGACGCCTTCACGGCGACGCTCGACGAGCGCGCCCGGGTGGGCACCGTGTGGACGCTGGACCCGCAGCAGATCGCCCATGCCCCGCGGACCATGTGGTGGGACATCCTCGCTGACGCCCACGATCTCGCCGGGGCCCGGCGGCTGGCCGGGCACTTCGTGACCGCCTCCGTGGACGAGTCGAGCGCAGGCGACTTCTGGTCCACGGCCGCCGCCAACACCCTCACCGCGCTGTTCCTCGCGGCGGCCCGCGACCACCGGCCGATCACCGACGTGCTGGCCTGGCTCGCCTCCCCCGCCGACCGCACTCCCATCGACCTCCTGCAGGACGCCGACCTCGACGGCGTCGCCGCCCAGCTCCAGGGCACCGTGGCCGGAGCCGTCGAAACCCGCGATGGCATCTTCGAGACCGCCCGGCAGTACGCCAGCTGCCTCCTCGACCCGGGCATCGCCGCCTGGGTCACCCCTCCCGACGGCCTGGAGAAGGTAAGGGAGTTCAAGCCGGAGGCGTTCGCGACCAGCAAGGACACGCTGTTCCTGCTGTCGAAGGACGGCGGCGGCTCCGCCTCGGCGATCATCGCCGCGGCCGCCGACGCGGTGATGCGCGCGGCCGTCATCCAGGCCGAGCGCGACGGCGGGCGCCTCGACGCCCCACTGCTCGCGATCCTCGACGAGGCCGCCAACGTCTGCAAGATCTCCGACCTCCCGGACCTCTACTCCCACCTCGGCTCGCGCGGCGTCATCCCGATCACGATCCTGCAGTCCTACCGTCAGGGCGTACGGGTCTAGGGCGAGGCCGGCATGGACGCCCTCTGGTCCGCCGCGACGATCAAACTGGTCGGCTCCGGCATCGACGACGCCGACTTCGCGGACAAGCTCTCCCGCCTCGTCGGCGACCACGACGTACGCACCGTCTCCGTGTCCACCAGCGAGTCGGGCAGGTCCACGTCGGTGTCGATGCGTCAGGAGCGCGTGCTGCCGGCCGACGCGATCCGGGCCCTGCCCAAGGGTTCCGCGCTGCTGCTGGCCACCGGCGTGCGCCCCGCCCTCCTCGACCTAAAGCCCTGGTACCGCGAGCCCGACGCCGAGCGGCTCGGCGCCGCCTCCGCCCAGGCGAGCGCGGCCATCACCGAGCGTGCGCTGGCCAAGCAGCTGCACCGCGACGACTTCGGCCCAGTGGCATGACCGCCCCGGAACAGCGCGTCGCGCACACGAGACGCACGGGAGTACAGCCCGTCGCATCCCCGAGTCGATGCTCGGCCTCCCCTTCTTCTTGAGGTGCTCCCATGTCCCACCCCGTTCCAACCTGGGCATCCGTCCGCCCTTCCGAGCGGCTCGCCGGCACTCCCGCTGTCCGTCGCGGGAGCGCATGGTGGCTGGTCACCCCGAACGGCACCATATCCGCCGCGGACCCCGTCTTCACTGGCGAACTCGACCGCTTCGCCGCCGACATGGCCGCCGCCCACCGTGCCGTCGCAGAGCTGCGTACCGAGCGCACGTCCGCGCTGAGGGAGCGACGGTGACGCCGCTCGTCCAGGCCGAGCAGGCGGTCCTGGGTTCGGTCTTCCTCGACCCCTCCCAACTCGACCATCTCTCGCCCTGGCTACGGCCCGAACACTTCCACCGTCCTGCACACGCTGCTCTCTACGCCGCGATGCTCAGGCTCCACGCCGACGGCCACCCGGCCACAACGGGCAAGAGCGGAGACCCGATCCCGCTGTCCTGGGTGACGGACACCGTCCAGGAGGCCGGCACCCGGACCCGTGGGCTCACCGCGTCGTACGCCCACTCCTTGATCTCCGCATGCCCGCGCCCCGACCATGCGCCCGTCTACGGGCGGATGGTCCTGGAGGGCGCCATCCACCGCAGCGTCACCCAGCACGCCATCCGCCTGCACCAGGCCGCGCGTGCCGACGCCGTCCGCGGTGGGGTCGAGGAGACGGTCCGCCATGCCCGGGTCCTGGCCGACGTGCTCGCCGATCTCGCCCACCGGTGGGGCACCGAGCCGCGACCTGTGCCGTCCCCGGAGCCGGTCACGTCGCCAGCACAGCAGCCGCAAGTTGTCGACGAGCAGGTCCTCGCCGACGAGGAGTTCCTCCTCGGGTGCATCAGCGCCCGGCCAGAGCAACTGCTCGAAGTCGTCGGCTGGCTGCATCCCGGCGACTTCGTGGACAGCGGCCATCAGCAGATCTACCGCGCCCTGGGCGCACTGCATCACCGGGGCGAACCCATCGATCAGCTGACCGTGCTGTGGGAAACCCAGCGCCGGGGCGCACTGTCCGACGGAATACTGGACGCAGAACGCGTCCTGCGGATCTGCGACCCGCTGTCCTTCTCCGGTGTGGCCGAGCACTTCGGCGAGCAGGTCGTCCAGGCCTCGCTCGTCCGCACGGCCGCCGCCGTCGCTCGGCAGGTGCGCGCGCTCGCCGACGACGAGTCCCTGGCCCCGGGGCGGCTGATCAGCTACGCCCTGAACGCCCTCGGTCCGCTGGACGACGTGCGCCGCCGCCTACGCCTCGCGAACGAACCAGAATCCGAGCCCGCCCAGCGGCGGCCGGCCAGCCGCCCCGGTGCGTCGCCGCCCGCCGCCCGCGTCGACGCGGCCCGAGCCCGCAGCCGCCTCGCGGCCACCCCCGCGCCCTCGGTACCGGTCGAGGCCGCCTGCGCTGCGCTTCCCGAACGACACAGCCATCGGAGTCCGTCATGACCGACCGCACCGGCCGCGCGGGCGCGGAGAAGGACGAACTACACGCTCTGGCAAGGAAGTTCGAGATGCTCCGTTCCGACATAGCGCGGTCTTACACGCAGACCTCCCTGCCCGACCTTGCCACCGCGTCCCGTCATCTCCGCGCCCTGACAGGACTGGTGAAGGACCTGTCGGACGAGGTCCTCCTCCGCGCCACGGACAGCGACCCGGGACTCGACTTCGGCCCGGTCATCGCCGCCTACACCGACGCGTCCGCCCCTGCGGGACTTGCCGTGAACAACTACACCGAGGCCTTCGAACAGCTCGGGTTCCTGCGCAGGTACGCGGAAGCCCCGGCCTCGGCGAATCTACGCGTGGCCCGCCAGGACGCCTTCGACGTCGCACAGGACCGACTGGACCTCACCGTGGACGCGCTGCAGGAAACCTTCGTCACGCTGCGGCACTCCGCCGACCGGATCGACGGCACCCCGCCCCGGGTCCTCGCTGCGCTGAGCCGCTCGGCACGACCGACGAACTCGATCTACCGCCTGCCCGTGGAGCCTCCCGCCCCAGGCCCGGTCCGGCTCGCCTACACCCCGGCGCCCCGCCATGGCCGCTGACCTGACCCCGGTCCAGACGTCGCCGTTGATCGGGAGCCTGTGCTCCGGGTACGGCGGCCTGGATCTCGGCATCCAGGCGGTCATCGGCGGAACGATCGCCTGGCATGCCGAGATCGATCCGGGACCGGCCCGGATCCTGTCCCGGCACTGGCCGGCCGTGCCGAACCTCGGCGACATCACGGCTGTGAACTGGGCCGAAGCCCCGGAGGTGTGCGTCCTGACGGCCGGGTTCCCCTGCCAAAGACGTCTCGGTCGCCGGCCGTCGCGCCGGACTGGCTGACGGCACCCGGTCCGGCCTGTGGCTGCACGTCGTCCGTGCCATCGAAACCCTCAACCCATGTCTGGTGGTGATCGAGAATGTCCGGGGGCTCCTCACCTCGCCCGCCGGTTCCCCTGGCGACGTGGAACCCTGCCCGTGGTGTCTGGGAGACACCGCAGGCCAGTCTGCTGTGCGCGCACTCGGTGCCGTACTCGGCTCCCTGGCCGACCTCGGGTTCGATGCGCGCTGGTGTGTGCTTCGCGCCTCTGACGTCGGAGCCCCGCACCGCCGAGAGCGGATCTTCCTCGCCGCCTGGCCGTCCGGACGGATCACCGCTGCTCAAGACGCCGACCAGCAACCTGGGGGCCAACGGGGGCAGCCAGCACCCGGCGAAACGCAAGCAGGGCGGCCACGGCCCGAACCTGGCGGACGAGGTCGAGTGGCTCCTGCCCACCCCGAAGGCCTCGGACGGCACCAAGGGCTCGCCCAACCAGCGCCACGGCAATGGGGACCTGACCCTGCCCTCGGCGGCAGCGCGCCTGCGGCCCACCCCGGCTGCTCCACCCACACGCATGGCCGGTCGGTGGAAGGGTGCCACGGACGGGACCCCGCTCACGCGGTCGCTGCCAGCGCCGTTGTTCGGGGATCCGTCGGCCACGGAGGACGGGCCGAGATCTGGGGGCCGTACACCGCCGCGATCACCCGCTGGGAGCACGCCACGCGTCCCGCGCCCCGGCCGACCGACGACGCGGGCCGCCTCAACCCGCGGTTCGTGGAGTGGATGCAAGGCCTTCCTCCCGGCTGGGTGACCGGCACACCCGGGCTGGGCCGTCCCGCACAACTAACCGCTCTGGGCAATGGAGTCGTGCCCCAGCAGGCGGCCCGCGCCCTGCGGATCCTGGCCCCGCCCCGGACCGTGTGCCGCCATCGTGCGCCGCACTGACCTGCGCCATCTACACCCGTTTCCCGGCAGGGCCAAACCCCCGTTTCTCCGGAACCTCGACACCTCACCCACCAGAACTCGCACCAGGGGTAGCCATGTCCGAACCCGCCCACGAGAACGAGCCGGTGCGCGTACCGGACCACGACCTCGACGACCTCGTCGCCACGGTCACCCGGCTCACCGCCGAGAGCCGCAAACAGAGCGAGACGCTCGCCCGGCTCACCGACGACCAGCCGTCCGAGGACGTCGCCGAAGCGGCCGATCCCGTCCACCCCGAAAGCCCGGCATCGGCCTCCGCCCCGGCCGAAGGCAACGCCGACGGCGGCCCGGCCTCCGTCTTCATCCTGGCGCTCGGCGCCAAGGCCTACACCGAGGAACTGGCCGCGCTGACCAACTGGGTGCACAACCTGCTCCTGCCGGTCTACGGACGGGAGATCACCACCGGCCGCCCGTGGTGCCGACAGTGGCAGGAGCACCCCGAGGCCGTGGCCCGGCTCCACGCCCTCTGGCTCGCCTGGCAGCAACTCACCGACGTCCAGGCCGGCCTCACCGGCCCTTCCACCTGGCACCGCGATCACCTCGATCCGGCTCTGCTCCAACTCCGCACCCCGGAAGGCCCGTTCGGAGCCTGCACAACCAGCGCGGCCCGCCCCCACCACCGGCTGCTGGCCTCCCCCGAGCCCGCCGGAGTCTGAGATGGCCGACGCGTACGAACCCTCTGCGCCGAACTACCGGCTCGACGGCTTCCAAGCCGCCACCGAGCGGATCGAGGACGACTTCTTCTCCGTCACGCTCTCGGACGACATGTTCGTCCCCTTCTCCGAGCACCACAGCGGCGACGGCCGCGACAGCTACCTGCTGCTGTACGACCGGTCCGCGATCTGGGACATCCCAGGGGCGGCGGAGTACGTCACGCTGCACATCACCCGGGACGTCGAGCAGCGCACGTTCGACTTCGCGTCCGAGCGCCACCCGGTCGTTCCGCTGGCGCAGAACTGGCTGATCCGCCGGGGCTGCCCACAGGAAGCCGCCGAGGTGTCCCACGGCCACGGGCCCCGTCCCGCCGACGCCCTCACGGCACGCCTTGAGGACCTGCTCCGGACCAACCCCGGCAACCGGTACGAGGTCCTCGACCACTACACCGACAACCCGTGCTCCTTCGACGTCAGCGTCGAGGTACGCACCCTCGTCCACGACAGGCATCCCGAGTCCTCAGCTGCGCCGTACCGCCTCTTCCTCGAAGAGACAACCAAAGACATGCGCACCTACACCGTCCGGGAGGGCGTCTTCGCCAGCGCCGAGGAGGCGGACACGTGGATGGTGGAGCGGAACTCGCCGCTCCCTCTCGCGCCCGCCCCACCGCACGCCGTCGGCCGCCGGGCGGCAGCCGCCCGCGCTCGCTCCACGATCAACGGTGACGGCCTCGCCGTAGCTCCCGCGGCCGTCTTCCCACCGCCATCAACGGAACCTGCTCCGACACACTCCCGACGGAGCGCGCGATGAGCCGGGCACGGTACGCCTTCGCCGCCCATCCCGAGGCACTGGCCGACCTGCGCGCCGTACCGGAGACCATCCGCGACCTGGCCCTGCTCGAACTGCAGCACCTGGTCCACGGCAACGAACGCGGCGCCGCCCTCCAGCGCGAACTGACGGGCTGCCACAAGGTCTACGTCGACCCGGAGACCCGCTGGCGGCTGGTCATCCAGTACCGGGACGCTCCCGCCTCCTCCCAGCACAAACGGGAGATCTACCTCCTCGCGGTCGGCGAACGCCAGGACCAGGCCGCCTACCGCACCGCGGCACTCCGGCTGGAGCGCGAACGGACGGCCACCGCCATGTCCCCGCACGACCGGCGAGCCCAAGCCGCCAGGGCCCGCTCCCCCCAGCACCACGCCGGACGACCGGCCACCACAACCCAGCAGCCTGCGGCAACGACCGCTGTCACGAACCGCACCGCGTCGGAACGCGCCACGCGGTCCCGCTGACGGCGCTCAACCACCCTTCGGAGAACCCCACCGTGCCCGTCCTCTCCACCGCACCCACCCGTCACACCGACCTCGTCGACCAGGCCGTCGCCCTCCTCTCGCCCCGCTGGACCACCTGGACCCTGCAGACCATCCAGCAGCACGGCCCCATGCGCCTCGCCGACATCAACTCCGCACTTCCCTGGGTAGGCGTCCACGCCATGGCCCAGATCGTGCGCCGCATGCAGACGAGCAGCCTCCTGGACCGGCCCCAGGTCGGGGTATACGACCTCACACCGCTCGCCCGCGACACCCGACACGTCCACCGTGCGCTCTCGGCCTGGCACCGTAACCACCTCGCTGACGGCACGGCGTCACTCGCGGAGGCGGAACGCTTAGAAGACTCCCTCGGCCGGCTCCGCGGGAAGGGCACGATCCCCCTCCTCCACGCCCTCGCGCAGCACGGCCCCCTTCCCAACGGTGCGCTGCGAACCGAAGCCGCACTCGCCACCGGCTCCTTCCACTACCGCATCACGCAGCTCCAGACCGACCAGCTCATCACCCGCAGGAGCCCCTTCTCCGGTCAAGGCTCCGAGTACACCCTGACGTCCGCGGCCCGGGGGCTCACACCGGTGTACGCCGAACTCGCGGAGTTCGCCCGCAAGGCACACCCGACGACAACTCGCCCCACCCAACTCAGCCCGCCAGCACAGCAGGCCGTACAGGCGAGCGCGGCTACGCGCCGCAGTCCCGCGACATCTCCCGAGTTGTTCTCGCACGTCCCCGACTCGCAGCCACGCGTGCCTGCGTACGTCACCGCGCTCTCCCGCCCATCCCGGACCAGGTGACTCCAGTGCCCATGGCCAGACCCCTCCGCGCGACCGCGCCCTCGCGCCCTCACACGGGCCGCTCAGCCGCCCGTGCCCCACCACCCGAAGGCCCTCTCATGCCCAGTCCCGCTCCGCCTGCCCTCGCCCCGCACTCGAATGTCCTGGTCAGTCCCGGCTACCTAGCCGGTCCCGGCGACAGCCGCAGCATCTTCGACCTCCTGGACCACGCCCCCGGTTGGACCAAGACCATCGCCTTCCGCACCGACACCTATTACACGAGCCCATGCCAGCGCGTACGCGTCGCCAACGCCCTGGAGAGCTTCTACGGCGGGTGGACCATCTCCTACGCCGAGGACCCGCTCGGCGTGCCCGACTGGATCACCACGTTCGACCGGAACACGCCCAACGAGATCGTGGCCGCCTTCACCGAGATCCTCGTCGACGGACTGCACAACAACTTCGCCGACTACCTCAGCGGAGGCCCGCACCACACGGGTATCAGCCCCGCGTCCCTCACCGCGCGACACCGGTGGAAGGCCGTACGTGGCACCCGGCCGTTCCGTACGGTCTCCCCCGACGGCCACGCCGCCTATCGGATGGCCGACGGCTGGCTGCACGAGTACGACGAACTGCTCACGCCCGAGAAGTCGACGTGGCGCATGTCCGCCGGCCCCGACCCCGTGTACACGCCGAGCTGGCGGGCCTTCTTCAGCCGGTACACCCCGCAGCACCTCATCACGGCCTCCGCCGCCGCGTTCACGGACCCCACCCCTGTGCCGCGCGCCCTGGACCAGATTCCCGACCGTCACCGCTCACTGGTCTCGGTCACCCGCACCGAAACGACCAGGCCCAACCCACGGTCCACGGCGGCGCTGGCCCGCAGTACCCAAGTCCAGGCGATGCGCTCATCTCCGCCTCCGGCCGCGCCAACCGCGCTCACCACGCACGCCGGTTCCCGACGGCAGCGTTGCCCCTCGTCGGCTGCACCGTCACCGATGACCCCGTCCTGGTACCTCTCCTCGATCACGGCTTCGCCCTTCACGACGACGAGCTGGCGCTTATGCGGAATCAGAATTGTCAAGGGGCATGCCGGTGACTGCCGCGCCGGAAGTGACAGTGTCTCTCTCGATGAGGACGCCTCTGCGACAGCCTGAAGGCCCGCTTGGCGGAGGCAGGGCGTACGGGACGGTTCAGCAAGATCTCAGGGAATCGGGTCAACCCCGCCTCTGTCGAGAGCCCTCGACAAAGGCTGCCCGTGAAAGAAGAGGGGTTCTGGTGTCTGGAAACCGCCCCCGCTGTCACCCGCCGGCCGAGAGTGCTTCAGCTGGGATGGTGGTTGCCGGGGCTTTTTGGGGCAGCAGGCATAACGCCCAGCTGCCGTCCGGGCTTGGCCGCTGGGGCGTCGGCAGGCGCCGTGGTCTGCGATGGTGACCCGGTGGGCGGGCGGCGGACGGGCCGGAGTGGCACGCGATCAGCATCGGGGAGGAAGGCTGTCAGCAAAGGTCCCCGCAGCGTCTGGGCGTCGAGCACTCCGCCGACATGCCGGACAACGATGTCCAGGCCGACGAGAAGGACCGAAGTCGCGGAACCGGAGTTCGCGGTGGCGGGGATCGCATGCAGCGCCTGCCGGAGGGCGGAAGCGAGGGTGTGGGGGCCTTCGCCTCGTACGACGGGCGTGGTGGACAGTTCGACGCTCTCGGTACGCCGTCCGTCGCGGTAGTGGTCCAGGGTGCGCAGCCCGTCACCGCCCTTGAACACGCGGACCGTTTCCGTGCCCTGCGACAGCCGGGCCATAACATCTCTGACCGCCCCCGTCAATTCCGCCATCCAACCCGCTGGTCGTCCCTCAACGACCTCTCTGATCAGGAGTGTTGTTACGACTGGTTGAACCCGATCATGGAACCGTCGGTCTCGACGTTTGTCAGCCGCGCCAGTTCCCCCACGCTCAGCTCGATCCGTCGCCCATCAGCCATCCGGGACCGGCCCAACGACGCCGCCTCAACGTCATCGACAGCCTCATCGTGCGCGCGAATTTCCTCGCTGCTCAAGCCCGCTCCTCACTCTTCTCTCCACGCGGCCGTCGACCGGCCGCTCCCGCACCAGCTGAGCGGACCTCCGTTTCATTCCGCGTTGGACGCAGAGCAGTCCTCGCACCCGCAGCAGTTCGCGCACGGCAGACGCACACTGCGGGCAACGGACTGGAGACACCGGCCAAGACCATGTCAACGTACGGGAGCCCGGAAAAACAGCAGGTCAACGAAGGGTTCTCTGTTCGTGACGCTCACCACCACCGCCCCGTTCCGGCCTCCTGCAGAACCTCCTCTGCCCACCCTCGGCGAGCGTGAGTGGCTCCTCGAATGCACTGCGCCCGACCCGTGACCGACCTTCTCAAGGACCAGGGATGGGACGTCGTCGCCGACCCGGACTGCAACGTCCGCTGTTCTTTCGGACAGACACCCCGGCACAGGCCGTCGCGGGATTCCTCGCCGCTCTGATCGCCTTCCCACCTGCTACTGCACCTGGCTGTGACATCCGCTTCCGAACTCTCATCACCCAGGAGACTGTCTTGCGCTACAAGATCACTGTTGGCCAACTGGTCCGTCAGCTCCAGAACTTCGACCCCGACCTGCCTGTGTGCCTCGCCATCAATCCCGACTGGCCCTATGCCCACCGCATCGGCCGCATTCTAGAGATAACTGGATCGAACGGAGCCGTCTATATCGCCGAAGACGGCCAGGAGTGCGTGCTGCCGCCCGCCGTCCGCAACCAGTTGGACTGGGCCAACGTATGACGTACCGCCCACGACACGTTGCTTCACCGATCAGCTCCCGCGACTCCTCGCAACGCCTGCTCCTCAGTGACCTGGTCCGTCACCCCATGCCGCAGTCCGCGCGTGGCGCTCTCCTCCGCCGCGTGCCTCCTCGTCCCACCCAGCCGATCCCCACGATGTGGATAACCGACCTCAACGCCGACCGCCTCCAACCCGGCTCCATCCTCCTCAGCTGGGAGCCCTGCCTCGGAGACGGAATGGATGTGACCGCTCACCTCCGTCTGGCCTCGGCCGAGGTCCTCCTCGCCAGCTGGCCTGACCTCCACGGCGACTGGACCGCCGTCGTGCACCCTACGATTCACGAGGTCATCGGGCTTCACGCCGCGCTGTCCATCGCCACCGACGCGCTGCACCTCGCCAACCACCTGGCGACCCGCTGACTATCCGTTCACCGCGAACTTCCGAGGGCTGTCCCACGACTGGACACCGTTGGCGAATCCCTTCCGCCCCGGCGTGACGTCGGTCCGCACCACCGCGTTGGTGGTGCGGACCGACGCATGTTCTGGGGAGGGTGACGGTGGTCTTGCGTCCTGAGGAGCCTGGAGAAGTGCCGGAAGCGACGGCGAGCGTGGCCCGTGCCGCCTTTCCCCACGGCTGTTTGGCTGTCCGGCTGCGGGACGTGCTCGGGCCGCTGTTCCATGACGAGGACTTCGCCGGCTTGTTCTCCTGCCGGGGCCGCCCGGCCATGTCGCCGGCCCGGCTTGCGCTGGTCTCGGTGTTGCAGTTCACCGAGGGCTTCTCGGACCGGCAGGCCGCGCACGCGGTCCGCTCACGGATCGACTGGAAGCACGCGCTCGGTCTGGAGCTGACCGACGCGGGGTTCGACTTCTCGGTGCTCAGCGAGTTCCGGGACCGGCTCATCGCCGGTGGTGCCGAGGCCCGAATGCTAGACGCCATCCTTGAGCACGCTGAAGCAAACGGCCTGCTCAAGGCCGGTGGACGACAGCGCAGTGATGCCACACACGTGCTGGCGGCGGTCCGGGACCTGAACCGGCTGGAGTACGTGGTCGAGATGATGCGGGCCGCGCTGAACGCGCTGGCTGCGGCTGCCCCGAAGTGGCTGGCCGAACGGGCACCGGTGGAGTGGTTCGACAGGTACTCGGCCAGGCCCGACGACACCAGGTCGAAGATCCCCAGCCGCTGGGCGGCCCGGGTCGAACACGGCCACCAGGTCGGCCAGGACGGCATGCAGTTGTTGCGCGGTGTCTGGTCGAACGACGCACCAGGGTGGTTGCGGGAACTGCCGGCGGTGGAACTTCTGCGGCAGAGCTGGGTGCAGGAGTACGAGGTCACCGACGGGGAGGTGACATGGCGCGCGCCCAAGCACCGGCCGCCCGGAGCACACCGCCTGTGCTCGCCCTACGACCCCGACGCCCGGGTGGGGGTCAAGCGGGACTGCGCCTGGAACGGCTACAAAGTCCATCTGACGGAGACCTGCGAGCCGGACGCCCCGCACCTGATCGTCAACGTGACCACCACCCCCGCCCCGGCCGACGACAGCGCCCAGGTCGGCGTGATCCACCAGCAGCTCGCCGAGCGGGACCTGCTGCCCGAGACCCACCTTGTCGACAGCGGCTATGCCACCGCCGCCAACATCGTCGCGGCCCGCCGCGATCACGAGGTGGAATTGTGCGGGCCGGTCCGGCCGAACGTCGGATGGCAGGCCGCTCGTGGCAACGGCTACAGCATCGACGCCTTCACCGTTGACTGGGACCGGCAGCACGCCACCTGTCCCAACGGCGCCACAAGCCGACAGTGGTACGACGACCATCGCGGCAACGTGCCGGTGATCCGGGTGAAGTTCTCCCCGACCGACTGCCGCCCCTGCCCGTCCCGCCCGGACTGCACCCGCTCCATCCTCAGCATCGGCCGTGAAATCACCTTACGCAGACAGCCTGAGCACGAAGCCATCCAGCAGGCCCGGGCCAATCAGCAAGACCCCGCCTGGCTGCGACGCTACGACGCTACGGGCACCGCGCCGGTGTCGAGGGCACCATCTCCCAAGGCTCCAGGGCTTTTGGCCTGCGCAGATCTCGCTACCGAGGGTGGGCCAAAACCCACCTCCAGCACCTGCTCACCGCCGCCGGCATCAATCTCGTCCGGCTCGATGCCTGGCTCACCGACACGCCCCTTGCCCCCCACTCGAACCAGCCACTTCGCAGCACTCCGCCCCACCGGGTGAGCCCGGTGGGGCGGAGATTCACTGCGAGGGCCAATTCGCCAACGGTGTCCACGACTGGGGCAGCCCTCGTGGCCTGGGACATCACAGCCTTGTACCAGACAGCCGGGGTGCCTTCCTGATGCAAACCGCCGGTGCGCCCACGAGCGGACTAGCGTGTCCCGCTGTCGCCCAGGACGTCGGATGCCGCTCTGCGAAGGTGCTTCACGGCCTGGTAGAGCAAGTGTTCCCGCTCGGCGGCGAGCGCGGTGTCCGCGGCCTTGGCGGAGGTGTCTTCCGCGCGGGCGTCGCGCACCATCCGCCGCACGACTTCGGCGAGGTCGTCGGACGCGTGAACCACGCCGTACAGCGCCCCCACTACAGAGGTCGGGCCCTCCAGGATGACAAGCTCGGCGGCCCTGTGGACACCGCGGGCCTGGGCGACGAAGTGCTCCATTTTCTCGTCGACATCCCGCAGGTCCGGCCGGTCAACCCGCAGCGCGTCGCGTACCGCGTCCAAGGCAACATCACGGTCGTATAGCGTGCAAAGGTAGTTCGCGTAGGCGTCCCGGCGGTGCTGCCGACGCCACTGGCCGAACTGCGAGCGCGCCGCCGCACGTCCGGCGACCATCGCGGAGCCGAGGGTCGCGAGTGAGCCTACGGCGGCGCCGAGCAGCGCGGTGAGTCCAGCGTCCATCGCCCCATTCTGCCTAAGCCCATACCAGCTTGACGTGTGTCCAGAGGCGAGACCAGGTCGTTCGCAAGGAACCTCGTGGGTCTGCGTGCATGCGTCTGCACGCGACGTCTGCGGCGCCCGGCCGCAGGGCTATTCGGGCCTGGGCTCGGTCAGATAGATGCCGGCGAGCGTGCCGTCGTAGCCTGTGGCGTGGGCCGCGGCGTCCAGGCTCGGGTAGTCCTGGCCTCCGACGTCGATCATCGCCTCGTAGTCCGCGCGGGTCAGTTCGCGCTCGACCCACTGGTGTGCGCAGCGGCAGCGGATGCTGATCTCGTCGTGGTCGCAGATCACCATCCAGTCGCGCCGGGCGCCGCACTGCGGGCACATCACGGGGATCCCGGTGATGACGATTTCCTCGGGGTGGGTAGTGGCGCGGAGACCGATGCTGCCGTCGCCGAGTTGCGTCTCCTGCTGGAGCCGCAGCAGAGGATCGTCGCCGAGGGCCGTCTCCGGCAGAACGGTTCTCTGAGTGTGGAGGCCTTCGTCGAGTATCTGCATTGTCTCCTTCTCCATATCAACCAGCCCTAACAGGCGCCGGCCGTCGGTGTCCAGCTCTTTGTGCTGCTCAGCGCCTTGGTCCCCGGTGGCGGGAGTCGACACGGCAGGTGTCGGCCGACGCGTAGGGCGCTTGCGGCGGGGACGGGCGAGGGCGTGATCGGGTTGTCTGCGCGTTCGTACGGGCGCGTGGCGGGTCCATGGTGGCGGGGAGTTTGCCGATGCGTCGTACTCGCCAGACGAGGACGTCGGTGACGCTGTCCGCGGTGTCCAGTTCGCGCCATTCGATGGCCTGCTGGAGCAGGGCATCGGGGTCGTGTCCTGCGCGCTCGGCCTGGTCCAGGGTGGCCGCGAGTGCGTCCCAGCCGGGTTCGCGGCGTAGGGAGTCGGACTGCTCGGGCAGGAGGGTTTCGAGAGTGTCGGCGTACCGCTCTCGTACGGGTTCAGGGAGGCGCCGGCCCTGCTCGCGCATCGCGTTCATGGGAACAGCGGCGGCCGACCGATAGGCGCTGCGCAGGTGTTGTGCGGCTCGTTGGGCTGCGGCTGCCTGCTGGGCGTGGCCGCGGGCGGAGTGCCAACGCGCGGCGGCGATGGTGACGAGGACCATCGTGGACAGGACCATCGCGGTGGCGCCGCCGTCTTCGCCTTTGCCGAGGGCGTTGCCGGCGCGGATGATGCCGCGGGCGGCGGAGCGGATGGCTCGGTTGTCGGCGCGCTCGGCGCGGACGTGGGAGCGGGTGGCGCGTTCGAAGGCGCGGGCGGCCTCGGAGAGTTCCGCGCGGGTCGAGGGCGGGGCGGTCTGGGCGAGAGCGTCGAGGAGTTCGCCGGCGCCGACGAGTTGGGCGGCGGAGTCTTCGTCATCGTCCCCGTCGAGGATCGATACGGCTCGTTCGGCGACCGTGACCGCCTGGCGCCGTGCAGGGGCCGGGCGAGGTACTCGGTCATCTCCATGGTCCGTGATGGGCTCGCCATCGAGGCGCCCGGCCTCCAGGCGCTGACGGATCCTCGGCAGGGAGAGGTCCGGGGCGAGTTTCGAGCCGGAGAACCAGACGGGTTCGGCGTCGCGGTTGCGGTCGCCTGGGAGGGCGACCTTATACCCGAGTGTGTCGCCGGACGGGGCGATGCGTTGTTCGACACGAAGGCCGGCTTCTGCGAGGCGGTGGAAGAACTCCTCCTCGCTGGCGGCTCCGGCCAGGGCGTGGCGAACGCTCTCCCGCAGCGTTTCGCGGGGTGTCTCGGTCCGGCCGGTTCGCTGGGCCTTGGAGCGTTCGGCGCTGGTGGGGCGCTGGGCGGCGGTGCGGTCGCCGCCGTTGAGGATCTGCAGGCCGAATTCCTTCTCGATCTTTCGGCATTCGGCCTGGGCGCGGATGCCGTCCTCGTGGCGGCGGGGGCGGCGGCCGTCTTCGCGGACCAGGGTGGCGACGAGGTGGATGTGGTCGTCGGCATGGCGTACGGCGATCCAACGGCAGGCCTTGGTGTCGCCGTCTTCGGCGATGCCGGTGGCGTGGACGATGCGGCGGGCGACCTCGGCCCATTCGGCGTCGGTGAGGTGACGGTCGCCGGGTGCCGTGCGCACGGGGCAGTGCCAGACGTGCCGGATCGGGCGCCGGTCCCTCGGAAGGGCGAGGACGGGGAGGTCGAGCCGGTCAGCGAGTTGCTTGAGAGTGGCGACCGGATCGCGTCCGGGATCGTGGGCAAGTTCGGGCACCCAGGATGCGACGAGGTGCGGGTCGGTGTGCTCGTCGCGACGGCCGGGTCCGTAGAGATAGTTGAGGAGTCCGTACGTGCGGCTGCCGGTGGAGATGTCGGGGACCACCGTCAGCGCCGCGCGATCTCGATCGCGGCGGCCTCGACCCGGTCCGCGGCCCGCAGGACGCGGGCGACCGCGTCGTCCGCGTACTCCACCTGACCGCCGGAGTTGAGGATGCGGGCCACCTGGTTGAGGTTGTTGCCGGCGCGGGCGAGCTGTGCGCTGGCGGCCATCAGTTCTTCGACCCGGCCGCGCTGGTCCAACAGCCAAGGCTGCGGGCCTCCTTGGTGCCGGGCGACCGCGACCGCGGCGTCGGCGAGGAACCCGGCGGTCTTCAGGCCGACGGCTTCCGCGGCGTGCTTCACCAACGCGAGTTCGTCGGAGGTCAGTCGGACGCTGCGGACTTGGTCACGGTGCACGCTCTGGCGCAGGCGGGGGCGCGTACGCGTAGTGGCGGGCGGGTTCGGGTCCTCTCCTGGCCGCGATCCGCCCTCGGTCGCGGCTTGCGAGCACGGCGCACCCTGGTGCCGGGCTTCCGCCACCCCTCCCGGGGCGGGGGCATGCGCTTCCGAAACTCCTCCGCGGCCACGGGCCGCGGAGGAGTTTCGGAAGCTACAGCTTGCTCGGCCTCGTGCCGGGCAGTCACCTTGCCGCAGGTCAGAGGTTGTTTCGGGTGATTCGGAGCGTGCCATCAGTGCGTCCGGGCCTTCGTACGGCGCACGTCGCGGAGGATCTCGGCGAGGAAGTCGATCGCGAGGACCGGGTGATGCAGGGTGCGGGGCGTGCTGGCGGGGGTTCGCTGCACGGTCCAGGTTCCGTCCGGGCCGGGTTCGGCACGGTGCAGGTGGCCGTACCGCCGGAGCACGGTGATCCAGGCGTCCGCTTCGGCCGGGGTGGTCGGTGTGGTGCGCAATGTGTGTCTCCGGTGCGTGGAGGAGAGTTGGCGGGGTGCGGGCGGGCGGCCAGGTTGTGGCCGCTGGCCGCCCGCCTGTCCGGGCCGGTCGGTCAGCCGGTCCTGGTGGCCGACTTGTGGCTGCTCTCGGCGCGGAGGTGTCGCATCAGGGCGGTCAGCCGGTCGTTGGACAGCGTCTTGCCCTGTCCGCGGATGGCGTCCGCGACGACCTCGCGGGTGACCTTGCCCGCGTCGGCGACCGCCTGGCGGGCGATCGGCAGGAGGGTGTCCGCCGACGCGGCGGTGTCCGGGCCGCCAGTGTCCGAGGCCTCTGAGGCGGTGTCCCGGCTGGTCTCCCGCTCGGTGGCCGTGGGGGCGGCGAGCCGGAGACGGGTGATCGGGGCAGGTCTGCTGACCGGCCGTCCGCCCAGGTCAGTGGTGTCTCCGCCGTGCGTGGACTCCGGCTCCGGGACGCTCTCCGGGTGGTGTCCGGACGCCTCCTCCCGGTCAGCCATTCGCGGCATGTCCGGGCCGGAAGTGACCGCCGGACGGCCGTTCTCCGGCCGGGAGAGCGCGGCCGAGTGCCCGGAGGTGACCGGGACCGGCCGACGTCCGTCCGCCACCTGCGGGGTCTCCGGCCGGTCAGCGGTGATCCGGTCAGTGCGGACGGCGACGGTGTCCGGGTGTCCGTGGTGACCGGCCTCGGTGACCCGGCGGGCGATGAGGATGTACAGGTGGACGGCTCCGGCCAGGGCGAGCGGGGCGAGGGTGGACAGGGCGCCGACGGTGACGTCGCCGAGTCGGAGTCCGCCGCCTCCGGGATGCTGCTGGTTGAGGCGTACGGCATGCAGGGCGTTGGCCCAGATGCTGGCGGTGGTCGCCGTGCCGAACAGCGTCCAGACGTACAGGCGTGCGGCGAAGGTGGCGGTGCGCAGGACCAGGAGGGCGCGCACTCCGTAGGCGATGAAGCCGTCGATCACCAGAGGGAAGAGGAACGTGAGGGGTCCTCGGACGTGGATGGCGGTGGCCATCTGCTGCAGGGCGTCGTACGAGAGAGCGCATCCGGCGCCGCCGAGCGCGACGATCGCGGCTCGGTCCCAGCCGGTGATCCGCGCCGGTGTTGGGGCGTTGTGACTCACGCGGCCGTCCCGAGGTCGCCACGTGCAGGTGTCTCGGCTGTGGGTGCCTTGAGCTCCGTGGTGGGGCTGGCCTTGGGCTTCTTCTTCCCCTCGTTCACCGTCTTCCTGTGGTCGACGGCGCGGTTGCGGATCTTCCGGCGGGTGCGTCGGTAGAGCTTCTCGGCGTGTTCCTCGGTGATTTTGAGCAGCCAGGCGAGGCGCTCGGCCGGCACCTCGGCGTGGTAGGCGGCTATGACGACGGCGTCGCGCTCGGCCTGTGTGAGGTGGATGTCGCGGCCGGCGAGTACGGCGTTGACTCGGGCGTAGTCGCAGCGGCGGTGGACATTGCGGTGCAGGGGGTCGCGTTCCTCTTCGGTCATGCCGCCCCGGATGCCGTCGCGGTCTCCGTTTTCGAGGGCGGCGTCCAGGCAGGTGGCACGGACGGGGCACTGCGCGCACAGGGCCTTGGCGGCGCGGATGCGGTCCATCTCGTCGGGCTCGGGGAAGAAGATGTCCGGATCGACCTGGTGATGGGTCGTCGAGCGGCAGGCGGCGCTGTCGTGCCAGGTGAGGTCGCCAAGGGTGCGCGGCGTCTGGTTCTCGGTGCTGTGCATGTGGGTGTCTCCGGTCGCCCCGGGCGCGTTTTGGGCAGGCGCGTCCCAGGGGTTGGTGCGTGAAGGAGGCGGAGGTGGTGGCAGCCGGTCGCGGCGGGGATCAGACGGCGGGGACGCGGCGACGCTCGGCTGCGAGGGCTCGTCTGCGGTCGGGGCCGTCGAGGATGACCTTGTCGCTCATCTCGGTCAGCCGGGAGGCGACCCGGTCGCCGATGTGCTGACGCAGGTCGGCCATGCCGAGGTTGGTGGTGATCAGCGTCGGGAGCATCTCGTTGTAGCGGCGGTTGATCAGCCGCATCGTGATCTCCTCGGTCCACTCGCTGTTCTTGGCCGCGCCGAGGTCGTCGACGATCAGCAGGGGGCAGCGGGCGAGGTCCATCAGCTCCCGCTCGCCGTCGTGCCCGAGGCGGGGTCGCAGTTCGGCGTACAGGTCGGCGGCCGTGGTCGCCTTCCAGCGCAGCCGTACGCCGGCGATGAGCAGCGAGCGGATCGCGCCGTACGCCTGGTGGGTCTTGCCTGTGCCGGTGGTGCCGACGATCAGCAGCGAGCGGCCCTGCGCGATGCCCCGGGCTCCCTCGGGTCCGGGACGGCCGGCCTCGGCGATCTCGCGGACCCAGGCGGCGACCGCCGGGTGGTCGGCGACGGCTGCCTGGTAGCGGGCCGGGATTCGGGCCTGTGCCGCCTGGAGGGCGGGGATCGGTTCGACCGGGTCGGTGAGTTGCGTGGCCGGGTCGATACCCCGTGAGGTGAGGATGTTGGTCAGGCGTCGGGCGATGCCGCCGACGGGCTGGGCGTCGTGGTCGCGCATCACAGCTCCTCGGCGTAGGCGGCGGCAGGGTCGGCGGGATTGGCCCAGGCCCGGTGAACGGGCACGTTAGGCCGCGATTCCGTCCGCACCAAACTGGTGGGGGTGGCGTTCATGGCCTCGTGGACCAGGCTCGGCAGGGTGCTCGGGTGCAGCCCCTTCGCCCGGTGGCGCGCCAGACCGGCCCGGACGTGGTCCGGATCGATGCCCTCCGCGAGGAGCTTGGCGGTCTCCCGTCCGAGGTGACCGAGTACGCCGCTGGGCGGGCGGTGGGCACAGGCAGCGGCGTACTCGGCCATGAGCTGCTGAGTCGAGACGGTCTCCGATGCGGGGGCGCCTGCGCCCCCCGAAGGAGAAGTAGTTCCTAGATCCAAGTTCCTAGGTCCTAGATCCGGACCGTGAGGGCTCATCGAGGGCTCACTGAGTCCTCCGTGAGCGCTCCGCAAGGGCTCACGAAGTGTGTTCTGAGCTGCGGTTTTGTGAGGGTTGGGGATCTCGTCCCGGGTACGTGAGCCCTCACTGAGCCCTCCGTGGGTCTTCACGGAGGACTCAGTGCCGTCTCCGTGAGCTCGCGGTGCGTCCGGAACGGGCTGCTCGACATCGTGGTGCGGGCAGGCAGGGAAGCGGACGCCGCTCGGCCGGTTGATCTTCTGGTGCTGGCGCCAGGTGACGACGTGCAGGTACCTCTTGCCGTCGTCACCTCCGTAGCGGCAGATCAGGTGGGCGGCGGCGAGCTGGGTCAGGTCGTCCTCGACGTCCACGGGTCCGTGCTCCGGGCGCAGCGACCACAGCAGTCCGGTGATCACGGCAGGCTGGTCGCGGAAGCGGCCGTGGTCGTCGGCCTGGGTGAGGAGGCCGAAGAAGGTCCGCTCGGCGGCGAGGGAGACGGCGGCGAGCGACTCGGACGCGAAGGCTTCGGGCTTGATAGTTCGGATCCGGGCCACGGGTCAGCGGCCCCCGTCCGATGGAGCGCAGGCCCTCGCCGTGGGACGCAGGGACCCGGTGGTCAGGTCGAGGTCATGCGCCCCGTCCCAGTTCGCCCCGGGAAAGGCCCGGATCACCCAGCGGGCGGCGGCGGTTCGCTGGGCCCGGTTGAGAGATATGGGTTGTCCCCGCTCGTCGTACGCGCGGGTATAGGGACTCGGCCAGGTCTGACCGGGCTGGCGCTGCGAGACGCGGAAGATGCGGGCACCAGGCACCATGTCCGCCAGGAGGACAGCCAGGCGGTGCTGACGGATATCGTCCGGGGGTTCAACAGCCTTGGCGGGCCGGGCGGTGATCGCCCTTCCGCTTCGGGACGCGGGCATGCGACAATTCCTCACTCGTAGGTGGGGTGGGACGGCCGTTCTCGTCGAAAAGGCCAGCCGACTCGCCCCGGTTATGAATCCGCACCCTCAGGGGTGGCGGGCTCGGCGCCCGGGAGCCACTAACTCCTGGGCGCCGTCCTCATTTCCTGCTGGAAATCGCAGAGTTGACGCTGGGCGTGGTTTCGCTTTCCTCCATTGCGGGGTCGTCGTTCGGCGGTGCCGGCGTTGGACCAGCAACATATGCAACACGTGGTGAACACTCCAGCGGACAGCGGGCACTGCGGGAAGCCGACGCCAACTCGACATATACCGCTGGGGCTGGAGAATGCTCCCGGCGGAAGGTCGTGCCGGGTATAGCACTCCGGACCGAATCCTGCACCGCTAAGTGAGCGAGGTTCAGCGGGGGCGGGGATTGGCGCGGGATCGGATATCCACAGCTCCCGAGATCTGGATCCAGATGTGGCTTCCGACGTCCGTTCGACGCAGCAGAGACATGCGGCACTCCTCACGTGACAGCCACTCACAGGTCCCGTTTTGGGTAGGGAGTGGCCGAAGGGTGCGCCTTCCGCCCACTCAAGGCTCGAAGCCGCACACGTTCCAACGCCCGAGGGACGGAGCCCTCGGTACCGATTCCTTCCGGGAGCCCCCCCGCGCGCGGGATGCCGCGGCTGCACTCCGGCAGCCCCACCTCCGCCGGGAGCGTTGGTGGGGTCGAAGAGGAAGACCGAGCCGCGTGCGATGCCGCTCGCTCTTCGCTAAGCTGAAGCTATTCCCGGCTAGAGAAAAAGTCAACACACTGGATCGACTCCAGCTTGCATAAAAAGCGAGGTCAGATGCCTGCCCGCCACTTCGACCGGAGCCGTCTGCGTGTGGTCCGGCGAGCCGCTGAGATCTACCAGGCCGCCGTGGGCGAGGCCCTGGGTGTCTCCGACTCCGCGGTCGCCAGCTGGGAGAGCGGTGCGCAGACTCCCGACCCGGAGAAGCTTCCCGCTCTGGCCCGCGCGCTCGGCCGGGAGCTGGACGACCTGTTCCCGCGGTCCGGCCCCCCCGATCTGACCGATCTGCGCTGCGACGCCGGCTACTACCAGTACGAGACGTCCGAACTGATCGGAACCCGGAGCGCCGGGCCAGTGGCGGCTGCCGAACGCGGCGAGCGACGCCTCAAGGACAAGTACGTCCCGGCGTTGGCGTCGGCGTACGGGGTCAGCGAGGATGAGCTGCGGCGAGCTGAGGACAGGTCAATCGCCAAGGCACAGGGGCTGCATATCGACGAACCCGAGCTGTCGGGAAAGAGGGCGGCCTCGCGTCCCGGCGGCCCTCCCGAGTCATTGGCCGAGAAGATCACTCTGCTCCTCGACAACTCGTACCCCAGCCCCCCTGGCCCTCCCTCCGACGCGGAAATGGCCAACGCGGTGAACGCCCACGCCGGGACTCAGATCATCACCGAGGAGGAGTTCCGGAACCTCCGTACCGGCGTCGCCGAATCCGCGCCGCCTGCCGTATTGGACGGACTGGCGACGGTCGTCGGCGTCTCGCGGATGTACTTCGAACCCGATGACGCCGTGGCCGCCCAGGTCTACGAGGGCCTTCAGCTCCTGGCAGCCGCCAAGAAGGGAGCCGTGGGCCGGGTGAGGGCTCGCGGCCTCGGCGCACAGGGGCTGTCGCCCAAAGCGATGGCGCTGGTCAACGAGTTGGTGGCGGAGCTGGAGGAGAAGGAGACAAACACAAACGAGTGATACCGGACTGGCTCAGGTCCCCTGTCGGTCGATCTTGATGAACTGGACGATGACTTCCGTGATGGGGCGACCGTTGCGGCCAGCGGGGATCTTCGCGATGGCGTCGACGACCTCTTGCCCTTGGATCACCTCGCCGATGATCGTGTGTCGGCCGTTGAGATGCGGTGCAGGCCTGAGGGTGATGAAGAACTGCGAGCCGACAGTGTCCGGAGCCGTGGTGGTCATGGCCACCATGTACGGCCGGTCGAAATTCACCGACGGGTCGATTTCGTCCGGGAACTCCCAGCCCGGTCCTCCTGTGCCATCGCCTTGTGGGTCACCTCCCTGGATCATGAGGCCGGCCACCACCCGGTGGAAGATCGTTCCGTTGTAGAGGGGCCCGAAGCCCAGTTCGCCCGTCCGTGGATCTCTCCACGTCCAGGTCCCCCGGGCCAGGCCACTGAAGCTCGCGACCGTCTCTGGCGCGGACTCCGGAAACAGCCTCACGACGATCTGTCCCAGTGTCGTATGCAACGTGGCGGTCAGCTCTTGAACCATGGACTTCCGTCCCGTCATCCGTGTCCCCGCAAATGGAACAGCACAACTGCGCAGGTCAAGGCGAGGACACGCCCGTCGCACGCTCGAACATCAGGTCCCACCGAGCCCATCCCGCACGTCCGCCGCCCCTCGGAGTCGGCGGACGACAGTCCACGTACCGTCACCGCCGGGCGGCTGTGGGAGCATGGCTGGCTACGGCTCGTCACCGAAGATCACGACGTCGGCCATCGTCCTCGCGTCGGAATCGGAAGACGATGACGGGGGCTTCGCTTGGCCCAGACGCCCTCCATGAGCCTTGGGCTGCCCGAGGGGCTACGACTGATCAGTCCCAGAGCCTGGCTCGTGCATCTGTCCGGCGGCGATCACCGCACGGATGCTCCCAAGGGCATCGAGGTCGGTCAGCGGATCTCCGCCGACGACCAGCAGGTCGGCACGGAAACCAGAGGCGATGCGACCGGCCGAGGTGCCGACACCCAGTGCGTCGGCCGCGTGGGCGGTGGCCATGTCGATGATCCTGTCGTTCGTGATGCCCAGGTGCGCGTAGAACGCGAGGGCGGGTACGAGCGACCCGTCGAACCCGGTCCGCTGCACTCCAGCGTCGGTGCCGGCGATGAGTTTGACTCCGGCTTCGGCCATCTCCCGGACCTGCCCGAAAAGGACCTTCGCCCGCTCCTCGCCGAAGACACGCGGCACCATCTGCCAGTGGGGGCTGACAGCCGGGCAGACGGCGATGTCCTGATCGATGATCTTCTTGAGCACGTCTCGGCGCAGGCCGAAGCCGTCCTCCGCCATCCAGGAACAGTGCTCGATGGTGTCCACGCCCGCGTCCACGACCGCCGAGATGCCGTCCACCCCGTGGGCGTGCGCGGCCACGGGCACGCCAGCCTGATGTGCTTCGTCCACCAGAGCGCGAAGCTCGTCCGCCGAGAACTGGCTCTGCCAGCTCTTCGGCCCGTCCTTGGTCAGACCGCCTCCGGTCGCCATGACCTTGATCACGCCGGCACCCGCCGCCAGGTTCCGTCGCACCAAGTCGCGGACTGACGCCTCGCCGGAGACCTCGCCGCCCAAGAAGTAGCAGTGGCCTCCGGGCGTGGTCAACGGGGTGCCCGCGGACACGACACGAGGCCCAGGTGTGTCGCCTCGGCCGATCTCCTCGTTCAGACGCAGAGCCAGGTGATTGCGGTCGCCCAGGTCCCGAACGGTCGTCACACCGCTGCGGACGAGTTGCTCCGCGCGTCGGCGCATCTCCGACAGGAGGTGTTCGTCGTCCGAAGCACGGAGAGCGGCCACCGGGTCGCTGCTGCCGTCGAACACCAGGTGGACGTGGGTGTCGATGAGCCCGGGAACGACCGTCGCGTCGGGAAACGCGAGGTGCGTCTCGTCCGCGTCGGCACGGAAGGCGAGCTGCGTGCGGGGTCCGACCGCGGTGATCGTGGCGCCTTCGACGAGGATGGCGCCGTCCTCCAGGTACGTCCCGGAACCGGTCAGGATCCGGTCGGCCGTGATCAGCATGTCGTGTCGTCTCCTCGTTCTCTCGTGGTCACGCGGTCAGCCGGAGTACGTCCGAAACCGCGATCAGCTGACGAACGTCCTCGTCCCGGTCTTCCCCCTTCGGCATCGCGAGGGCGACAGCCGGCCCCGGTGCCGGAACATCGTTCTTGATCATGTCGGCGGCGACGCGCAGACGCTGGGCCAGCTGAGCGGGCTCAAGGTCCAGGAGGTTCACGTCTTCTCCCCTGCCCACCACGTAGGGGCTAATGTCGACCAGTCCGTCCCGGCACTCCACTATCCGGCGGTGGTACCGGCGGTGGACACCACGGGCCCGCCACCGATCCCAGAACCCCAACGAAGCGGGACGCAGGTGGTTCTGGGGATAGACCTCGAACAGGAGCTGCCACAGGGGGGCCAGCCGACGGTGATCGCGTCGCCGACGCAGCCACAGCCGCATGGCAGTGGCCCTGGCGCGGGCCACCGAGTACGTGACGCCCGCAGCGAAGAGGAGGCTGGACACGACCAGCAAGAGCGACGCGTAGGTGTTGACCCGATACGGCACAGAACCACCGCTCCACCGCACGGTGACGAAGACCGCGCGGATCGCAGAGGCCGCAGCCATCCCGGCCAGGCCGATCGCGGCCATCCACAGGCCGGTGGCGTGCGGCCGGCGTGACATGCGCGCGTAGGCGGCCGACCACCATGCGGCGGCACCGATCGCGTACATCAGGTACAGGCCGGCGACGGTGTAGAAGACGAAGATCTGCGGGACCGTCATGTCCACGGTGACATACGGCTTGCCGAGTTCATCCCGCGGCACGGTCACGGCGGCCAGGGTGATCCCCACCGCGACCAGGGTCATGACGACGCCTTCCCACCGGGCACGACGACGCGCTCCCGACCCGTCCGCCGAGTACAGGTAGAAGCACATCAGGAAGTAGACCGCCAGCAACAGCAACAGGTTCTGGGCGAGCCGGGCCATGCCGTGCCCGGCGAGGGTGTCGATGCCGCTGGCGCCTCCCGGCATGGCCGCCGGATACGACAGCCCCATGAACAGGAAGGCGAGTGCCACCGACCGCGTGGGAGCGTCGTGCGGAGCACGGATCCACAGGTAGAGCCGCCACACGACCGCGACAGCGATGATCAGCAGAAGGTACTTCGCCACGACCTACAACCACCCTCGTCGGTCGCCCAGAGCGGACTGAACCCGACGCACTCGGGGGTCCTCCGACAACGGAGGAAGCGCGTCCACAACCGAGGACCACTCCAGGATGATCGTGGCCGCCAGCTCGACCGAGCACTCCTCCGCGTCCTCGTACGAGCATCGGGCGGCGACCCGCCGGATCAACTTGGGGTCAAGGACGGGCATCAGGACTGACCACTCCTCGACGAACTCGCCCGGGGAACGCTCAGCGACCTCACAACTTTCCTCCCACTCATCGACGATCATGTGGAGGAGCTCGTGGAGGATGATCTGCCGCTGGTGCAGCCGGGTCGTCTCCTCCTGATAGAGGACCACGTCAGTCTTCGGCATCTCGACCCACAGGCCCGAAGGGCCGGGCTTTTCCAACGCGAAGGGGCGCAGGACCATCGGACGTCCGCGCCGCTCGCCCAGCGCCCTGGCCAGCTTCTCTACGTCCAGAGGCGGGGCGATACCGAGGCTGCGCAACTCCTGCCGCAGTCGACGGTGCAGGCCGCGCTCCACAGTGCGCTTCTCGGCCGTACGCCATCGCCCCAGCCGCCGACGTCCCGCCCACCCCCGCACGGGTCCCGTAGATTCCGGCACGCCACGAGGGCATTCTCCCGGAGACATTTGTGCAATCCCTTCGTACCGGCTGAACGGAGCTCGCGCTCGGAGCCGTGCGTCAGCCACCACGGGTCAAAGATGTTCCGTCCCCGGGGCAGCCCACATGAAGTGACGGCGTGCCGAAGCGATCGGATTGCGAGGTCGAACGAGACCTCCGTTAGCCGCTTAGTCGCAAGCGCGAACGGCAGCCAACCGAACAAATGCCTCCGGAGAGGCCCCCAGGAACCCTTCGGACCTTACGTGAGGCCCGTAAGTGATCAACGATCGAAAGTCCCTCTACGGGATCCGAGGAGGGCTGAAAATAGGTAGGCGAAATCCGCTTAAATCAGTCAAAAAGAATGTCGATCAAGCACCTGAGCTGCCACTTACCCTTGTGTTCATTTTGTTCGCTCCCCGCCACTGGCTGCACGGATTCGTTATCATTTCGAGATGATAAGCGAGGGGAGATTTCAGACATATATCAATTTACCTACCGGAAAGGCACCCTCGTGAGATGCAGCATCGAGTGCAGCGGTGGCGAGAGGTCTGCGGTCTCCCCGGCCTCGCCGCGTTATCCTCCTGGTCATGCGAGCGGACAGATTCAGCCAGATGCCCGGGTACTCAGAGTTTTGGGGTGGTATCACTTGTGCTCACTGACCACTCTTCGCCCTGATGGAAGCCCTCATGTTGTGCCCGTCGGTGTGACCATCGACATCGATGCAAGCATCGCTCGCGTTACCACTCGCAAATCAAGCAAGAAGGTGGCCAACATTCAGGCGCACCGACCCGGTGAAGCACATGTGGCTGTCTGTCAGGTCGACGCAGGACGCTGGGCGAGTTTGGAGCGCACAGCGGAGGTCCGCACCGATGCTGCTGCGGTGGAAGACGCTGTCGCCCGCTACGCACACCGCCATGGACGGACCCCGGCTCCCGATCCGAAGCGAGTTGTCATCGAGATCACGATCACTCGGACCATGGGAGTGACCAGCCTTTCCCAGCCGACACCGTCAGCGCGCACTGCCTGAGCAGGTAGTAGGTGACCGGCGCGCGTGACGGCTGCGCCGCGTCCATGGCGAGGACGACAGGGCATGAAAAGGCCCCACCTCCACTGAGGTGATGGCCCGCGCGGTGCGATCACGTGGGAAGCTCACGGCAACCGGAACCTCTGATTTCACAAGAGATGGCGGTCGCCCCTCCGACGCTGTCGGCACTACCGCGCCGGCGGGGCTCCTGGTCCAGCCGCCGAGCAACCGGCGGAACGTGTCAGCTCTGCTTGACAGGGCGCAGCATCACGGAGAACACGGGAGAGTCCGCGAAGGGCTTCTGGTCGCCGATCTTTCGATAGCCCCATGCCTCATATACAGCCTGCACGGCCCCGTCTCCGTTCGCCGGATTCACGAGGAGTGTCACCCGCTGTTCCGCCCGGTGGGTCAGCCACGCTTCGTGGAGTTGCCATGCGACACCTCGGCCCCGCCAAGGCTTACGGACCACGATCTCGTTGAGTGCGACGGTACGGTTTCCGTCTTCGGTGGTCGTGTCCTCGGACAGTGGCGTGAGCATGCTGTTCCACCATCTGGTGTCGGGTGCAAGGGTGGTGCCGAAGCAGAAGCCGACGGGCTCACCATCCTCGTAGCCCAGCACCGCAGTCCAGCCGGGTCGGGACGCATAGGACGACAGCCGCTCGTCGAATCGGTCGACGTCGTAGAACGGGCCTGTGAGTCCGAAGTCGCGGTGTCGGACCTCGACGTGGATGTCGAGTATCTGTTGCCGGATCTCGGGAAGGTCCGCAGCAACGAAGTGCTTTACGTCGACCGTACTCACAGTGATTTCTCTCCTTCGGTGAAGCGCTCTTGCCACTCGATCACGAACCCTGCCCCGGGTGCCAACCGGTGAAGCGTGCGGTCGAATTGGCGTAGAAGTCTCCCGTTCCTTCCGGCCATTAGCGGTTCACCCTCTTCTGGCAGGAGGGGCAGCGCAGTGGCCACGGCCTGATCCGCCTCGCCCTGGGCGAGTTGGGCCAGCGCCAGTTGGATGGAGTAGTAGGTGCGGTTGCGGTGGAACTCTGGGCGGAGCAGCGACAGGGTACGGTGCAGACGGGCCTCGGACTCGTCGTGCCGGCCGATCCGCCCCATGACGAGGGCGGCCAGGCCGTCCAGTTCTGCGCGGTCGAAGAAGGACATCCATGCAGGTCGTTGTTCTTCGAGGTCGGCCCGCTCGTACGTCTGCTCGGCATGGGCCAGGGTACGCAAGGCTGCGGAGTCCTCACCCGCCGCGGACTGGATCCCGGCGAGGCGTGCGCTGGCCAGGGAGCGGAAGAGGGCGTCGCTGCGGCACACGTGCGAGCGCCTGCCGGCCTCCGCCGCTGCCAGAGCGTCATGCATGTGCCGCTGCTGGAAGGCAAGCAGAGCCGCGTGTCCCCACAGCCGCATGTGCATCTCGCTGCTGCCCGCCATGCCGGACAGCGTCATAGCCTTGTGCAGGTGTCCTTGAGCTCGCTGGGTCTCCTGCGCCTCGACGGCGGCCCAGAGTGCGGTGCCTGTGAACGCGGCCGCCAGGTAGTACAGACGGCGGCGGACGCGGGCGCTGGCCTGGCCCACTGCTTGCAGGTCCAGGGCGTGCTGGGCGTGTGCCAGGGCTCGTGTCTCCAGCCGGATGCCGGTACTGCTGCCTTCGTTGTCGCCCTTGACCAGCTCGGCGAAGTTGCGTTCCAGCCTGTCGGCGTCACTCATGCCCAGCCGTGCTGATCCGTTGGAAGGGACCGCGGGCAGAAAGGCGGCGGCGGTCAGAGACGCCGTCGCTGTGGTGAAGGTCCGTCGCCGCACTGGGTCCTCCGAAGGTGCTCGCTCTCGTGCAGCGGGAGGGACGAAGCCCAGTTGCTCCGCTGGCACGCCGAATTCTTCTTCGAGAACGACGCGTTGTCTTGCCTGCGGCCAGCGAGTTTTTCCGGTTAACCAGTTCCGGACGTGGCGGTCGGTGAGCTTGCCGGGGCGGCCCGTCAGCGCGCCGAGCCTGGTGTTGAGTCGGTCCGCCAGCTCGGCCTGCTTCATTCCTGCTTTCTCCAGCCGAGCTGCAAGGTGCGGGTTCCCCGTCATGGCGTCAAGGTAGCCGCGTCCACCGTCCCTGAGCATCCTCGTCGGTAAAAATTTCCGGTCGTACGCCAACGAAGCCTCAGCGGAATTGCCTGTCCACCGTCGGTAGTTGGGCGGTTACCTGTGTGAGGCAGGCGCTCCCCGCGTGATCGCTGGAGGGGCCCGCCATCGACAGGAAAACGTCCGCGCAAGGCGTCAGCGGAGACACCGTCATCAAGGGGGTCCAGTGAACGGCACAGCAGCGTTAGCACAGGAAGCACCCCCGGTCCGTCCCAGGAACCCGAATGTCCCGCCGTCGACGTGGGAGCCCCCGATGCAGGTGGCCGGCCTGGAACGCGTCCTGAATGCGGCCCGGCGGTGGGAGCCCGTGGACTGGGATGAGGTCAACGAGGGGCTGGACACCGTCCTCGGCGACGACGACCACCCGGTGGCCTTTCTCCCCAACTACGACACGGCCGAGGAACTGGCTCAGCGCTTCCGCGGCGCCCTCATGCAGCTGGTGAACCGCGCCCTGCTCGACAGGGCGGAGGAGAGGGACACCGAGGCCGCCCGACTGATCGTGCTGGCTCGTGCAGTGCGGGTCGAAGAGCTGTCCGGCGACCCACGCAAAGCCGTTGGTCTCCTTCGACGCATGGGATCGATCACTACCGATCTGGTCTACCGCCTGGAGCGCCTCGGTGTCGTCGAGGGTGTGAGCGGATGCTGACCGCTCCGGCTTCCCCATCGTCCCGAAACGGCCGAAGAGGGCCCCACCCGCACAGCCCCTCCGAGAGGGCGAGCACCGTGTGCCAGCACGAACCCCGATGCCCCACCGCCCAGGCCCCCGATCGTGAGGCCGCGAAGGTCGTCACCCGGGCCCACGCTCAGGGCTGGGCGGTGTTGTGCAACGACGTGCTCGTCTTCGACGACACCGGCGAGCTGCTGCCGGACGGCCGCGTCATCGCACCGCGCCGGCCCGCCGCCTAGAACGACCATCCAGCGCCCTTGAAGTGACGGTGGGCAGCCGGACGGCTCAACTCCCCGGCGTGCCCCGCGCCGACCAACGCACCATCAGCCCGCAACCCCTCGGCGCGCGGGCGCCGAGAAGGAGACCCACGTGGATACCGTCCCCGGCATGACCGACACCCCCCAGACCCCACCCGTCTCCGAGCAGGAGCTGCGCAACCAGATGGTGCGGCACCTGATCGAGACAGGAGCCGTCCGCAGCCCGCAGGTGGTAGCCGCGTTCCGCGCGGTCCCCCGGCACCTCGCCGCGCCCGAGGTGGAGATGGAGAAGGCGTACAACGCCGAGTCCGCGCTGATCACGAAGACAGACGAGACAGGCGTAGACATCAGCTCGGTGTCGGCGCCCCGCATCCAGGCCATGCAGATCGAGCAGGCGGATATCCAGCCGGGGATGAACGTCCTGGAGATCGGTTCCGGCGGGGTGAACGCCGCCTACCTCGCCGAATTGGTCGGAGAGCACGGCCACGTCGTCACCGTGGACATCGACCCCGAAGTCACCCAGCGCGCCGTAGGCTTCCTCAAGGAGACCGGGTACCGGAACGTCACCATCATCACGGCCGACGGCGGCAGCGGCGCTATCGACTTCCAGCCCTTCGACCGCATCATCGTCACCGTTCAGGCTGCCGACATCCCGTCGTCGTGGCTGCACCAGCTCACCACGGGCGGCAGGCTCGTCGTTCCACTGCGCATGCGCGGCCTAACCCGCACCGTCGCCTTCGTGCGCGACGACCACCGGCTGATCAGCGACGGCTTCGAGTTGTGCGGCTTCGTCCCAATGCAGGGCACCGGTGAGAACCGCATGCAGGTGGCCCTCATCCACGACGTGCAGGGAGAGGAGATCGGCCTGCGCCTGGACGACCACCCCCAGCCGGACACCAAGGCCCTGACGGAGGCACTGCACATGCCGCGCCACGAGGCGTGGTCGGCGGTGATGCTCGCCGGTGACGAGTCCAACGAGCACCTGGACCTGTGGCTGACGACCGCGCTGGACAACCTGCCCCTCATGGCGGCCAAGCCCGCCGCGCGGCAGCGTGGCCTGGTCGCCTCCGCCTCGCCCCTCGGGATCCCCACCCTCGTGGACGGCGACAGCTTCGCCTACCGCACCGTGCGACGCACCGAAGACCCGGACCGGTTCGAGCTCGGCGCGATCGGGCACGGACCACGCGCCCAGGATGTCGCCGAACGGCTGGTCGCGGAGATCCAGACGTGGAACCGCGAGCACCGCGGCGACCGCGCGCACATCGAGGTCTACCCGGCGGGCACGCCGGACGGCCAGCTTCCCGCGGGCCGGGTCGTCGACCGGCCGCACTCGCGGATCACGATCTCCTGGCCGTGACGCTGCCGGCGTCACAGCCAGGTTGGCAGAGCACATCCACCCCTCTCACTACGAGGAGAACGAGATGGCACCGCAGAGCACCAGCCTCCCCCTGAAGACCGCGACCGACTTCACGGCCGACGGCGGGTCAGACTTCGACCTCCACATCGAGACCATCGCGTCCGTGGCTGTGCCCGGGGCGCTGCTGAACGACACCGGCGACGGCTGCGGCGCGACCTGCCAGTCCGCCTGCTCCAACAGCACCTGCATCGGCGGCTGACACTGCCGCACCGGGGGCCGGCCTGCCAGACCGGCCCCCGAACCACCGCGACCACGAAGGAGGCACAGCCATGTACCACGCAGTTGACGCAGGCATGATCAGAGTGTCTGCATTCCCTCTGTCGGCGGCACTGCCTCCCTGGCCTGACCTGGACGGTGACACCCCGGCCGACGTGACCCGGTGGAAAGAGTGGATCGCCCAGGTCTGGGCCGACGACACCCGGACTTCCGCGATCGAGATCGCCAGTCCCCTGCTCGTCAGGTCCATCCGCCAGGTCCTCGAGGACGAGCCTCAGCGGCCGCGAACCGTCCGGCGCACTGCCACGTCTCTGGCTCGCTACCTGCTGCGGATGCAGTACCGCGCCACGCCGTTCGGGCTGCTCGCCGGGCCGGCGCCCCTGCGCATCGGCCCGTCGGCGCGAGTCGAGTGGAACGGCGGGCATCGCGCCTTCGCGCGAGCCGACTCCCAGTGGCTGCACGACGTCGTCGCAACCCTCGAACACGACCCGCATGTCTTGCGCCGGCTGCCCGTGATCGTCAATCCCGCGTGCACCGTACGAGGCGGGCACGTCACGGTGCTGCACCAGCCGGGAGTCGACGGCCCTACCGACACCAGGCTGCGGCGCACCCCGGCCGTCGTATCCGTGCTGGATATGGCCCGAAGCGAGATAACGGTCGGCGACCTCGCGGACAAGCTGGTGAGCGAGTATCCCGACGCCCCGCCCCTCATGGTCCAGAACATGTTGCGCGACCTCGTCGCCCATCGCGTCCTGCTGAGCAGCCTTCACGCACCCATGACGTGCGATGACGCGCTGGGCCATCTCATCGACCAGCTCGAGGCCGCGGACGTAGCCACGACCACGTCGCGGCAGTTGCGGCAGATCCGTAATCTCCTCACCTGGCACGACAGTGGCCCCGTGCACGAACAAGGGGCCCTGCGTGCGCAGGCCACAGAGAGGATGATCGCGGTCACCGACATCGTCGACCGGACGCTCGTCGTGAACCTGCGGCAGGACTGCGACATCGTCTTGCCCGAGGTAGTGACCCGCGAGGCCGAGAAGGCGCTGGAGGTCATGGCGCGGATCACGCCGTTCCCCAGCGGCTCCCCTGCTTGGAAGGACTACCGCGTCCGCTTCCTGGAGCGCTACAGCTTGGGCGCCATTGTGCCGCTCCTGGACCTCATCGACCCGGACACCGGTCTCGGCTACCCCGTCGGCTACCGCGCGACGATGCTGAAGCGGCCGGTGCTGGCCGCCACCCGCCGCGACGAACACCTCCTCGGCCTCGCCCAGGATGCGGCGCTCAGCCATCAGCGCGAAGTCGTACTGGCTCCAGAAGACATCACGGCTTTATCCCTGGGCGAGCCCGGCCCGGTACCCGCGCACATCGAGCTGTGCTTCAGCGTGCTGGCCGCCTCCGCCCAGGACGTGGAGCGAGGCGACTTCAAGCTATCCACCGTGGGGCTGTCCCTCGGCGCCGGCACCACCACCGGGCGCTTCCTGACCATGCTGGAGAGGCCGGACCGGGAACGGATGATCGCCGCCTACGCCAGCCTGCCCACCCTCACCGCCGGAGCGGGCCGCGGCCAGGTCTCCAGCCCGCCCCTGCGGGTGCCGACGCGCAACGTCGGCCGAGCCCCGGCCGTCGTATCCAACGTATTGTCCGTCGGCGAACGCAACCCCGACGCTGCCCTCAAGGCGGATGACCTCGGCGTCGTCGCCGATGCGCAACAGCTCTACCTGGTGTCGCTGGCCACCGGCCAACCGATCGAGCCCTCCATCATGAACGCCGTCGAACTCAGCAACGCCACCCACCCCGCGGCCCGCTTCGTGTCCGAACTCCACCGCTCACACACCGTAGTTCTGCTCCCCTTCTCCTGGGGCGCTGCTGCGCAGTTGCCGTTCCTGCCCGCCATACGAGTCGGCCGCACCATCCTGTCCCCCGCCTGCTGGCGGCTCCGCACCCGAGACCTCGACGGGGGTGGACCTTGGCCCGTCCGCTTCACCAACTGGCGTACCCGCTACGGCGTCCCCCGGACCGTATACCTGGGCAGCGACGACCAGCGGCTCCGCCTCGACCTCGACGTCCCAGCCCATGGGCATCTGCTCCGCGCCGATGTGGACCGCGAAGGCGCCGTGGTACTGCACGAGGCACCGCCGGAGGACGCGTTCGGCTGGGTAGGACGCGCGCACGAGGTGACAATCCCGTTCGCCGCCGGCCAGACCCCTGTCCCCGCGCCCGCATACCGCCGCGACGCTGTCGTGAGCCGGGACGCAGGCCGGCTTCCCGGCGCCTCCCCCTGGGCGTATCTGAAGCTGTACGGCAACCCCGACCGGGCCTCCGAGGTACTGAGTCCCCACCTGCCACGCCTGTTATTGGAGTTCGGCTCTCAGGCGCCGGACGTCTGGTTCAGCCGCTATGCCGACCCCGACAGCCACCTGCGGCTGCGCCTGCGCCTCCCGTCTCCCGAGGCCTTCGGTGAGGTCGTGCAACGGACCGCGGCATGGGCGACCGAGCTGCGCAGCGAAGGTCTCATCCAGCGAGTGCAGTGGGATACCGATACACCCGAGACCGGCCGGTACGGCACCGGGATCGTCCTGGAGGCCGCTGAACGCTACTTCGCCGCTGACTCCGCCGCGGCCATCGCTCAAATCGTCATGCCCGTGCCCGACAGCCACAAGCCAGCCGTCACCAGCGCCAGCCTGGTGGACATCGCCACCGCCTTCCTCGGCTCTCCCTCGGCCGGCCGGACCTGGCTGACGACGAACTTCCTGAAGAACGAGGGTGACGCGAGCCCCCGCGACGTCCAAGCCCTGGCCGTCCGCCTTTCCGGCGCGGACTCCGACCAGGCCGCCGCCCTGCGGGCACTTCCGCGCGGCACTCACGTGGCCGACGTATGGGCGCTGCGCCGAAGGCGCCTCGGCGAATACCGGCACGCCCTCGAAGCGGCCGCCACGGACCCCTCCGGGGTGCTGCCGTCCCTGCTTCACATGCACCACAACCGCGTTGCGGGCATCGACCAGGATGCCGAAGCGGCCTGTCGCCGTCTGGCCCGCACCGCCGCACTGTCCTGGACCACCCGCGCAGAAGGAGCCCCGCGGTGACCACCGTCCCGCTCGACATGAACCCCGCCACTCGGCAGTCCCTGGCACGCGGCCCGCTCGGCACCGCCCTCCTCGACATCGAGCGAGCCCACGCCGGGCTCGCCAGCTTCCAGGTCGCACATCGGAAACTCGCCGGAGCAGGTCCGCTCATCGACGGCCACGACGCCAACCTGTTCGTCGGCGCTCCCGCGATGACGTACGTGCTACAACTGGCCGCCGTCGGCAGTGACCGCTACGTCGGGGCTCTCCGTACCCTGGACCACATCGTCGCGGCGCACGCCCGGCGCCGCCTGGCCGCGGCGCACACACGCATCGACCAAGGGGTCCACACCACCTTCGCCGAGTACGACCTCTTCCGCGGGCTGACGGGCATCGGCGCCCTCCTGCTGCGTCGACAGCCCGAGGGCCAGGAGTTGCGCAGCGTGCTGGAGTACCTGGTCCAGCTCACCGAGCCGGTGACCGGCGCCGGTGGGCAGGTACTGCCCGGCTGGTGGGTCGGCCACGCGCCGGCGAACAACGCGGCAGCGACCCCGGGCGGGCACGCCAACGCCGGCCTCGCCCACGGCATCACCGGCCCCCTCGCGCTGCTCGCTCTGGCCAAGCGCCGCGGCATCACCGTGGACCGGCACGAACTCGCCATGTACCGGATTCTGCGCTGGCTGGACGGCATCCAACAGACCGACCACCACGGAATCCGCTGGCCCCGCTGGGTCAGCAAAACCGGGCAGGCCCCCACCCTGAGTGCCGCGCCGTCCTGGTGCTACGGCACCCCCGGCATCGTCCGCGCTCAGCAGCTCGCCGCCATCGCCCTCGACGACAGCGACCGTCAACGCATGGCCGAGCGCGCCCTGCTGTACTGCCTGGCCGACTCCCGGCAACTCGACCAGCTCACCAGCCGCGGCTTATGCCATGGCGTCGGAGGTCTGATCCGCACCGTGCAGCGCGTCGCCGCGGAGACCGAGACCTCTCGGCCGTTCCACGACTGGCTCCTTCGGGCGCCCGAACGGTTCCTCGCCGCCCCAGCACCGCAGGAGCCCGGCTTCTTGGAGGGCGCGGCCGGCGCCTCCCTCGCGTTCATGAGCGCCGAGCCCGGCGCCGTGACCGCGACGGACTGGGACGCCTGCCTGTTGCTGAACTAGGAGGAACCCAGATGCAGCAACACGACACCAACCCAGTCGAGGTCGCCGTCCTAGCCGTCCTCGGCGGCATGCCCATCGAGGAAGCGGCCCGACGCGTACCGGCACCCCCAGCCCTCCTGGCCGACGCAGTCCAGCGCTACCAGGCCGCCGGCCGTGCCGCGCTCGCGCACCCAGCAACAGGCTGGTATCAGGCAAACGTCACCTTCGCCGACTACCCGTCCGCCGCTCGGACGTTCCGCACCTACCTCCTGCCCTCCCTCAGCGAAGGCGAGGTGAGCGCCTGGTGGTTCGTCCGGAAATACCCCTGCTGGAGGCTGAGGGTCCAACCCGCGCCAGCCGCGCACATGGAGGACACCATCGGTCGCGTGCAGCAGGCACTGGACTCGGCTGTCTCCTGGGGCGTCGTGAAAGAGTGGCGGACCTCCATGTACGAGCCGGAGACCATCGCGTTCGGCGGGTTGGCGGGGATGGCCATCGCCCACCGTCTATTTCACACCGACAGCGCAGGGGTACTCACCTACGACCAGGTGGCCGAAGGGCGCCCGGGCGGGTTGCTCGACGCCAAGGCCACATCCCTGCTCATACTCGCCCTCTTCCTACGTGCCGCAGGCCTTGAGTGGGGTGAACAGGGAGACGTGTGGGGTCAGGTCGAGGCCAGACGGGCGCTGCCCGCTGACGTATCCGCCGACAAGGTCAACGCCATAGTCGACGCGATGCGGAAGCTCCTCACACTCGACGCCGGCCCCTTGCTCGCTGACGGTCCGCTGTCGGCGTTGACGGACTGGACGACAGGCATGGAGCACGGCGGAAAGGCCCTGGCGGACGCGGCAGGGGCAAAGCAACTCGGCCTCGGCCTCCGCACCATCCTGGCCAGGCACATCATCTTCCACTGGAACCGGATGGGCTTCACGACCCAGCAGCAGGCCATCTGGTCCCGAGCGGCGCGCGAAGCAGTGCTCGGTCAGTGAGGCAGCGGCCGCGCGGCAGCTGCACCACCCGCTCTACAAGGAGGGCGGCCACCACCGCTGCCGGGATCGCCTCGGGGAGCGCGCGGGACTGGTCAGCGACGTAAGCGAGCACGGTGTGCATCGGGTGCCAATCGGGTCGGCCTTCCGCCTCGTCATGGATCCGGGTACGGCCCCGGACAGGGGCCAGAGTGCAACGAGTTCGATCGGCTTGCCTCTCTGGTGTCCTCCGGCCCACACGCGAAGCGGTAACGCGCCCGCCGCGGGTCCTGCTCCCACCAGGTAGATTCGGGTCTGTATGGTGAGTGGCTCTGGCGCACGCCACCAACCACCAGCACGAGTTCGCAGCGCACTGTGTGGGCGACACGGCGCAGCGAGCACTCCTCGACGGGGCGATCGCTCTGGCCTGGACCGGAGCGGACCGGGTCTCGCCGATTGGGCGAGCCGCGATGTGAAGCCTCCGCTTGTGAGCCGCGCCTCCCGCGACCGGGCCGGCCGCCGAGGCGACGGCTCCGCGCCCACAGCGCGATCGCCCGGGCGCCTTGGGCCGGATCGGTGTATGCCTCGCGGATCAGCGCGGATGACTTCCTCTACCTGTTCTTCGGCCGTTCGGAGGCCGCGCGGCAAGCGGGCAAAGCCTTCTGGGAGCAGCGTCACCAGCGAGTTAACCAGGAACCGCTGAGCTCCCCCGAACTCATGAACGCGCAGGCGGAGGCGGCCCACGGCTACGCGCCGATGCGACCGGGCGAGACGCCCTTCGTCTACCTGAACGCGATCACCCAGCCGACGCTGGTCGTCAACGGCGAGAACGATGTGATGATCCCCTCGATCAACTCCTGGCATCTCGCCCAGAACATTCCCGACGCTCAGCTGATCATCTACCCCGACGCCGGGCACGGAGCGCAGTTCCAGTACCCCGAGCGGTTCCTGAAGCACGCGGTCCAGTTCATCGACGAGTAGCTTCGACGGCGCAGTGCCGGGACCGCAGGCCGTGAGGGTGCCAGGCCGACTGGCGAACCGTCACGGCGGTTCCGGGCCGAGCGGCGGCCTTCCAGGTCTCGTTGCGCACGGTGTCGTGCAGGCGCGGGGCGCGCAGCCCATGGCGGGGCGGTCCGAATGTGGTCCTCGTCCCGGCCTCCGTCGGAACGTGTTGGGCCGGTGCCCGAAGCGAACACCGACCGTGTGCCCGGCAGCGTCGGTGAAGCGCGGTCAGACGCCGGCCGTGGTGGCCCCGTGGACGGCCAGCCGGCGCTGAGGGCGCAGGGCCTGCGCCCGTCAGGCCGACCGCTCATCGTCAGATCCGCCTCGCCGAGCACAACCCGGTCCTATGGCTGGTGACCGACGGGATCGAGACCGCGGTCCCCCGGACAACCGGAAGATCGACGGTGTAGCGCAAGTCGTCTTCCAGTCGGCGCTCGCGACCTGCACGGACGCAAGCAGACACAGCTGGCCTGGGTGGACGCGATCAACGTGTGCGACCACACCTCACTCGCCTCAGCCAAAGCCCAGATCAACCGGGCATTCCTCCCCCTGGTCGCTGCCGCGCTGCCGATCGGGCTGTTGCCGGGTCGAGCGGCCGATGTCGTCGGCGGCTCGGCGAACTGGGCGGTGCACACCTCCTCGACGCCGGTCAGCTGTTTCAACGCCATGGATCGCGGGGGCCCGACGTGGAAAGATACATGTCAGGACCGAAGGACATGCTCAGGCGTCCGTGCCGCGCAGGTCCGGGTACAGCGCCTCGACCGGGCCGCTCAGAGCCGCCTTGACCTGAGCGGTCAACTCGTCGGCCAGGACCTCGTACTCGCCGGCTTCGACAGCGTCGTAGACCGTCGTCACGAGCTGGGCCGGCTCCATCTTGGGTCCGTCGGCGTGCGCGGCCATCCGGGTGTCGACGTAGCCCATGTGCACACCCGTCACGTGGACGCCCTTGGGTGCGAGCTCGATGCGCAATGAGTTGGTGGCCGACCACAGTGCGGCCTTGGCCGCGCTGTAGATGCCGCCGAAGGCGTACCAGCTGGCGACGGAGTGCACGTCGACGAGGACTGACGCCGGCTTGGCCGTGAGGATCGGTGCGAAGGCGCGGGCGAGGAGGACGGGTCCGAAGAAGTTCGTCTCCATGTTCGCCCGGATGTCCGCCTCGGTGACGTCCAGCAGGCTCGCGCTCGGCGGGTTCGCGCCCGCGTTGTTGACGAGCACGGTGACGTCCGCCGCGGCGGCGACGGCCGCGTCGATCGACGCGGGGTCGGTGACATCGAGAGTCAGGGGGACGATGCGTTCGTCGTCCCAGGTGCGGGGGGAGCGGGCGGTGGCGTAGACCTTGGCGGCGCCGCGAGCCAGGGCGTCGTGGACGAAGTGGGTGCCGATGCCGCCGTTGGCGCCGGTGACGAGGACGACTGCTCCATCGAGGGAGGGCATGTGGTGTTCCTTCTTTCCAACGGGTGTGGTTCTTTGGCCGGTCGGCCACCGGCGGTGTGAACGGCGGGAGGCGTGCGCGGTGCGCCACCGCATCAGCTTCCCCGAGTGCGGAGACACCGAGCCCGTGAACCATCCGGTGTCGGACGGTCTTCGGCCGGGTGGATTCCGGCGGACCGGCGCCGCTGTCGCGGCCGCGGGCCTCTCGCGCAGAACCCGGGCTGCCGACCGGGCGGCATCAGGCGCACCGGGATCTACGTGTGGGGCGCTTCTGGTTCCCCGTGGCTGTCAGCCGGTCATCCGGTTGAGTTTGCGGACGCTCTTGTCGAAGGCGCGGGCGGGGACGATGCGGCGCAGCACGCTCACGCGCGCGGCTATCGAGCCGGCGGGGTAGCTCAGTTTCGGCTTCGTTGCGGTGGCCGCTGCGACGATCACCTTGGCGATCGCGGCGGGATGGTCACCGCCCTTCATCTGCTCCTGCACCACCTCGTCGAAGACGGCCCGCTGGCGTGCGTAGACCGGCAGTGGGTTGTCGGCCTGGACCATGTTCTGGTCGAAGGGGGTGTTGATGGGGCCGGGCTGGACGCGCAGCACCCGGATGCCCTGCTCGCGGACCTCGTGGTCCAGGGACTCGGAGTAGCCCTCGACCGCGTGTTTGGTCGCGACGTAGATGGCCATGAAGGGGTTGGGGACGAACCCTCCTACGGAGGAGACGTTGATGATCCGTCCGCGTCCCTGGCCGCGCATGTGCGGCAGGACGGCGTTGGTCATGCGCATGAGGCCGAAGACGTTGACGTCGAAGAGGTACTGCGCCTGGGCGACGGAGATCTCCTCGGCGGCACCGTTGGCGCCGACCCCGGCGTTGTTGACCAGGACGTCGATGCGTCCGAACCGCTCGATGACCTGCCGGACGAGGCTGTTGACCGAGTCGTCGCTGGTCACGTCGAGGGGGAGGAACGTCACGCCGCGCGTGGTGTCCCCTGTCGCCTTCCGGCTCGTTCCGACCACGTCGAACCCGGCGTCGACGAGGGCGCGCGCCGCTTCCTTGCCGACACCCGAGGACGCGCCCGTCACGAGCGCCACCGGCCTGTTTGCTGTCATGACTATCTCCTGGCTCTTTTAAATTACATTCATACTTTAATGAGGGTAGCCGGATTCCGGGCATCCGAGAAGAGACACCGCCGGCCGGCCGCGCCGTGCAGCAGGGTCAGACAGCCTTGAGCTGCCCGCCGTCGATCACGTAGTCCGCACCCGCGACACTGCCGGCGGCGCCGGACAGGAGGAAGGTGATGAGGGATGCCACTTCCTTCGGCTCGACCAGGCGGCCGGTGGTCATGCCGATCGCTGCGGGCGCCTGCTCGACGAAGGTGGCGATGTCCATTCCGAATGCCGCCGCGATCTGCCCGCCGAACTTCTCCGGGCTGTCGTAGATGGAGCTGCGCACCAGCCCGGGAGAGACGGTGTTGACCCGCACCCCCTGGGGGCCGAACTCGTCGGCCAGGGCCTTTCCGAGTGCGGTGAGTGCCGCTTTGGCGGTGGAGTAGGGGACGGGGCCGAGACCCGGCAGGTGGGCGACCAGCGAGGACACGTTGACGATCGCGCCCTTGCGCTCGATGAGACTGGGGAGGGCGGCCCGGCTGACCCGGACGGTGCTGAACAGGTTGATGCCCAGGATGGACGCCCACTGCTCGTCGTCGGTGTCGAGGAAGCCCTTGACGGCGAGGTCGTCGCCGCCGCCGACGTTGTTGACCAGCAGGTCGATACCGCCCAGCTCGGCCAGGGCCGTGTCGATCAGGGTGCGCGCGCCCTCTGCGGTGCCGAGGTCGGCGCTCACCGTGATGGCTCCGGTCTTCTTGAGCTCGCCGGTGATCGTGCGGGCGGCGCCGAGGACACGGACCCCCTCGGCCGTCAGCGCCTGGACGGTGGCCAGTCCGATGCCACGACTGGCTCCGGTCACGACGGCGGTCTTGTTCGCCAGGTCGAAGTTCATGATCAATCCTTTTTTGAATCGTAGGTACAAAATCTGGCCGCAGGTGGTCCGTGCACGATCAGGCCGGTGGCAGGGGTCAGATGAGGTCGACGGTGGTGTCGATCACCCTGCGGAGGCGGTCCGGTCCCGACTCGACGCGGGCCGTGAGCTTCATGCCGTTCACGGTGTTCAGCAGCAGGCTGGCCAGGGCCTTCGCATCACGCCCGGGAGCGATCTCCCCGGTACGCTGCCCCTCTTCGATCAGGGCGCAGAACGCGCCCTCCATGCGGTCGAACATGCCCTGCACCTGCGCCGTCACAGCCGCGTCCGTGCGGCCGAACTCCATGGCACTGTTCAGTGCCATGCAGCCACGGCGGTCGGGGTCGGCGAGGTCCGTCTGGGCGATGAAGTGCAGCGCCTCACGCAGCCGCTCCTTGACCGGCCCGGAGCCGTCCAGCAGCTGCGCCACGGTCGCGTTCTGCAGATCGAGGTAGCGGCGCAGTGCCAGGTCGAACAGCTGACGCTTACCGCCGAAGGCGTTGTACAGGCTGCCCTTGCCGATCCCCAGGGCGTCAACCAGGCCTTGAGGTGTGGTGGCGCCGTAGCCGTGACGCCAGAACACCTGCATCGCCTGCTCGACCGCCGCGTCCGGATCGAATTGCTTGGGCCTTCCCATGACACCCACCGTAAGCTTTTCTGTACCTGCGGGTCAAATATCGGTCGGTCCGTGACCCGCAGGCCGGCGAGCTCCCTGAGGAGCAGTGCCTACGGCGCCGGCTCAGCGCCCAGGAGACTGAGGGCGCCGAACCAGAGGATGCCCGGGTTGATGCGCTCGGGATGCAGGCGCCGCATCTCCTCGAAGAACTCCGTCGGCGTGGGCGAACCCTGCAACAGCCGGTCCGCGTCGTCGAGGTAACGCCGGGTGCGGTGGATGTCGGCGGGGTCGTCCGGGCGGGCGGGGTCCTTGTGGCCGGCCACCACGAACTGGGGGCCCAGCGCCGTGACCTGGTCCAGGGCGCGGCGCCACGCGTCGAGGCCTCCGCCCGCGGAGTCGGACAGCGCCGGGTGCACGCCGTTGTAGACGACGTCACCGGCCACGGCCAGCTTCAGGCTCGGCACCCAGAGCACGGTCGTGTCGTCGCCGTCGCTGTGCCCGACCTCGACGGGGATGAGCGCGTGGCCCTCCAGGCTCAGCCCCTCCTCCCCGACGACCCGCACATCGACCGGGCCCGTCGGGATCTGGCCCGGGAACAGGGCCTCCCAGAAGGGTGCGCGGGCCTCGGGCGTGGACAGGGCGGTCATGTGGGCCTTGGTTCCCGCCGTCGCACGGACCACCGCGTGGGGAAAGCGTTCGAGCAGGACGGGAACGCCGAGCCAGTGGTCGCCGTGGCCGTGCGTGATGTAGATGTCCGTGAGAGTGCGGCCGGTCTTCTCCACCCAGGCCAGCACCTCGCGGGTGGTGTCGGTGGTGAAGGGCGGGTCGACGAGGATGGCGTCGTGCTCGCCGTAGATCAGCGTCGTCGCGATCGGCGACCACACCATCGCCTCCCCGTCGGGAAGGTTCAGGGTGCCGCTGCTCTGCGCGATGGCGGGTGTCACGAAGACGTCGTAGCGCAGTCCGGTCATGGATCTGTCCTCTCTGGGTGCAGCGAACCGGTGGCCGTCAGAACATCGTGTTGGCGTTCGCGGCGGTCTCCGGCACGTCCTGCGAGGCGTCCCAGTGCTCGACGATCTTTCCGTCCCGCACCCGGAAGAGGTCGATGACCGACGTGCCGCGCTCGCCGGGCGTGTTGACGACGTGGAGGTGGGCCGCCACCAGGTCGCCCTCGCCGATGACCCGCTTCAGGCTGATCTTCAGCTCCGGGAACTCTTCGGTGTACGCCTGCAGCCCGGCCTTCAGCTCCGCCGCGCCGGCCGGGACGCCCGGGTTGTGCTCGTGCCGCTCGGGGCTCATGTACGCGTCGATGGCGCTCAGGTCCTTCTTCACCATGAGCCGTTCGACGTAGTCGGTGACGATCTTCTTGTTGTACGCGGTGAGCCACGGCTGCGCGGGCTTGCGGGTCCGCGGCTCGCTGAGGGTGGAGAACAGGTCGTGGCCGTCGGCCGTGGCAGCGGGCACCTGCTGCAGGATGTCCCAGTGCTCGGCGATCTTCCCGTCCTGGAAACGGAAGAGGTCGAAGACCGCGAGCTCAGGGACGTCGGGGTTGCCGGGGACCAGGACGCCATGGGAGTGCAGGAGCACCATGTCACCGTCGGTGACGGCCCGCTTCTCCTCGTACGTGGCGTCCGGGTACTGCTGCTTCCATGCGGCGCCGAAGGCCTTCATGGCGTCGGGGCCGTCGGCGGCGAGCGGGTTGTGCTGGATGTAGTCGGGCCGGATGTACCGGTCGATGACACTCGTGTCGCCCGCTTCGAAGGCGGCCCGCAGCACCCTGGCGACGAGTTCCGCCGGCCGGGACCCCTCCACCGTCAGCACGATCTTCCCGGTGGTACGCCCGGTCTCGCCCAGAGCGTGCGCCTTGGCGGCCTCGGCGAGCGGGAAGACGGCCTCGACGTGGGCGCGCAGGGCACCGGCCTCGACGAGGGCGGCGATGGCCCGCATGCCCACCTGGTCGGCCTCGACGAGGAGGGACTCGAAGCGGATGCCCAGCTCCGCGATCCTCGCGAGCTCGTCCGCCTCGACGGGAACGGGCAGGATCGACACGAGGGTGCCGCCCGGACGCAGGACGGCCAGGGAGCGGGCACGGGCCGCGGAGTCCAGGGAGATCGGGTCGAGAACCACGTCGATGTCCGTGAGTACTTCGGTGAAGTCGACCGTGTGGTAGTCGATGAGCTCGTCGGCTCCGAGGGAGCGCAGGAAGTCGTGCTTGCCGGCGCTGGCGGTCCCGATGACGTACGCGCCGCGGGACTTGGCGATCTGGACGGCGAGATGGCCGACGCCGCCGGCGGCCGCGTGGATGAGGACGCGCTGGCCGGGCTGGACGTCGGCGGTGTCGACGAGGGCCTGGTAGGCGGTGAGGGCGGCGAGCGGGAGGGCGCCGGCCTGGACGTGATCGATGCTCTCGGGCTTGCGGGTGAAGGCCCGGGCCGGTCCGGTCACGTACTCGGCATGGGCTCCGACGCCGTGCGGGTAGGGCAGCATGCCGAAGACCTCGTCGCCCGGCTTGAACAGGGTGACGCCCACACCGACGGCCTCGACGACTCCGGAGACGTCCCAGCCCAGGACCAGCGGCATGCGGTCGATGGTCAGGGGCTGTGCGCGGTTGTACCAGTCGGTCGGATTGACGCCGGCCGCGCGGACGGCGACCAGGATCTCGCTCGGGCCCGGCACGGGACGGGGAACTTCGACCACCTGGAGAACCTCGGGGGAACCGTGGCTCTCCTGGCGGACGGCACGCATGGTGGGGGTGTTGGAATTCGTCATGCGCTCAGCCTCGCCGTCAGCCCTCGTTCGACACCATGGCATGAATGCCAATTTTCAACGGGATCACGCCACGGCACACCGTGCCAGGTCGTCTTTCCGGCCGTCGACGACGAACCCCCAGGTGAGAGGCCACGGGGTCTGGCGCCTTAGGCAACCCGACGGTTGGCGAGTGGACATGGCGCCCGGCTGCTGCGGGGCGGCCCTGGTGCACTGCTTTCAGTGGCACGAGCGGTCCCGGGGGGAACGATGGGCCGTGCGGTGGGCCGCAGCGCTGACAGCGCCGAGAGGTACGCCCGACCGCTACTCCACTCCCCCGCGCCAGGCTTCGCTCGCGTGGGAGGCCCCCATCACGACGGAGACGATCTTCTGTCCCCGGATACGCCGTCAAGTCGGTTGCGAAGCAGGCAGGGCAGAACCATCGGCTACCGGGGACCAGCCCTTGGCTCTCTGGGGGGCGGACTCGCCGGAAATCTCGGGCCACGGAGTAATCTCCCCGCAGGCGGGGCGAAACCCGGTCTGCGAGATGCAAGTCCGAGAGGCGGACACCTGCGGCTCTCGCGTTCACGCATACCCACCCGGATGCCACAAGCTCCAGGTGGGTACCTTCTTGCTCCGGACCGGGGCGCGTCGACGCCCAGTCGTGAGGCACCCACGTCGTTGCGCCCTGCCTCGGACGGGTCTCGTAACTGGCGGGTCCTGACCGGTCAGATCTTGATCTTCTCGCGAACCCAAGCACCGATCTGCACGATGGCAGCGTCGGCCCCCGGAACGCGGCTGGCGCCGAAGACGTACGAATGCTGGCCTCCGGGGACCACCACGGTCACCGTGTCGATTCCGGCGTCCTTGACGCGGGCAGCGAACTCCTCGTCCTCGCCGGCCAGAACCTCGTACGTTCCCCAGGAGACGAGAGTGGGGGCAGACCACTCGGGTCCTCCCGGTTCAGGTTGATCCTGGTGTCCGTGAACGCGATGCCCGCGCCGCCGACCCAGGACTCCCAGAAGAACTCCAGCATCTCCTTGCTGAGGATCTTGTCCGTCTCGGCGTTGGTCTCCATGGTCTCGTTGGAGATTTCGAGGTCGCATCAGGGAGAGGTCGACACGATGGCACCAGGCAGAGGCCGCTTCTTGTCGCGGAGGCGAAGCGCCAGCGCGTCGGCGAGGAACCCGCCGATGGAGTGGCCGATCGTGACGATGTTCCCCAGCTCATACTCTTCGGAGAGCAGCCAGTTGAAGGCCGTCTCCGCATCGTCCAACTGGACCAGGTACTTGTGCTCAGGCGCCCGCCGGAAGTCCAGGACCAGTACGGGAGCCCCGGCAGCCTTGGCGATATGGCCTGCGAGCTTTCGGTCGACGAATGCCGTCGGCACAACCGAACCGCCGGCATGACCGCGCAGGATGACGTAGTACCGGAGCCGACCGGTTCGCACCAGATCCCCGGAACACCCCCGGCATCCACCTCCCGATAGGTGACGCCTTCGGCTCCTGGGCCGGAGTTGGATGCGGCGCTCTCCACCCGGGTGCGCGTCGCATCCAACTCCGGCTCGGGAACCCTCAGTCCGGCCATCCAGTCGGCAGATTCGATCGCTTGTCGGCTCAGCTCAACTGCGGCGTGATCAGACACGGCTCCTCCATGGGGCCTTTGTCAGGCGCACCCGGCCGTCGAGGTCCTTCCCTTTCGTGAACGCGTCAGGAGCGAGGACCTCTTGAGGGCGTGCAGCCGATCCGGACATCACATACGTACGCTGAGTTCGTTGATCAACCCACCGTTCCGGGCTGCAACAGGGTGGGCACGCGCAACCGGACCGTTGCGGCGGTCATGGCTCACCGACCGTCAGAACATCGTGTTGTCGTTGGCGGAGGCCTCCGGCACGTCCTGCACCACGTCCCAGTGCTCGACGATCCTTCCGCCCCGCACCCGGAAGAGATCCACGACCGCCTGGCCCCGCTCGCCGGGCACGTTGACGGTGTGGCTGTGAACGGCCACCAGGTCGCCCTCGGCGATCACTCGCTTGGGGGTGGCCACCAGCTGCGGGAACTGCGCGTAGTAGGCACCCAGTCCGGCCTTCGCGCCCGCCACGCCGTCAGGGATGTAGGGGTTGTGCTGGTGATACTCGGGGCCCACGTAGGCGTCGATGGCGGACAGATCCTTCTTCACCAGGTACTGCTCGACGAACGCGGTGACCAGCTTCTTGTTGTGCTCAGTGAGCCGCGCGGGGCCGGGCGCCTCGGTCTGCGGCCTGCTGAGCGTGGAGAACATGTCGTTGCCGTTGGCCGTGGTCGCCGGCACGTCCTGCACGACGTCCCAGTGCTCGGCGATCCTCGCACCTTGGAAGCGGAATATGTCGAACACGGCGATACCGCGCGTGCCGGGGGTCAGGACGACGTGGGAGTGCACGAGCACCAGGTCACCCTCGGAGATGACCCGCCTGATGTCGAACCTGGCATTCGGGTACTGCCCTCGGAAGGCGGCCCCGAAGGCTTTGAGCGCCTCGGCGCCGTCGGGGGCCAGCGGGCTGTGCTGGATGTAGTCCGGTCGTACGAAACGGTCGACTACCGAGGTGTCGCCCCGCTCGAACACGCCCCTCATGACCTGGACGACGACAGCCTTCTGATAGCCGAGGCGGGCACTCTCGCCGTGCCCGACTACGGGGATCCCCGCCGCTTGTCCGAGGCCGGGAGCCCGAGAGAGTGCGGCAGCCGTGGAGGGGACGGCGGCCGCGGTGAGAGCGACGGCCATGATCGCGGCGGCGAGGGTACGACGGCGGACGGACGTGGTGGTGTTCACAGGGCTCACTTCTTCGAACTCGGGGGAACCGTAGGCATCTTGGCCAATGACCCGCATGGTGGCGGTGTTCGTCATGCGTTCAGCGTGACTGCCGCCGCCGTTCGATACCATGGCATGAAAGTCAACTTTCGACGGGATCGTGCCATGTCTCGTATTCACCGCATCGTCGTTCTGGCCGTCGACGGGGTATACCCCTTCGAACTGGGCATTCCCAGCCGGGTCTTCGGGGCCGCAGAGGGCCGTTACGAGGTCCTCACCTGCAGCGTCGACGGCCGTCCGGTCCGCACCAACTCCGATTTCTCGATCACCGTCGAGCACGGCCCGGAGGTGCTGCACACTGCGGACACCGTCGTCGTCCCGCCCTTCGTCACCACCGCCGTCACCAGGGAAGTACCGCATGCCGTGGTGGAGGCACTCGCGTCCAGGGCTCCCGGCGCCCGCCTCGTGTCGATCTGCACCGGCGCCTTCGTCCTTGCCGCCGCCGGGCTCCTCGACGGACGGCCGGCCACCACCCACTGGGTGGTCGCGGACCTCTTCCGCGCCTGGTTTCCCCAGGTCTCACTGGACCCGAACGTCCTGTTCATCGACGACGGGGACGTGCTGACCTCGGCCGGCGCCGCTTCCGGGCTGGATGTCTGCCTGCACCTCATCCGCAGGGATCACGGCAGCGAGGTCGCCAACCAGGTCGCCCGGATGTGCGTCACGCCCCCGTGGCGTGACGGAGGACAGGCGCAGTACATCCAGCACCCGGTACCCGAGACCACCAGCGGCACGGCCCCCACCCGGCAGTGGGCACTGGAGAACCTGCACGAGCCCATGACCCTGGCCGACCTCGCCGAGCACTCCCACATGAGCCTGCGCACCTTCGCCCGCCGCTTCACCGAAGAGGTGGGCATGAGCCCGGGACGCTGGCTGATCCAGCAGCGCGTCGAGCGGGCTCGACACCTCCTGGAGACCACCGACCTCCCGGTGGACGAGATCGCCGGCCAGGTCGGCTTCGGTGGCGGGACCTCGCTGCGCGAACACCTGCACGCCGCCATCGGCGTCTCCCCCATCGCCTACCGGCGCACCTTCCGCGGCGCCCTGTCACCCAGTCCTCGCACCGCCTACGCCGCCGTCTGAGCGGCAGACGACCTTGGTCTTCATCCCCGACGGGGCGCAGTTCGTCACCGGTCTCGGCTACAGGAGTGTCGCTGCCTTGTGCCGTCGAAGACGCACACCGATCGCGGGACGACTCCTGACACGGTGGGCGGCAATACATAGCCCGCCCTCCTTGTGACCACCGAGGGGTCGCCCTCGGTGATACGCCTCGGGCCGAGGAGCATCACCGATGTCGGCTACAGGCCGATGCGGACGGGGCCACCGGTGTCCGATATGCCGTCGAGCACCGAGGCCGGAACGCAGACGGCGCGACCGGGGGCCACGGGCCGGGCAAGGGTGCGCCGGGCGAGCACACGGCCGTCCTGACGGATGGCCACCTTGAGGAGACGGACGAACTCGGCACTCCACAACAGCAGTCGGCCTTGTGCGGGCGCAGAATCTGCGATGCGACCCAGCTGAAGGGAGCGTCGGCTGTCAGGGGACACCGTCACCGGCTGGCGCCTACCGTGCAGGCGGTCGACGGCCGGATGGGCAACGGGCCAGCCGTCGAGTGCGGCGACGTCGGGGTGCCGACGGGGTACAGCAGATTGCCGACGGCGAAGACGACGGGGCGGCTGGTGAGCAGGCGGGAGACCATCCGGATCAGCGCAGGAGCAACCGATCCTGGGCGCCTTCTACATCTCCGCCAGACCGCGGGCGATGGAACGGTTCGGCGTGAACCAGGATGGCCTCCCGCCGGGTGGTGTAACCGGCCAGGGCACCGCAATCCGCAGTTCGGGGGCGGTGTCTCTGCCAGCGACTGATCAACTCGCCTCAGCGGGACGCCTCGCGGACTACCGCCTCTCCGGAGATCGTCAGGGCCTTGCGCCGGAACGCGTAACCCTCGATCCCCCTACCACGACGCGGGGCACCACCCGAACCAGGGCTGGGGCCAGCCTGGACAAGCGAGCGCCGGAGAACTCCTCGACTCACCATGGATGACCCTCTTGCGACTTCACCCCCTCCTTTAGTATTATGATCATACTCTCAAAGCCTGAGGCCATCAGTGCACGGACAACGGGCTCCCGCCTTCCCTGTGACATTCCACGGCCTTGATGCGCCACTGAACGTCATCCGCCTTTCCACCGACCCACACGGCGGCAACTCCGTGGGCCCCTTCCGCCATCCCAGCAAGGCTGGGGGCCCTCGGCTGCTCGCCGCAGAAACAGCCGAAGGCCCCTTGGAACCATGTCGATCCGTGACACACCCAAACCCATCCGTGCGGACGCGGCACGCAACCGCACCCGGCTGCTCGACGCCGCGCGCGTCGCGTTCACATCCGAGGCATCGGTGTCCCTGAAGCAAATTGCGCGGGACACAGGCGTGGGGATAGGCACGCTGTACCGGCACTTCCCCACCCGAGAAGCGCTGGTGGAAGCGATCTACCAGCAGGAGCTCGACCAGCTGTGCGCCCAGCCCGAAGTCCTCCTCCGCACCGAAGATCCAGCTCACGCACTACGCAGCTGGATGGAACTCTTCGCCGACTACGCGAGCACCAGACGAGAGAGGGCAGACGCGCTGCGCGCCGTTCTGACGTCCGACGTCGTGACTGCATCACCGGCACACGCACAACTCTGCGCTGCGGTGCAAGCAATCCTTTCTGCCGGAACAGCCGCCGGGACACTGCGCGACGATGTCCACGCCGAGGACATCGTCGTCACGCTCGTCGGTATGTTCACGACGACCTCGGCGACAGGCGGGCGGGACCAGCTGGGGCGGATGCTCGGTCTGCTGATGGATGCCGTCCGGTGTCCGGTCCCCTGAGGGGCCCGAGCCGGAGCCACCGAGAACCATCCGTCAACCGGTCGAACGGAGTTCCATCTCCAGTTCGCCCCCACTATTGCGGGCAGCCCCCGGCAGGTCGCTGCCGTACATGCATGCCGGTCGACCGCCCCGCTATCGATGAATGCAGGCGACACGGACAGCGCTCGGTGCCGTGCGCACGGCAGCCGATCTCGCCAAACAGGGCGGCGAGGCATCCGACGCCCACCCTCGTCCGACACAGAGGCGCGGATGAAGCGCCTCAATTGCCCAGAACCGGGTGTCAGAGCGCCACGCGGCACGTGCGCACCTCCTCGATGGCGTCCCACCCGACAAAACCACCCGCGGCCTGGACGCGACAGTGCTGCACGACAAGAGACACGGCCAGGTCTTCCACGACGATGTCAGCGACGAGGCCGCCTTTGAATGCGAAGCGAGCGCGGAAGCCACCGTCAGTCAACCGGCATCCGACATCAGCGTGGATGCCGGGGCTGCCGGCCGGGCATGTCGCTGGTCCGTTCTCACGTCACCCGCCTGCGTCGCGCCGCAGAATCCCCCTCTGCGAGGCCGCTGCCTTTCACCCGCCGTCAACCGTATCGCCTGTCGAATGCAATATTACGATCGCCATTCAATTAGGCGCCGTCAGAGTCAGAGATGAGGCATACCGTGAGTGATGTCCCGTTCCAGTCGGCCGTGCAGCAGTCGCGTGCGCTGGCAGCGGGTGAGATCTCAAGCCGGGAACTCGTCGAGATCTGCCTTGAGCGGATCGCCGTGGGGCGAGGATCCCTCATGTCCGGTCGACCGCGAAATTGTGGAAGCCATGGACGACGCTGTCACCGTGCTGCGAACGGCCGGTGCGAAGATCACCGTCCAGCCGGCGAACCTCCCCGTCGACCTCGCGACGAATCATAGGAAGGCCTTTCTGCCTGTGCTCTTCGGCGCGGGCGACCGCACCGGCCTCGCCCCTGCCCCCAGTGCCGCGACACTGGCCCGGTTCGTCCAGCATCCGCGCGGCAACGCCGCACCCGCCCTGCGCGGAACCTTCCAGTCCCACTTCCACTGGTTGCAGGCCCATATGGTGCGCAACGAGATCCGGCAGCGATGGTTCGAGTTCTTCCAGGACTTCGACATCGTGCTCATGCCGGTCACGCCGACGGCCGCTCCCGCCCATCACCAGGAACTCATCGACTGGTTCGGGCGGCCTTTCAAAGTGGACGGTGTACGACGCCCTTACCGGGACCAGGTCAAGTGGAGCGCTGTCGCCAACGTCTCCGGAGCACCGGCGACGACCATCCCGGTACGCAAGGTCAGGAGCGGCATGCCCATCGGTCTGCAGGCCACGGGCCCGAGCGGGGGCGATCTCACCACCATCGAATTCGCCGCGCTGCTCGGCCGGGAGGTAGACGGCTTCGTGACGCCTCCGGCCCTCGCCTGAGACCCGGCCGCCCGGCCGGGGGCCAGGAGAGCGACGAACACAACGCGACGCACAGCGCTACATGTTGATCATGTGGCCGGCCAGCCCGTGCACGGCCTCCTTCACCGCCTCGCCGAGGGTGGGGTGGGCGTGGACATTGCGGGCGACCTCGTGGACCGTGAGATCCCACTGCTGGGCCAGGGTCAGCTCGGGGAGGAGTTCGGTGACGTCGGGGCCGATGAGATGGGCACCGAGCAACTCGCCGTACTTGGCGTCGCTGATCAGCTTCACGAAGCCGGTCGCGTCGCCCAGGCCGTGGGCCTTGGCGTTCGCGGTGAACGGGAACTTGGCGACCTGGACGTCAAAGCCCATCTCCCTCGCCTGCGCCTCGGTGTAGCCGAAGCTGGCGATCTGAGGCTGGCAGAAGGTGGACCGAGGGATCATCACGTAGTCCAGTTCCATGGTCTCCACGTCCGCGATCGTCTCGGCGGCGATCACACCCATCGCCTCGGCCGTGTGCGCGAGCATCAGCTTCGCGGTGACGTCACCGATGGCGTAGATGTGCGGGACCGAGGTGCGGCAGCGGCCGTCGACATCGATCGCACCGCGCTCGGTGACGCGCACGCCTGTGCTCTCCAGCCCGTAGCCGGTGACGTTCGGGGCGAAGCCGATCGCCTGCAGGACCTTGTCCGCCTCCAGCACCTTCTGAGCGCCGTCCTTGCCGGTGACCGTGACCCGGACCTGCGGGCCGGACTCGTCGATCGACTCGACACGGGTCGAGGTGAGCACGTCGATGCCCAACTTCCGGTACTGCTTGGCCAGTTCGGCGGAGACCTCGGCATCCTCCAGCGGGGCGACCCGGTCCAGGAACTCTACGATGGTGACCTTGACGCCGTAGTTGTGCAGCACGTAGGCGAACTCGACGCCGATCGCGCCGGCGCCCGCGACGACGATCGACTGCGGCAGGTCCTCGGCGAGGATCTGCTCCTCGAACGTCACCACGCGCGAGGTACGGCGGGTGCCAGGCAGCAGCTTGGGGCTCGCCCCGGCGGCGATGATGCAGTGATCGAAGCCGATGGTGCGGGTGTTGCCCTCGTAGTCGGCCACCTGGATCGTGTGCGGGTCGAGGAAGGTACCGCGACCGCTGATTTCCGTGATCTTGTTCTTCTTCATCAGGAAGTGGACGCCCTTGACCCGGCCGTCCGCGACCTTCCGGCTACGGCGGAAGGCCTCCCCGTAGTCGAAGGAGACCTTACCCTCGACTTTGATGCCGAAGGTCTTCGCCTCGCGTGTGAAGAGATGCGCGAGCTCGGCATTGCGCAGCAGGGCCTTGGTGGGGATACAGCCCACGTTCAGGCAGACGCCGCCCCAGTACTTCTCCTCGACGACCGCGACGCGCTTGCCCAGTTGGGCGGCTCGGATGGCGGCGACATAGCCGCCGGGGCCCGCGCCGAGTACGACGACGTCGAAATGCCCACCCTGCTCGTCCATGGACGGCTTCCTTTCCGCTGAGGCGGCCGGCCCCTGCGAGGGGCGGGCTCACTCCTGATCGAAGAATCTGTTGTCAACACTCCGGCGGGGACCCCGGCCACGGGGAACCGGTGGACGCCGACCTGATGGTCCACGCTCCCGGCAGCGACTTCCCTGACGTCGGCTTCAGCACCGCGGCGCGGTGATCTATGCCCGTGCCGTCATCATCGACGGCCGGCCGACGCCCCGCCGACCTCGTGTACTCCGGCCTCTGCGGCACCGAGCCTGAGAGTGTCGAGGCCGAAGGCGACGACGGGGCCATGGGCGCCGGGTTTGAGGACGGCGTCCGGCTGTGCCGCGTGGACGGCACCCCATGCCAGGAGGGATCCCGTCATCTCGTACGGATCTGGTCCGGTCAGGGCCGTCGTGGCCAGCGGCCGGCCCCGGCTGTCGCGGGCGACGGCGATCACCAGGGAACGGCCGTCGGGGTCCGGCTCGCGCTGTGATCCCGGGAGCCGCTCGGACCACCGCTCCAGAGCGGCCCGCACCTTGGCCGAGCGCAACAGGGGCGTCTGGATCGTGGCGGCGATCTGCACCGCGCGAGTCCACCGTCCGAACCAGCCGAGGCCCACCTCGACGCTGTCCAGCTGAGGGAAGACCTCTGGCAGTCCGAGATGCTCCGTGCCCGGGACGGTCATGGCCGTGCGTTTGACGCCGCCGTAGTGGAAGGTGCGCACCCGCTTGCCTACTCGCTCGTCGACCACTCGGGCGGGGGCCCAGGGGCGCGGGTTGCGGTAGGCGAACCCGTCCTCGGCCGCCGTGGCGACCAGCGTCTGACGTGTGCCTGGCGTGGTCAGGGTGTACGCGTCACGCAGGGTGCTGCGGTAGCTCAGCTCGTCCCCGTGTCCGGCACGGGTGATGAAGTAGCCGGCCTCCACGTGGCGTGCCCGCTCGCCCGCCTTCGACAGGGCGATCGCGCCGGCGAGGTTACCCGGCACGTAGTCGTAGCCGAACGCGGGCACGAGGGCCGCTCCCCGGACGGCCGCGACGGCGTCCAGCTCGAGGAGGACGCGGCGGGCGAAGGTCCCTTCCCCGGTGGAGTCGAAGTAGTGTGCCCCCACCCGCGCGGCAGCCGTGGCCGCGGCCATACCGAGCCGCATGAACGGTCCGATCGTGGAGACGACGACATCGCTGGGCTCCACGAGGCGGGTGAGGTCGGCCGTCGAGGTGACATCGACCTCGACGGCCGGCAGGTCCGCCTCGAAGCGGTCGGCCAGGGTCAGCATCCTGGTCCGGCTCCGCCCGGCCAGGGTCGGTTTCTCCCCTCGCGCGAGGAGTTCCCGGAGCACGCGCTGCCCGGTGTACCCCGTCGCACCCAGCAACACGATCCTGCGCTTTTCCACGGCTCCGCCTGCCTTCCGGAGGGCATTGTCCCGACCACCATCGAATGACCCATAGTCATTCACTGACTCCAGGTCACCGAATATACGATGGTGCGTATGCAAAGGCCAAACCGACGACAGATGTATGCGGAGCAGACCCGGGCGGACCTGGTGGCGGCCGCTCGGAAGCTGTTCGTGGACTGCGGGTTCGCCAACACATCGGTCGAGGCCATCACCGAGGCGGCCCGGGTGAGCAAGGGCACCTTCTACAGCCACTTCCCGGACAAGAAGGCGATGTTCGCCAAGCTCTACACCGAGCTGCTTGAGCAGCTCGGTGTCCTGGGCGACGCGACGTGCGAGGCGCTTCGTGCGACGCTGCCGGGCCAGCCCGCCATGACTGCGGTCGCCGACCTCACCCACGCCTTCCTGCGTCGGACCATCGACGATCCCCTGCACCGGGAGCTGATGGCCCAGGCGCCCTCGGTCCTGGGCGCACAGTACCGGCACATCAACGACACCTTCGCCCGGCCGCCGATCGAACGGCTGCTGACCGTGCTGGCCGAGCGCGGTGAACTGCAACCGGACGTTCCCGTCGCCCCTGTCGCCCGGCTGTTGCTGGCTGGTCTGTGCGAGGGCAACCAGATCATCGCCGCCTCGGCGGACCGGGAGGAGGCCCTGAACAGGACGTTCCATGCGATCAGCCTGCTGATGTCCGGCCTGGCGGCCGACGGCGTCAGCGCCCATGGTTGATCTGACCGGAGTCCGGCGGACGGCGTCGCCGTGTGGCGGCGACCCGCCTCGGCCGCCCTGGCCTGTCGTTGCGTGCCGCTCGGCCGCCGCTCGCCGAAGGCGTTGCCCGGCAGCGCTGCCTGGCCTCGGCCGACGAACGGCACGCTCAGCGCCACGACCCCTCAAGCCCTGGCACGGTCTCAGGGTCGTAGCGTGAAGTGATCTCTCCGGAGACCGGCCCTCGTGTGGGGCAGTTGAGCGGTACGGATTGCGTCGCCCGGCACGCCGGGGCACTCGGCACGGCTGGAAGCCAGGGGCATCTGGGCAGCGGTGTCCCAGAGGGCGCGGGGGCCGAACGGCCGGGGCATCACCGCATCATCCGGCACCTCAGGTGTGAACGACGACGAAGTCCGCCGGCGCCGGGTCAGCGGGCCGCCGGTCCGTCCCCGAAGTCGATGCACGCGAGGTCGGCGCGCGAGACGATACCGAGCTTGGGGAACACGTTGGCCAGGTGATGGCCCACCGTTCGGGGACTGATCAGCAGCTGTGCCCCGATCTCCCGGTTGGTGAGCCCCTGCGCGGCCAGCCGCGTGACTCTCAGCTCCTGCGGGGTGAGGACGGCTGCGGTGTCCGGGGCCGGGGTGATATCGCGGCGCGGGTGCTGCCCGGTGAGTTCATGTTCGGCCCGGGTGCGGGCGAGCAGAGGTGCCGCGTCCAGTCGCCGGAAGATCTGCTCCGCTTCGGCCAACTGGGCCCGGGCGTCGGCGCGGCGACCGGCCCGCCGTAGCCACTCGCCGTACAGCAGGCGCGTGCGGGCGTGGTTGAAGGGCCGCGACCGGGCTCCGGGGGCGTCCAGCGCGAGCCGGAAGTGCTTCTCCGCATCCGCCCCTGATGCCAGCAGGGCATGGACCAGGTGCGTCGCGGAGATCGCCCACGCCGCGTCGGTCCGTTCGGCCCACGCCCGCAGCACTCGCGCCTGCTCCTCGGCCGTCGCCCGCTGTCCAGACTGGATGGCGGCCTCGGCGGTGTCCGGCGCGGCGAGCACCGCGATCGTGGGGTGCGCCGCGTGGTGGCCTTCCTCGGTCAGACAGACCAGGTGGTCCAACGCCTGATCGGGCCGGCCGGCGAACAGCGCCGACATGCCGAGGGTCCACTGCGTGGCGGCGCTGAGCAGGCGCACACTGCGCGGCACGGAAACCTGGAAGGCCAAGGCGGCGTAGTCCGCGACGGCCGCCTCCTCGCCCCGGGCGGCTGCCAGCCATCCCAGGCAATTGCGGCACTGCGACGCCAGGTGGTCGTCGCCGATCTCCTCGGCCACCTGGAGCCCTTCCAGGGCGTTCGCCGCGGTCGAGGTCCAGGAGCCCTGCGCGATACCCAGTGCGGCCGCCTCGGCCAGCGCCTGGGTCAGGGCGGTCACGTGGTCCGTGGGCCGCAGCCGGTCGATCTCCGAGCGCAGAGCCTCATCCAGTGCGGACTCGATTCCCCAGGCCAACGCCACCGGCGCAGGCGGCATCAGGAACCAGGAACCGCCGCCGATCCGACGGAGGACCTCGGCTCCGGGGGCCACGACCTGACCGCGGTCGTCGGCTCCGCCACCCTGGTCCTGCGTCCACCACTGGCGCAACAACGGCAGCAGATCGGCGTTCGGGAAGTCCCCCTGCGGGAGCCGCCGCTCGAGCCGCTCAAGCGCCTCGCGCTGCAGCTCGGCGTGCCCGGCCGCCCACGCCGCCCGCAGCGCCATACTGCCGAGCTCGAACGCCTGTCTGGAATCGGCCACGCGTTCCATGTCTACGGGCGCGCGAGGAACTCGAGAGCCGTCGGCACGAACTTCTCGTAGAACTGGAAGATGCCGCCGTGACCGGCGTCGGGGTAGATCACCAGCTCGGCGTTCGGCAGCCGCTGGGCCATGTCGGCCGAATTCGGCGTCGGAACCATCCGGTCGTGGTCGCCGTTGGCGACGAGCACGGGCTGATGAATGCCGGAAAGATCGTGCGGCCGCTCCAGCCCCCAGCGGTGAATGGCCTTCAGCTGGGTCAGGTACGCGACCGGAGAGATGGCTTTGTCCCGGTCCTGGGTCCGCTCCTTCAGTCGGGCCAGGAACTCCTTGCCGGCCCGGCGCCCGTTGGCCGTGCGGGTGAAGAAGAGGAACTGCTTGGGGTCCTGCAGGGTGAACAGCGCCCGGACGGTGTCGAGGTGGGACAGCCGGGTCACGTTCTTGATGCCCTCGCCGCCGGCCGGGCCGGTGCCCGTGAGGATCAGCTTGCGGACCAACTCCGGATCGGTCTGCACGATCACCTGGGCGATCATGCCACCCATCGAGAATCCGTGGATGTCCACCTGCTCCAGCCCGAGCGCCCGGATGAAGGTGACCGCATCCTTCGCCATCGCCTGAATGGTGTCCGGCGTCTTGCCGGTGGAGGCGCCGACGCCTCTGTTGTCGAACGTGATGACCCGGTGCCTGGCGGCGAAGCCGTCGATGACCCGGGGATCCCAGTTGTCGAGCACGGCGGCGAGGTGGGTGATGAACACCACCGGGACACCTGTACGCGGGCCGAGGTCACGGTAGGCGAAGGTCACTCCCCCGGCGGTGACGGTGCGGGTCGGCGCGTCCTTGTACGACGTCACGACATCGCCTCGTGCTGCTTCTGCGTCATTCATCGTCGTGCCTTTCTTGGGGAGTTGCTGCGAGCGAGTCCCCTTCTCACTACTGGAGGAGAGGGCGCAGAGCAGACACCTGGTTTTCTCGGCTGCGGCTGCGCAGTCCGGGGTCGGAGCGAAAGCCCAGTGAGCCGAACCATGTGCGCTCGAGCCCTTCGGTCTCTCTTCGATCATTAAAGTATGACCGTAATTCCATCGGGCTGCAAGCGGTGAGCCGCCCTGGATGACGTCGATGCCGGACACCGCGCACAGATTGCCCCACATGACGCCAGACCGCCTCACGCGCATACGGGGCAGCCACGGGAAGATGGCGTCCCGCCGAGTGGTGTAGCCGATCAAGCTGGCGGAATCCGCAGGTCGCGGCCCGAATCGCCCTCGTCGGCGGCCCTGTTGGGGCTCGCCGAGCCGGGACCACGTGCGATATCCCGCCGTGTGGTGCAGCCGTCCGGACCGTTCGGCTCCGTTGAGCGTCGTGGCGCACGCGCCCGCCAGCCCGCCCCTTCGGCCATCCGCGCCGCTCGCGGCCGTCATCACCGCCATCCAGCACGGGAACGGCCGCCCGCCCTATTGAGATGCGGAGTCCCGAACTGCGCACCCCTGGACCACATTGCATTACGGCAGGACGCCCCCTCCCACCCCGCAGCCGCACGAGAAAGAAGTTGTCGTTACACCGAGGGCGGAGTTGTGACGAGCGGCACCGCAGAGCACAAGCCGGGCACCCGGCGGCCATCGAAGGACGCGGCCGCGGGCGCCAACACACCGCCCCACTCCGGGCGAGCACCGCACAGAATCATTGAATTACGTTCACAATACAATACAGTGGGCAAGCCGGTGGAGGGTGAGCGGCCCTTCCGGCGACCGAAGGAGTGTGCCGTGCGATACGGGAAAGAGCACAAGCAGGCGACCAGGCAGCGAATCATCGAGGCGGCCGGACGCCGGTTCAATAGCGAGGGGATAGACGGCTCGGGCATCACGGCGCTGATGAAGGCCGCAGGCCTGACCAATGGCGCCTTCTACACGCACTTCGCATCCAAGGACGATCTCGTGGCAACCACGGTCGCCGACCAGCTGCACGCCCAGAACGCGAACATCGTCGCGCACGCGGCACCCGGCCGCGCCGGACTCGAACAGATAGTCCGCTGGTACCTGTCCCCCTGGCACCGCGACAATCGCGGCGAGGGCTGCCCCTCTGCCGCCCTGCTCGACGAGATCGGCCGCTGCGCGCACCCGACCAAGCAGGCCTACACCGACGGCGTACTGGTCATCGCCGAAGGCATCGCCGCTCGCCTGGCGCCCGACGATCCACTCTCGGTGCGCACTGTGACGCTCAGCACCTACGCCATGATGGCCGGGACACTACAGCTCTCCCGAGCCCTCGCCGACCGTCGGCTCGCCGACGAAGTCCTCGAGCAGGGCATCCGCAACACCCTCGCGCTGCTGAGCATCGACCATGAGCACGCCGGGACCGCGAGCTGAGGCACCCGGCAGAGGACGCGCCCCCGCACCTCCGGTCGCCCCCATGAATGGAATGCCGGCATTCGGCAACCCCGCTCCACGTCGGCCAATCGCCACGGCCCCAGCGGGGCCTCGCAACGCCCAGACGGAGGCGGCCGACCCCGCCGATCAATGCGCCACCGGCCGCGGCCACATTCCCCTGAAGACGAGGCCGCCGGCTTGCGGTCCATCGGCCGGGGACCTTAAAATTACGAACATAATCTAAAGCTGGAACCGATTCGGACACCTGCACCCTCGCATCATGCACGTGCACGCAAATCACCGCAAAGCGGCAGCGTTGCACAGGGCAGCTCGCGACGAACAAGAGTCCGTTCGCCGGCGGACGAGATATGGAGACGACGATGAAGGCCTTCCAGGTGGAACGCTACGGAGACAAGGACGGCCTGCGGGCCGGTGATGTGGCGAATGTCGTCGTTGGCTACAGGGAGCAGGCGTTCGAGACGGTCTCGCACGACTACGACGTCGTCCTGGACTCACCTGGCGGCGAGACGCTTGTGAACTCCCCGCGGGTCCTCAAACCCGGCGGAAAGATCATCAGTGTCCCGGGCCCGCCCGACGCCGCGTTCGCCAGAGAGCCCGGAGCGCATCCGATCATCGGGCTGGCGATGTCCGCACCGGGTTTTCGGACCCGCCGACGTTACCGGCGCCAGCACGCCACGGATCGCTGCCTGTTCATGAGGGCCGGCGGCAGCCAGCTGCGCGAGCTCACCCATCTCATCGAAGCCGGCAACGTCCCGTCGTCGGCACCGTCTTCCCCTGCGAGTCGGCCCGGCAAGCACTGGAGCATCTCGAGGCAGGGCGGCCCAGGGCAAGCAAGGCCGTGGTGAAGATGACCTGAGCGAACAACCCGCCGGGCCCTCACGGTCCGTCCACGAGCGCCCCGACGAAGCCACCGCCGGTCACCGGCACCGCCCCGAAGCCCCGCTGCAGAAGGACCCGGACATGAACACACCGCACCACTCCCCCTTTCCCTCGTCCTCGGCGTCGTACAGAGATGCGCCGACCCGCTCCGTGTCCGTACGGGGTGTGGACTTCGCCTATCGGGAACTCGGCCCCAAGGAGGGCGTGCCGTTGGTTCTCCTTGTTCATCTGGCCGGGGTCCTGGACAACTGGGATCCGCGTGTCGTCGACGGGCTCGCCGCAGGGCGCCGCGTGATTGCCTTCGACAACCGTGGCGTGGGCGGCTCGGGCGGCTCCACACCGGACACGATCGAGGCGATGGCTCGCGACGCGGTGCTGTTCGTGCGGTCCCTCGGATTCGAGCAGGTGGATCTGCTGGGTCTGTCGATGGGCGGTTTCGTCGCTCAGGTCGTCGCGGCCAAGGAACCGGACCTTGTGCGCAAGGTCATCCTCGCGGGCACAGGCCCCGCCGGAGGCCCCGGCATCGACCGGGTGCCCGCGCTCACGATCCAGGCCACGCTGAAGGGCGCCCTGACCCGCCAGGACCCGAAACTGTCCCTGTTCTTCACCGACAGCGCCAACGGGCAGCGGGCGGGACACGCCTTCATGGATCGGCTGAAGGAGCGCACCGACAACCGCGACAAGGACATCTCGCTGCCGTCGTTCCGCGCCCAGCTCAAGGCCATCAAACGCTGGGGCCGCCAGACACCGTCAGACCTGTCGGTCATCCGCCAACCAGTGCTGGTGGCCAACGGTGAGAACGACCGGATGGTGCCTAGCCAGAACACCCTCGATCTCGCCGCACGCCTGCCCCGGAGCCAGCTCGTCCCGCTCTACCCGGACGCCGGACACGGGGGCATCTTCCAGTACCACGCGGAATTCGTGACAAGCGCGCTTGAATTCCTCTAGAAGATCCTCCTCGACCTGATGCTGCTGCGCCCGGATGGGCTAGGAGCGCGCGAAGCGGCGCTGGACGTCGGGCCGTTCTCTGAGCTTCTCCGGATATCCCGGGCCGATCCGCGCGGACGTGTTGTCGGACCGTACGGGCTCGCCGCACGCGGAGCACACCACTTCAGGGCTGGCGTCGTGGCCGCACGCCTCGTGGTGCAGGGCGATGGGCGGCCCCTCCGGGCCAGCAAGCCAGCGGTCACCCCACCGCGTGATCGCCGCCAGGACCGGGAAGAAATCGTGTCCCTTCTCCGTCAGCACGTACTCGTGGCGAGGAGGCTCGCTCTCATAGAGCCGCTTCTCCATCAACCCCTCGTCCACCAGTCGCCGCAGACGGTCGGCAAGGGTGTTGCGGGCGATGCCCAGCTGCTGCTGGAACTCCTCGAAGCGACGGCTTCCGTAGAACGTCTCCCGCAGCACCAGGGACGTCCAGGCGTCACCGAGCAGATCCACGGTGCGGGCGATCGAACAAGGCCAGTTCGCGAACGACTTACGCGCACTCACGACGCGCCACCGACTTCGCGCACCAGCTCGATCGCCCTTCCCAGGGTGGCCAGCCGGGCATCCAGACTCTCACCGGCCGGGTAGAGACGGACGGTGTCCACCCCCGCGCCGCGCCACACTCGCAAACGTCGTCGCACCATGTCCTCGGTACCGATCAGCGTCGTCGCCAGCACCATCTCGTCGGTCACCAGGCCGGCCGCGCCCGCACGGTCGCCTGCCTGCCAGCGCTCGCGCACCTGCGCGGCCACCTCCGCCCAACCCTGGCGACTGTAGGCGTGGTTGTAGAAGTTGGTCGACGCCGAGCCCATCCCGCCGAGGCTGAAAGCGAGTTCCTTCTTGCGGCCGGCGACCATCACGCCGAGTGCCTCCTCGTCGGGCGCGAACGCCACCTCCGCACCCTGGCAGACGTCGAACTCCGTGCGACCGCGCCCGCTGCGGGCCAGGCCTTCGTCCAGCGGAGCGAAGTAGGCATCGCCCGCGCCTTCGGGAACGAAACTTGTACCGAGCCAGCCGTCCGCGATCCGCCCGGTCAGCCTGAGCATCGCGGGTGACAGCGCGGCCAGGTAGATCGGAATCCGGTGCTCGGCACGCATGGACAGACGCATAGGCATGGCCTCTCCACCGGGCAGCGGGATCTGGAACTCGGCACCCGAGTGGGAGATCTTGCCACCGTCCATCACCTGCCGCACGATCTCCACCGTCTCGCGGACACGCGCCAGGGGACGCGCGAACGGCACCCCGTGCAGACCCTCGATCACCTGAGGCCCTGAGGGTCCGAGGCCCAGCAGGAACCGTCCGCCGGACAGGTTGGACAGGGTGATCGCCGTCTGTGCGAGGGCGACCGGGGTGCGAGTTCCGACCTGCATGACAGCGGAGCCGAGCAGCATCCGCTGGGTGCGGGCCGCGTAGTAGCCCAGCGCGGAGGGGGCGTCGGAGCCCCAGGCCTCGGCCACCCAGCAGACGTCGAGGCCCAGCTTCTCGGCCTCCACCACGAAATCGCTCTGGTCCGACCAGGCCCCGCCGCCTGCTGCCTCGACGGTGGTCGCGGTGCGCATCACGCCTCCGCCAGCGTCTTGATGTGTCCAAGGGTGGCAGCCATGTTGCGCTCGAACTCCCGCATCCGTACGAAGACGATCTTCTGCTCCTTGTCCGGCATCGCGTCGATGGCGAAGGACAGCCCCGAGCGGCCGGGCCCCATCCTCATCCACTCCGACAACTCGGTCCCACCGTCCTTCGCTTCTGGCCCGAAGCGCCACACCGCACTGGGACGATCCGGGTCCCCCACCGCCCAAGCGAAGACGCATCCCCGTTCGTACTCGATCACGTGTGACGTGGTCTCCCACTCCCCGAACGCATCGTGCTTGCTACGGCCGACGAACCTGGCTCCAAGGGCGGGACCGGTGGCCCCGCCCAGCCACTCGACCGACTGGAGCTCCTCGCTCATGCCCGGCATCAGGGTCACGTCCGAGACCAGCTCCCAGACCCGCTCCCACGGAGCGTCGATCCAGGTCCGCACCTCGGCTGTCGGCATGTCGGCGTACCGTGCGCCTGTCCACTCCACGATGAACCAGCCTCCTCGCTCGTTTCACGACGCCGGCGAAAGAGTTGCGTAACGAGACTTAGCCAGTCAATGATGATGCGTGAAGACCCGACGCACCAACCGACCCTGGCCCGGTCACCGGGTGTGTACCTCGGCGAGCCGGCGCCTTGTGCCGCTGCTCGTCCCTCGCTGCTCTCGCGACGACCAAGAGCTGGTCGTCGCCACGCGATACGGTCGGGTCGGGGGTGAGCGGACCGGAGAGCCCTTGGCCGTATCGATCAGGCGATGCGTCGTCCTACTCACCGGGTGTCACGTTCGTGAAGGTCCGCGCCTGATTCGTGACAGGCCGGCTGACGATCCCGGTCATCGCGAAGGAAGGCGTGAAGACTGGCGTCACCCCCGCTGATGAGATCGCGCAGCGCTTTGACACCCGCCTCTCGATCATGTGAGGGCCGCACGTCGAAGCGCGCGGTCCAGCGGATGAAGGTGCGCGGTCCGTCGTTCAGCGATACGAGCTGCACCGTCAGAACGAAGTCGTCATAGGGCAGGGACGAGTCCGCGAACCCATAACTGATGGTCCGGTTCGCATCGTCCATGGACAGCAGTCGCTCGCGCAACGGATTGCCGTCGGCCAGCACCATGGCCCGGACGGATCCCACCGTGCTCTGGGGCAGGCCGTCCTCGATGGCGCTCTGCGTGACGGCGGCCGGGTACCACTTGGCGATGTCGCCGAAGCGGCGCAGCACCTGCCAGACACGGTGGGCCTCGGCATCGATGACGGTGGCGTAGTCGATTGTCGGCATGAGAGGTTCCTTGTCTCGTGTGGGGACTGTGTGTGGTCCCTGTCGGGCTCCGATGCCGGAGCAAGCGCGGCCGTACGGTCAGGAACCCGCACGAGCCGGCGTCAACCCTGTGCAGACACGATCCGCGGACACTGGAGGGTCGAGCCCTTGCGCCGGGTCCAGCGACGTCACCCTCCGGAGAGGCCCTGTCAGCAATCCGCACCGGGAACGGCCCCGGAGCCAACCGCTCCGGCGCCGTGGTAACGCCAGGGGCGGGGCTTGGGATGGCGGCTATTCGCTCCTCATCAGGGGTCCGGTTCCCCCGGCGCTCGCTCCACCGTCGATGACCAGCTCCGACCCGGTGACATAGCGGCTCTCGTCGGAGGCCAGCCACAGCACGCCGTTCGCGATGTCGGATGGAAGGCCCTTGGCGCCCAGCGGAACGGAGGCGTCGCTCATCGCGTCGAGGTCGGGGGAGCCGTTGGCGCTCCAGATCGGTGTCTCGATGATCCCCGGATGGACTGAATTGACCCGCACCCCCGTGCCGGAAGTGGCGCATTCCAGGGCGACCGCCTTGGTGAAGACGCGCACGCCTCCCTTGGTCGCTCCGTAGGTGGCCATCAGCGGCTGCCCGATGATGCCGACTATCGAGGACATGTTGACGATGCTGCCGCCGCCGCCCTCGGCCATGAACGGGATCGCGTACTTGACACCCAGGAAAACGCCTTCGAGATTGACCTCGATCTGCCGCCGAAAGTCGGCGAGCGTCGCGTCGAGGACCGGCCCCATGATTCCGATGCCGGCGTTGTTCACCAGCACGTCGAGCCGGCCATGGCGGGCTCGTACCTGGTCGAAGACGTCGGACCAGGCCGTCTCCTGCGCCACGTCATGGTGAAGGTACTCCGCGCGCCCACCGGACTCCCTGATGGCGTGCACGGTCTTCTCGCCGAGATCGTCCTGCACGTCGGTGACGACGACGATCGCGCCTTCGTTGGCCAACCGTTCGGCGCTGCTGCGCCCGATGCCGCTCGCTCCCCCGGTCACCACGGCGACCTTGCCTTCGACACGTCCGGTCATCTCGCTACTCCTGTCGGTGATCTCTGTTCTCGGTCGCTTCCGCCTCCGCGGCACGGTCACGCCGACTCGACGGCCTCGTGCTTCGCGGCGTGTTCCTGGAAGAAGCCGCCGATGAGCGTGTACAGCCTCTGCACCTCGGGGATGACCGCGGTCATGCCGAGGGCGCCGTGGAACAAGCCGTCGAACCGGTGCTGTTGCACGGGAACGCCGGCCGTGGCGAGCGCGCCCGCGTACTGTTCTCCCTCGTCGCGCAAGGGGTCGAGCTCGACAGTCACCACCAGGGCGGGAGCGACTCCCGCCAGCGACTCCGCCCGGTTCGGCGCCGCAAGCGCAGTCACCTCACTGCCGCTCAGGTACGCCGCCCACATGCCGTCGATCGAGGCGGCACTGAGAATCGGACCATCAGCGAACTCGGTGCGCGACGCGGTCGACGCCTCGGGGTCGAGGGGCGGGTACACCAGGACCTGCCCGGCGAGTTCGATCCCGGCGTCGCGGGCGCGCAGCGCGGCGACGGTCGCCAGGTTCGCGCCGGCGCTGTCGCCCATGACCACGATCCGCTCGGGATCTCCCCCGTAATCCGCGATGTTGCCGCGGACCCATTGCAGGGCGGCAAAGGTGTCGTCGGTGGCTGAGGGGAACGGATGCTCGGGTGCCAGCCGGTATCCGGCCGCCACGACCACCGCTTTGAGGTTCGCTGCCATCAGGCGAGCGGGGCTGTCGGCGAGATCGATCGATCCTGCGAGGAAGCCGCCGCCGTGGTAATAGACCAGTACGGGGAGCGGGCCGCCGGCCTCGGGGATGTAGATCCGGGCCTGCGGGTGGTCGATCGACTCGACGCGCACCTGCGGCCCGGGCAGCTGGAGTTGGATCAGCCGGGCAGCGCGCGCCCGGATGTCCTCCAGGGTCCTTTCCTGGGGCGGCTGGGAATCTCCGACCAGCGTGGTGCCGTACGCCAAGGCGGCAGTGGGGCTCAGCTTGAGCAGCGGAGACAAGGGCGTGGGGCGTCCGCCGAGCGCGAATCCCGCGTAGTCGCGTCGCGCGATGTCGGCCTGGAACGCCCGGTACAGGGGCGCGCCGCCGACGAACATGTAGGCCCCTCGGGGCTTGCCGGCGATGTTTCCGCCGAGCCACCACGCCTTCTCGGCTCGGGGTATCAGGGTGAGGTTGAAGATGTTCGTGCACAGCTCTCCCCAGACGCGCTCGGCCTCCGGCGTCGGCTCGATCGTCCTGGCGCCGTCCGCCTCGACGCGCGCGATGGCCGCCGCGGTGAAGTCGACGGCGTCCTCGATGGCCAGGGGCGCGTTGTAGAAGATGGCCGTGCTCTGCGGACCGACGATCATGAAGAAGTTGGGGAAGCCGGCGACTTGGGACCCGAGCAGGCTGGTCGGGCCGTCGGCCCACTTCTCACCGAGGGTGACTCCGTCGCGTCCGGTGATGTTCAGCATGACCTGCGGCGCGGTGATGGCGTCGAATCCCGTCGCGAGGATGATCACGTCGAACTCCCGGAGCGCGTCGCTGGTGCGCACGCCGGTCGGGGTGATGGCCTCGATCGGGGCCTTGCTGACGTCTACCAGGTCGACGGTCGGCAGGTTGTAGACCTCGTAGTAGTCCGTTTCGAACGGCGGTCGCTTGGAGCCGTACGGGTGATCGGTCGGGGTGAGCAGGTCGGCCGTCGCGGGATCCCGGACCCGTTCGCGGATGCGCTCCCGGATGTACTCGGAGATGGTGTCGTTGGCCTCCTGCGAGAACAGAATGTCCGAGAACGTCGAGACGAGCAGGGGGAAGCCGCCCCTGTCGTAGTACTTGTCGAGGATCTTGCGCTGCTCCTCGGGCGTCAACGCCGCGGCCGGCCCGCTCGCCAGGTCATAGGGGACGCCGATGAAGCTGTGCCGGGACCCGGCGCGCAGCTCGGCGTGGTGATCTGCGTTCCACCGCCGTTGTGTGGGCTCGACCTTTCCGTTGCCGAGCGGCGCCGCGTAGGCGGGTGACCGCTGGAACACGGTGAGGTGCGCGGCTTGTTTGGCGACCTCCTGGATCACCTGGATACCGGTCGAGCCGGTGCCGATCACCGCGACCCGCTTGCCGGTGAAGTCAACGGGCTCGTGCGGCCAGCTGCTCGTCCGGTACAGCTCGCCCTCGAAGCTGTGCGCCCCGGTGAACTCCGGGGTCTTGGGCACGGAAAGGACCCCGACGCCACTGACGACGTAGCGTGCCGTGCAGGTCCCGCCGTCATCGGTCCGGACGGTCCAGCGCGACGCGTCCTCGTCCCAGGTCGCCGAGGTGACGCGCGTGTTGAAGGTGAACGACCTGCGCAGATCGAGCCGGTCGGCCACCCACTCGAGGTAGGCGAGGATCTCCGGCTGGGCGGCGAAGCGTTCCGACCACTCCCACTCGCGCTGCAGATCGTCGGAGAACGAGTAGCTGTAGTGGACCGACTCGAAATCGCAGCGGCAGCCAGGATAGCGGTTCCACCACCAAGTACCACCGACGCCTCCGGCGGCATCGAATCCCTGAACATCCAGTCCGAGCTGATCGCGCAGCTTGTGCACCGCGTACAGGCCGGAGAATCCGCCACCAATAACGACGACATCATGTTCCATGACCATTGGCCGTTTTCTCCACGATCTCTGATTCACAATATCTGATTCGTCATTCCCTACCGACGGGGAAATCAGAAATGACCCTAGCCGCGACGCCGGGATATGTCTTCGGTCACCCGGTCATACATCGTGCGGGCGATTGACCATGTGGCTACCGAGTCGCACCCGGTCGCCACCTGGTCGGTCCACGTCCGCCTCACTGACCAGGTGGCCGAAGACAGGGCTCACCGTGATGACTACCGTGGCGAGGAATCCATCGAGAAAAGGGAAAACAAAGCACTCATGCCTCGTCACTCAGAATTCCTACCGCAAGGCGTCATCCCCGCCGTGCTACTTCCCTACCATGACGACCTGTCCATAGATGAACAGGCGTTCCGTGAGCATCTGCACGATGTGACGTCGACCGAGGGAATATCGGCGATCTCGATCAACGCGCATTCGACGGAAGTGGCGTCGTGCACATTCGACGAACAGCGCCGCGTACTGGAGATCGCGCAGCAAGAGGTCGGCGACCGGCTGCCGCTCGTCCACGGCATCTACGCCGACGGCAGCCTCGAAGCCGCGCGACTGGCCCGGATGGCCGCCGCGGGCGGCGCCTCCGCGCTGCTGGGGGACCACCACTTCCCCCGCCCTCCTCAACCGGCGGTCGGGGTGGGCTGGTAGGCCAGGAGTCGCCAGCTGCCGGTGGTGTGTTTCCAGACCGCCAGGCTCCTGTTGCGCAGGGTCCTCTCCACACCCCCGGCGGTGACGTGCGCGTTCATCCCGCCGACGACCAACGCGACGTCGCCGACAACGCGGATGAAGTCGATGGGATGGTCAATGTCGTGATACGCGAAGGAGCCCGCACGGACTTTCTCCAGGTAGGAGTCCAGCGTGTCGGTGACGCCGATCGCGTGCGTGTAGGCCAGATCGGGATGGCACAACTGGGCGAACCGATCCCAGTCGTTCTCCACGAGCGCCTGGTAGCGAACGTCTTGGCTTGACTGGATCGATCGAGCACACTCCCGGGTGGAGGGGTCAGCCGCGGAGCGCGGAGGCGAAGACTCCCGGCAGGGCTGCCCAACGAGGTGATACGGAGAAGTCGGTCAGCAGCCGCCCCGTCGAGGCGGCGGTGCGGTTGGTGACGAACCACGGCGGCCGGGGGGACACGGAGAACTCCCCGTGCAGGATCGAGCGCGGAAAGGGCCGGAACGGACCGCGCAGCACCGTCCGCTCCGGCCCGTCCAGCAGCAGCGCGTTGTGCACGACGCCGATTCCGCTCTGCACGTCGTCCAGGGTGTGGCCGGGGAAAGCACCCCAGCCGGCCCTCGCGGTGAGAAATCCCACGCCTGTCCAGACGTTCAGGCCTATGGTGCCGTAGCGCAGTTCGGTGATCGCCACATCGATTGCCGCGCCGAGTTCCTTGATGGTGCGAGGATGTGCGATGAGATTGACGCCCAGCGTTCCGGCGAACTGATCATTGGCGGCCTTCACCGCGTCGGACAGGAACTGCCGTTCCGAGCCCGGCAGTTCGAGCACACCCAGTACGGGGGCGAAGTACTCGGTGGTCAGAGCCTGCCCCGGGTGATCCGCGTCCAGATCAGGTATGAGCAGACGTTCGCCGATGTGTTCTGCCTCCGGGTAGGACGCGACAGCCTGCACGACCCGGTCCTCGCTTCCCGGGTAGTACGCGGGGCGCGTGGGCGCCGCGGCGAGCCCGGCCCTCAGGTGTTCCAGGAACCGGTCCTTCTGCTCCCAGTCCGAACTGACCACGACGACCTGGCTCGCACAGCAGTTGTAGCCGCCGTTGTGCAGCCGCTGGGTGACGACGTGCTCGGCCTGGAACCGCAGATCCGCGTCGGACCAGTCTCCCGGCACCACGATGGTGGGCGACACCCCGCCCAGCTCACTGGTGACGGACTTCTGCAGGAGCGGCGTACCCGCGTCCTTGCGCGCCGCCCCTTCTGCACCGGGACCATAGACGATCGCGTCGTGGGTCGCCTGACTGCCGGTCATGTGGACGTGGGCGACCAGGGGATGGTTCACCAGATAGGCCCCCACATCGGCGCCCCCTGTCAGGATGCGCACCACACCGATCTCGACGAGCGGAGCCAGGACTTCGGCGAAGACCGCCCGCAGCCCGTCAGTCACCGGATTCAGCTTGAGGGCGACGACGCGGTTGTGCGCGTACACCTCGTACAGCACATCGAGGATCGGGATCGACGTGATGTTGCCGGCCCCGAGGACCACGCCGACACCGGACGTCTCACGAGGCCGCCGCAGCGCCAGGCCGGCCTGGCGCCGTACCGTTTCCGCGTCGATGCCCGGCGGCATCCAGACCTCTGCACTGTACCCGTGCAGCAGGAGCCGGTCCCACATGCTGTGGGGCAGGACCCGGACCGCGGCCCGGCCGCCGGGCGCGTGCCGGACGGCGGCCCGGTCGACAGGACTTCGCCCCTCCTCCAGCGCTTTCGCCGTTGCGGCCAGGGCGGACAGGCCGGTCACGACGGGGTATGGTCCGGTGATCCACTCCTCGCCGATCAGCGGGCTGTCCCCCGGCAGGCGCTTGTAGGCGGCAGCGGCACGCACCCATGCCTGAGCCTGTGCGGCCGTCGCCGTGCGCATCCGCTCCAGCAACTCGCGCCGCTGCGCCAGACCGGTCTGCGCCCAGCGGCTTTCACCACCGGCCAACTCGGCGAGGGCGCGGTCGACTTCTGTCGTCCAGGCGGCTGCCGACGGCGATGTCCCGGTCTCGCTCACTGAAGCGTCCTCGGTTCCGAGCGGTGTCCGTGGTGTGGAATCAGGCATGTCAGACTCTCCCTTTCTCTCGTGTCGCGCGACCCGTGGGTGCGGCGCGAGGCGAACCGGTGGCCGCACCGATCGGTTCGGCTCGCGCGGGGCTGCACCAGGGTGTGGGCGCCTCTCTTGCCGTATCGGCCTCCGCAGAGCCGGTCGTGACCGACGCCGTCTCTGCCTGGAGGCAATGGATCCCGCGCACCCACCCGCCTCGTGGGTCACGTGGAAGCCATGTCCGCACCGGTTCGCCGAATCCGGCGAACATTCGTGGTCGGCGCGTTACGCGTCGAGGAAGGCCCGCACCTCGGCGGTGAACGCCTTGGCGTGCTGGAACAGGAAGGCGTGGCCGGCGTCGCCGTATACCGACAGGATCGCCGAGGACCCTATGTGCTCCACCGCGAAGAAGGACGCCGCTGCGGGAATGAGCCAGTCCTTCATCCCGGCCGCGAACAGGACGGGATGAGTCATGGCCGCGAGATCGGACCGGACCTGGTCGACCGGTGTGGACGCGAACGCGAAGATCGCGGCCATACCGGCCGCCCGCGCCTCGGGCGAGACACCCGGCGCCTCGGGGGTCAGGCGTGTCGAGACCCTGCCGATGTGCTCGAACCCATGGGCACGGCCGGCCTCTGTCTCCGGGAAGAACAACGTCACCAGATCGTCCACGGTGGTCTCGGACTTGGCCATGCTGCTCGCGGCACGCTCGGAGGCGGGCGGCGCTCCCGGCACCTGACCACCAGCGGTGCTGGCGGCCACAACCAGCCGACGGACGAGGTCGGGGCGCCGCAGCGCGACTCGCTGAGCGACCATTCCGCCCAGCGACCAGCCCAGAAGGTCGGCCTGCGCGAGGCCCAGCGCGTCGAGGAACTCCACGGCGTCCTCTGCCAGCGTTTCGACGCAGTCACGCGGTTGCCCCGTGGAGTAGCCGATCCCGACATGGTCGAAAAAGATCACATCGCGGCCGACGGCCAGGTAGTCCAGGAATTCCGGGTCCCACCAGTCGAGGGTTCCGCCGAAGCGATTCAGCAGGACCAGAGGCACACCTCCCCGCTGCCCGATTCGCCGATATCCGAATCGGGCAGCAGGGCCGTCCACGAACAGGTTTTCCGCCTTCTCCGCCAGAAAAGAATTCACTGCGTCCGACTCCTTGCCACGGTGCGCCGGTCTGCCTTGCGGACAGATGGAAGATCGGGATTCACGCTAGCCGCGGCGGTCATCGGTGTCTTCGGTCAGCCGGTCAAGAGAACCGGCAGGAATTGACCATGTGGCTGTTGCGTCCTCACACCGCACCGCGTCGTCGAACCGGGTGGCACCGGCGTGCCGTGCCGCTTCGACGGACGAAGCCTTTGCGCAGGTGAGCCCTGGGTACACAATGAACGCATGACAATGGTGTCACCGTCGATCGCGTCCGCCGCTCGTGACGTCGCCGCTGCACTGGTGCCCCACAGGACCGACATCGGCGAGGGCGTGTGGAACCACATCGTGGCGACACGCCCGAACTTGACGAGTAGGGCTCACACCCCCCTCAAGCTGGCGAACGCCGCCTGCCACGCCACCAACGCCGCCCTGCTGCAGGCACTGGCCAACAGTGCGTCGCTCGAGGACATCATGCCGTCAACCGAGGTCATCCTCGCGACCCGTGCGCTGGTTCAGAACGGCTTCTCCGAGGACGAGGTCATGAGCGGCTATCGCGTGGGCACCGCGTACTGGTGTGAGAACTGGGCGAACGCGGTCGAGGAGTACTGCCCGGACCCCCAACTGTCGGTGAAGGTCGCCAGTTACGGAACCTCCTTCGCCCTCGGCTGGCTGGAGAGGGTCATCGGCCAGGTCGTGGCCGACTACCGGGACGAGGCGGAAAGGATGTCGCGAGAGGGCTCCGTGGCGCGGGCCGCGTACGTCCGCAGGATCCTCGAGGACACCGACGACGGTCTCGACGTCGGGGCCGCGAGCAAGGACCTGCGGTACGACCTCACCGGCCGTCATGTCGCGTTCGTCCTCGGTCGCCATCCGGACAGCCGGGATGACGCGCCACTGGACCCGCTCGCGCGTACCCTCGCTATGCGTCTGACAGCGTCGGCTCCGCCGCTGATCGTCCGCGTCGACCTCGACACCACGCTGTGCTGGGTCCCAACCGCCGAGGTTCGCGCGGCGCGGATTCCGCACGCACCGGTCCTGATCGGTCAGGGGCGGCCGGCACACGGGCTCGACGGGTTCCGCCGGAGCCATCGCGAAGCCTCGGAGGCCGTACGGGTCGCACGTCTCGCACGGCGTCCCGCCGGGACGGTGACCCGTTTCGACGATGCCGAACTCATCGCCCTGTGCAGCAACGATGCCGCCTTCTGCGAGGACTTCGTCCGTGACAAGCTGGGACCGCTCACCGAGGACACCGACGAAACGCGCTGTCTGCGTACGACGCTCCAAACCTACTTCGCGTCGAACTGCAACTTCCGCGCCACAGCGGTCCGTCTCGGCGTCCACCACAACACGGTCCGCTACCGGCTCGAACGGATCGGCGGGCTGCTCGGTCGCCCGCCCGAGCAGAATCGCCTCCAACTCGAGCTCGCTCTCCATCTGGCAGACGGAATCGGTCTGTTCACAGGCGTCGGCACGACGGCCTCAGTCAACGGTTAGCGAGCTGCGACGACACGGAGGGGTGGGAGCGGACACCGCTCCGGCGTCCGCATCCGCCACTTGCCTCCCAGACGGGCCGGGCGGTTTCCCGCATGACGGCGATGCGCGCTGGCGGTTCGCGTCGAAGCCCACTGGCTCCCCCTCGCTGAATCGGCTCGCACGCTGCCGCCAGGGGGTGGGGGGCTCTGACCCCGCCGACGTATGGCCTCCGCCCTCTGATGGCCGGTGAGCAGGATCAACGCGCCTTTGTGGTCTGCGTGGTTGGAGGCCCGTTCCAGCGCGGGCACGACGCCGCCGGGTATGACGTAGCCGGTCGAGCAGCGGACTCGGTTGGCGACCAAACGCTCACAGACCGCGCGGGGCGCGGCTGGCGGTACAGCCCTGCGCCCTGCATCCAGGAAGTGTCCTGGCGTGTCAAACGACCATCCACTGCTGGTTCGTGCCGGCGCTACACGTTGCCTGGTCCAGGGCCGCGCCGTTGGTGGTCGACGCCCCGGCGACCTCCAGGCATTTGCCGCTGCCCACGTTGGTGATGGTGACGTAGCCGCCGATGACCGCCGTCCTCGCCCACAGCTGGTGCGAGGCTCCGGTGCACGTCGACTGGACGGCGACCGCTCCGTCGGCGGTGGAGGCGCCGGAGATCTGCAGGCACTTGCCGCTGTTGACATTGACGAGTTCGTAGGAGGAGCCGACGGCGGTGGGTACCCACTGCTGGTTGGCCCCGGAGTTGCAGTTGCCGGAGTTCACCGCGGCCCCGTCGGCCGTGTCAAGGCCCCAGACGTCGGCGCACTTGGCACTGTTGCGGTTCAGCAGGTGGTTGTTCGCGGCGCCGAGCGGACCGGCGATGACCGGCCAGCCGTTCACGAAGGTCACCTGGCGGATGTCGAGGGTCTCCTGGCCGGAGTTGTCGCCGTCGTAGTAGTGGTAGGCGAGGAACTTGGAGGTGCCGTCGTCGTAGGCGTCGGCGCCGCCTGCGGCCACCTTGGGGTAGGCGCCGGTGAGGACGGTGGTTCCGCCGCCGGAGGCCATGTCGGTGCCGTTCTGGTCGAGGTAGGGGCCGGTGATGCTGGTGGAGCGGCCGACCACGGTGTAGTAGGTGCTGTTGACCCCGCTGCAGCACAGGCCCTTGGAGCCGAACAGGTAGTAGTAGCCGCCGGTGAGGATGATCGTCGGGTTCTCGATGCCGACGGCGATGTGCCACAGGTTGTTGTCGGTGGTGGAGAGCTTGCCGGTGGACTGGTCCAGGACGTGCATGTAGGTGCCGCTGCCGGTCCAGGAACCCCAGGAGATGTAGAGCCGGCCGTCCGGGCCCCAGTCGACGTTGGGATCGATCGGGTAGTTGACGTCCGTGACCATGCCCTGGTCGGTCCAGGGCCCCTCGATGTTGGTGGCGGTGGCGAGGCCCATCACCGCGTAGTTCGTGCCCCACAGGGAGCCGGCGTAGTAGAGGTGGTAGACGCCGTTGAAGTACTTGATGTCCGGGGCCCAGATGTTCGGCGGGGTCGAGCCGAGCCTGGCGGTGATCCAGGAGGGGGTCGCCTCCCAGACGTTGCCCACCTTGGTCCAGCCGGAGGCCGCGGTGCCGCCGCAGGTCTTGCGGATGGTGATGGAGCCGCTGGGGTTGAGCGGGTCGTTCTCGAATCCGGTGGAGAAGCCGTAGTAGCAGGTGCCGACCTTGATGACGCTGGGGTCGTGCATACGCAGGTCGCCGCTGAGGGCCTGTGCGGGACCGGCCGTGGCCAGCCCCAGCAGGGTCAGCAGCGCGACCAGGATCGCGGCGAGGGCAGGGTGCCGCCTCGCCCGTCTGGGTATGCCGGGACGGGGCTGTTCGTGGTGATGGCTGGTCACGCGAGACTCCTTTGTGTCGCTGTGGGCCGGTTCACGCCAGGGCTGAGGTGCTGTCGGCGGATACTGGTGGTGCCGGTCGGCAGGGTGGTCACGCCCCCGTCGGGCCACTCGATCCGTCCCGTGGCGCCGGTGGGCACGGTCGTCTCCACGGTGAGTTCCGTTGCGTCGAGCTCCCAGCGGATCGCAACACGCCCGTACGGCGACTCGTGGGCGGCGCTCGCCCACGAGATGCCGCCGCCCGGTCTGGGGCGGAAGACGATGTCGCGGTAGCCGGGCTCGCTCGCGCCCAGTCCGGCGACCGTGGTGTGCAGCCACTGGGCGACGGCGCCCAGGGCGTAGTGGTTGAACGAGGTCATCTCGCCGGGGTTGACGGTGCCGTCGGGCAGCATGCTGTCCCAGCGTTCCCAGATCGTTGTGGCGTCGTGCTTGAGGGCGTACAGCCACGAGGGGCATTCCTGCTGGAGGAGCAGGGCATACGCCGTGTCGTCGTGGTCGGTGGCGCTCAGCGCGGGGGCCACCAGGGGGGTACCGATGAAGCCGGTCTGGATGGTGTGTCCACCGGCCGCGACCAGGGCGGCCAGCCGGCGTCCGGCGGCGGCCCGGGCTGCCCCGTCCGGCAAGAGGTCGAACTGGAGAGCGATGGCGTAGGCGGTCTGGGTGTCGCTGGTCATGAGGCCGCTGGGCCGGACGTACGCGTCGAGGAACGCCTGCCGAACGCGTTGCGCAAGGTGCTCGTAGCGCCGCTGGTCGTCGTCGCGCCCGAGGACGCCGGCGGTCCGTGCCACATGCCGCAGCGACCAGGCGTAGTAGGCCGTGGCGATGAGGTGGCGGTCGGTGCGGCCGGCTCCCGGATCCTCCGGTGGGGCGAACGGATCGAGCCAGTCGCCCAGTTGGTAGCCCTGGCTCCACAGGCCGGACTCGTCGGCGAGTTCGGTGATGAGGTCGACCCAGCGCCGTGCGCTGTCGTACTGGGCGGCGAGCAGGCCGGCGTCGTCCGAGGCCTCGTACAGGTGCCATGGGGTCAGCGCCACGACGTCGCCCCAGCCGGCGCCTGGTCTGGCCGGGGTCCACTGCTCGCCGCCGGGGATCTCGGGGACGTACCAGGGGACGGTCCCGTCGTCGTGCTGTTCGACGGCGACGTCGCGCAGCCAGGAGGCGAGCATGCCGTGGCAGTCGTACAGGAAAGCGGCGGTGGGCGCGAAGACCTGGATGTCGCCCGTCCAGCCGAGCCGTTCATCACGTTGTGGACAGTCGGTGGGCAGGTCGACGAAGTTGCCGCGCAGGCTCCAGACCACGTTCTGGTGCAGGCGGTTCACCTGCTCGTTGGAGCATTCGAACCAGCCGGTTCTCGCCATGTCGGTGTGGTGGACGCGGGCGACGATGCCATGGGACGGGTCGCCGCCGCGCCAGCCGGTGATCTCCGCGTACCGGAATCCGTGGACGGTGAAGCGCGGCTCCCAGGTCTCGGGTCCGTCGCCGCGCAGGATGTAGCGGTCGGTGGAGGCGGCGCCGCGCAGGGGGCGTACGCACAGCTCACCGTCCTGGAGCACCTCGGCGTGGCGGATGACGACCGTGTGCCCGGCCGGACCGGAGACCGTGATGCGGACCCGGCCCACGAGGTTCTGTCCGAAGTCCACCAGAAGCCGGTCGGCGTCGAGAGCGGTGACCAGGACCGGGCTGAACTCCTCGGTGCAGCGCACCGGCGGGCCGGTGGGCGCGACCAGGGTCGCCGGGTCCCGGTCGACCAGGTCCACGGACGACCAGCCGCTGGCGTCGAATCCAGGGCTCGACCAGCCGGGCAGCTCCTGCCGCGCGTCGTACGTCTCGCCGTCGAGGAGCCCGGAGGCGAGGATCGGCCCCCGGCCGGCGCGCCAGGAGGTGTCGGTGCCGACGACGGTGACTGTTCCGTCGCGGTGGACGATCTCCAGCTGGGCCAGGAGCGCGATGCGGTCGCCGTAGAGGTCGGCATGGCCGCCGCCGAAGCCGAGGCGTCCGCGGTACCAGCCGTCGGCCAGCCACGCGCCGATGGCGTTGGCGCCGGCGCGCAGGTGGTCGGTGACGTCGTGGGTCTGGTAGCGCAGCCGGTGGTGGTAGCTGGTCCAGCCGGGTGCGAGCGCATGGTCACCCACCCGCCGGCCGTTGATCTCGATCTCGTACAGGCCGTGGGCGGTGACGTACAGCCGGGCGCGCTCCACGTCCGCGCCTGCGGTGAACTCCTTGTGAAGCAGCGGCGGTTGGCGGTCGACTGGGAGGCGCTGACTGTCGTACGACTGCGGTGGCTCGCTCGGTGAGATCGCGCGGGCCGTCCAGTCTGCCGGTGTCAGCAGCCCCGTCTCGATGTGCAGGAGAGGGCTCCAGGCGCTGGTGACGTGGTCGGCTCCGCGGACCCGCACCCGGACCTGGCAGGCTTCGCGGGACGCCAGCGGTCGCAAGGGCCAGGGGACGAGAACGGAGTCCCGGGAGGTGAGCCATTCCGTGCGGTGCGTGCCGTCGGCGCGATTGGCCTCGATCTGGTAGGCGTGCTGCGTCCACCCCGGGGGTGCCGTGGTCTTCCAGGAAAGCCGGGGTGACGGCTCGCCGATGCCGAGCGGCTCCCGGTGGTGTTCGGCCGTCGGAGCGGCCACGGTCGGTAGGGGCTCGCGGGTCATCCCTTCACCGCCCCGGCCGTCAGACCCTTGATGATGCGCTGGTTGATCAGCAGGTAGAGCACGAGGGCGCCGACGACGTTGATACTGATCGCCGCGAAGAACGGCCCGTAGGCCGTCTCCCCGTACTGGCCGGTGAAGTTGAGCAGTCCCACCTGGATGGTGCGCAGGTCGTCGTTGGTGGTGAAGGTGAGCGAGATCAGCAGGTCGTTCCAGATGAAGAAGAACTGCACCAGCGCGACAGTGAAGACGGCGTTGCGGACGACGGGGAAGCCGATCCGCCAGAAGGCGGTGAGCATGCCGGCCCCGTCGAGGGTGGCGGCCTCGAAGATCTCGCGGGGGACGGCACGGAAGTAGGTGGCCATCATGAAGACGGTGAGGGGGAGGCCGACCGCGGTGTAGGTGATGATCAGCGGCCAGATCGTCCCGGACACCCCGGTCTGGAAGTACACGCGGAACAGGGGAAGCAGGATCATCTGGCTCGGCACCATGATCCCCACCAGGAAGACCAGCAGGACCTGGTGGCGGCCGCGCCAGATCATGACCTCCAGGGCGAAGCCCGCGGCGGTGCCCAGCACGATGATGAGTGCGAGCGAGGGCGCGGTTGCCAGGAGGCTGTTGCGGATGTAGAGGGCGACATGTCCGGTCGTCCACGCGTCGGCGTAGTTGTGCAGGTCCCACTTTCCGGGCAGCGACCAGGCGGGGTCGTTGACGAACTCCGACTGGGTCTTGAAGGAGCTGAGCAGCAGCCACAGCAGGGGTGTCACCTCGACGACCACCAGCAGGGTGACCAGCAGGTTGCGTGTCAGGCGCCGTGTGTACCCGCGTTTTCGAACGGTGGCCCGCCGTGGCAGAGGCAGGAGTTCCCGTGGCGGTGCCGTCATCATGTCGGTCATGGGAGTTCAGCCCTTGGTCAGGTCGCGGCGCGAGAAGCGGAAGATGATCAGGGTGACGCCGAGGCAGACGACGGTGAGCAGGGACGCGATGGTGCTGCCGTAGCCGTAGTCGCCGTAGGAGAACGCCGTGCGGAACATGTAGAGGGTCAAAGGCGTGGTGTCGCTGCCCGGGCCGCCGTTGGTGAGGGCGAGGACGGAGTCGAACACCTTCAGCGTGCCGTTGATGCTGAAGACGATCGACGACAGCAGCACCGGCGCGGACAGCGGCAGGACGATGTGCCGGATCAGCCGCCATCCGGTGGCACCGTCCAGCCGCGCCGATTCGAGCGTCTCGTCGGGGATGTCGAGCAGGCCGGCGAAGATGAGGACGCCGTAGAAGCCCATGGAGCGCCACACGTCCATGACGACCAGGACGATGAACGACCCGCCGGCGCCGGCGAACCAGTCGCCGTGGTGGACGCCGAGCCCGTCGAGGGCGATGTTGGCAAGGCCGTTCTGCGGGGCGACGGCGAAGATCTTCTGGAACATCAGGGCCACCGCGACCGTCGGCAGGATCACCGGGAAGAACACCAGCGTCCGGACCACCGCCGACGACCTGCGCAGGACGAACACGTAGAGCAGCGCGAGCAGGTATCCGCACAGGACCTGCCCGGCGCTGACGGCGATGGCGTACTTGAAGGTGAACCACAGCGCGGAGTGCGCCTGCGGGTCGTGCCACAGCTTGGTGAAGTTGCCGAACCCTCCGAAGGTGAAGCCCTCGATGACGTTGCCCTTGAAGAAGGTGTAGCCGAGGGACCAGCCCATCGGTACCAGCATCACCAGGGTGTACACCGCCAGCGCCGGGCCCAGCAGGACGGCGATGGCACGGCGGTCTCCCAGAACTGAACGCATGACGGCTCTCTCACGAAGGGGTCGGGGCGAAGCACGGTGGGGCGGGACGGGTCACCCGTTGTCGAGGTCGGCCTGGACCTTCGACATGAAGTCCTTGGCCGAGAGGGACCCGGTGACGAGCGGCGCGGCGTTGGTCTGGCTGGTCTCCGTCGCCTTCGTGTTGAACAGCGCCTCGAACCACAGGGTGCTGGTCTTGGTCTTGGTGATGGTGTCCTGGACCGTCTGCGTGAGCGGGGGCAGTGTGCCGGTGTCGCCATTGGGCTTGAAGCCGGAGATGGTGCCCTGATCCTTCAGCGAGGCGGCGCCGTAGTTCTTCGTGATGCAGGACAGCCAGTCGCCGACCTTGGCGTTGTACGACTTCGCGGACACGGCGACCGGGAGGCCGACGTTGGCCGGGATCTGGTCCGCGCTGCCCTTGCCGCCCGCGACGGTCGGGAACGGCAGGAAGCCGACGTTGTCCGCGCCGATCTTGTTCTTGGTCTTGTCGTTGAAGTCGCCGAGCTCCCAGCTGCCCATGTAGAACATCGCGGCCTTGCCGGTCAGGAACTGCTGCACGGCGGTGTCGTAGTCGATCGATCCGACGCCCTTGCCGAAGTAGCCCGCCTTGCCGAGGTCGGCGACGGCCTGAGCGGCCTTCACATATGCCGGGTCGGTCAGCTTGGCCTTGCCGTCCGCCACCGCCTGCAGGGCATCGGGGCCGAGCTCGCGGAAGATGTACCCGCTGATGAGACGGGTCAGGGGCCAGCCGTCCTTGCCGTCGGCGGCGAACGGGGTGATGCCGGCACCCTTGAACTTCGCGGCGGCCGAGACCAGCTGGTCGTAGGTCGTCGGGGTGGCTACGTGGTGGTCGGCGAAGAGCTTCTTGTTGAACCAGATGCCCTCGATGTTGAACTGGTAGGGCATGACGTTGAACTTGCCGTACAGGTTCTCGACGGTCTTCACGGCGGCCGGCTGGAGGTCGTTCCAGACACCGAGGTCCTTCAGCGTCTTCTCCAGGTCGAGAACCTGGCCGGCCTTGTCCAGGGTCTTGGTCAGCTGCGGTGTGCCGCCCGCCGCGAACTGCACCGGCAGCGCGTTCTGGCCCGCGAGGAGCTGCACCTTCTGGTCGACGTTGCCGATCGGCAGCGTCTGGATCTTCAGCGGCAGGGTCTTGTTCTGCGCCGCGCACGAGCCCTTGCCCAGCGCGGTGAGCTCCTGCTGCACGATGTGGTTGTCGTCGTTGATGGTGAGGGTGAACGCCTTGGACTCGCTGCTCGAGACGCTCCCGCCGCCGCAGGCACTCAGCAGCAGGCTCGAGGTGGCGGCGGTCGCCAGGAGGGCGATACGGCGAGTTCTGAGGGTCTTGTGCACGGGTGCTCCTCGGCACACAGGGCGTTGAAACGCTTCAATGGGGAGATGCCGGGAACCTATGACCCCCTTCGGTGCGTGTCAAGGATCTGTCGGGGATGTTTCCGAACCGCATCCGAGCGTTGCGGAGCGTCCGCCCGGACACACCAGTCCCAGCGTGCAACGAGAAACAGCCGGTCAGCCCGATGCACCGGTGCGGAAGGTCGGAATGACGGGCGGATCCGGAAGGGCCACGGTGGCGGACGGAACCGGAGAGGCGCGGCAGCGGACGGGTGCGCTCGGTCGGTCCGGCAGCCGGAGCCGCCTGGTCAGAGTGGCGCGCTGGCGCGGACGACCAGTTCCGGCTCCAGCACGACGGTGGCATGCCGGTGCTGCTTGCCCGCGGAGACCTCGTCCATGAGCAACCGGATCGCCTCCTGGCCCATCGCGCGACCCGGCATGTCCACCGCAGTCAGCGGGATCGCCGCGGTGCCGGCTCCGCGGTTGTTCTCGCAGCCGACGATCGCGACCTGGTCGGGCACGCGGACGCCCGCGACGGTGTGCAGCTCGTGGATGATGGCGTTGGCCAGCGCATCAGTGACAACGATCAGGCCGTCCGGCACTCCACCGGGCGCCCTCCGTGCGAGCTCCCGCCCGATGACATGCCCGTGGGAGGCGGTCAGACCGACGCTGTCGATCTCCTCCAGGCTGACGCCGCCTCCCGCCTCCTCGACCGCCATGCGCACCCCTCTGCGCCGGTCGCGCACAGGCTGGTAGTCATCGTGCGCGACCACGTAGGCCAGTCGCGTGCGCCCGGTGTCGATGAGGTGGCGAGCCGCCAGGTATCCGACGTGCTCGTTGTTGACCAGCACCGAGCAGCACGTACCCGGTCTCGGAGCGTAGTTGAGGAGCACAACCTGGCGCCCGTGGGAACGGATGCGGGCGATTCCGGCCGAGGAGTCCTCCATCGGCGCCAGCAGCACCCCGGTCACCCGGGACTCGTCGAAGAGGTCCAGGTAGTCGTCCTGCAGCGCCATGTCGCACGCCGTATTGGCGAGCAGCAGGTTCTGCCCGATCGCCCGGGCCGCGTCCTGCGCGCCGTGCGCCATGTCGATGAAGAGGGAGTTCTCGATGTCGGCGAGCACCATGCCGACGCTGTTGGTCGAGCCCGACACCAGCGACCGGGCCGCGTCGTTGCGCACGAAACCCAGCCGGCTGATGGCTTCGCGGACGCGCTGCGCCGTCGCAGGGCTCACCTTCGCCGGATGATTCAGGACATTGGAGACGGTCCCGACCGAAACGCCCGCGGCGTCGGCGACGTCCTGCATGCTCGGACCCGCATGCCCCTGCACTCGCGGACGGGCGGTTGCCACAGCGCTCCTCGACCTCCGGTCTCATCCAGCCCCCGATCGGACGGCACTCACAGTGACCGGACTCTCGCGGGCAAGCGGCAGGATACATGACGCGTGTTGAAGCGCTCCAAGTCTAGCGCCCGGACCCATCCGCCAATGACGCGGCGTGTGACCCATCAAGCCAGGTAACACGCCGGTACGACGCCCCGGCCTCCGCCGCCCGCAAACATGCCCAACCCACCCTGGACGGGTGATCGACACCTGCGGGCACCTAACGACGTCCGAAATATTTTGATCTGGGTAATCGCGACGGCAGTTCTTGACGAGCCGCAGGGAGCGTGCGAGCCTCCGATCGCCGAACTGATTGAAACGCATCAATAGCAGAACGGCCGAGCATCGGCCCCCACGTGCAGAGCACCGCGCAGAGCCGTCGTCGCACGTGGCTGCCCCGCATCGTCCAGCACTGCGCCGGCCGCCGCACCGGCTGTCGGCGCATGCCCTCCTCAGAGCACCTCTTCAACGGCGAGGAAGTCTCCACGACATGCACAGAAGACGAAACGCACTGGCGAAGGCCGCAGTGGTCGGCGCTGCCGCCCTGCTGATGTCGATCACGACGTCGGCCCCGCCTGCCGGCGCCGTGACCTACAGCGGCGGCACCATGTGGACGCCGCCGAGCGGAGCGCCGTCCTACGGCTCGCTCTACGCGCACGCGATCAGGCTTGAGCACAGCACCGACTCCAACGGCACCCTCCTCGCCTCCTTCGAGCAGTACTCCGGCAACGGGATGCCGGTGTACCGCAGCACCGACTCGGGGCGCACCTGGACGCAGATCTCCACCATCAACGACCAGGTGAACTCCTGGAACAACATCCAGCTCGAACCCACGCTGTACGAGCTGCCGCAGGCCATCGGCTCGTTCCCGGCCGGAACGATCATCGCGGCCGGCGACTCCATCCCCGCCGGCAACTCCCAGACCAAGATCGACATGTACGCCAGCACCGACCACGGCGTCACCTGGTCCTTCGTCAGCTCCATCGCCACCGGCGGCAAGGCCGTCGACACCAACGGCAACACCCCGGTGTGGGAGCCGTACTTCATGGTGGCGAACAACAAGCTCATCGCCTGGATCTCCGACCAGCGCGACCCGGCGCACGGCCAGAAGCTCGCGCACTTCACCACGACCGACGGCGTCAACTGGTCCTCGGAGGTCGACGACGTCGCCTACTCGACGTACGCCGCCCGGCCGGGCATGGCGATCGTGGCCCGCCTCGGCAACGGCAAGTACATCCTCACCTACGAGTACTGCGGCGCACCCGGCGGCGGCTGCCCCGTCTACTACAAGATCGCCGACAACCCGGAGAACTTCGGCTCGGCCACCGGGGTACAACTCATCACCACGGACAACAAGAAGCCGGACGGCGACCCGTACGTCACCTGGCTACCCACCGGCGGCCCCAACGGAACGATCGTCGTGCAGGCCTACAGCGACCAACAGCTGTACAAGAGCACCGACAACGGCGCGACCTGGGTGCGCATGTTCTCCAACACCGTCCAGGGCTACAGCCGCGGCCTGCTCCCCCTCGCCGACGGCAAGAGCCTCCTGGTCACCCGGGGCGGCGCGCTGGTCACCAATGGCACCAACAAGGTGACCTACGGCATCGACGACTACGGCGGCGGCATCTCCACCGGCGCCACCTACAAGATCCAGAACAACTTGAGCTCCCAGGTCCTGGGCGTCCCCAACGCCAACTCCGGATCCCAGGTCGTCCAAGCCGCAGACAACGGAACCCCCGACCACAACTGGCAGTTCCAGTTCCAGAGCAACGGCTATTACCACATCCTCAACACCTTCAGCGGCAAATACCTCGCCGTCCCGAACGGCTCCCTGTCCTCCGGCACCGGCGAGATCCAGTGGACGTCCACCGGCGGCGCCGAGCAGGACTGGTCCGTCGAACCCTCCCCCGCCGGCGGCTACACCATCACCAACCGCCGCAGCGACCTGGCGCTGACCATGGCGACCGACGCAAACGGTCAGACCTCCACGAACGAACAGGTCACCCAGGCGCCGCTCACCTCGGCGGCCAACCAGCGGTGGACCCTCCTGCAGACCGCGGCACCCGACTTCGGCAGCGGCCAGTACGTCATGGCCAACGTCAACAGCGGCAACTACGCGGAGACGGTCGGAACCAGCAGCGGCACCCAGGCCGACCAGTACCGCGACGTCAACCACCCCGACCAGTACTGGACCTTCACCCAGAACGGCTCCTACTGGACCATCACCAACGTGAACTCGGGCGACGTTCTGGACTCGGCCCAGAACATCGCCAGCGGCAGCGCCATCGTCCAGAACCCGGCTTCCGGCGCAGCCTCCCAGCAGTGGTCCCTCACCGATACCGGCAACGGCAAGTACCAGGTGATCAACCGCGCCAGCGGACTGGCCCTGGCCGTAGCGGGAGCCTCAACCAGCGACGGAGCCCTGCTCGACCAGGAAACCGTGTCCACCGCGTCCGCCAGGCTGTGGACGATCACGAAAATCAACTGACTCCCTACGCCCACTTCTCCCTGGCAGCACCAGGGAGAAGTGGGCACCGTGGATGCTGGTTCTCCTCCTCCAGAGGAGAACCAGCATCCACGGTGCCGGTCGTGAAAGGCAGTCACCGCAAGGTGGCCGACGGACCCCGGCGTGTGCCCCAGCACGTCGCAGGGTTCCTCCCGCGAGCAGATGGAAGGCTCCGTCAGGCGCGTCAAGAACGGCGAGGCCCGTGTTCCCGCGGGAGACCACGCCGTGGCCATCAAGGGGCTGGCGCAGGTACAGCGGTCTCGGCCAGTCGAATCCCACGAAAGGATCAGCATGGTGAAGCGTTCCGTCGGGCGTAGCAGGACGACGCTCACGGGCATCGCCGAGGCTGCGGGCGTCTCTGTGGCCACCGTCTCAAAAGTGGTCAACGGCCACAGCGACGTGGCCCCGCAGACCCGAGCACGCATCGAGCGGTTGCTGGTCAAGCACGCATACGTCGCACGCGGCCCTCGGGGGGCGCAGTCGCCCGTACGGACGGTAGACCTCACCTTCGACCAGCTGGCCAACCCCGACAACCTGGTGATCATCCAAGGCGTCACGGAAGCCGCCGCCGAGGCGGGCGTGGACGTGGCGATCTCCACCGCACCCGACGACCCGGTCGGCGCGGCCTGGACCCGGAAGATCACCAACGCGGGCCGGGAGGGCGTCATCCTGGTCACCTCCGAGCTGACACCGCAACAGCGGGCACAGTTCGCGCGGGCCGACATCCCCTTGGTGCTGATCGATCTCACGAACGTGCCCGACGAGTCGGTGCCGAGCATCGGGGCGACGAATTTCTACGGCGGCATGTCCGCCGCGCACCACCTGCTCAAGCTCGGCCACCGCAGGATCGCGATGATCGAGGGACGGCACGATGCCGTGTCCAACACCGCACGTCTGCACGGCTACCAGGCCGCACTCGCCGGCGCCGGCATCACCGCCGACCCTAGGCTCATCAAGCCCGGCGCCTCCCGCTTCCAGACCGCTTACCAGACCGCCACCGGCCTGTTCGCGCAGGAAGATCCACCGACCGCCGTCCTCGCCGCCACCGATCTGGCGGCGTTCGGCGTCATCGAGACCGCCCGCATGCACGGCCTGCGGGTACCCGGCGACGTCAGCGTGGTCGGCTTCGACGACACCCCGGCCGCCGACACCTGCGCCCCTCCCCTGACCACCGTCCGTCAGCCCTTCGGCGAGATCGGCCGCGCCGCGCTGCGTACTCTGCTGCGGCTCGCCGCGCGCGAACCCCTCGACAGCCACCGGGTCGAACTGGCCACCCAGCTCGTGGTGCGGGCCTCAACCGCCCCGCCGTCCCCCTGAGAGTCGAGGTCTCCGTCGCCGATCAAGCGCGCAGTATCAGGACGGCTCCAGCGCCGTGAGTCCCCAGCGGGCGCCGGTGACGTCGAGGCAACCGCTACGCCGGTGCCAGTAGGCGCCGATGGCACCGGCGATCGGCCGGCCCGCGCCCTGCACGATGTCATGGCGGAGCTGGTCGAGGTGGCCGTGACGGCAGGGACAGCGCGAATTGACCGCTTCCCGCCGGGCAGCAGTCAGTTCCGTCTGGTCGGCCTGCGCGGTCGTCTCCTGCCCGGCCGGTTTGGCTGGTCGGCATGCGCGCCATGGCGGCACTCGCCTATGCGCCAGCCGACCTCGGCATAGTCGTGCTGACTGCGTGGCGCCCCTCCTGCTCGAAATGAGTGTACCGACCATCCTCAACCTCGGCCGGCACGCCGTTCCCGGCCGACCCGGACCTCCCGGCGCGCCTTCATCGCCGCCTTCTGCGTCGGCGGAGCGCTCGGATCACAGCTCAGATCGCTGGTCGATCACTCCACCGGCTGGGCAGCGGTGACCGCCCTCGGCGCGTCTCTGCCCGTCCCGCCCTGCTGGGCCACAAAGCGGTGAGCCTTGCGTTCGGTTTTCTCCAACTCGCCCCCCACTCCGGCGGCTCCCCGCCCGGTTGGCACACAACCCACACGCCTCTGCCGTTGAAGCAGCAGGCCAACACATTGCAGGGCTGAAGGCCGAGTCTCGTCCGGCGGAGGTGATCCAGTGCGAGGCCCTGGCAGCTGCGGCCATGTCCGGGGGGCAAGGCTGCGGGAGTCCAGAAGAGAGCTCGGAACGTGCACCGGGCCGGCGGATGCCACCCCGCCGTGACCTCTCCGTCGGCGAGCCCGCCGTAAGAGCTCAACTTGGTGTTACGGATGCATTCCGAACTCTTGACGGCAGCCTTATGACTGCGTAGACATGACAGCGCAGACAGACCGTGTAGCCAGTCAATTGCGGTTCTGACATCATCTGGCTCGTCCATCCGGGCATCGGGAGACACCATGACGCGAGGAACAGCCCGCAGCAGCACCACCGCGGCTCCGCGCAGCGTGGATGTCGCCCGCGTGGCCGGGGTTTCGCAGAAGACGGTGTCGAGAGTCTTCAACGACGAGCAGTACGTCTCCGCCGGCGTGCGCCGACGCGTCCTGGAAGCCGCCGAAGAGCTCGGTTACCGGCGCAACAACGCCGCGCGGGCGCTGGCCTCTGGACGCACCCGCTCCATTGGTGTGGTGACGTTGGGCACGGCTCTGTACGGTCCCGCCTCGCTCCTCATGGGGGTCGAGCGGGTCGTCCGGGACACGGGATACGCGCTGCGCGTGGTCAACACCATGGAAGGCGACGCCGCGGGCGTGACCGGTGCCGTGGGTTCGCTCCTCGATCAGGGTGTGGACGGCATCGTCATCTCCGAACCGATCGACGAAGAAGGTGCCGAGGGAGACGCTTCCCTGCGCATCGACGTACCGGTCCTCGTCCTGGGTGCGCCGCTACCGGTCACCGCGCCCAGGGCGCTGACCGCGGGAGGCGATGTCGATCTGATGGCACACGCCGCCGTAGAACATCTGCTTGATTTGGGGCACTTGACGGTCCATCACCTGGCGGGTCCTCAGCGGTGGTTCGCCGCCCGGGACCGTCTCGCGGGGTGGCGGGCGACGTTGACCGCTCACGGCAGGACTGTGCCACCGGTCGTCGAGGGCGACTGGTCGGCCGAGTCCGGCTATCGGGCGGGACGTGAACTGATCGAGGAAGACGGCGTCACGGCAGTGTTCGCCGCCAACGACGACATGGCGATCGGCCTGATCCGCGCACTCACCGAGGCCGGACGTCGGGTGCCGGAGGACGTCAGTGTCGTGGGCTTCGACGACATTCCGGTCGCCGCCTTTGTGACTCCTCCGCTGACCACGGTGCGGCAGCCGTTCGACGCCGTGGCGCAGGAAGGACTCATGCGTCTGGTCCATGCCATCGAGAACCCGGACGCGGCCCCCTTGCCCACGAGCGATCCACCGATCGATCTCATCATCCGCGCCTCGACCGCGCCACCGCCAAACCGGACGACCCCGGTCCGCAGCGGGCGTACCGACCCTCGTTCTTCCGGGGGTGCGGACCAGGCACCGCGGTTCCCGGACCGAGCTCCGTCCACGGCCGGCTGACCCACACCGGTCACCCCTGGCAACGCAAGCTCGGGGCAGGCGCGTGTTCTGAGGACTAGCCGCTTCCTCCGGTCACGCCCCGCCCCTTCGGCCGCCTCAGCCGCACGATCGCCGCGGGGCCGTTCCTGAACCCGGCAGGCGTTGCGCCCTCACCGTCTCCGCCTCTGGTTCGCTCTCTTCATCCTCTTCGGCCGCGATCGCCACCTCCGCACACGGAAGGCTCATCGGCCCCGGTCCACGAGGACCCGCACCCGGCCCCGCCCGTGTCCGAGCCTCGGTCGGCGCGTCCGCGCCCCACCTGCATCACACCTCCGCACGCCGTCGCCAGGCGTGCCCTCATCATCTTCGCCACCGGCGGGAGTTCACCATGCGCAGAAACACGTCCACGTCCATGTCCGGCCGCTCCTCGATGAGCCGTCGGCTGTTCCTCACCACCACGGGCGCCGTCTCCCTCGGGGTCACCCTGACCGCCTGCGGCGGCAGCGGCTCCGGCGGCTCCTCCGCATCGTCCAAGGCGGTCAGCCAGACCGACATAGACAAGGCGATGAAGACGCCGACCGAGCTGACGTTCTGGACCTGGGTCCCGAACATCGCCAAGGAGGTCGCCCTCTTCGAGGCCAAGTACCCGGCCATCAAGGTCAAGATCGTCAACGCCGGTCAGGGCACGCCGCAGTACACCAAGCTGCGTACGGCGCTGAAGGCCGACAGCGGCGCCCCAGACATGGTGCAGATCGAGTACCAGGCCATTCCGACCTTCACCATCACCGACAGCCTGCTGGACCTGCGTCCGTACGGCGCCTCCGCGCTGAAGGACAAGTTCGTCGAATGGACCTGGCAGCAGGTCAGCGGCCCCAAGGGCGAGGTCTGGGCGATTCCCCAGGACACCGGCCCGCTCGGCATGCTGTACCGCAAGGACATCTTCGACAAGCACGGCATCCAGGTGCCCACGACCTGGGACGAGTTCGCCGCCGCGGCCCGCAAGCTCCACAAGGCCGACCCCGACGTCTACCTGACCAATCTCTCGGCGAACGAGCACGCCGCCTGGCACGGCCTGCTGTGGCAGGCGGGCGCCAAGCCGTACGTGCTGTCCGGCAAGAGCGACATCACCATCAGTGTCGACGACGCCGTCTCCAGGAAGCTCGGGGCGTACTGGGGCGGCCTGGCCCAGGAAGGGGTCGTCAGTACCGACCCGGACTTCACCGACGGCTGGTACGCCGGGTTCAACAAGGGCAAGTACGCCACCTGGATCACTGCCGCCTGGGGACCGGCTTTCCTCTCCGGCTCCGCCAAGGCCACCTCCGGCAAGTGGCGCGCCGCCCCCCTCCCGCAGTGGGACGCGTCGAAGCCGAGTTCGGGCAACTGGGGGGGCTCGACCACGGCGGTCATCCGCTCGACCAAGAACCCCATCGCGGCGGCGATGTTCGCGCAGTTCCTCAACAGCGACCCGGCCAGCGCGAAGATGTTCGCCACCGAACAGTTCTTCTTTCCCGCCACCAAGGCCCTCCTCGCCGATGCCTCGTTCACCGGGGAAGCGCCCGCCTTCTACGGCGGTCAGAAGGTCAACCAGGTCTTCGCCGGCATCAGCTCCACGGTCAACTCGTCCTTCCAGTGGCCCCCCTTCCTGGACCAGGCGGCCACCGACTGGACAGAGACGGTCGGCAAGTCGCTAGCCGACAAGACCGACACCGTCCGCGCGCTCGGCAGCTGGCAGTCGCGGCTCACCAGTTACGCCAAGAGCCAGGGCTTCACCGTCGAGACGCCGTAACGGCCCGTCAGGTCCTGTGTGGTGGCACGGGACCCGACCTCACTGACACCACTCCCATCCCTCAGAAGGGCCCGATGATGACTGCCACAACCGCGGCCTCCCCCAAGGGCAGGAGACGAGAGGGGTCGACACGCCTCGGGCACGGCGGCAAGAGCCGTCACCGGGCGGCGGGCCCACTGTTCGTAGCACCCTTCATGGTGCTGTTCCTGCTGCTCTTCCTCGCCCCGCTCGGCTACGCCGCCTACCTCAGCCTGTTCCAGGAACGCCTCATCGGCGGCACCTCGTTCGTCGGTCTCGACAACTACACCGAAGCCCTGAGCGATTCACAGTTCCTGCACGGCATCGGACGCGTCGCGCTGTTCTTCGTGATCCAGGTCCCCGTGATGCTGCTGCTGGCACTGGCGTTCGCCCTCGCCCTCGACAGCGGGCTCCTCCGATTCGCCCGGGTCATCCGGCTGGGCATCTTCGTCCCGTACGCCGTCCCGAGCGTGGTCGCCACGCTCATGTGGGGCTATCTGTACGGACCGGACTTCGGCCCCTTCGCCCAGCTCAGCCGCAACCTCAGCCTGCCCGTCCCGCACTTCCTCGGCAACGGCTGGATGCTCGGCAGCCTCGCCAACATCGTGACCTGGGAGTTCGTCGGCTACAACATGATCATCCTTTACGCCGCCCTGCGCACCATTCCCGAGGAGCAGTACGAGGCCGCCTCGATGGACGGGGCCGGCGCCTGGCGGATCGCCTGGTCGATCAAACTGCCGGCCCTGCGCCCCGCACTCATGCTCACCCTGCTCTTCTCGGTGATCGGCAGCTTCCAGCTGTTCAACGAGCCGAAGCTGCTGATGGCCATCGCCCCCGACGTGATCAACAGCTCCTACACCGCCAATCTCTACGCCTACACGCTCGCTTTCACTGGCCAACAGGTCAACTACGCGGCCACGGTGTCCTTCCTCCTCGGCCTCATCATCGTGATCGCCTCCTACGCCGTCCTGCTCACCGCGAACCGCAGGAGGACTTCATGACGACCACCACCCCCATCGCCAGGACCGCCGAACCACGGCCGAAGCCCCCAGTCCCGGCACCGGTTGGGCGCGGATCGGCTTCCCGACGCCGCAGCACCCCGCTCACCATCTCCATGATGGCGGCCCTGGCCTATTTTCTGCTGCCCCTGTTCTGGCTGCTGATCGCCTCGACCAAGAGCACCCCGGACCTGTTCAACAGCTTCGGCCTGTGGTTCTCGCACGCCCCGCAGCTGCTGACGAACGTCAAGAAGACCTTCACCCAGGACGACGGGGTCTTTGTCCACTGGCTGCTGAACACGATCATGTACGCGGGCGTCAGCGCGGTCGGAGCAGCTCTGCTCGCTGCCGCCGGCGGGTACGGGTTCGCCAAGTTCCGCTTCCGCGGTGACCGGTTCTCCTTCAACCTCGTGCTGGGCGCCGTCATGGTCCCGGCCACCGCCCTGGCGATCCCCACCTACCTGCTCTTCGCCAAGGCGGGCCTGGTCAACACCCCCTGGGCGGTCATTCTGCCGTCTCTCGTCAACCCCTTCGGCCTTTACCTCATGCGCATCTACGCCGAGGACGCCGTACCGGACAGCCTGCTGGAAGCCGCCCGTATCGACGGGGCCGGCGAGGCCCGGATCTTCTTCCGGATCGGCCTGCGGCTGCTGGGGCCCGGCCTGGTCACCGTCCTGCTGTTCACACTTGTGGCGACCTGGAACAACTACTTCCTGCCGCTGATCATGTTCAACAACCCGGATCTGTATCCCGTCACGGTCGGCCTCTCCTCATGGGCCGCGCAGGCGCAGAACGGGGGGGCGGGCGCCAGCAGCGACATGCTCGCGCTCGTCGTAACCGGCTCCCTGATCTCGATTCTTCCCCTCGTGGTGGCCTTCCTCCTGTTGCAGCGCTACTGGCAGAGCGGCCTGGCCGCCGGCGGCGTCAAGCAGTAGGGCACGCAGCCCTCGTACCGCTCCTTCTTTCTTCGGAGGTCTCCTCTCATGACGGCTCTGCCTGCCCGCGTCCTCTTCGGTGCCGCGTACTACCACGAATACCGGCCTCCCTACGGCACTGATCGCCCCGCCGAACGCCTCAAGACCGACCTCGACCTGATGGCCGACGCGCACATCACCGTCATCCGGGTCGGCGAGTCGGTGTGGTCGACCTGGGAGCCGGAGAACGGGCGTTTCGAACTCGACTGGCTGCAACCGGTGTTGGACGCCGCCCACGAGCGTGGCATCTCCGTCGTTCTCGGCACACCGACGTACGCCGTGCCGCCGTGGCTTGCCCGCCAGTACCCGGAGATCACCGGCGAGCGACGCACCGGCGAGCGCATCGGCTGGGGCGCCCGGCAGGAAGCCGACTTCACCCACCCCGCCTTCCGTTTCCACGCCGAGCGGATCATCCGCAAGGTCGTCGCCCGGTACGCGGAGCACCCGGCGGTCATCGGCTTCCAGGTCGACAACGAGCCGGGCCTGGAACTGTTCCACAACCACGGCGTCTTCCAGCGCTTCGTGGACCACCTGCGCGCCAAGTACGGAGACGTGGAGGCCCTCAACCGCGAATGGGGGCTCGTGTACTGGTCGCACCGGCTGTCGACCTGGGCCGACCTGTGGACCCCGGACGGCAACGCGCAGCCCCAGTACGACGTCGCCTGGCGGGAGTTCCAGGCCCGCCAGGTCACCGAGTTCATCGGCTGGCAGGCCGACATCGTCCGCGAGTACGCCGACCCCGACCAGTTCGTCACCACCTGCATCTCCTACAAGCGCCCCGGGGTGGAGGACGACGAACTGACCGACCGCCTCGACATCACCTCAGGCAACCCGTACTACGGCATGCAGGACGCCCTGCTGCTCCCCGACCCCACCCCCGACGACCACGAACAGCAGTGGCAGACCACCGGCGTCTGGTCGCTCTACCAGACCGCCGACTGGATGTTCTCCTCCCGCCAGGAACCGTTCCTCGTCACCGAGACCAACGCCGGCTCCATCGGGTTCCCCTGGGACAACCGCCCCGCCTACGACGGCCAGTGGCGCCAGGCAGCCTGGGCCCTCGTCAGCCGCGGGGCCCGCATGATCGAGTACTGGCACTGGCACACTCTGCACTTCGGCGCCGAGACCTACTGGGGCGGAATCCTTCCCCACAACGGACAGCCGGGTCGCACCTACGCCGAACTCGCCTGTCTGGGCGGCGAGTTCGAGGCGGCGGGCGAGCTGGTAGCCGGGCTCGAACCGGACGCGGACATCACGATGGTGTACTCGACGCCGAGCAAGTGGCTCATGCAGAAGTACCCGCCGCTCGCGAAGCCGGACGGCGAGCCGGACCCGGAGGCTTACCACCGCATCTTCGACCCGTTCTACCGAGGCGCCTTCGATGCCGCCCGCCAGGTACGCATCGTCCACGCCCGCCAACTGCACGACCCCACCGGCGAACGGGACGGCCTGACGCCACAGGAAGCAGTCGGCCGCCACCCCGTCCTCGTCGTCCCGGCGCTGTATCTCGCCGCCGACTCGACGCTCGACTGGCTCGCGGCCTACGCGGAGGCGGGCGGCCACCTGGTCCTGGGCCCGCGCACCGGCTACGCGGACCACGAGGCACGCGCCCGCGCCGAGTTGGCCCCGGGGCGCCTCACCGCAGCCGCAGGCGTCGCCTACGACGAGTTCAGCAACCTCGTCCAGGATGTCGCTGTTCGCGCGGCGCCCAACAGCCCGCTGAAGCTCCCACAGAGCGCAACGGCGACCCAGTGGGCCGAGGGTCTGACCGTCGGTGACGCCGACGTGCTCGCGACCTACGACCACCCGCACTTCGGCCGCTGGCCCGCAATAACCAGCCGCCGCCACGGTGCCGGCCGCGTCACCACCGTCGGCACCGTCCCCGGCCGCGACCTCGCCCGGGTACTGGCCGCCTGGATGGCACCGGACTCCCGCAACGCGTGGGGGGACCTCCCGGTTACCGTCACCGCCGCTACCGGCACCTCCCCCGATGGCCGCCGCGTTCACATCGTCCACAACTGGAGCTGGGAGCCCACCAGCGTCTCCGCCCCCGTGGACCTCTCCGACGCGCTGACGGGCACCCCCGTCTCCGCCGGCTCGGCGTTGGACCTCGGCGCCTGGGACGTACGTGTTCTCGTCGCCCCCGACGCCGACAGCGCGTCGGCCCCTGTAGCAGCCAGCTGACCCGATCCATCCCCTGAGGAGGGGCCATGCAGAGAAGAAGGCTTGGACGAGCCCTCGGCACCTTCGCGGCGACATCCGCGATCCTTGCGATACCCATGGTCAGCGCGCACGCGTACGACCCGACAGGCGGGACTCTCTACGAGCTCGGCAGCGACCCGTGCCTGAAGGGACGGGGCAACTGCGCGGTCTACCCGAAGTCGGCGCAGCTGCCGAGCGGGCGTCTGGTCGCGACCTTCGAGAAGTCCACGGTCGTGCCAGGGACGGGGAGCGCCGACGGGCAGACCCTCCCCGTCTACAAGAGCGACGACCAGGGCACGAGCTGGCAGCCGCTGTCGGAGGTCAAGGCTCCGGCCTATCTCTCCAAGGATCCCCGGTACGCGAAGTACACGAGCAACTGGACCAACCCCTACCTCTACGTCCTTCCGCAGAAGGTCGGCAGCCTCAAGAAGGGCACGCTGCTCCTGGCGAGTGTCGTCTCCGGCGACGACTACTACTACAAGGAACACAAGGCGGCTGATCCCAACTGGACGCCGAGCAACGACGGGGACCGCAAGGACCTGGCGATCGCCCTGTATTCGAGCGGTGACGACGGCAGGACCTGGAAGGTGGTCAACGTCATCGCCACCGGTGGGTGGCAGGGCGGCAGCGCAGGCGCCATCGGGCAGAACGTCGCGAGTGCCAACACGGACAAGCAGGTCGATCCCCTGTGGGAGCCGTACCTGATGGTCTACCAGGGCAAGCTCGTCTGCTACTACTCCGACGAGAACGACTACACGGGCTTCGACCCGGTCACCGGTGTGCCGGCTCTCGACCCCGCCAACGACACCGCCGCCGACTCGCACGGCCAGATCCTCGTCCACAAGACCTGGGACGGCAGCGAGGGGAAGTGGAGCAACCCGGTCGTCGACATCTCCGGTTCGAGCCAGGACATGGAGGGCGGCAAGACGGAGATCGGTGGCGGCCGGCCGGGCATGACCAATGTCGTCCCGACGGCGGACGGCAGGTGGTTGCTGACGTTCGAGTACTGGGGCGGCGGGGCCAGCACCAGGTACGCGATCGCCGACAACCCTCTGAAGTTCTTCCGCGGTACCCAGACCGGCATGTCCGTCGGCTCACTGCCGGTCGTCGCGGGTTCCCACCCGCTCACGGGCGGCGGAAGCCCGGTCATCATCCGGCTCCCCGACGGACGCCTGGTCTACAACGCGTCGAACAGCGGCGACGTCTGGGTCAACGAGAGCGGGCGCAGCGACGGGGTGTGGACGGAGTACCAGACGACATCACCGGCCGGCTACAGCCGCAACCTCCAGTACGTCGACGGCACCGGCCGTATCGCCATCCTCAACAACCAGGGCACGTCCACGATCGCCTACGCCGAGGTCGACCTCGGGGACTCGGACGGCCCCTACTACCGGCTGGTGAACCGCAGGACCGGCCAGGTGATCGGCACCGGAAACAAGACCAACGACGCCAACCTCGGCAACGGGGACGTGCCCGACGTGGCCCTGGAGGACGCGGGAGCGGCGGCCGACCCGGACACCCAGTACTGGCACGTGGTGACCGAACCGCAGGGCGGTACGACCCTGCTCAACAAGTCCGGCGGCAGGGCGGCTGCCATCTGGACGGGCAACGCCACGGCTGGTCAGAAGATCGGCCAGTGGGTCGACAACAGCTCCTCAGGCAGCTGGAACCTCGTCAAGACCACCGATGGCTACTACAGGCTCCAGGCGGCCAAGAATACCGACCTCTATCTGACCGGCGCGTCCTTCGGAGCCCCGTTGACCCTCCAGAACGAGGCCTCGGACGGGTCGCAGGACTGGAAGCTCGTGCGGTAGGCCGTCTTCCTCCACAACCTGACAGGGACAGCGGTCGGGGCTCCGGCGATCGAACCGGGCCCCAACCGGGTCATCTGCCGCTTCAGGGCGATAGAACAGTGACTGCAATACCGAACAGAAGGGCGGCCCGATCGAAGGGCTCAAGACCAAGGACATCTTCAGGTACCTCAAGCGTTTCGTCGCGCGAGAGGTCTATCACCACCCTCACCAGCGCACCATCGACATCTGCGGCCACTTGACGATCTATAGGAGCTTCAGAGTCAGGCTGAGGCCATTTCCAGACACGCAGCGCCATCCTGCTCACCCGGCTCAGCCACCCGATGGACCCGTTCGACGGGCGACCGGCAGCACTGCACACGGGCACTCAGCACCGATCACACGTCAGCAGAGGTAGTCGACGCGGGTGACCCGGACCCGCGGAATCGATCACTTCCCGTAGACCTGCTTCCAATGCGCCCGGTGACGGGGGTCCCCCTGACCGCGACCATTCACACGGCTCAACAATGACAGGTACGCCCCGTTGTTCAACAACCGAGATGATCGCGATGGACGACGAGAATGCCATACTCCACCGCGAACCTTTCCGAGGGACGGCTGAACCGTGTGGTCGTCACGAACACCGCGACGTCGGCCCGGAAGTGCACCTTCGCTCCCAGCAGGTCACGTAACTCACGGCTGGCGATGGTACTGCTGGGGGCATACCGCTTGCATTGGATCACCATCGTCCGGCCGTCAGGAAGCCGACCGACGACATCAGCACCGTTGTCGTGCGCACCGCCCACCCCCCGGACCCCCGTGCACCCGTCACGGCGGCACAGCGCGGCAACCAGCTCCTCGAAATCCGTTACGGTCATCGCATCTACCTCGGCCAGGGTTCGCCGCCCCGCCACCATCGCATCTTCCTGCCGCCAGCGGCAGTCTCGGGCACGCACCATCCGGTCCGTACGCCACAGCCACCAACTCACCACTCCGCTACCGCCAAGGAGCGCGCCTCCTACGACGTAGGGCAGCACCGCCGGCCAGAACACCACCAGCACGATCAGCATCCCGCCAGTGCCGAGCACTTTCGGCTTCGCCTCCGCCATCCGCCGCCGACGACGACCAGCCGACATTCGTCTACGTCGAACAGCCATTTCGACCTCCTCCGCAGCATCCTGAACTGAGAGACTCGACAACCCAGGGCAAGTCAGGAAGAGCGTGAGTCAGCCATGGCTGACTCAACTCGTGCCACTCAACTCGTCATCCTGCTGGTCAGCCCCTCACCCGCGGGGCGTCGCGCTCGGCACGCTCGATGTCGTCGTCGTGGCCTACGCGGAGGAACGCCGCGTGCCCAGGGGCACTCGCACTCCTAGCCCTCAATGCCTTCAGTGCCCTCCTCTACGGCGCCGTACGCCACCGGGCGCTCCCGCCGCGCGGCGGGCTCTGCTGCTGACCGTCTGTCTGGCACCGGGGTACGCGCTCCTGTGCCTGTTGCCCAGTCCCCCTCGATGGCTGGCCTAATTGTGCTGACCGGGCTGTTCCCCGCACCCGTGCTGACCGTCTCCTTCGTCCTGGTCGGAGAGCGCGCCCCGGCGGGCACCGTCACGAAGGCGTTCGTCTGGCTCGTCACGCTTATGACCTCGGGCATGGCGCTCGGGTCCGCCGCCGTCGGGCTCGTCCTGAAACAAGGTGGTCCGAGTCGGGCGACGGGGTGCGGCGTGGTGGGGCTCACGGTCAGCGCTCTCAAGCTCCTGGCCGGGCAGTCCCGGCTGGCCGCGGACCGGCAGGCCGACCCCCGGCATCCGCTGTCTCCACGGCATGACGTGTACCGGGACGCGCTGTCGCGGCGGCCGCATCCAGTCGTGATCTTGGGAGTGGGACGGCAGACAGAGGGGTGACCGGGGACCGTGGCGCCGCTGACGGCGGTACGACTCCGGGTCGTCCGTGAACTGCCCCACAGGCCGTAGGGCTCTCACCTACCCGGACAAGCACGACTGTCCATTTGGGTCGTGGACACCCGCTTCGTCGCGCAGGCACAGGCCCAGGCGGCGGCCGATGCGCGTCGTACGGTCGGAGAACCGGAGCATGCCGCAGCCGACCGGACAACCCCCAAACCCTCTTCCGGCCCCTCCGCGGCTGAAAACCGTTCGGCCCGGCACCGGCATCCGACCTGTCCGTGGCTTCGAGGAGATCGGCCCGTCCTGTCATCCACCACGGAATCGCGACGACGTCACGCACGGGACAAGCAACCTCGTCACGGAGACCCTCGACCGGCGTCAGCGAGGGCGGCATCCACCAACGTCTCTGCGATGGATCGCGCGTACGCCATGACATGACGATTGTTCAGCGCGAGGCCACGCGCGGCCGCCCCGTCGAAGAGCAGTGCCAGTTGCTCACCGAGGGTTTCCGGGTCGGCGACCCCGGCCTGCCGCGCGATGTCGGCGAGGCGGCGGGCACACCTCTTCTTCTTCGCGGCTGCCAGCTCGTGCGCGGGATGGCCCGGGTCCGGCACTTCGACGCTGACGTTCAAGAACGGGCATCCCCGGAACGGGGCCTTGGTCTCCGTCGGTTTCCAGTCGAAGACGGCCAGAAGCTGCTCCCGCGGGCTCGCTGTCGCCAGCGTCGGCTGCTCGGGGACGACGGACTCGGGGTCGTCGTCCAACGACCGCAGATACGCCACGACGAGCTCGTCCTTGCTGCGGAAGTGCTGGTAGAGCGTGCGTTTGGACACTCCGGCGACGGTCGACAGCTGCTCGATCCCGGTCGCGTTGATCCCCTGTGCCGTGAACAGCTCAGTCGCCGCTCGGAGGATTCGCTCCCGAGCACCCCGGCCTTGACGTCGGCGTACAGCGGTGGGTTCGTTCACACCCTCAAGGATACCGATCGTTTTACATGGGCGGTCGCGGCAGCTATGGTGAAGCATCAAGTACACCGACCGTCTTACTTAGTGACACCTGCCACGTCCGGCATCACGCCGCACGCGGATCGGCGCATCGGCTGCCCCGCGCCCGGTGGCCCCCGATGGCCTCGGCCGGGCCGCAGTCCCGCCTGGCGCCTCACCCACCACCGCTCATCTCGACCTCGACGGGTCATCAGCACGAAGGAGATCTGGTGCGTTACACGACCTTTGGACGACAGACAGGACTGCGCGTATCCGAGTACGCACTCGGGACGGGGAACTTCGGCACCCGCTGGGGCGCCGGCGCCGAGCCCGACGAGGCACGCCGGATTTTCGACGGGTTCGCCGAGGCCGGCGGAACGTTTCTCGACACGGCGGACAGCTACCAGTTCGGCGAGTCGGAGGAACTGGTGGGGAAGTTCGTCGCCGCCGACCGTGACCACTTCGTTCTGGCCACCAAGTTCACCAACGGAGCCGCCCCCCAACCGGGCATCTCCCGGACGGGCAACAGCCGCAAGAACATGATCGCGTCACTGGAGGCTAGCCTGAGGCGCCTCGGGACGGACTACGTCGACCTGTACTGGGTCCACTTCCCCGACAACCTCACCCCCATGGAGGAGATCCTGCGGGGTCTGGACGACCTCGTCACGTCCGGCAAGATCCTTCACGTCGCGCTCTCCAACTTCCCCGCGTGGCGGGTCTCCCGCGCCGTCACCCTCGCCGACCTGAAGAACTGGGCACCGGTCACGGGCATCCAGGTCGAGTACAGCCTCGTCGAGCGGACCGCCGACCGTGAACTACTGCCGATGGCCGAGAGCCTGGGACTCGGCGCCGCCCTGTGGTCCCCGCTCGGCGGCGGACTGCTCACCGGCAAGTACCGCCACAGCACGGAAGGACGACTGACCGACCTCAAGGCGGTCATTCACACCGAGAGCACCGAACAGAAGACCGCCGTGGTCGACGCCGTTCTGGCTGTTGCTGAAGAAACCGGCGCGACCCCCGCCCAGGTGTCGGTGTCGTGGCTCCGCGAGCGTGCCACACAGGCGCCTATCTCATACGTGCCGATCATCGGCCCGCGGAACCCCGGACAGCTGGACGAGTACCTGGCCGCGCTGGACGTCCGGCTCACACCGAAGCAGTTCCAACGCCTGTCCGAGGTCAGTGCGATCCCCCTCGGAGTGCCCCACGAGGCCGCTGCCGGCGCCAGGGACGCCGTCCAGGGAGGCGACGCCCGCCGCGTGACACCGCCAGCCACGCCGGTGGCCTGATACGCGCAGGCACTCCTCGGCTCCGACAGCACTCCTTGGAGCAACGGTCCGCCGCTCGCCCCGTCGGACCGCTCGCAGCCAACCCCCGGCCGGCGGCAGCCGAGCAGGGCACACCCGCACACTTCCCCTCAACCCTGGCACCTATCACCTATTGCACTCCCCCAATAACGAAGTTATGTTACGGGCCATGAAACAAGACCTGGCAGGCCGAAGGCTGGTCGTCACCGGAGCCGCGCGCGGGATCGGGGCCGAGGTGGCACGGGTCGCCGCCGCCCGCGGCGCCCGACTCGCCCTCCTCGGACTCGAACCCGATCGACTGCGCGAGCTCGCCCCTTCCCTGGGCCCTGACGCGTCCTGGCGGACGGCCGACGTACGCGACGGGGCCGCCCTGAAGTCGGCGATCGACGACTGTGCGCAGACCATGGGCGGCATCGACATCATCGTCGCCAACGCGGGGGTCGCGGCCTACGGGACCGTACGGCAGACGGACGACGCGTCGTTCGAGCGGGTTCTGGACATCAACCTCAACGGTGTCTTCCGGACCCTGAAGTACGCGACGCCCCACCTGGAGCGCAGCCGCGGCCATGCGATGGTCGTATCCTCCGCACTGGCCTTCATGCCGCTGGCCTCGATGGCCGCATACGGCGCGAGCAAGGCCGGGGTGGAGATGCTGGCCTTGGCCTACCGCCAGGAGGTGGCCCATCTCGGTGTCACGGTCGGTCTGGTGCACCCCTCCTGGATCGACACGGACATCGTCCGGGGCGCCGAAGGAGACCTGCCCTCCTTCCAGGACCTGCGCAGACGGCTGCCGTACCCGGGCAACGTCACCACGAGCGTCCACCAGGCAGCCGCGGCGATCGTCGACGGAGTCGTCCGCCGGCGCAGCAGGGTGTACGTGCCACGTGCGATCGCCGCGGCCAACTGGGCGAAGGCAGCCATCAATTCACCACTCGCATGGCCCTGGGCGCGGCGTTTCGCGGCCCGAGCCGTGCCCACCCTCGAACGCGAGGTGGAGGCACTGGGCCGACATGACCAGCTGGTACCCGGCGTCGACAACCCAACCGGGAGTACCGGACCTTCCCGACCCGGCGCTTGAGACGCAAAGCGGACTGATCCCCCGTCAACTCCCTGCCGTCGAGCGGAAAGAGCGCAGGCCCTCCTCGTGCGAGGCCAGCGCGCGCTCCCGTTCGTCACCCAGCCCCACGGCGAAACCCACCCCCATCGGCAGCAGCACCTGCGTCACCGGGTCCTCGAACTCAGTGAAGTGCTCGGCCAGTTCGAGGGTGATGTAGCCGTGGACGTAGCTCCACAACTGAGCCGTCACGACATCGGGGTCCTGCTGCGCCACCCGGCCGGAACCCACGAGCCGTGCGCACGCTTCGGCGACGACCGCGTGGGCCTTGCGGAAGGCCGGCGAGCGTCCGCTGAACCGGAGGTCGGCATCCGACAGCGGTCGGTAGGTGGCACGAGTGGACAGCCCGAACATCAGGTCGTACAGGTGAGGGTTCTCACCGGCGACCCGTCGACAGGTCAACGCCATGACAAAGAGATCCGCGACCGCGTCGTCGGTCACCGGCACCTGGGAGAAAGCCTTGCCGAGCTCCTCGAACCCGTGATCCGCGACGGCCCGGACGAGCTCGGGGATACCCCCGAAGTGGCTGTAGACCACCATCGTCGACAGGCCGCTGGCGGACGCCACCGTACGCGCCTTGATGGCCGAAGGCCCCTGCTCGGCAAGGAGGCCGATCGTGGCGCTGATGAGCCGTTCCGGCACCCCCAGGGGCGCCGACGCTCTTGACGCGTCTCCCATGTACCCACCCGACTCCGCAACCGACCTCGCACCGGAGGCGCAACGCCGACCGGAGTGACAGTTGCCACACATAAAATAACTTGGTTATACGAGTTCTCCACGCCAGGATACACATCACGAATAGCACGGCGTCGCGAGCACCGCAGCAGCTCCGGGCCTCACGCACCAGAGCCGACACAGGTCACGGGACCGCTCGCGGTCCTGTCTCCGCCGAACCAGCGCCCCGCAGCGGCGGGCGAGGCACCCGCGTGGCGATCCCCGCCCGCCTGGGCACGCACCGTTTCCTTCGTACCGCCCTCCCCTCACCACGGATTCAGCACGGGAGCAGATTCCATGAGAAAACCCGAAAAGGGTCATCTTGAGATCCAGGACGACGGAGCCGTCCTGACCGTCCGGGTCGACGGCGGGCCGCACGGTGTGTTCGGCCCCGACATCGCCGACCGACTAAAGGAGCTGGTGGATCGGGTAGACCGCGATCCCGCCGTCCGTGCCGTCGTGTTCACGGGCGCGCACCCCGAGCGGTTCGTGAGCCACGCCGAGGTCCGGTGGCTTCAGGAGGAGGGCGCCGCGAGCCCTACCGTCGGCCGACGCGGTGCCGCCGCCGTCGTTCGTGTGGCGAAGGGCGTGGACCGGGCCCGGGTCCTGGAGCCTGTGGCGCGCAGGACCCCGTTGCGGGGAGCACTCCAGTTGGAAGCCCTGCACACGACCTTCCTCAAGATGAACGCCAGCGGCGTGCTCTTCGTCGCCGCCCTCAACGGCTCGGCCCTGGGCCTCGGCGCGGAGTTCGCCTGGGCGTGTGATCTGCGGGTGATGGCCGACGGGGAGTTCTTCATCGGCCAGCCGGAGATCCTTCTCGGCATCATTCCGGGCGGTGGCGGCACCCAGCGGCTGACCCGCCTGATCGGCACCCACCGGTCTCTCGTCGCGATCCTCGAAGGCAAACCGTTCACCCCTGCTCAGGCTCTCGCCAACGGGGCGGTGGACGAGGTCGTTCCGCAGGGCGAGGTGGTCACGCGGGCGGTCGAACTCGCCCAGCACTTCGGCGCCCGGCCGAAGGGGTCGGTCGCCGCCGCCAAGAGGTCGGTGTACTTCGGCGGCTCGATGTCCCTGGCGGACGGCCTGCACGTCGAACGCACCGAGTTCTTCACCAGAGTTCTGTCGCGGGAGGGCCAGGAGTTGATGCTCGACTACATGGACACGACGGACGCGACGGGGGAGCTTCCGCTCTACCGGCCGGACACCTACGCCGAGGCGCTCGCCTCCGGCACCGTGCCCGGGCCCCGCTCGACGACCGACCGGAAGGTGAGCCGACCATGACCACACGGCATCCCTTCGTCCGTCACGACGTCTCGTTCCCCTCCGGCGACAGCTCCTGTGCCGGATGGCTCTATCTCCCCACCGGTGTCGTCTCTCCGCCCGTCGTCGTCCTCGGGCACGGCCTCGGTGCCACCCGTGACATGCGCCTGGACGCCTTCGCCGAGCGTTTCGCACAGGCCGGCATCGCCGCCCTGGCCTTCACCTACCGGCACTTCGGCGACAGCGGCGGCCACCCTCGCCAGTTGCTGTCGATCAAGCGCCAGCTCGCCGACTGGGATTCCGCCCTCGACTGGGTCAAGGCGCGCCGTGACGTGGACCGTTCGCGCATCGCGGTGTGGGGCAGCTCGTTCGGCGGGGGGCACGCCATCACCGTCGCCTCGCGTCATCCCGAACTGTGCGCGGCCGTGGCCCAGTGTCCGTTCACCGACGGTCTGGCCTCGGCACTCGCGCTCGGCCCGGTGGCCTCACTGAGGATGACCCCCGTACTCGCCCGGGATCTGTCGGCCAGGATACGTGGCAAGGCACCCGTGATGGTCCCCATCGCCGCCTCCCCCGGTTCGCCCGCGTTGATGAACGCCGCGGACGCACTGCCCGGTTACCAGGCGCTCGTGCCGAAGGGGAAGACGTTCCGCAACGAGGTCGCGGCGCGGGTCATCCCGACCATCGCCGCCTACCGGCCCGGCCGTGCGGCGAAGAAGGTCGTCATGCCGATCCTCTTCTGCGTCAGCGACACGGACTCCGTCACGCCTCCCGCACAGACACTCCGGTACGCGCGGACCGCACCCCACGGCGAGGTCAAGCGGTACGCCGCGGGCCACTTCGACTTCTACACCGGCGAGACCTTCGAGGCCCTGGCGCGCGACCAGGTGGAGTTCCTGACCCGGCACCTCGCTCCGCTGCCCGCCTCTTCGGCCTCCTGACCGGATCGCCCACCGAAACAGGTACGCACGCCATGAATTTCGCTTCACTGCCTGATCGCCGCGCCGCCCTGGACCCGGGCGGTCCCGCGGTCTCGGACGGGCTCCAGGCGCTCACCAACGCCCAACTACTGGACCGTGTCCGCGCGGCTGCGCACCACCTTCGAGACCTCGGCATCGGTCCCGGTGACGTCGTCGCCCTCAAGCTGACCAACCGCGTGGAATTCGTCCTGCTGCTGTTCGCGGCCTGGCGGCTCGGTGCCACCGTCACCCCGGTCAATCCGAGCATGACCGACGGCGAGGTCGCCCGGCAGCTCGTCGACTCCGGCGCGCGCCTGCTAGTGGTCGAGGACGGCAGGCAAGCCGTGGCCGGCCTCGTCACGCTCGCAGTCGGAGGCCTGCGCGAACAGGCTCCGGGGTGGGACGAGGCGCCGCAGCCGAACCCGTCAGCTCTGGCCCTGCTCATCTACACCAGCGGTACGACCGGGGTGCCCAAGGGGGTGATGCTCGACCACGCGAACATCGACGCCATGGTGGAGATGGGTCGGCTGGCCCTGGAGTTGGGGCCGAGCGACCGCTGCCTGCTGATCCTGCCGCTCTTCCACGTCAACGGCATCATCGTCAGCGTCCTGACGCCGCTGCTCGTCGGAGCCAGTGTCGTCATCGCCGGCCGGTTCGATCCCCGTACCTTCTTCGGCCTCGTCGAGCGGGAGCGCCCCACCTTCTTCAGTGCCGTGCCCACGATCTACGGGATGCTCGCGGCGCTTCCGGACGATGTTCAGCCGGACACGTCGTCGCTGCGGTTCGGGGTCTGCGGTGCCGCGCCCGCCTCCGCCGACCTGCTGGCCCGGTTCGAGACGCGGTACGGGTTCCCCCTCGTCGAGGGGTACGGCCTTTCCGAGGGAACCTGCGGCTCCACGATCAATCCGGTCTCGGGACCCCGGCGAGCCGGAACAGTGGGGCTGCCCTTCCCCGGGCAGGAGATACGGATCGTCGACGCGGCCGGTGCCGACCTGCCACAGGGACTGGACGGCGAGGTCATCGTGCGCGGCGCCAACGTCATGCGCGGCTACCTGGGCCGTCCCGAGGAGACGGCGCGAACGGTCATCGACGGCTGGCTGCACACGGGCGACATCGGTCATCTCGACGCGGAAGGGTACCTGACCCTGGTCGGGCGGTCGAAGGACATGATCATCCGAGGAGGGGAGAACATCTACCCCAAGGAGATCGAGGACGTGCTGACGGGAGATCGCTCCGTCCTGGAGGCCGCCGTGATCGGGGTACCGGACGAAAAATGGGGCGAAGTGGTCGTCGCGTACGTCCAGCCGCGACCGGGCGTGACAGTCGATCCCGCGGCACTCCAAATCCTCTGCGCACGGCATCTCACCGGCTACAAGCGTCCCACCTCGTACATCGTGGTGGAGGCCATCCCCAAGAACGCTGTCGGCAAGATCGACAAGGTCGCACTGCGAGCAAGCCACTCTTCTGCCTCCGCCGGGGCGTGACGTCCCGGGACGGACGGCGCCGACTCCATGTGCTGCACGACGGCGCCGTCGTGCAGCACATGGAGTCGGCTGATGTTCCTCGTCAACGCCCGCCGCCGCAAAGCTCTTCGCCTGAACCATTCCCGCTGAGTGCGCCGTGCGGGAACTCGCCGCGGGCACAGGCACTGCCGGCGAGTTCCCGCACCCGGCTGTCAGTCGGTCATCCGGTTGAGTTTGCGGACGCTCTTTCTGGCCGTCGACGGAGTGTATCCGTTCGAACTGGGCATCCCCAGCCGGGTGTTCGGGGCGACGGACGGCCGTTACGAGGTCCTCACCTGCACCGTCGACGGCCGCCCGGTCCGCACCAACTCCGACTTCTCGATCACCACCGAGCACGGCTTCGAGACGCTGAGCACCGCCGACACCGTCGTTATCCCGCCCTTTCAGCACCACCGCCGTCACCCCGGAGGTGCCACAGGCCGTGGTGGAGGCGCTCAGATCGGTCGCTCCCGGCACCCGCCTCGTGTCGATCTGCACCGGCGCCTTCACCCTCGCCGCAGCCGGGCTCCTCGACGGGCGGCCGACCACCGCCCACTGGGTCGTGGCCGACCTCTTCCGCCCATGATTTCCCATGGTCGCACTGGACCCGAACGTCCTGTTCATCGACGACGGGGATGCACTGACCTCCGCCGGCGCCGCCTCGCGGCTCGATGTCTGTCTGCACCTCATCCGCAAGGATCACGGCAGCGAGGTCGCCAACCACGTGGCCGGTATGTGCGTCGTCCCACCCTGGCGCGACGGCGGGCAGGCGCAGTACATGCGCCCCCCGGTCCCTGACGCCACGACCAGCGGTACGGCCACCGCACGCCAGTGGGCACTGGAGAACCTCCACGAGCCGATGGCCCTGACGGACCTGGCCGGGCACTCCCACATGAGCCTGCCGCCTTCGTCCGCCGCTTCACCGAGGAGGTGGGCACCAGCCCGGGACGCTGGCTGATCCAACAGCGCGTCGAGCGGGCGCGGCACCTCCTGGAATCCACCGACCCGCCGGTGGACGAGATCGCCGACCGGGTCGGCTTCGCCGGCGGCACATCCCTGCGAGAGCACCTGCACGCCGCCATCGGCGTCTCTCCACGCCTCTACCGGCGCACGTTCCGCGGCGCCGGGTCAACACCCTGAACACATCACCGGCTCCCGTCTTGAAGTAGCCACCTCACCCCCCTCTTGAGATTACGATCATAATTTCAAAGGCCCGGAGTCGGACCGCGCACGGAGGTCCCTCCACACCATGCCGGGCCACCACACCCCCAAACCTGTCCGCGCGGACGCCGCACGCAACCGCACCCGCCTGCTCGACGCCGCGTGTGTCGCGTTCGCGTCCGAGGCACCGGTATCCCTGAAACAGATCGCGCGGGACACGGGGGTGGGCATCGCGACGCTCTACCGCCACTTCCTCACCCGGGAGGCACTGGTCGAGGCGATCCACCAGGAAGAGCTGTCCCAGTTTCGCGCCGACGCCGAAGCCCTGCTCGCCAGTGAGAATCCGACCCGCGCACTGCGCAGTTGAATGGACCGCTTCGCCGACTACGCCAGTACGAATCAGGAGACGGCGCACGCGCTACGCGCGGTTCTCGCGTCCTACCAGGGCCCCGCGTCACCTGCGCGCGAACAACTCCGCACCGCGGTTCAGGCCATCCTCGACGCCAGTGGAGTCGAGGTAATGGGCCCTGCCCGGGCCGCCGCTGTAACGGTTGCCATGCCGAGTTCCATGAACGGACCCACCGTGGAGACGGCCACGTCGCTCGACTCCAGGAGTCGCGAGAGGTCGGCAGCCGAGGTGAGATCCGCCTCGGCCACCGGCAGGTCCACCCCGAAGCGATCAGCCACGACCCGCATCCTGGCGCGACTGCGCCCAACCGGTGTCGGCTCCGCACCGCGTTTGAGGAGTTCCCGGAGTACTCGCTGACCGGTACCCCGTAGCGCCCAGCAGGACGATCCTGCGACTGTCCACGACCACACCTTTCAGACGGACTGGACACGCGGGTTGCCACCACGCCCATTCATTGACTCATGGTCATTCATTGACCTCAGGTCATCGAATATACGATGGTGCACATGAGCAGGCCACACCGGCGGCAGATGTACGCGGAGCAGACCCGGACGGACCTGACGGCCGCCGCCCGCAGGCTGTTCATGGACAACGGGTTCGCCGACACGCCGGTCGAGGCCATCACAGGGGCGGCGATGGTGAGCAAGGGCACCTTCTACCACCACTTCCCTGACAAGAAGGCGATGTTCGCCGAGCTGTACACCGAGCTGATCCAGCAGGTCGCAGCCCTCGGTGACACGACCGCGAAGGAGGCTGCGGCGACCCCGGGCACCCCCGCCCTGACGGAGGCCCGGTCCCTCGCCCTCGCCTTCCTGCGGCGGTCCGTCGACGACCCGCTGCACCGCGAACTGATGGCCCAAGCACCCGCGGTCCTGGGCGAGCAGTACCGGCACATCAACGAGACGGTCGCCCAGCCGCCGATCGAACAGCTGCTCACCGTGACGGCCGCGCGAGGGGAACTGAAGCCGGACACGCCGATCGCCACCACGGCACGGTTGCTGCTGGCCTGCCTGTGCGAGGGCAATCACATCATCGCGACCGCTGAAGACCCGGAAGACGCCCTGGTCCACACAGGTCGCGCACTCGACCTCCTGCTCTCGGGCCTGGCGGCCGGCGGCGCCTCCCACTGACGATGCCCCCCCCACAGCGCACCACCACCCGCGAGACTCCGGCCACCGAGGCGCCGTCCGTAGACTTCCATCATGGAACGGAAGAGCTTTCAGGACATGACCTGCCCGGTCGCGCTGACACTGGAACACGTGGGCGAGTGGTGGAGCATCCTCATCCTGCGTGACGCGACCCACGGCATCACCCGGTTCGACGAGTTCCAGAAAAGCCTCGGCATCTCGCCGAATTCCCTGACCCGCCGACTCGGCGCGCTCGTCGGGGCGGGTCTCCTCGAACGACGCCGCTACAGCGAACGGCCACCGCGGGACGAGTACGTACTCACCGAAGCCGGACACGCGTTCCGCCCGGTGCTCATCGCGCTCTACGCCTTCGGCCTGGAGCACTTTCCGCCCGAGGCGCCCAACATCCGGGTGGTGGACAAGGAGTCCGGCATCGACGTCAATCCCCTGATGATCGACCGCACGACCGGCCGCCCCATCGACGAGGAGCACTCCATGTTCCTGCCGGGCCCGTCGGCCGACGACCGGCTCCGCGCGCTGCTCGAACGACGGAACGAGCACGCCTCCTGAACCCAAGCCCCGGACCCGAACGGTGACTTCCATCACTGCAGCCAGTCACTTGCATGATGGTAGTCACCCTCTTACTGTTAGCGCTTGAGCCCACTGACGAGGACGAGCACGTGGGCGATTCGCTCGGGCCGCACGGCCGAGTACCGCTCCACCGGCCGCCGCCCAGGCGGGGCAGTCACACGACGAGGTGTGCCATGAGCGCTTCAACAACGGACCGAGCCGTCCGGTACCACCACATGACGATCACGACGATCGGACCGAGCCGCCGGAGTGGTCGACGTCGGTTCGGTCGGAGTGAACGGACGACCGTAACCCGGCAGTTCTCCCGTGCGGTGGGACCGGGGCACTCTGGCACCCGTTTACACCCCTGCATACACACGGATTTCGTATCCGCGTCCGCCGCGAATCTGCGGCCCCGTCCGGACCGGTGGTCAACCGCCTGACACCGGACGGCCGTTCACGACCTCCTAAGAAAGCCTGTCGAACAGGCCTCCCCCAACGGCACCAGCCTCCGAGTCCCGGCTCGTGGTGCGCATTGCTTCTTCATCCTGTCGCGGGTCCCACTCAGGGACAGCCGTGCCCATCGGTCGCCCTGACGTGCCGGGCCTCCAGGGCACCACCCCGAAACACCTCAACCGCAAGGAAACACCTATGACGATGACTGCTGTTGTCATGCGCAAGGGCGGGCTCGAACTGATCGAGACGCCGATCCCCCGGCCCGGGCCGGGAGAAGTACTGGTCAAGACCCTCGCGAACGGGATCTGCGGGAGCGACCTGCATGCCGTCGCGCACGGCTCCGAACTGATCGAAGGCTACAAGGCGGTGACCGGCGTCGCCCCGTTCGATCTCGACGCGCGGACATCCCTGGGTCACGAGTTCTGCGCCGAAGTGGTCGAGTACGGGCCGGGCACGCGCGGGGTGCACGCGCCCGGCACCCGAGTGGTCTCGGTGCCGTTCCTGCTCCGGCAGCCGCAGCCGGTGCTGCTCGGCTTCGGCGGTGTCGACACCCCGGGCGGTTACGCCGACTACATGCTCCTGTCGGAGGACCTCCTCATCCCGGTGCCGGACAACGTGCCCACCGACGTCGCCGCTCTGACCGAGCCGCTGGCCGTCGCCCTGCACGCCGTCAACCGTGGTGCCCTCGGAGCCGACGACGTGCCCATCGTCATCGGCTGCGGCCCGATCGGCCTCGCGGTGATTGCCGTGCTCAAGATGCGAGGTATCGGCCCGATCATCGCCGCGGACTTCTCCCCCACGCGGCGTGCGATGGCCACCGCGCTCGGCGCCGACATCGTCGTCGACCCGCGCGAGACGTCACCGTACGACTCCTGGCGTTCCGTCGCCGCCGTCACGGACCCGGCGCGGTTCGGCCGCCAGACGGTGACGTTCCCGGATGCCGCGTTCCGTCCGTCGGTGGTGTTCGAGTGCGTAGGCGTCCCCGGGGTGATTCAGCAGATCCTCGGCGGGGCCGCCGCGTGCACGAAGATCGTCGTCGCCGGGCTGTGCATGGAGCAGGACACCTTCTACCCCACCTTCGGTGTCTTCAAGGAGATCGACCTGGTCTTCTCCGTCTCCTACACGGTCGAGGAGTTCGCCCAGACCCTCGGCCACCTGGCCGCCGGCGAACTCCACGCCGATCCGCTCATCACCAGTCGGATCGGACTCGCCGAGGTGGCCGACGCCTTCGCCAGGCTCCGCGACCCCGAGCAGGACGCCAAGATCATCATTACTCCCCACACCCGCTGAACCACACTCACCGCACACGAACCGGAGGAAAACCATGACCGCCGTACAGACCGCGAGCAAGGTGCCCGTCGTCTCGCTCCCGCAGACCGAGCTGCTCACGCTCAACGTGAACGACGTCCCCCTGCTGAAGGACGCCCTCGGCCCCGGGATCAGCTTCCAGCCGCTGTTCCTCGACCCCGAGATGGGCATCTGGTCGATCCTCGGCACCTTCGCTCCGGGGGTGGAGCTGCCCATCCACCTGCACACCGGAGGGGTGCACGGCTACACCCTCAAGGGCGAGTGGCTCTACAAGGAGTACCCCGACCAGCCGCAGACCGCGGGCTCCTACCTCTACGAGCCGGCCTCGTCGGTGCACACCTTCGCCGTGCCTCCGACCAACACCGAGGACACAGTCGTGCTGTTCGTCATCAACGGCGCCAACGTCGGCTTCACCGAGGACGGACAGTTCCACTCGGTCCTCGACGCCGTGACCGTCCAGAAACTGACCGAGCAGTGCGCCGAGGCCCAGGGGCTCGGCCCCGTCAAGTACCTGACGGGCGGCACGGCGAAGTACACCACCGGCTGAACTACCGAACGGAGAATTCCTGTGCCCGCCGTATTCGTGCATGGCGTCCCCGACACGCACCACGTCTGGGACGACGTCATAGCCCACCTGACGCGGACCGACGTCGTCAGCCTTTCCCTGCCCGGCTTCGGAAACCCCGTCCCGGAAGGCTTCACCTCAACCAAGGAGGAGTACGCCGACTGGATCATCGCCCGGTTGGAGGAGATCGGCACCCCCGTGGACCTCGTGGGCCATGACTGGGGCTGCATCCTCACCTCCCGTGTCGCCTCGGTCCGCCCCGACCTGGTGCGGACGTGGGCCGCCGGCGGCGCCCAGATCGCCGGCGCGGACGAATGGCACGACCTCGCGAAACTCTGGCAGACCCCCCAGGTCGGGGAGCAGTGGATGGCCGCGCTCGACCCGTCGGAGCTGAGCAAGCTGCTCCAGGCCAACGGCGTGCCCGCCCGGCACGCGGAGGAGAACGCGAGCCGCATGGACGCCACGATGAAAGACAGCATCCTGCGCCTCTACCGCTCCGCGGTCCTGCTGTGGGAGGACTGGCGGCCCGGTCTGGCGGACATCACCAGCCCCTCTCTCGTGTTCTGGGGCAACGATGACCAGTTCGCGCCGGAGCAGTACGCCGAACCCGTCGCGAAGGCCGTCAGGGCCACGGGCGTGATCAGGCTGGACAGCGGGCACTGGACGCCACTCCAGCGCCCGCGGGAACTCGCCGACGCACTGGCACAGCACTGGGCGAGCGTGCCCGCCTGAGTACAACTCAAGGAGCGAGTGTGCCGGCAACAATGGACTCGGCTGCGTGAAGCCCTGCCGGCGCTCGTCTCTCCATTCCCAACGTCGTGAAGAGGAGAGCTCCATGTCCCGACTGAACCGGGTGACCGTCCTGGGCTCGGGTGTGCTGGGCGGACAGATCGCCTGGCACAGCGCGTTCAAGGGCAAGACCGTCACCGTCTACGACGTCGCACCGGACGCCATCGAGCGCTGCCGGGCCGCGCACGACCAGTACGCCGCCATCTACCTGTCCGATGTCGGCGCCGACGACGCGGACATCGCCGCAACGAGGGAGCGCCTGACCTACAGCACCGACCTGGCTGCCGCGGTCGTACGGACAGACCTGGTGATCGAGGCGGTGCCGGAGATCCCGGAGGTCAAGACGGCCGTGTACAAGGAGATGGCCGAACTCCTGCCACCGGCGGCCCTCGTCGCGACCAACTCCTCGACGTTCCTGCCCAGGGACTTCGCCGAGGCCACCGGCCGTCCGGAGAAGTTCTGCGCTCTGCACTTCTCCAACCTGATCTGGTCGATGAACTTCGCCGAGATCATGGCGCACCCCGATACGGCAACGGAGACGCTCACCGAGGTGACGGAGTTCGCCGTCGAGATCGGCATGCTGCCGATCCCTGTGCGCAAGGAACAGCACGGGTACGTCGTCAACACATGGCTGGTGCCCTTCCTCAACGCCGCACAGACCCTCGTGACCAACGGGGTCGCCACCCCCGAGGACGTGGACCGCACCTTCCTGTACACCGGCGCCAGATTCGGACCGCTGGGCATGATGGACATGATCGGCATGAAGACGGCGTACGACGTCCTCGCCCACTGGGCGAGGGAGACCGGCGACGCGCAGATGAGCGCCAACGCCGAGTACATCAAGGGCAACTTCCTGGACCAGGGCCTGCTCGGGCTGCAGACCGGCAAGGGCTACTACACCTACCCCGACCCTGCCTACCAGCGCCCCGGTTTCCTCGACGTCCCCGACCTCTCTGCCGTCCCGCGCCTCGTGTCCTTGATCGCGCAGCAGTGACCACCACCTTCGCCGAACCGTCACCCACACCTCACTGAACGAAGGAAGCCGACATGAGCGGAACCGCCGCGGCGGCAGCAAGACTTCAGCACGTCGACGTACTGATCGTCGGAGCCGGGATCTCCGGCATCGATCTGGGCTACCACCTGACCACGAAGCAGCCGAGCCGGACCTTCGCCATCGTCGACGGCCGCGACGCGATCGGCGGCACCTGGGACCTGTTCCGTTACCCGGGCATCCGCTCCGACGCCGACATGCAGAGCTTCGGCTTCGAGTTCAAGCCGTGGACCAAGGACAACGCGATCGCGGACGCCCACGAGATCCTCGACTACCTGCACGAGACGATCACCGAGAACGGCCTCGACCGGCACCTGCACCTCGGGCACAAGGTGCTCCGCGCCGACTTCTCGTCCGACATGGCGCGCTGGACGGTCACGCTCGAACGGACCAGTGACGGCGAACAGTTCGACGTCACCTGTGGCGTGCTGTTCTCCGCCGCCGGCTACTACGACTACGCCGGCGGATACACCCCCCACTTCGAGGGGCGCGAGGACTTCGGCGGCCTGATCATCCACCCGCAGCAGTGGCCGGAAGATCTCGACTACACCGGCAAGAAGGTCGTCGTCATTGGCAGCGGCGCCACGGCCGTGACACTCCTGCCGTCGATGGCGGGCACAGCGGGACACGTCACGATGCTGCAGCGCTCACCGTCGTACGTCCTGCCGGTCCCGCGCAAGGACCCGATCGCCAACACCCTGCTCCGACTCCTGCCGGACGCGGTCGCGTACGGGATCACCCGGCGCATCAACATCAACCGCCAGCGCCTGATCCTGTCCCTCAGCCGACGCTACCCACGGCAGATGCGCCGACTGATCCGCCGGCTCAACGCCGCAGCGCTTCCCGAGAGTTACGCGGTCGACACGCACTTCAACCCCCGCTACAACCCCTGGGACCAGCGGCTCTGTGTGGTTCCCGACTCCGACCTGTTCAAGGCCATCTCCAGCGGGGCGGCGTCCGTGGTCACCGATCACATCGTCCGGTTCACCGAGCGAGGCATTCTACTCAAGTCAGGCATCGAACTCGATGCCGACATCATCGTCACCGCCACCGGACTGAACATGCTGCCGTTCGGCGGGATCGCCCTGCACGTCGACGGACAGCCGGTGGAACTCAACGACCGGCTGATGTTCAAGGCCATGATGGTCAGCGGCGTGCCCAACTTCGCGTTCGCACTCGGCTACACCACCAACGCATGGACGCTCAAGGTCGACCTGGTCTCCGACCACCTGTGTCGGATGCTGGCCCACATGGACCGCTTCGGCTACGCCGCCTTCACACCGGTCCTCGACGACCCGACCCTCACCCGGCGGCCGTTCCTCGAAATGGACACGGCCTACATCAAGCGCGCCATGCACCTGTTCCCGCAGCAGGGCTCCCACGGCCCCTGGACGGTGGACCAGAACTACGCACTCGACCGTGACCGGCTGCGTGACGGACCGGTCGAGGACCCCGCACTGCACTTCACCCGTGCCGTGGTGGGTGCGGTGGAGACGCCCGAGGAAGCAGCCGCGTGAGCACCCCCGCCTTCCTCTCCGTCAGCGGCCGGCGCATCCGCGTGCGCGTCGAGGGTGACCCAGCCGACCCGCCGGTGCTGCTGTTGCACGGCATCGGCCGCAGTCTGGAGGACTGGGCCCCGCAGTACCCGCGCCTTGCCCAGGGGCATCGGCTGATCGCCCTTGACCTTCCGGGTTTCGGGTTCTCCGCCCGCTCCCCCGAACCCATCACTCTCGAGGTGCTGGCCCGTGGAGCGCTTGACACACTTGACGCGCTTGGCGAGCGTCGACCGCTGCACGTGCTCGGCAACTCGCTCGGCGGCGCGATCGCCCAGCAGTTGCTCGTCCTCGAGCCGGAACGGGTGGCCTCGCTGGTGCTGGTCAACAGCGCAGGATTCGGCTCCGAGGTCGCCCTCCCGCTGCGGCTGCTCGCCCTCCCCGTTCTCGGCCGTATCGCCACCCGACGCACCACCCGCGCCGGGGCGGGGATGGCCGAGCGCCTGCTTTTCAGCGACCCGCTACTGGCCACCAAGGAGCGGATCGATCATGCCTTGGCCATCGCCCGACAGCCCGACCCGAACGCCGTACTGCTTGAGACCGTCCGACAACTCGCCACGGTGCGTGGTACCAGGCCCGGCTGGCGGGCGGACCTGACCGCCGCCGTCAGGAAGCACCCCCGCCCGACACTGATCATCTGGGGCGACCGGGACCGAGTCCTGCCCGCCCGTCATCTCGACTCCGCACATGGGCTCCTCCCCCACGCCGAGACGCATCTCTTCGCCGGGATCGGTCACATGCCGCAGATCGAATGCCCCGACGAGTTCGCCGCACGTGTCCTGACATTCCTCGCACACAGCGCCAACAACACCAGTAGTGGAGCCCCTTGATGTTCACCAGCCCGTTTCCCGACGTCGAGATCCCCGAAGTGAGCGTCTTCGACATGCTCTTCACGGACATCGATCAGACAGACCTGGACCGGATCGCGTTCATCGACGCCGCCGATGACACGCGGACGACCTACCGGGAGCTGATCGGGCGGGTGAACGCGACAGCCGGCGCCCTCGCCGCCCGCGGGGTCGGCGTCGGGGACGTGGTGGGTCTCCTCGCTCCCAACTCGTCCCTGTTCGCGGTGGCCTTCCACGGCATTCTGCGGGCCGGCGCCACGGCGACCACCGTCAACGCGTTGTTCACCGCCCAGGACACCGCCAAACAGCTCACCGACGCACGCGCGACGATGCTGATCACCGTCGGCGCGCTGCTGCCGCAGGCCGAGGAGGCGGCGCGGTCGGTGGGGATCACACCCGGGCGTCTCATCGTGCTGGACGGTGAAGGCGAGAACGCCACCGGCTACCCGAACGCCGACGATCTGCTAGCCCAGGGCACCCCGGCTCCGCAGGTCTGCTTCGATCCCGCCACGCACCTGGCCGTGCTGCCCTACAGCTCGGGAACCACCGGCAACCCCAAGGGCGTCATGCTGACGCACCGGAACCTGGTGGCCAACATGGCGCAGATCCGGCCCCTGCTCGGAATGAGGTCCGACGACAACATGCTTGCGGTGCTGCCGTTCTTCCACATCTACGGCATGACCGTGCTACTGAACGCCGCCTTGCAGGCGCGGGCGACTCTGGCCGTCATGCCTCGGTTCGAGCTGGCCGCGTTCCTGGACACCATCCAGAAACACCGGATCACCTACACCTTCATCGCACCTCCGGTCGCGGTGGCCCTGGCCAAGCAGCCGCTCGTTGACGAGTACGACCTGTCCTCCCTGCACACCATCCTGTCCGGTGCCGCGCCGCTGGACGCCGAACTCGGGAACGCCGTGGCCGAGCGGTTGGGCGTCCGGGTGCTCCAGGGCTACGGCATGAGCGAGCTGAGCCCGGTCAGCCACGTCATGCCGCTGGACGGCGGCCAGGCACACTTCGGCGAGGTCGCGCCGCTCAGTTCGTGCGGCTGGCCCGTCCCCAACACGCTCAACAAGATCGTCGATCCCGTCACCGACCAGGAAGTCGCCTACCCGACGGCAGGTCTGAGCGAGCCGGGCGAGCTGTGGGTCAAGGGACCGAACGTGATGACCGGCTACCTGGGCAACGCGGAGGCGACCGCCGGCACGATCGACTCCGACGGGTTCCTGCACACCGGAGATCTCGCACAGGTCGACCGCATCGGCCGGGTGTTCATCGTCGACCGGCTCAAGGAACTGATCAAGTACAAGGGCTACCAGGTCCCGCCCGCCGAGTTGGAGGCCCTGCTGCTGACCCACCCGGACATCAGCGACAGTGCGGTTATCGGGGTCGCCGACGACGACGGCGAGGAGATTCCCAAGGCCTTCGTGGTCCGCCGGGCCGGGACCGACCTCACTGCGGACGAGGTCATCGAGTTCGTCGCCGGCCGGGTCGCCCCGCACAAGAAGGTCCGGCGGGTCGAGTTCATCGACGTCATACCCAAGTCGGCGTCGGGCAAGATCCTCCGCAAGGACCTCCGCACCTCGACCGCTTGACGCCGAACCGGGACGTCTGCGCCCGCACCGGCCCCCAGCACAGGCTGCTGTGCCCGTAAACGGGCACAGCACCCTCGGTGACCCTGCGGGTCAGCCGTTGCCTCCCCGAGGCAGGAGTGCCTCTCCGAGCATGAGCCAGTACGGCATCGCGGAAGCACCTGGCTCGATCCCGATCACCTGGATCGCGACATGATCGGCGCCGGCCCCGACATGGGCGTGGAGCTTCTCCACGATGGTGTCCAGGTCGCCCCAGAACACCAGGTCATCGACGATGCGGTCGCTGCCGCTCGCGATCTCCTCCTCCGAGTAGCCCAGCCTGCGGAACTTGGCGACGTTGTACGGGCTGTTCAGGTAGATGTGCAGATGCTCGCGCGCGATCGCGCGGGCCTTGCCGGGGTCGGACTCGAAGAGCACCGCGTGCTCGACACCCAGGAACGCGTCCGGCCCGAGGATCTCGCGCGCCTGTGCGGTGTGCGCCACGTTGACGTGATAGGTCTGCGCGCCGGCTGTGCGCTCGCCGGCCAGCTGGAGCATCTTGGGCCCGTACGCAGCCATGATGCGGCGCATCGGAGCCTTCGGCAGAGGATTGGGCGTCTTGACCGCGTCCATCTCGTCGAGGTACGCGGTCATGGCCGCCAAGGGCTTGACAGTCGGCCCCTGCCCCGGACCCGGCCCGCCGCCGAATCCGAGACCGAGCACATGCCGGTCGGGGTAGGCGTCGGCCAGCAGAAGGCCGGCGCCGTACGCCCACCGGGCTCCGCGTGACCAGATCTGTGCGATGCCGTTGACCACACTCAGCCGCTCGGTACAGGAGAGCAGAAGCCAGCGTGCGTGAACGCGTCACGCCCGAGGAGTTCGGGAATCCACACCGCCCGCCAGCCGCGTTCCTCCAATTCCTGGACGGACTCGCGGATCCGCGCCGCCGACTGGGCCTCGAAGTCGAAGGTGTAGACCCCGAACGTGCCGAGGTCAAGACCGTCAATGCTGCCCATCAGAACATCTCCTCACAGTCAAACGCACGTAAGGACAGACAGGTCTGTCTTTTACTTGCAGACAGACAGACCCGTCTGTTAACTTACACCGCATGAGCACGACGTCCATCCGGCGCCCGGCCCGGGAACGCATCCTCGACACAGCCTGCGAGCTGTTCTACACCCATGGCATCCACGCCGTGGGAGTGGACAGGCTGATCGCCGAGTCGGGAGTCGCCAAGGCCACGCTGTACAAGCAGTTTCCCAGCAAGGACGATGTGGTCGCCGCCTACCTGCGGCGAATGGACGACAGCTGGCGGCGCCAGCTGCGCTCGGCGGCACTGGCCGCCGGAGAGGATCCCGGCGAGCAGCTCTTCGGTCTCTTCGTCGCACTGGAGCAGGCTGCACGAGCGGGCACGCTGGGCTGTGCGTTCATCAACGCGGTGGCGGAGTACGACCCCGGCAGCACAGCGCACGCCATCACCGCCGAACACAAGGCCAACGTCCGCGACTGGGTACGGGGCCTGGCCGCCGCGGCCGGCGCCACGGACCCGGGCATGCTCGCGTTCCAGCTCACCCTCCTCATCGACGGCACCCTGGCGGCCACACGCGTCGAGCGTGCCGCCGAGGCCGCCGAGGCCGCCAAACAGGCGGCGCGCACTCTGCTCGACGCGGCCTGCGCTCGGCCCGCCTGAAGCCGCCGGCCAGCAGCACCCGACTTCCCACGTCCACCGACTCCAGTTCAGTCACTCCGCATTCCGTTCGCCACGAATCAAGTAGACAGACCTTTCTGTCCGCACCTACGCCAGCAACCCGACCACACCCCAAAGGATTCGATCCACATGTCCGAGCAGCCCCTCCCCACCACCGCACACGCCTGGTTCCTGGATTCCCGCCCGGAAGGCCGACCTACGGCGGCCAACTTCTCGCTGCGCGAGACCGAACTCGCGACACCGGGCCCCGGACAGCTCCTCGTCACCAACGAGTACCTTTCGGTCGACCCGTACATGCGCGGCCGGATGAGCGACAAGAAGTCCTACATCGAGCCCTACGACGTGGACGCACCGATGGACGGCCCCGCTATCGGCCGCGTCCTCGTCTCCAACGCGGAGGGTTTCGAGCCCGGCGACTACGTGGTGCACGTCCTCGGCTGGCGTGACCACGCCGTTCTCGACGCCGCGGGCGCCCAGAAGGTGGACCCGAACCTGGCCCCGCTCACCGCCTACCTGGGCGTGCTCGGCGTCACCGGCCTCACCGCGTACATCGGCCTTGAGCGGTTCGCGAAGATCAAGGAGGGCGACACGGTCTTCGTCTCCGGCGCGGCCGGCGCGGTCGGCAGCCAGGTCGGCCAGATCGCCAAGCTGAAGGGCGCCGGCCGAGTGATCGGCAGCGCGGGCTCGGACGAGAAGGTCAAGCTGCTGACAGAGGAGTACGGCTACGACGCGGCGTTCAACTACAAGAACGGCCCGGTGGCCGACCAGTTGGCCAAGGCGGCACCCGACGGCATCGACGTCTTCTTCGACAACGTCGGCGGCGAGCACCTGGAGGCGGCGATCGGCGCGCTCAGGCTGCACGCGCGGATCGTGCTGTCCGGGATGGTCTCGCAGTACAACGACGAGAAGGTCGTGGGACCGCGCAACCTGTGGAACCTGTCCGTGACCCGGTCGGACATCCTGGCCTTCATGTTCAGCGAGGAGTTGGACCTCCAGCCCAAGTTCGTCCAGGAGGTCGGCGGCTGGCTCGCCCAGGGCAAGCTCCGCTACACCGAGACTGTCCGAGAGGGCCTCGACAACACCCTGGAGGCCTTCCTGTCGATGATGCGGGGCGAGAACGTCGGAAAGATGATCGTCAAGCTCTGAGTGCGCTCCGCAGTACCGAAGCCTGAGGGGCCCGCCGCACGCACGGCGGGCCCCTCGTCCATAGGGGCCCGGGAGCCCTGGGGCCGAGAAGGGACTCGGGGCGATTCCACCGTCGCGGTAGGCGCAGCCCGCTTGCGATCACTCGCCTCACCCTCTTAAAATTATGATCGTAATTCAATACGCTCCACGCCTCCCCACTCCCCCAGGAACTCCCCATGGACCTCTCCACCAGCACAGCCCTCGTCACCGGCGCCAACCGAGGCTTCGGGCGGGCGCTCGCCGCCGAACTGCTCTCCCGGGGTGCCACCGTCTACGCCGGCGCCCGCAACCCGGACCAGGTCGACCTGCCTGGTGCCAAGCCGATCGCCCTCGACATCACGGACCCCGCCTCCGTCGCGGCTGCGGCCGCGGTCACCGGCGATGTGACCGTCCTGATCAACAACGCGGGGTCGAACACCGGCGCCGACCTGCTCTCGGCCGACCCGGCCGACATCCGCCGGGAGATGGACACCCACTACTTCGGGACCCTTTCGGTGGTCCGGGGCTTCGCCCCCCAGATCGCCGAACACGGCGGCGGGGTAATCCTCAACGTCCTATCGGGTCTGTCCTGGGTCAGCTTCCCGGAGTTCGGCGCCTACTGCGCCGCCAAGTCCGCCGAGTGGTCCCTCACCAACGCCCTGCGCGTGCAGCTCGCCGACCGGGGCATCCGGGTGGCCGGACTTCACGTCGGCTACATGGACACCGACATGGTCCGGGACATCGACGCCGCCAAGTCCGACCCCGCCGACATCGCCCGGATCGCCATCGACGGCATCACCGACGGCGCCTACGAGATCCTCGCGGACAACGCGGCCCGCCAGGCCAAGGCCGCCCTGTCCGGGGACCTCTCGGTTCTCTACCCCCAGCTTCCCTGAGAGCCGGCCGCTCAGAAACCCCCGCCCACCGACCCACCGCACAGTACGTCCAGCAAGGGAACGTCATGACAGAGCACCGCAGACAACCGACTCGGAGCGGCAGCGCCGCCTGGGCCATAGCCATCACCAGCATCGCCGGGTTCATCACCGCACTCGACAACCTGATCGTCACCACCGCCCTGCCATCCATCCGCAAGGACCTCGGCGGCGGCCTCGAAGACCTCGAGTGGACGGTGAGCGCCTACACCCTCACCTTCGCGGTCCTGCTCATGTTCGGCGCCTCCCTGGGTGACCGCTTCGGCCGCCGCAGACTGTTCGCCACCGGACTCGCGATCTTCACCGGCGCCTCGGCCGCCGCCGCCCTCGCCCCCGGGATGAGCGAGCTGATCGCCGCCCGTGCGGCGCAGGGTGTCGGGGCCGCGATCGTGACGCCGCTGACGCTCACTCTGCTGTCGGCCGCCGTCCCGGCCGAGCGGCGCGGCGCGGCCTTCGGTATCTGGGGCGCGGCCAGCGGCATAGCCGTCGCCACCGGACCGCTCATCGGCGGCACGCTCACCCAGCACCTCTCCTGGCAGTGGATCTTCTGGGTCAACGTCCCGATCGGCCTGGCGCTGATCCCTCTCGCCCTGCTCCGGTTGGACGAGAGCCGTGGCCCACACCCGAGCCTGGACCTCGTGGGCACGGTCCTGGTCAGCGGCGGCCTGTTCGGCATCGTCTACGCCCTGGTGCGCGGCAACGCCGACGGCTGGACCAGCACCCCGGTTCTGGGCGGCTTCTTCGCGGGTACAGCCCTGCTCATCGGCTTCGTCCTGTACGAGCTGCGCGCCGAGCACCCGATGCTGCCGATGCGCCTCTTCCGCCACCGATCGTTCAGCACCATCAACATCGCCAGCCTACTGATGTTCCTGGGCATGTTCGGGGCGATCTTCCTGCTCAGCCAGTACCTGCAGACCGTCGGCGGCTACTCGCCGATGGAGGCCGGAATCCGGATGCTGCCCTGGACCGCCATGCCCATGATCGCCGGGCCGCTGGCCGGAGTGCTCTCCGACCGCATCGGCGGCGGCCCGGTCGTCGCGGTAGGCATGACCCTGAACGCCGTGGGCCTCGGGCTGTGGGCGCTCGCCGTCGAACCGCAGGTGGCCTACACCCACCTGCTGCCCGCACTGATCGTCTGCGGCATCGGCATGGGCATGTTCTTCGCGCCCAGCGCAAACCTGGTCATGAGCACGGTCCGTCCGGAAGAACAGGGCATCGCCTCCGGCGCGAACAACGCGATCCGCGAAGTCGGCGGCGCGATCGGCGTCGCGTCGCTGGCAGCGGTCTTCTCCGCCCAGGGCGGCTACGGCTCCGCCTCTCTGTTCGTGGACGGGCTGGTCCCGGCGCTGTGGGTAGGGGCGGGTGCCGTCGCCGTCGCGGCGGCCCTGGCGTTCCTGATGCCGCGGCGACGCGCGGCCCACGGCCCGGCTGCCGGACTCGCCACCGAGGACGCGCCGATCGCGGCCTGATGCGGACAGACCGACGGGCGGCCCAGCCGATCGCGGCTGGAGCCGCCCTTCGGCGCCTCCGGCGGCTTCTGGTTCAGCTGCGCCACGGAATCGTCACTGATCCGCGCCCGACGGCAGGAAAGCCCGCAGATGTGCCAGGAGGGCCTCCGGCCGCTCCTCCGGGATGAAGTGACCGCACTCCGGGATCTCGGCACCCGTGACGTCGGCCGCGTAGGCACGCCAGATCTCCAGCGTGGGCAGGCGGGACGGCAGTCCCACGGAACCCCACAGCGCCAGCACCGGCATGGTGAGGCGACGGCCCTCGGCCGCGTCAACGTCGTCGAGTTCGATGTCCTGCTCCATGGCCCGGTAGTCGTCGAAGCTCGCCCGCAGGGCACCGGGTCGGGAGAACGCACGGACATAGGCATCGACCGCGTCGGGGGTCAGCCCAGGGCGGTTGTAGGTCCACCGCTCGAAGAAGTACTCCAGATACCCGCGGATGTCGTGGCCCACGAGCCGCTCGGGCAGATCGGGCTGCATCTGGAACAGCCAGTGCCAGTATCCGGAGGCAAGCGAGGCGTCCAGGCGGCGGAACATCTCCCGGGTAGGCACGATGTCGAGCACGGCGAGCCGCTCCACCTGGTCCGGACGGTCCAGCGCCCAGCGGTGCCCCACACGGGCACCACGATCGTGCCCCACGACCGTGGCCTTCTCGAAGCCGAGCGCTTCGACCAGGCCGGCCATGTCGGCGGCCATCCGCCGCTTGTCGTACCCGGTCGTGGGCTTGTCGCTCCGGCCGTACCCGCGCAGGTCGGGCGCGACCACGGTGTGGTCGGCGGCGAGCTCCGGCAGCACCTCCCGCCAGCACAGGGAGGTCTGCGGCCAGCCGTGGAGCAGGACGACCAGCGGGCCGGATCCCGCCCGGACGTAGTGCAGGCGGACCCCGTCGACCTGCGTCACCCCGGCCGTCACCGTCGGCTGTCCCATGAACACTCCTCCTCGGTGTCGACCAGCTAACCGTCTTAAGTGGTTAAGCTAACGTGCAGAATGGAGGCGTGGCAACGGACGAATTGTGGGTCTGGGACGGCGGGCGGATCTGCCTGGACTTCGTCAACACGCTGCGCTTCCGATGGCGCACCACGCCCGAGGAGACGCTCCGGAGTCCGGACGACCTGTCGCGCTGGCTTCAGGAGGCAGGCCTGCTCGCGCCGGATGCCGCCGCCGTGGATCCCGCCGCTACCAGCGTTCTGGTGCCGGGCCTACGCCTGCGCGAAGCACTAGACCGGGCCGTACTGGCGGCAGCCGACGGCCTGCTGCCGGCTTCGGGCGACGTCACGCTGCTGAACCGCTCCGCGGCGGCGGCCCCCCGGCCCGCCCTGCAGCTGGCCGTAAGGGACGGCCACCTGGAGCCTTCCGGTACCGCGAACCGGGTCTGCGACCCCACGGCCGCACTGGCGCTGATCGCCCAGGACGCCGTCGATCTTGTGCTGTCCGACGAGATCCAGCGGGTACGCGTCTGCGGCGCGGAGCGCTGCGCCCTGCGCTTCGTGGACCGTTCGCCCGCCCGCAATCGCCGTTGGTGCTCCATGGCCCGCTGCGGCAACCGCGCCAAGGTCCGCCTCCACCAGGCCAGAGCGCGGGGCACGGGACCTCGATCGGACGTGCGGAGCGGGCGCGCACCGGACAACTGAACGCGACACCGGCGCGGTCGCCTCCCGCCGTTCACCCCACGGGCTTCAGACGGAAGGCGGGGCCGGGAACGCTCTCGACGTCTTGGGCCTGTACGGCATGACCTTCTCCGCAACTGATCTGGACGCCGACGGGTGCGCCGCACTCGCGATGCCGCGTCAGGACGGCCGGCCCCTCGGGGTCGGCGGCGTGCCGGTCCCCCCACTGCAGAAGCCCCATCACCGCCGGCACCAGATCCATGCCCTTGGGGGTGATCACATATTTCGGGCGACTGCGGAAACCGGGCTCCTGGTAGCTCTCGGTGGCGAGGATCCCCTCGGCCACGAGCATCCGGAGCCGCGCCGCGAGAAGGTTGCGGGGGCAGCCCAGGACTCGCTCGAAGTCACCGAAGCGGGACGATCCGTACCAGACCTCACGCAGGATCAGAATCGTCCACTTCTCACCCACAATCTCAAGGGTCCGCGCGATCGAGCAGTTCGACGTGTCCCGGTCGAGGCGGAGGTCCGCGCCGGTGTCCTTGGCAAGTTCGGTCCACGCAGTCATGGGTATGACTCTAACGCGATCTGAGTTTACTTTTCGATACCTAGAAGCGGGTCCGTCCACTCGCTGCCGCGCGTCGACGCCAGACCGGCCTCACACGCCGACACTCCGCCACAGCAGTGACGTACCCCACACACCTCACAGGCTGTTGACAGCTCGTCACAAGTTCCGTGATCCTCCTGATCTCAGCAAGGCGCATCACGGCACAAGAGGCCGGTGAGTGCGCACCTGCTTTCGCGAGGTCCTGTCGGGACTTCGCCATCCCGACCTCTGGTTCCTCCGCGCCTTCGCCGACCGCCCGGCACAGCACCCTGTGCGGCGAACGGCGACAGATGCGAGCGCCGCGCCCTGTACCGCGCGCCGCACCTCGGCCGGGACGCCCCCTTGCCTCTGCTCGCTGCCACCATGCGGCTGCCAGGCATGCCCCCACCATCTCGATGCCGGAAGGCCGCGTGCCGCGCGGTCGTCCACCCCACCACTTGGAGGCTCCGTGCTCCCGCCCGTCCCCCCGGCTCCCCCAGGTCACCCGCCGGCACCGCGTCACGCCGCGGAGCTGCACGGCATGGACCGCCTGCGCGAGACCACGCACAGTGCGCAGCGCACCTTCCTGGTCGTGAACACGGTGCCGTTCTCCGTCGGCATCGTGCTGTCCTGTTTCACCGACGTTCCGGCAGCGACGGTGTCGGGGAACCTCACGCTCGGCATGGTGTGGGGCATCCTGCAGTGCGCGCTCTTCGTCGCCAGTGCCTGGCTCTACGAGATGCGAAGTACGCGGTCGTCGGATCCCGTCGAGGAATCCCTGGAGTCGGGCGCGCCACATACCGACCCATCGGAGGCCGCCGCCGCCCACAGGACCCGGTGGTGAAGCGGTGACCACGGACATCCTGAGCTCGGGTGTACTCGACCCCATCGGTCCGGACGCGAGACGTCCCGTGATCATTGCCTTTCTGGTCTTCATCGGCGTGTCCCTGCTCTGGCTCTTCACCCTCGCCACCGCGGACGAGGTCGATCCCGAGAAGCTCTACGTCGCCGACCGTTCCCTCTCCCCCGCCTTCAACGGATGGGCCATGGCCGGCGAGCAGATCTCGGTCGTCACCCTGTTGACAGTCTCCGGCGGAATCGCCCTGTTCGGTTACGACGGGTTCACGTACGCCCTCGACGGTCTGATCACGCTCGGCGTGCTGCTGCTCCTCGGGCAGAAGATCCGCAACAGCGGCCACTACACGCTCGGCGGCCTGTTCTCCCTGCGCGCATCGGGATCCGGGCCCAGAATCGCCGCGAGCACGGTGACACTGGCCATCTCGATCCCTCTCCTCGTCATCCAACTGCGCGCCGCCGGGATCAGCGTCGCCCTGCTGATCGGCCTGCCCAACGATGCCACCCAGGTGATATGCACGGTGCTGATGGGCTGCCTCGTCGCCTGCTTCGCCGCGGTGACAGGGCTGCGAGGCAACAGTTTCATGCACGCAGCCAAGGTTCCGATCACCCTGGCGGCCCTCTTGGTGATGGCCCTGCTCGCCTTGAGCAAGTTCGCGTGGGATCCCGGAGTTTTGCTGTCGGCCGCGGTGAAGAACAGTGTGGCGCCCGATGCCTATCTGAAGCCCGGGCTCTGGCCGTACACAGCGCGCCTCGGGTCACTCAACACGTTCGGCAATCACGTCGTCTTCATCCTCGGCACGGCCGTGATGCCTCCTATGATCCTGCGGATCGGCGCGTCCCGGACCGGGCGGGCGGCACGCCGGTCCATGACTATCGCCACAGGGCTGGGCGGCGTCTTCGTCGCCCTCCTGGTCACCACCGGCTTCGCCGCCGCGGCCGTGGTGGGCGGCACCGGCATCGGCGCGGTAGACGCCGGCGGGCAGACGGCCCCGATCCTGCTGGCCTCTGACGTGCTCCGCGACGGTTCGACACAACGCGTCGTGCTGATCACCCTCATGGCGTGCGTCATCTTCCTCACCGTGCTCACCACCGTGACCAGCGTGACGTTCGCCGCGGCCGTTTCCCTCGCCCACGACGTTCTGGCGCGAGGCGGGCGCCGCCGCACCGACACCGAAGAGGTGCGGGCACTTCGGGTGGCCGCCATCGTCATGTGCGCGGTGAGCCTGTCCCTGGCGGCCGCCATCCACCGCTACCCGAACGAGTTCCTGGTCGCTTTCGCGATCAGTGTCGCGGCGTCCTGTGTCTTTCCCACGTTGATCTACTCGTTCTTCTGGCACCGGTTCAACCGCAGAGGACTTCTGTGGTCCGTCTATGGGGGACTACTGCTCTGCGCTCTCCTCACTGTCTTCTCACCCATCGTCTCGGGAACCGAGTTCGCGCTGTGGCCGGAGGCGAGTTTCGACTGGTACCCGTTCCAGACCCCGGGTCTGGTCTCCGTTCCTGCGGCCTTCGCCCTCGGGTGGCTCGGCAGCATCACCTCGGCCGAGGATTCCGAGCCCGATTTCCAGCATGTGCAACACCGAGTCCTGACCGGGCGGGAACTCGGGGCCCGGTCCGCCGATCCGCAACGGCGGGGCCGCCCGCAACCCCGATGAGACAAAGAGACCCGGTCGTGTCCAGGGAAGATTCCATCACCTCCTGGGTTTACTTTTAGATACTCAGGAAGTAGCGTCCAGACCAGCACACCCACCCGGCGGCGTCCGGCGCGGCCGGGCCCGGTACCGACCCGAGCAGGAGCCTCGCCATGGCAAGGCCCCGGGTGCAACTGTTCACGCGGTTCATCGTGAGTGTCGGCGCGAAAGCGGCGAACCCTCGGCCCTGACCTCCCGATCGTCCGCGACGTCGCCGGATCCAACCGGATCGGCACTCGGCTCAGCCACCACCTCGGCAACCGAGTCGAAGACCGGCTCGCCCCGGACCCTCCACCTCGCCTCTGCCGGCCGGTATGCGATAGGGGTGTCCCGTACCGCCCTGTTCGCCGCCGCGCCCCGGAAGCGGCACGACCCCGAAGCCACAAAGGAGTGCGCGATGGGAATGTACGAGGATGCCTTCCGTGCCAGCATCGAAGAGCCGGAATCCTTCTGGCTGAAGGCGGCGGAAGGCATCGACTGGGTTACCCCTCCGCGACGCGCCCTGGATTCCTCGGACGCGCCCTTCTACCGCTGGTTTCCCGACGGGCGGCTGAACGTCTGTTTCAACGCGCTCGACCGGCATGTCGAGGCCGGCCGGGGCGAGGAGCCCGCGCTGGTCTACGACTCGCCGGTGACCGGCACGCGACGCACGTACACGTATGCGGAGCTCACGGACGAGGTGGCGACCTTCGCCGGAGCACTCGCACAGCTGGGCGTGGGGCAGGGCGACCGTGTGGTGATCTACATGCCGATGGTCCCCGAGGCCGCCGTCGCGATGCTGGCCTGCGCGCGGATCGGCGCGGTCCACTCGGTCGTCTTCGGCGGGTTCGCCCCGCGCGAACTCGCCCTCCGCATCGACGACGCGGCCCCGAAGGTGGTCGTCTCCGCCTCCTGCGGCATCGAGGGCCAGCGCGTCATCGCGTACACGCCGCTGCTCGACCGGGCGATCGAACTGGCGACCCACAAGCCCGAGAAGCGCGTGATCCTGCAACGCCCCCAAGAGCAGGCCGAGTTGGGGCCGGACGATCTCGACTGGGGCGAACTGACCGCCACCGCGCAGCCGGCCGACTGCGTTCCCGTTTCCGCCACCGACCCCCTCTACATCCTCTACACCTCGGGAACGACCGGAAAACCCAAGGGAGTCGTGCGCGACTGCGGCGGCTACGCGGTCGCCCTTCACTGGTCCATGGGCGCCGTCTACGACGTGGGTCCCGGCGAGACGATGTTCACCGGCTCCGACGTCGGCTGGGTCGTCGGGCACTCGTACATCGTCTACGCACCCCTGCTGGCCGGCGCCACGACGGTCCTGTACGAAGGCAAGCCGGTCGGCACCCCGGACGCGGGCCAGTTCTGGCGCGTCGCCGCCGAGTACGGCGTCAAGACGATGTTCACGGCGCCGACCGCATTCCGGGCCATCCGCAAGGAGGACCCGAAGGGCACACTCACCGCCGGCTACGATCTGTCCGCCCTGCGCCACCTGTTCCTCGCCGGTGAGCGCCTCGATCCCGAGACGTATCACTGGGCGAGCGCCCTGCTGGGCGTCCCGGTGATCGACCACTGGTGGCAGACCGAGACGGGCTGGCCCATCGTCGCCAACCCCATGGGCATCGAGGCCGCGCCGCTCAAGCCGGGGTCTCCGACGCGCCCGCTGCCGGGCTGGGACGTCCGGGTCCTCGACCCTGCGGGCAAGCCGGTGCCCACGGACGTCGACGGCGCGATCGTCGTGAAGCTCCCCCTGCCGCCAGGCGCGCTACCGACCCTCTGGAACGACGACGAGCGCTACGTCGCCTCCTACCTCTCCGCATACGACGGCTACTACCTCACGGGCGACAGCGGCCACATCGACGACGACGGGTACGTCTTCGTCATGGGCCGTACCGACGATGTCATCAACGTCGCCGGGCACCGGCTGTCCACCGGCAGCATGGAGGAGGCCCTGGCCGCCCACCCCGACGTCGCCGAGTGCGCCGTCATCGGTGTCGCCGACACCTTGAAGGGACAGATCCCGCGCGGCTTCGTCGTGCTGAAGGCCGGCACCGACCGCGAACCGGGCGAGGTGGAGGCCGAACTGGTCCGGCTCGTACGCGAGCGCATCGGTGCCGTCGCCTCCCTCAAGGACGTCGCGGTCGTGGCCGCCCTGCCCAAGACCCGCTCGGGAAAGATCCTGCGCAAGACGATGCGCGGCATCGCCGACGGCCACGACGAGCCCATCCCGTCCACGGTGGACGACCCGGGTGTCATCGAGACCCTGCGTCCTGTTCTCTGCCGTCCGGATCACACACCGTGAGCGGCGACGCACGGCCCGTCCGCCGGTGGGCGGAGGACCTCCGGCGGACTTCGCAAGGCACGGCCCTGCTATCAGGGCGGGGGTACATTTCGAACATGGGGACCGATGTGCATCTCTTCCTCAGTGATCTCGCCCTGGGGCTCATGCCTCGGACGGATCACGTGGCGGACGTGGTGCTGCGGCGCCTGCGCGGCGAGTTTCCCGAGCTGTGGAAGTACGAGGACATCGCCGCCGTGGCCCCTGCCGGGCTGTCCGAACACGTCGTCGCCGCTCTGGACTTCCTCGCCCGCAGCCGTGACCTGACCGAGGTCAGGACACCGCCCGCGGCCATCGAGTTCGCCTGCCGGCTCGCTGAGCACGGAGTGCCGATCAGTGAGCTCCTGCGTGTCTACCGGATCGTGCACGCGGGCCTGCTGCACGAGCTCTACACCGAAGCAGCCCGGGTCGCTGACTCCCAGGAACTGCTCAGCCAGACCACCGTCACACTGAGCGCGCTGGCCTTCGAGTACGTCGACCGCACGTCGGGCCAGGCTGTCGCGGCCTACCAGGGGGCACGTGACCGGTGGCTGCAGCGACGCCTGCTCGTGATCAACGAGGCCGGGACCCGGATCGGAACGACCCTCGACATCGCCGTCACCGCCCAGGAGCTGGCGGACGTCGGGACCGATCACCTCGCCGACCTCACCACCGTCGACCTGCTCTCCTCTGCCCTCGAGGAGGAAGACCTCTACCCAGCGCCCGCTCCTGCGACCCTGCGCCGCATCGCCCAGGCGGCCTCGGCCGGCTGCCCGGATCTGGCATGCGCGGCAGGGCGGACGCACAGCTACCCGGAAGGCTCGGAGCCGGCCCGTGTACTGGCGAACGGACAGCCCCTCCGCCTCCACGTCACAGCGGATGACGTTCCCGCGTGGCTGGCCACATCGGCGGACCACGCACTCGCCCTGCGTGCGTGGGGACCGTACTCCCTGCTCCTGGTCCCCCTGTGGGCCCGTGGCAGTCCGCTGGGACTCGCGCAGTTCGTCCGCCGCCGGACGGCGGATCCGTTCGACGACGACGAGATGCTGCTGGCCCAGGAGATCGTGTCGAGAGCGGCGGTGAACATCGACAACGCCCGTCGCTACACGCAGGAGCGGTCCACCGCGCTCACTCTCCAACGCAGCCTGCTGCCGCACCGCACGCCAGAGGAGTCCGCCGTCGAGACGGCGTCGCGCTACCTGCCCAGCGGATCACGCGCCGGAGTGGGGGGTGACTGGTTCGACGTGATACCGCTCTCCGGAGCCCGCGTCGCTCTCGTCGTGGGCGACGTGATCGGCCGCGGCATCCATGCCGCGGCCACCATGGGTCGGCTGCGGACGGCCGTCCGTACCCTGGCCGACATCGACCTGCCTCCCGACGAACTGCTGACCCATCTGGATGACGTGGTCATCCGGTCGCAGCGCGAGGAGCATGAGCGCGCGGACGAGATCAGCGCCACCTGCCTGTACGCGGTCTACGACCCCGTCTCCCGCGCTTGCTCCCTGGCCAGCGCCGGACACGTAGCGCCGGCCGTGGTGGCTCCCCTCACCGGTGACGCCGACGGCCCCACATCACGTAAGGTCGACTTCCCGGAGCTGCCGGTCGGCCCACCCCTGGGCCTGGGCGGACTCCCCTTCGAAACGGCTCAATTCGAGCTGGAGCACGGCAGCCGGCTGGTGCTGTACACCGACGGTCTCGTCCAGAGCCGCACGCGTGACCCGGGCCGCACGCTCGCGTTGCTGCACGACGTCCTCGCCGAGTCGCCGGCCTCGCTCGACGAGACCTGTGACGAACTGCTGTCCGCGCTGCTGCCCCACCGCCCCACGGACGATGTCGCCCTGCTCGTGGCACAGACCAGAGCCCTTGACTCCGGTCACGTCGCCACCTGGGATCTGCCCTGCGACCCGGCCGTAGTCTCCAAGGCCCGCGCCCAGGCGTCCGCCCAGCTGGCTACCTGGGGTCTGGAGGACATGGCCTTCACCACCGAGCTCGTGGTCAGTGAACTGGTGACGAACGCCATCCGCTACGGCAGGGGTCCCATCCAACTGCGCATGGTCCTTCAGTCCACGCTGACGTGCGAGGTCTCTGACGCCAGCAGTACCGCCCCGCACCTGCGTCGCGCCCGGGTCTTCGACGAGGGCGGCCGCGGTCTGCTCCTGGTCGCCCAGCTCACCGAGCGCTGGGGGACGCGACACAACCGCGAGGGCAAGGTCATCTGGGCCGAGCAGCTGATTCCCAGCCTTTCGACCGAGGCCCTGTCCGCTCCGGCTTGAGACTCCGCATGGGTTCTGCGGGATCTCCCCGCTTGCCACATCACACCGGCCCACATAATATTACGTTCGTAATTCTACGATCGCACCGACACACGCTCGGCTGGCCGGCCGGGGTGATTGTTGACCGCCTCCCCCCGCGCCCCTCGACGATCCATCACCCCTTGCAAGAGGAATCCCCATGCTCAACGCCCTGTGGAACCCGACCACCGTCGGAGACATCCCCCTGCCGCACCGCCTGGCCATGGCACCCCTGACCCGGAGCCGCGCAACCCTGGAGGGCGCGCCGACCGAGCTGAACGCGGAGTACTACGCCCAGCGCGCCTCGCACGCGCTCATCATCACCGAGGGCACCCAGCCCTCCGCCGACGGCCAGGGCTACCCGGTGACCCCGGGCATCTACACCGAGGAGCACATCGCCGGCTGGCGCAAGGTCACCGACGCCGTGCACGCGGCCGACGGGCGGATCGTCATCCAGCTGATGCACGCCGGGCGCATCGCCCACCCGGACAGCACCCCGCACCACCGGCAGCCGGTGGCCCCCTCCGCGATCCGGCCGCAGGGCCTCACCTTCACCCCGTCCGGGATGCAGGAGATGCCCGAGCCGCGGGAGTTGTCCACCGAGGAGGTCGCCGCGACGGTCGAGGACTTCCGCCACGCCGCCGCGGCCGCCATCGCGGCGGGCGCCGACGGCGTCGAGATCCACGGGGCCAACGGCTACCTGGTCAACCAGTTCCTCTTCCCCAGCGCCAACCAGCGAACCGACCAGTACGGCGGCTCCCTCGACAACCGCATCCGTTTCGCGGTGGAGGTCGCCACGGCCGTGGCCGACGAGATCGGCGCCGGCCGTACCGGCATCCGGATCTCCCCCGGCAACCCCTTCCAGCTCAACGACCTCGTGGAGAGCGACCCGCACGAGCTCTACCCGCACCTGCTGCGCGCCCTCGCCCCGCTCGACCTCGCCTATCTGCACATAGGCCACGGCGGCGACGAGGAACTCCTGCACACGCTGCGCAAGCTGTGGCCGACCACACTGCTCCTCAACCGGGCCGGCGCCGACATCGCGACCCGCGCCAAGGACGTCGAGGACGGCGTGGCCGACGTCGTCACCGTCGGCACCATGGCGCTCGCCAACCCCGACCTGGTCGCGCGCGTACGCTCCGGGGCGTCCCTGAACACCCCCGACCCGAACACGTTCTACGGCGGCGGCGCGGCCGGCTACACCGACTACCCCGCCCTCACGGCCTGACAACGGGCCCACGCACCCGGGGAGTCGTCGCCCCGGGTGCTCCGCACGGACCCCGGTACGCATCGGCCCGGCATCCCGTTCCTTGCTCGGGCTGCCGGGCCGATGTGCACAGCGGGCGGCGCACCTCGGGAGAGGCGCTCCACCGGTCGCCGCCGGGACTCACGCCGAGGAGTCGGGCACCGGAAAGAGCATGCAGCTGCTCGTGGCGTGAGCGAGCAGCCGATCCGTCGCGTCGACCAACTGAGCCTGAGCGAGGGCGGTCTGGCGCCCCCTGCTGACCACGGTGCCGATGGCGCGCACCGTGCCCGTGTCCACGGTGATCCGGCGCAGGAACTTCACTGTCAGGTCGAGCGAGGTGTACGCCATGCCCTGCGGAAGGGTGGACTGGACGGCGCAGCCCGCCGCCGAGTCGAGCAGGGTGGCGAAGATGCCGCCGTGCACGCTGCCGATGGGGTTGTAGTGCTCCTCCCCCGGCGTCAGGGAGAAGACCGCCCTGCCGGGCTCCACCTCGTCCAGGGTGAAGTCGACGGTGTGGTTGATCGGCGGCCCCGGCAGCCGCCCGGCCTGCAGTTCGCGCAGGAAGTCGAGACCGGCCATGCGCCCAGCGGCCTCCGCCAGGATCGCGGGATCTTCCCACTGGTACGTACGTGTGCGCCCCACGGCCGATCACCCTCCTGTCTGGCTTTTCTCAGTGAAGCTAGCCTCCGTTCACCTGACTGTCAACGGCGAAGCCAGGGTCGTACGATGGCGCAATGGAGTGGCTTGAGGCGAGCACAGAGAACTGCCCCGTCCAGCGCACGCTCGACGTGGTGGGAGAGAAGTGGACGTTGCTGATCCTGCGCGACGCCGTCAACGGAGTCCGCCGGTTCGACGACTTCCACCGCCACATCGGCCTGTCGGAGGCGGTCCTCAGCGACCGCCTGAGGAAGCTGGTCACCGCCGGGATCCTGAACACCGTCCCCTACCGGGAACCGGGCAGCCGCTCCCGCAACGAGTACCGCCTGACCCGCAAGGGCTGGGACCTGTGGCCAGCCCTGATGGCGCTGAGCCAGTGGGGCGAGGCGTACACCCTCGGCTCCGAGGGCCCCGTACTGGACATCCGCCACACCGACTGCGACGCGCCGGTCCGCGTCGTCGTCGAGTGCTCCGCGGATCACTCCACCCTGCACCCCGGCGACGTGACCGCCCGACTGGGGCCTGGCGCTCAACCTCGGAGGTGAGTCGAAGGACCGGCCGTTGCCGACGCCCGCTATCACATTACGCACGTCAGGCAATCGGTTAGGCTTGTGTACGGGGCAACGGCCTTGAGGGAGCGAATGGAGGACGCCCATGGTGCGCTACGCCAAGGAGCACAAGCAGGAGACGCGGAAGCGCATCATCGAGAAGGCCGGTGAGCGGTTCAAGCTGGACGGGATCGACGGATCGGGCGTCTCCACGCTGATGTCCGACGCCGGGCTCACCAATGGGGCCTTCTACGCCCATTTCGCGTCGAAAGACGACCTCGTCGCCAACGTCGTGACCGACCAGCTGCACACGCAGCTCTCCCGCTACGGCGAGCTGCGGCCCGGCCGCGAGGGACTTGAGGATCTCGTGCGGGAGTACCTCTCGCCCGAACACCGCGACCACCGGGGCGCGGGCTGCCCCTCCGCCGCCCTTCTCGACGAGATAGGCCGCTGCGGAGAGCAGGCCAAGCAGGCCTACACCGACGGCGCGCGGGCCATCGTGGAGGAGATCGCGGCCCGCCTTACGCCTGGTGATCCGCGATCCGCCCGAGGGAAAGCAATCGGGCTCTTCACCATGCTGGTGGGAACTCTGCAGCTGTCTCGCGCGCTCTCCGACCCGAAGTTCGCCGACGAGGTCCTTGAACAGGGCATCGAGAACGCCCTCGCGTTCATGCACTGATCCTGGGACCACCTGGCCTTCGTTCCGGGATCAGTTCGGCGCCCCGTTCGGCGACCTCGTGCCGCAGAACGGTCCACAGGGCGCGTACGGCGGGGTGCGTCACCGCCTCGCGGCGCACGGCCAGGGTGATGGGAAGGCGGATGTCGATCTCGTCGGCGAGCAGTCGATGAAGCCGCGTCCGCCGCGCGAGAAAGGCCGGCAGGACCCCGATGCCGGCCCCGTGCTCGGTGGCTTCGAGCTGGGCGAAGACGTTCGTCGAGGAGAACGCCGGGCTAACCCCTGGCAGGTGGCGTTCGATGTCGAGGTCGCCGACCTGCAGCATCGACTCGATGTAGAAGACGAGCGGGTGCTCACGCAGTTCGGCCACCGACCCCGGCCTGCCGTGCCGGGCGAGGTAGTCGTCGGAGGCGTAGAGCCCCAGCGTGTAGTCGGTGAGGTGCTCGGTCACCAGACGGGCGCTGGAGGGAACGCCGATGACGAGAGCGAGATCGAAGCCGGACGGGCGCAGAGCGAGCTGCCGTGTCGCGGTCACGAGTTCTACCTGGAGCTGCGGGTGCCGGCGGCGCAGTCGCACCAGGGCGGCCGTGACGAACACGGTGCCGATGCCGTCGGGTGCGCTGACGCGCACCGTACCGCGCAGGGACGGCGCGTCCTGGCCCGCCACGGTGTCGACGACGCGGTGCACTGCCTCCTCGATCGCACGCGCGTTCTCCGAGACGGACCTTCCGATGTCCGTCAGAGCCCATCCCTCCGTGCCACGCTCGACGAGGCGGAGGCCGATGCTCTTCTCCAACGCGGCGATACGGCGTGACACGGTGGTGTGATCCACTCCGAGTGCGTCGGCGGCGGCCACCAGACGCCCCGTACGGGCTACCACGAGCAGGTAACGCAGGTCGTCCGCACGGAGCTTGCGCGGATCGACGGAGCGACGAGGGCCGACCGGCCGCGAGGCCGGGCTCTCGACCTGCTCGTCCGACTCATTTGGGGAGCGTGGGCGCACAGCAACACCCTTCTGCGTCTTCGCACAGTTGATGTGCGTTATTGGCGGTTGATTGCACATTGTGCCGGTCGCACAGTCGAGGGGGCGGGGCGCGCCGCGCCCCGCCGTTCCTGCCGAAAGGGCCCCCATGATTGCCAGCCTTTCCCTGCCCCGGATCCTGCGCGTCGGGCGCGGCGCCGTCGGTGAACTGGGCGATGTCGTCACAGGGCTGGGCCTGCGCCGCCCCCTGCTGGTGACGGACCCATTCCTCGCCGGAACCGGTGCGGCGGAACGGCTGATGACGACGTTGAGGGAAGCCGGTCTGCAACCGCTCCTGTTCGCCGAAACCGTCCCGGATCCGACGACCGACTCGCTCGGCGCGGGACTGGACGTCCTGCGGGAGCACGAGGCGGACTCGGTGATCGGATTCGGCGGCGGCAGCCCGATGGACACCGCCAAGGCCCTCGGCCTGCTGGGCGTCCAGGGCGGGCGGATGCGGGACTACAAGGCCCCGCGCACCAACCTCGGCCCGGCACTTCCGGTGATCGCGGTCCCGACGACCGCCGGCAGCGGTTCCGAGGCCACCCAGTTCACCGTCATCACCGACAGTGCCACGGACGAGAAGATGCTCTGCACGGGGCCCGCGTTCCTGCCGGTCGCCGCCGTCGTCGACTTCGACTTGACCCTGTCGATGCCCTCCCGGCTGACCGCTGACACCGGCATCGACGCGCTGACGCACGCAGTAGAGGCGTATGTGAGCCGCAAGGCCAACCCGTTCTCCGACGGCGTTGCCCTGAACGCGATCCGGACCATCGGCCGCCACCTCCGCCGCGCCTACGCCGACGGGGAGGACATCGAGGCCCGCGAGGCGATGATGCTTGCCGCGACCCAGGCCGGCATCGCCTTCTCCAACTCCAGCGTGGCGCTCGTCCACGGCATGAGCCGTCCGATCGGCGCCCACTTTCACGTCGCCCACGGCCTGTCGAACGCGATGCTCTTCCCGGCCGTGACGGCGTTCTCCGTACACGCGGCCGTGAGCCGGTACGCCGACTGCGCCCGCGCGCTCGGAGCCGCCACCGACAGCGACAGCGACACCTGGGCCGCCGGGAAGTTCGTGGCGGCGCTCCGTACCCTGTGCAGGGACCTTGAGGTGCCCACGCCGCAGACCTACGGCATCGACAAGGACACGTGGTTGCGGCTGTTGCCGCTCATGGCCGAGCAGGCGCTCGCGTCCGGGTCTCCGGCCAACAACCCGCTCGTACCCACCGCGGACGAGATCCAGGATCTGTATGCGCAGATCTACGCCTGACACAGCGAGAACCAGCCGTGATACCCGCGGAGTACGGAGTGCCGATCCATGACTGACTCCGCAGAGAACGACGTTCTCATCGACGTCCACCGGGGTGTCGGCCGGATCCTGCTGAACCGCCCCAAGGCGCTCAACGCCCTGACGACCGGCATGGTCGCCGCCATCGACCGTGCGCTCGTCGCGTGGGAGGGCACGCCGCTGTCGGCCGTGGTGTTCGCCGGCTCCGGAGCGAAGGCCTTCTGCGCCGGTGGGGACATCCGCACGATCCGCGAGTACAGCCTCGCCGGCGATGCCGACGCCAGCGAGCGGTTCTTCGCCACCGAGTACCGGCTCAACGCCCGGATCGCCGCCTATCCCGTCCCGATCGTGTCGCTCATCGACGGCGTGTGCATGGGTGGCGGCCTCGGCCTGTCCGTCCACGGAGCCTTCCGCGTCGTCACCGAGAAAGCCGTGCTCGCGATGCCCGAGACCGGGATCGGCTTCTTTCCGGACATCGGGGCCAGCCACTTTCTGCCCAGGCTGCCCGGCGCGATCGGCATGTACCTGGGACTGACCGGACACCGGCTCGACGCGGCCGACGCCCTGTACACGGGGCTGGCCACGCACTTCGTCGCCGGGGACGGCCTCGACGCGGTCGCGGACGCCCTGGCCGACAATCCTGGCGAGCCGGTGGACGTCGTCCTGAACCGCCTGGCCGGCTGTTCCCCCGTGGCGGGGAGTGGGCTGACGAAGGTACGCGACGAAGTGGACTGGGCGTTCGGCGCCCCGGTGCTCGGCGAGATCGAGACACGCCTGCACCACCTCGGCACTCCGTGGGCTGCGGCCGCGCTGACCGCACTGGAGGCCGCCTCTCCGCAGAGCCTGGAGATCACCCACGCCCTGCTGACCCGGGGCAGGCAGCAAACGTTGCGCCAGTGCCTGGACACCGAACTCGCGCTCACGCGCACGGTTATCCGGACGCCGGACTTCCTGGAGGGCGTCCGCGCAGCCTTGGTCGACAAGGACCGCAGTCCCGCATGGCGACGCGCGGCGGACGACGCCCGCAGCCAGCCAGGCTGACGATCGCGGGGAGGGGGCGGGGCACCGCCCGGCGGCTCGGGCGTTTCCGAGCTCGCCGCGACAACGCGCCATGAAGCGGGCGCGGTTGCGGAGCCGCACCACTGTGACCGACATTCCGTCACCTCCTCAAGCAGGTGGAAGCGCCAGACGCCCCAGGGCGAACGCCCGGAGGCCGACGAACCGGCTCAGCCCGTGGCCGCCGTAGGGGCGTCGACCGCAGGCCGTGCGCCCCCACTCCAGTCAGAAGCGGGGGCGCACGGCCTGCGGTCGGCTCGCTCTCAGTCGTCCTCGGGGACCATCGAGACGACGACCTTGCCGGCCTTGGTACGGCCCTGCTCGACGTGCGCCATCGCGTCGAGCGTCTGGTCGAACGGGAAGACCCGGTCGATGACGGGACGGAGCCGCCCGCTGTCGTAGAGACCGGCGAGTTCACGCAGCTGGGAGCCGCTGGCCCGCATGAAGAGGAACTCATAGCGCACGCCGAGCGACCTGGCCTGCTTGCGGATCTTCCGGCTGAGCGCGTTCATCACCACACGGAGGAAGGAAGGAGCGCCGAGCTGCTTGGCGAACCCGGCGTCCGGCGGACCGACGACACTGATGGCCAGGCCGCCGGGCTTCAGCACGGTCAGCGACTTCTTGAGGTTCGCCCCGCCCACGGAGTCCAGCACCAGGTCGTAGCCGGACAGCACCTTCGAGAAGTCCTCCTTCGTGAAGTCGATGACGAGGTCCGCGCCGAGGCTCTTGACCAGTTCCTCGGTTCCAGGACCCGTGGTCGTGGCCACTGTGGCGCCGAGGTGCCTGGCGAGCTGGACAACCGTCGAGCCGAGACCCCCGGAGCCGGCGTGGACGAGCACCTTCTGCCCCGGCTGCACATGGGCACGTTCGACGAGGATCTGCCAGGCGGCCAGCGCCACCAGCGGGACCGCGGCGGCCTCCTGGAAGGTGAGCGACTGCGGCTTGGGCGAGACGTCGTCCTCGTGGATCGCGACGAACTCCGCGAATCCTCCGATCCGCAGGTCGCGCGGACGGGCGTAGACCTCGTCGCCGACCTTGAAGTGACGCACGGCGGAACCGACCCTCGTCACGACGCCCGCCACGTCGTGGCCGAGCACGAAGGGGCGCTTGTACTTCAGGAGTTGCTTGAACTCCCCGTTGCGGACCATCTTGTCCAGCGGATTGATGCTGGTGGCGCTCACTTTTACCAGAACGTCGCGGTCCCCTACGGCGGGTTCGGGCACTTCCGCAGCGCGCACACCGTCCTTGTCGTACTTCTCGACGACGAATGCCTTCATGTCAGTCAGCCTTCTGCGTGATCTTCTCGGTGGTTCTCTTGGCGGTTCTCTGGGTGATCGATACAGCGGTGAGCTCGTCCTCTGCTCACTTGCCGAGATGGGTGCGGAGCCAGCTGCCCATCTGCTGGATGGCGTGGTCGACCTCGGGGACACGTCCGGCGCCGAGGACGAAGGAGTGCTGGCCTTCGGGCATCGGGTGCACCTCGGTGGTGACCTTGAAGTCGGCCAGACGCTGGGCGAGCTGGGCGCCGTCCTCGGCGAGGGTCTCGTACTCGCCGTAGTGGACCTGGGTGGGGGGCAGGCCGGTGAGGTCAGCGTGCACGAGGCTGACGGCGGGGTCGGCGAAGTCGAGGCCGGGCTCCTGGAGCCAGGCTCCCCGGAAGAGTTCGAGGGTGGCCCTGCTGAGCATCTTGTCGGTGGGCTCGTTGGCGTCCACGGCGGGGTTGGAGATGGTGAGGTCGGTCCAGGGCGAGACGCTGATGATCGCGCCGGGGGTGGCTTCGCCCTTGGCGAGGAGGCGCAGGGGGAGCATGACGGCCAGGGTGCCGCCGATGGAGTGGCCGGTGCTGCCGATGTTCCTCGGCTCGTAGCCCTGCGAGAGCAGCCAGCGGTACGCGGTCTCGGCGTCGTCGAGCTGGGCGGGGTAAGGGTGCTCCGGGGCGAGGCGGAAGTCGACGACGAGGGAGCGGGCGCCCGCGGCCTTGGCGATGTGGCCGGCGGCCTTGCGGTCGGAGTGCATGGAGGCGGTGACGGAGCCTCCGAAGTGGAAGTGGAGCAGCGCCTTGTCGGGGTCGGCGTTCTCGGGGATGGCCCACAGGGCGGGGACGCCACCGGCGTCGACCTCGGCGTAGGTGACGCCCTCGGGTTCGGTGGCGGCCTTGTGGTTGGAGTCGACGATGTCGCGGATGATCGCCAGGTCCAGGCCGGGGGTCGCGGACTTGGCGCTGACGCTTGCGAGGAACTGCGCGAACTGCCGGGCCTCGGGACTTACTGCCATGGTGATGCTCCTGCTCTGATCTGTGTGCTGAAAGGGGTGTGAGAAGTTCTGCGGCGCGTGCCAGGTGTGGCTGCGCGGCTGGATCGATGTGCTGCTCTGGACGCTACTGGCTGAGTATAGGAAAGTAAACCTAGCCCGCCCGACGGATGCTCGACGCCCCCGTACCGCGCACCCGCTTCCGCCGAGAAGCGGCTACTCGCGCTCGAGGAAGTCGAGCGCCGTCTTCACGAACTCCTGGTGGAACTGGAAGATGCCGCCGTGCCCGGCGTCGGGGTAGAGCACCAGCTCGCCGTTCTGCACCCGCCTGGCCAGGTCGACCGAGTTCTGCGTCGGGACCATCCGGTCGGCCTCGCCGTTGGCGACGAGCACCGGCTGGCTGATGCCGGAGAGGTCATGGGGCCGCTCCACTCCCCAACGATGAATGGCCTTGAGCTGGGCGCGGTACACCCCGAGCCGGATCGCCTTGTCCCGGTCACGGGTGCGCTCCTTGAGCCGGGCCAGGAACTCCTTTCCGGCGCGGCGCCCGTTGGCGGTGCGCGTGAAGAACAGGAACTGCTTCGGGTCCTGAAGGGTGAACAGCGCCCGGACGGTGTCCAGATTGGACAGCCTGGTCACGTTCTCGATGCCCTCACCGCCCGCGGGACCGGTGCCCGTGAGGATCAGCTTGCGGACGAGTTGCGGCTCCCTCTCCACGACCACCTGGGCAATCATGCCGCCCATCGAGAAGCCGTGGATGTCGACGTGGCCGAACCCGAGCGCACGGATGAAGGTGACGGCGTCCGTCGCCATCTCCTGGATGGTGCGCGGCGTGGAACCGGTGGAGGCACCGACACCCCTGTTGTCGAAGGTGATGACACGGTGCTTGGCGGCGAACCCGTCGACGACCCGCGGATCCCAGTTGTCGAGCACCCCGGCGAGGTGGTTGAAAAAGATCACCGGAACGCCGGACCGCGGACCGAGGTCGCGGTAGGCGAAGGTCACCCCTCCGGCGGCAACAGTGCGGGTCGGAGCGTCCTTGTACGACGTCACCACGCGTTCTCTGGCTTCTCGTGAATCACTCATGGCCGTGCCCTTCGATGCGGGGGTTTCCGCGAGCGGGCCGCGACTCCTCCGGAAGGAGGAGCGCGGAGCGGTCGCCTGCGCCTCCCGGCTGCGGCTGCAGCTGCGGGGGCGACGATCACGCGGGGCGGCCAGGACCACGGGAGCGGCAACTCCGAATGGCTACGCCCTCCGCATCACGTCACCATTGAAGTATGACCGTAATTCCATGGGCTCGCAAGGCGCACACGCATCCGGTTGGGCAACAGTTCTCGCCTGGGCCGTCCCCGCGGGAGCACGTCACCAGCGACGTATCGATTCCCGACCAGTTCTCCCGGTGGGGCCGTACGGGCCGGCCGACAAAGAGGTGCCGCCTCACGTCACTGTGAAGCGGCACCGGCAGGGGGAGTCGTCCACCGCCCCCGCGTCGTTCACGGCGGACGGTGAAGCGGCACGGGTCAGGCGGCGAGGAAGTCGGTCACCTGCTTGGCGAAGGCCTTGGCGTACTGGAAGAGGAAGGCGTGACCGGCGCCGCTGTAGAGAATGAGGGTCGCGTTGTCGAGATGCTGGACCGCGACATAGGAGTTATGAGCGGGGATCATGACGTCCTCCAGGCCGTTGGCGTAGAGGACGGGGTGCTTGATGGCCTCCAGTTCAGCCTTGACCTGCTCGAAGGGCACAGCCAGAAGAGCTCCCGCCGCGGCAAGCATGCCCTGCGCCGCCGCCTCGGAGACGGCGGGTCCGCCGGCGGCCAGCCGGGTCGAGACGTGGTCGAAGTGCTGCAGACCCGAGGCGCGGGCCGCCTCCGTCTCGGGATAGAAGAGGAACAGGACGTCTTCCAGGTCCGCGTCGGGCTTGGCCATGATGCCCAGGACCTTCTCGCTGAAGTCCGGCGCACCCGGAACCCAACCGGCCGGGCCACTGCCCGCCACGACGATTTTGCGCACCAACTCTGGGCGCCGCAGGGCCACACGCTGGGCCACGATGCCGCCCAGAGACCAGCCGAGCAGGTCCACCTGCGCGAGGCCGAGCGCCTCGATGAATTCGATGGCACCTTCGGCGAACCCCTCGAGAGAGTCCCGCGGTTCACCGTCGGTGTAGCCGACACCCACATTGTCGAACAGGATCACGTCATGGTCGGCGGCCAGGTAGTCCAGGAACTCCGGGTCCCACCAGTCGATGGTCCCGCGGAACCGGTTCAGCAGGACCAGCGGGACGCCGCCCTGCGAACCCAGCCGTCGATAGGTGAAGCGCGCGGAGGGACCCTCGACCGTGAGGTCCTCGGCCTTGTCTGCCAGATACGTACTCATACTGCCCTTCTCATTTCGGCGGGTGGGTGACATCTCGCAATACCGCTCGCGGCGACACCAGCACGGAGAGGCCGGGTGCACGAATCGGAACTCTCCCCACCGAGCCGGGCACACCGGACCGACACGGCACACCAGGCTCATGATCCGTCCGGTGACGCCCGATCCCCGGCCGGCCGCGTCGGCGCCCATGAAGGCCACTCGCCACGAAGACCGATCACAGGCCTTCCAGCCCGCGAGGATCGCCGACCACCCGGCATAGCGAGATAAAATTATGTCCATAATACTATGAAGGGAGGGGTCGCAGTCACAAGAGGACCGCCAACCAAGTCCACGCCGAAACCGCGGGGAGCCCCCCACCACCAGAGGGTGATCAGCCCGCCCGACAAGCGAAGGAGAATGCGTGCGATACACGGATGAGCACAACCAGGCCACCAGGCAGCGGATCGTCGAGGCAGCCGGTCGTCGGTTCAAGCGGGACGGCATCGACGGCTCAGGCATCACGGCACTCATGAAGGACGCGGGCCTGACCAACGGCGCCTTCTACACCCACTTCACCTCAAAGGACGAACTCGTGGCCACCGCGGTCGCCGACCAACTTGAGGCACAGAACGCCAACGTCGTCGAGCACGCGGCACCCGGCCGCGCCGGACTCGAACAGATCGTGCGCTGGTACCTGTCCACACAGCACCGCGACAACCCCGAATGGGGCTGCCCCTCCGCCGCACTGCTCGACGAGATCACGCGTTGCGCGACCCCGACCCGGCAGGCGTACACCGATGGCGTGCTCGCCGTCGCGGACGGGATCGCCACCCGCCTGGCACCCGACGATCCACTCTCGGCCCGCACCAGGACGCTCACCGCTTACGCCATGATGGCCGGGGCGCTACAGCTCTCACGAGCCCTCGCCGACACGAGACTGGCGGACGAACTCCTCGACCAAGGGATCCGCAACACCTTGGCCTTGCTGAACATCGAGCACGGCCAAGCAGAAACCGTAGAGTGACCGACCCGCGGAGCGCACAGAACCCGACGCCATCGGGATTCCCGCCGCGGCCGGACGGATGCTCCCACACCACCCGGCCCGCACAACGTTGCGGTTCACTCATCGACCACTTAGGATTACGAATATAATTCAATAAGCCGCGCTTCCACCCGCTGAAGCGCGCAACCCGGGTCGAGCCATCGGACACGGTGAGGCCCGACGGGAAGGTCATAGGCGCCGTTGTCGACACCGCGTCCGAGTCGACCGGAGACGCGTCGGAGCACCTCGCGACAGGGCGGGCGTCGGCCGGCAGGGTCGCGTCCAAGATGACGTGAGTCTGCCCGCAGGCCGGTGAAGACCGTCACCACAGCACCAGGACGACACCGCCATACGGCGACGAGAAGTCTCCCCGTAACCTCGCCACCAGAAGGACCCGACCATGACCACATCGCGAAATTCGCCCACCCACCCGCCGTCATTCTACACGAACACACCGACCCGCACCGTCTCCGTTCAGGGCGTGGACTTCGCCTACCGGGAACTCGGCCCCCGAGAGGGCGTACCAATCGTCCTGCTGATGCACCTGGCCGGGGTCCTGGACAACTGGGACCCTCGGGTCGTCGACGGACTCGCCGCACAGCGTCGGGTCATCGCCTTCGACAACCGCGGGGTGGGCGGGTCGGGCGGGTCGACGCCGGACACGCCGTCAACGGCTCGGCCGAAGACTACGGCAACTGCCCCTCCGGTCACGTTCCGTTGTCAGGTGGCGCATACCTGGATCCGCCGGTCCTGAACAGCACTCTCATCTACACAGAGGTGGTCCGGAACACAGCTCCGAACCCCTCGGGGTGGTACGTCTCCGCATCCACCAACCATCCGGGGGGTCGTCCTGCAATGCCCGTGAACTGCACAGCCCCGCCCAATGCCCGAAAGACAGGCCGCGTCGCGGCCCTGTAGGAGCCCGGCAACATTCATCTCGTAGAGAAGGCGGTCGCCGGCCTGGGAGGCTGGTGGGCACAGCGGCGTTGAGCGTTTGGGCTCAGCCGCTGTGCGATGTTGCGGTGCGACCTCAAACCTGCAGTTTGTGCGCCCTTTGCAGCCGGCTCAAGGATCGCTACGTGTCAACGAAAACACGCGGAAGCAACGCCGACGGCCCCAACCAGCGATGCCACCACCGGGAGCACATTGACTACCACCTCCCCCCAGCCTAGGCAAACCGCACTCTGCAGCCGAGGCTCAAGGTCCTCGTCAATCCAGCCGCCTTGAGGATCCTGCATGCCCACCCAGTTCATGAACGCCAAGCAGACCGCCGAGTATCTGAATATGTCGATCACTTGGGTGTACCGAGACGCGCCCAGGCTGGGACTCGTCCCGTACAAGTTCGGGAGCGGCCCTAGCGCGAAGTTGCAGTTCAAGATCGCGGACGTGCACGCCTGGGCCCAGCAGCAGAAGCTCGGTTGAGTTCCTCCGCGGCGGGTTCCTGGCCACCTGCTCGGCCGGGAACCCGCCTGTCCCATCAGGCCGCGAGTGCCATGTTCAGGACCTGCGCCGCCTTGCCGATCGATCCCGGCAGGAGATGCCGGTAGATCTTGAACGTGACGTCGACGCTCTTGTGCCCCATCCACTCAGCGACATCCGTGATCGGGATGCCGTGGCTCAGGCAGTTCGACGCGTAGAAGTGGCGGTTCCCGTACAGGACCATTCCTTCCGGGATGTCCACCTGTCCCGATGCCCTGATCCGTCGCCACTGGTTGTCCATTCCCCAATGCGGATAAGGCTTGCGGGTGTCGGTCTCCTGCCGCAGCAGGTAGCCGTCGACCGTGCCGTGTTTCTCGGCGTACCACTGGATCGTCTCCCTGATCCGTGCAGGTAGCGGGACGTCGCGGTACTCCCCCGCCTTGCGGTGCTTGAGTGGCCCGTACCGGCGGGTGGAGAGCACCACCTGTTCGGTGATCCGATACACGTCATCGGCCACGATGTTGTTCAGGTTCACCGCGAACGCCTCGCCGTTCCGCAGACCGCAGCCGCTCATCAGATCGACGACCAGCATGAAGGCGTCGTCACCTGCGGTCCGTATCGCTCGCAGCTGTTCGAGGGACGGGATCACAGCCCGGGCCGGGTCGTACTGCGGCGGCTTGACGCCATCCAACGGGTTGTCGGAGAAGAGGCCAAGCCGGTGCCCGTCAAGGAGGACCGCGCGCAGCTTGTCGAACGCGTTGGACTGGGTGGCCAGGCCCACACCGTTGCGTTCCATGGTGCGGATGAAGCCGTCGACCACCTTGTGGTCGAAGGAGTTCATCCGCCGGCTCGCGAGCGCCGGGTAGAGGTGGTGCTCCAGGAGCGAGTCGAGGTGCCGTACAGACGAGGCAGCCAGATGCCGCTGGCCGGCCTTCCACTCCTCGACGTACTCCTCGAACCGCATCCTCCCGTACTTCTGGATCCGTTCCGCCTTCGACTGGGACTGCGGCGCCGCCTTCTTCTGGTTGTAGACCTCCGTCAAACGCGCGATCGCCTTGTCCTGGGTCCCGAAACCGGACTCCTCCGTCTGCTTGCCCGCCGGACTGCGGTACCGGATCTTGTACTCGTGCGGACACTTCGACCAACGGGACTCAGGGTGCTCGCAGTCCTTGAAGAAGGTGCCCATTCCGCGGGCGAGCGCGCGTGCTGCCATGTGGTGCTGACTCCTCGGCGTCCGATGCTGACCTTTTGCTGACGCCCGAGGGTCCTCGATACCTCTGACCTGGGAAGAACCGCCGAATCCGTGGTATGTGGTGGAACTTCGTCGGACGCACCCAGCAGGAGATCGAACAGGCCCGGGAGGAGTGGATGACCGGGACGCGATTCGGGGAAGTGAAGGGGTACGACGGAGCGCCCCTGCCCGCCCCCGAACTGCCGCCGGTGCCGCTGAAACCACGGGGAAGGGTGCGCTGAGCTGGGAATTCGCGGCCCTGCAGGCGCACCACCGGGCGAGGCGAAAGACGCCCCGCCCGGTGCATCAAGATAGCGCGAGCAAAACCACGCAACACCGCCCGTTCCACCGCCCCTCGAAGTGCAGGATTCGCCAGCCGCAGTCAGCTTTGATCGGACTGATGCCGACTCAATGCCGACTTTACTGACAGGCAGTCAGGTTCCCCGGGAAGGCTCCACCCTGGCTTCACGCGCCACGCTGACCTCGGCGGTCTCGGACTCGCACCGCAAGTCACCTACGAACCGCTCCCCCTGGCGCGAGCGAAAGCGGTCAGACCCAGGCCGGATCGAACCCCGCCGCACCGACCGGTTACATCCGTGCCGTGCAGTTGCCGGAGGCGAGCGTGCAGATGAGGGCCGGGCCGAAGTTCGGGTCGCTCAGAGGAGGTTCACTCATTGTCGACGCGTCCATAGCGGGCGATGGTATTGCTCAGCTGCTTCTCGTCGGCTGCCTCTACCAGCTCGTTCACCAGCTTGATGGCGAGCGGGTAGCGAACCGGTAGCCCTTCATCGCCGTGCTGTCGAATGCGGTGATCACCGCCCTGAGCACCCTCCTGTGCACCGAGCTGCACGCCCGCGAGCACTGGCAGTCGGCCGGCTCGGCGATCGCAGCCTATGTCGTGACATGCGCGGCGATGGCGATTCTGCACCTGCTGCAGCCCTCCCCCTCCATGACGACCGAACAGATCGTCTACCTCGGCGCCTCCGGCTTCGCCGGTATCGGTCGATTTCTGGCCTTGCGGCTCATGGTCTTCACCGCCAGCCGCAAGAGCGACCGGACGGCCGCGCCGGCCGAGTCCGATCCCCGGCTCCGCCGCGGGCAAGGGCGGCGGCGCGGCCGTCGTTGCGAGTGCCGGTGCGGGCGGTCCGCGGGGCCGTACCCGCGGCCAGGTCGGTCCGCCCGTGGTCCTGCCGATCCGTCCGCCACAGTCCGGCCGACCGACGACACGCGGGTCCGCCCGCCGCTTCCCGTCGGCCATCGAAGCGGTGGCACCGCTCAGCGGGGGCCGACATCGGCGGCCCCCGCATGGGACACGATCCCCGTGAACCGACGAGCGCCCGCCAATTCGTTCTCTCGCCGCGCCCACAACCGCAGCCGGTCTCGCAAGCCCGGTCGACCGCACTCCAACCGCGAACGGGCCGGGGTGTCGTGTCCCGAACCGCGCACTGATCCAGCGGGGCGAAGCGGGTGACTTCGCGAGTCGCCTCGTCGTCGGCGCCGACGACGAGGCGAAGTACCGCTCCTGCCACTGCGAGCAGGTAGCGGTCGATGACCTTCCTATGGTGTTCGTCGCACAGACGGCCACCAGAGGTGCGTTCCGGTGCAGAGTCCCCTCCCCTGGCGCCGACAGGGGCCTACCCCGTCCGACCTCCACGGACGCGCCGATACAGAATTAAATTGCGTAAGTCAATCAATCTCCCCTACGCTTGCGTAAGTCAAGCAATAAACCTGCTGCCGGAGGCTATGCCGTGCCCCAAGCCCTTGCCCGACCCGCCGACGCTGGGACATCCGCCCCGCCGAAGCCGAACGCCGTGGTGGCGGTGCTGGCGCTGGCCGGAATCGTCGTCTCGCTGATGCAGACCCTGGTCATCCCGATCGTTCCCGAGCTGCCCAAGCTCCTGAACGCGGAGGCGTCCGACACCGCCTGGGCGGTCACCGCCACCCTGCTCGCCGCGTCCGTGGCCACCCCGGTCGTCGGACGACTCGGCGACATGTTCGGCAAGCGCCGAATGCTGTTGCTCAGCATCGTCCTGCTGGTGTCCGGTTCGGTGGTGTGCGGACTCGCGGACTCGCTCGCACCGATGATCATCGGTCGCGCCCTGCAGGGCCTGGCCGCCGCGGTCGTGCCCCTCGGCATCAGCATCATGCGGGACGCACTGCCGGCCGACCGGCTGGCCGGATCCACCGCACTGATGAGCGCCTCGCTGGGCGTCGGCGGCGCACTGGGGCTGCCCGCCGCCGCGTTCATCGCCGACAACTGGAACTGGCACATCCTGTTCTGGGTCTCCGCCGCGCTCGGTGCCCTCGCCCTCGTGCTCGTCCTGCTGGTCGTACCGGAGTCGAAGGTTCGTGCGGGTGGTCAGTTCGACCTGGTCGGCTCGCTGGGTCTGTCGGCGGGGCTGGTCTCGCTGCTGCTGGCGGTCTCCAAGGGAGGTGCCTGGGGCTGGACCTCCGCCACCACGCTCGGCCTGGGCGTCGCCGCCGTCGTGATCCTGCTGGCCTGGGGCTTGTGGGAGCTGAAGGCCAAGCAGCCGCTGGTCGACCTCCGTACCACCGCCAAGCCGCAGGTCCTCTTCACCAACCTCGCCTCGGTCGCCCTCGGCTTCTCGATGTTCGCGATGTCCCTGGTTCTGCCGCAGCTTCTCCAGCTGCCCGAGCAGACTGGCTACGGCCTCGGCAAGTCCATGCTCACCGTCGGCCTGGTGCTCGCCCCGCAGGGCCTCGTCATGATGGTTGTGTCCGCCGTGTCCGCGGGTGTCACCAAGGCCAAGGGCTCCAAGGTCACGCTGATGATCGGCGCGTTGATCGTGGCCACCGGCTACGCACTCAACATCGTGCTCATGAGCGAGGTCTGGCACCTCATCCTGGTCTCCTGCATCATCGGCGCGGGCGTCGGCTTCACCTACGGCGCGCTGCCCGCCCTGATCATGGGCGCGGTCGACCCCTCGCAGACGGGTGCCGCCAACAGCCTGAACACCCTGATGCGGTCCCTGGGCACGAGCTTCGCCAGTGCCCTCGCCGGCGTGATCCTGGCCCAGATGACCACCGACTTCGGCGGCCACGCGCTGCCCTCGGAGAACGGCTTCAAGCTCGTCATGGCCATCGGCGCCGGAGCGGCTCTGCTCGCCTTCCTCGTCGCCACGTTCATCCCGCGCGCCAAGGCCGGAACCCCGATCGGGCAGGCGGACGCGCCCGAACAAGTGGAGGCCACGGCCACGAAGGCGTGACCCAACGCCCTGCAGACGGCCGTCGTTCCGCGAAAGCGGGGCGACGGCCGCCTCGTTCTGTTTGTACGCGCGGTGCAGCCGACCGGGAACTCCGGTCCGGGAACGCTTCATCCTGCGCGAGGGCCGGTCCGCGCTGCCGCTGCCAGCCGACCGTCCGCTGACGCTGATTCCCGCACGGCTTATCGGCGCCCTTCGCTGCCCGTGCTCTCGGCGACCGCAGGAGTTTGGCGGGCCAGCGCATCGACATTGCCGTCCGACGAGCTGACCTACTCCTGGCGCAGTCGTACGCCTTGCCGCCCAGCACGGCGCCGGAGCGTCGACGGGGATGGCCCGCACGCCCGGCGACCGACGGGATGCCGTCGACCTGCCGCGGCGGGATTCGGGAGGGCACGGTCTCCCAGAGGTAGGGCAGGCCGTCCTCGCGGTCGGCGGGCGGCCTGCCATGTCATTTACCAGTCATCGTGACGGCACGGCTCGGCATCCGTGTTCCGGGCCGCTGCGGGCGTGTTCAGGCCGTGGTGACACGGGCGTTGACCCGTCGCATCCAGTCCCGGTCGGTGTGCCACATGGGGTGGTGCGGGGCCGCGTTCGAGGTCAGGACGACGCCCTGGAAGCCCGCGGCCAGACAACGGTCGACGACGAACTCCGCGAGATCCTTGCCGACGGCGTCCTCCTCGAAGCGCGTCAGCAGCGGGGTGTACCCGACGACGCCTTCACCGAGCACAGCGGGGATGCCGCGCAGGCGGGCGAACTCGGCGACGGAGTCGACCCACCCGGCCAGCGTCTCCCGCATGGCCTGCCGGTGCGCCGGATAGTTCTCGTACAGCCACAGGTCCCAGCGGTCGGGGTCGACCCAGTCGTGTACGTAGAACAGTTCCCGCGGGATGCCGGTGGCGGCCAGTCGCCAGGGCTCGTCCGGCTGGTAGTCGGCGAAGGCGGGTGCGTCGGGGCGCAGCATGGCGGCCAGTTCGGGGGTGGGCCAGGTCGCCGTCTCGGGTGCCGCTTCGGTGCCGTGCCCGAGTCCGACCGCCTCGTACAGCGCGCCGAGCACGCCGTAGACGTAGAAGTGGAAGTGCGCGATCTGCGCCCCCTGCGGCAGGTCGTCGATCTCGCTCGGCCAGGGCTCGCCCAGCGAGTAGGTGACAGGGATGCCGGGGTGGCGGGCCCGCAGCAGCTTCACGGCACGGTCGAGAGGGCCGCCCAGGTAGGCGTAGTGGGTGACGTCGTCACGCGGTACCAGGGAGCAGTTGTCGACCTCGTTGTGCACTTCGACGTAGGCCACCTGGCCGGCCAGTCCGCGCTCGGTGAGGAAGTCGAGGAGGCCGGCGAGCGCTTCGGCCACCGCTTCGGCGCGGTCCGGGCCGGGGACCGCGGCCAGGGCACGGTGCCAGGCGTCGGTGTCCGCGAAGCTGGGGGACTGCTGGTACTCCCAGGAGGACACGATCACCTTGCAGTCGTGGCGGGCGGCGGCCTCGAACAGCTCGACGAGCCGTCGGCGGCCGTCCAGCGGATAGCCGCCGCGCACGTCGTACCAGCGGGTGCGCTGTCCGAACTCCTCCCCCAGGCCGCGGACCTGGATCGACTCCGGGTCGGGGACGCGCCCGGAGAACAGCAGGAAGGGCATGGCGCAGACGCGGACCGTGTTGAAGCCCCGGTCCACCGCCTCGGCGAAGGCCCGGTCCAGGTCGGCGAACGGCTCGCCGGGCCCTGCCTGGGTGTACCAGCTGAAGTCCCACAGGGTGATGGCGAGTCGGCCCGTGGTGGCTTGGTGCGGTGCGGTGGTCATGAGGTCACCCGTCGTTCGTGTGCGGTGGGACGCCGTCGGTGCGGCGGCACCACGCTAGCTCAATTCATTATTTATGAATAATCCTTGACGAGGGTGACCCGGTTGTCCAGGCTGTGGGGCGGACGAATACGTACGTGCATCAAGGAGCCGCCTGTCATGACCGAATCCATCCACCCGTCCCGGCGCGCCGTCGTCACGGCACTCGGTGCGGCCGTCGTCGCCCTGCCGGCCTGGCCGGAGACGGCACGAGCGGCTGACGGCACGGCCACGTCGGCCACCGACGGCCCGCTGCTCGACACCCACCCGGCCACCGAGCCCTCGGGTACCCATGTGCGCGAGGTCGGCGGCACCCACGTCGTCTTCCAGTACGGCACGGTGCTTCCGGCCTTCGACGGCTGGCGCACGCACGAGCCCACACGTGAGTACCTGTCCCTCGACAAGCGATGGCGCTTTCGCTTCGACCCCTCCGACCAGGGACTCGGCGAGGGCTGGCACTCTCCGCACTTCGACGACCGGTCCTGGGGCCGCATCGACGTCCCGGCGGCCTGGGATCTGCTGGACACCCCCGGCTTCGGCTCCGAGACCGCCCCCTTCGGCAAGGGCACGGCGTTCAGCGACGGCTACGCCTGGTACCGCACCACCGTCGACGTGCCCGCGTCCTGGCGTGCCCGGCACGTACGCATCGCCTTCCTGGCCGCCGGCTACAGCGCCGAGGTGTGGCTCGACGGCACGCACCTGGGCAAGCACGAAGGCGCCAACTCGCCATTCGCGCTGCCGGCCGCGGGGGCGCTCCGGCCTGGGACCCGCCAGACGATCGCCGTGCGCGTCTTCCGCCGGGCGAGCTACACCGACTACACAGCCGCGGCCTTGCAGCCGGTCACCGACGACCACGAACTGCCGTACAAGCCCGTCGACTACTGGCCGTACGCGGGACTGACACGGTCCGCCTGGATCGAGGCGGTCCCGCAGGTCACCATCACGAAACTGCTCGTGTCCGCCGCGCAGGGGCGCCTGGAGGCTCACGCGGTCGTCGAGAACCACAGCGCCACCGACTTCGACGGCCGGCTCACCCTGGATCCCGGCCGCGGGAGCGGCGGGCAACCCGTTGTGGCTGCGGCACGGATCGCGGCCCGGTCGGCCGGCGTCGTACGTGTCTCGGTCCCGATACCCCAGGCACCGCGCTGGAGCCCGGCTTCGCCGCACACGCTCACCGCCCGCGCCACCCTGACCGCTGGAAGAACCTCGGGCTCACGCGTGGACACCCTGTCCACCGTGTACGGCGTCCGTGAACTGAACATCGCGGAGGCCCAGTTGCGGCTGAACGGCAAGCCGCTGTTCCTCAAGGGGCTCAACTGGCACGAGGAGACGGCCGCGCACGGCAGGGCGATGACGCCGGCCGAGTACGACCGGGAACTGGGACACATCACCGCACTGGGCGCCAACTTCATCCGCAACTGCGTCTACAACCGCCACCCCTACGTCTACGACTGGGCGAACGAGCACGGCGTGCTGGTGATGGACGAGATCGACACCATGTGGCTCAACACCGCCCAGGAGAAGCTCCAGACCGAGCGCTACGGCCTCGCCCGCGCCCTGGCTCTGACGATGGCGTGGAACCAGCACAACAACCCGTCGGTGATCCTGTGGGGTCTGCAGAACGAGTCGGAGATCGACGCCGACGGCGCCCCGGTCTACCGGGCCTGGCTCGCCGACCTGAAGGCGGCCGTGAAGGCGGTCGACCTCACCGCACGCCCGGTGACCTGGGCCTCCAACACCAGCAACGACCCTGCCTTCGACCTCGCCGACGTGATCGGGTTCAACGAGTACTTCGGCTACTTCTACGGCAAGGACGCCGACCTCGGCCCCACGCTGGACGCGGTGCACGCGAAGTATCCCGGCAAGCCCATCCTGATCACCGAGAACGGAACGTGGTCCATTGCCGGCACCCACGGCCCAGGCACCACGCAGGGCACGGAGGAGTGGCAGGCGGCGAGCTTCACCGCGCACTGGGCGCAGGTGACCGCGCGCAGCGAGTTCGTCGCCGGCTTCACCTACTGGGTGCTCAAGGACTACAAGCAGCGGGCCGGGTACAACCAGTCCTACAACGGCATCTCCGTCATGGGTCTGGTCACCTTCGCCGAGGAGCGGCCCAAGCTCGTCTACGACGTGTTCCGCAAGGCGTCGAATCCCAGGGGCAGGTGACCTGACGTGGTGCGGCAGAAGGGGGAGGGACGTCTGTCCCTCCCCCTTCTGCCTGCGAGCGCTCAGCCCTTCACGCTGCCCTCGGTCAGACCGCTGCGCCAGAAGCGCTGCAGGGCGACCATGGCGATCATCAGTGGGACGACGGAGACGAAGGCACCTCCGACGGTCAGCTGATAAAGCTGCGGTTGGCGGTCGGCGAAGGACTGCCACGACGTCAGGCCGAGCGTGATGGGGTACAGCTTGGAGTCGGACAGCATCACCAGCGGCAGGAAGTAGTTGTTCCAGATGCCGACGAACTGGAAGAGGAAGATCGTCACCAGGGCAGGGGTCATGATGCGCATGGCGACGACCGTGAAGATGCGGACCTCTCCGGCGCCGTCGATCCGGGCCGCCTCCAACAGCTCGTCCGGTATGGATGCCGCGGCGTAGATCCGGCACAGGTACACGCCGAAGGGGCTGACGAAGCTCGGCAGCAGTACGGCCCAGTAGGTGTTGGCCAGGCCTGCCTTGCTGAACAGCAGGTACATGGGCAGGGCCAGCGCCGTGGCGGGGATCAGGACGCCACCCAGCACGACGTTGAAGATCGTGTCGCGGCCGGTGAAGGAGAACTTGGCCAGCGCGTAGCCGGACATCGCGGCCAACAGCGTCGCCACGCCCGCGCCGACGCCCGCGTACAGCAGGCTGTTGGCGGCCCAGCGCAGGTAGATCGCATGGTCGTAGGTGACCACCTGGTGCAGGTTGCTCAGGAACCGGGGGTGGGAGAACCACAGACCGAAGCTGCCGAACAGGTCACCGGTGGACTTGGTGGAGGCCACGGCCAGCCAGTACACCGGGAGCAGGAAGTACCCGGCGGCCGCCGTGAGCAGGCCGATGACCAGGATCCGACTGCGCGTGGTGACCCCGGTGATGCCGGCGCGCGGCGCGGTGCCGCCGTCCTCGGAGGCCGGCGTCTCGTCCCCTCGCGGGACGGTGCGGGCCGGTGTCTGGAGACTCACGCGTCCCCACCTCTCTTGTTGATCAGCCGCAGGAATCCGAAGGAGAGCACGAACGCGGCGAGGGCGAGCAGCACCGCCTCGGCGGCGGCGAGGTGGTAGTTGTCGTTGGTGAACGCCTCGTTGTAGGCGCTGAGGTTGGGGGTGTAGGCGCTGTCGATGCTCGATGAGACGGGCTTGAGCACCAGCGGTTCGGCGAACAGTTGCAGCGTGCCGATGATGGTGAAGACCGTGGTGAGGATCAGCGCCGGGCGCAGCAGCGGCAGTTTGACGTGCCGGACCGTCTCCCACGCACTGGCGCCGTCGATGCGGGCGGCCTCGTACAGCTCCGCGGGGATGGTCCGCAACTGGGCGACGAGAACGAGGACGTTGTAGCCGGCGAACTCCCAGGTGACGATGTTCGCGATGGACCACAGAACGGTGTGTCCGCCCAGCAGATCGACCGATATCCCCAGGTGGCTCATGCCGTCCACGAGGGGGCTGACTCCGGGGACGTACAGGAAGCCCCACAAGATGGACGCGATGACCCCCGGGACGCCGTAGGGCAGGAAGAAGGCGGCGCGGAAGAACCGCACGCCTCTGGCCGAGGCGGTGTCCAGCAACAGCGCGAGCCCGGCGGACAGCACGACCATCACCGGCACCTGGACGACCGCGAACAGCAGTACGCGGCCGATGCTCTGGAGGAAGGCGTGGTCGGACAGCGCGTCGGAGTAGTTGCGCAGCGCCACGAAGACGGTACGGGTGCCGCCGAGCCCCAGGGCTCCGGTGTGCTCGTCGTCCATGACGCTCTGGTAGACGGCGTAGCCGATGGGCACGGCGAAGGTCAGGAGGAACAGCAGGAGGAACGGCGCGACGAAGGCGAAGGGCGCCAGGTTTCTGCGGCGGCGGGGCGCTCGGGTGGGCATGAGGATTCTTTCTGGAGTCCGGAGGGGAGAACGGCGGCGGCCGTGTCGCGCCTCCGGAGGCGGTCACTGGCCGGTGGAAACCTTCAGGCCCTTCCTCTTCAGGTCCTCGACGGTCTGCTTCTGCGCCTGCCGGACCGCGGAGACGAACGTGCCCTTGCCGGCCACGGCGGCCTGGAAGCCGTCGTTGAGGTGCTGGTAGGTGGCGTCGATCGTAGGTATCCACTTCCACGAGTTGTCGATGCTCTTGTCCGACTTCGCGAAGACCTCGTTGTACTTCTGGCCGCCGAAGAACGGTGACGGCTTGTCCAGCGAGGAGCCCTTGTACCCGTCGGCCGCCGCGGGCCAGCCGTAACCTCCCTGCAGCAGCAGGTCGACGCTGGCGGGGTCGGTGTTGAGCCACTCGGCGAACTTCAGGGCCTCGGGGATGTGTTTGGCGCCCTTGAGGACGGCCGTGGAGGATCCACCCCAGTTCGCTGACGAGTTCGAGCCCTTTGTCCACTGCGGCATGGGCGCGACCGCCCACTTGCCCGTGGTCTGCGGAGCGTTCCCGCTGATGATGGCGTCGCCCCACTGGGCACTGACCCACGAGGTGATGCCACCGCTCTGCAGGTCCTTGTACCAGCCGTTGGCGAAGTCGGGTTCGGTCTTGATCACTCCCTTGCTGCGCAGGCTGTCCCAGAAGGCGGCGACCTTCAGGGTCTGGGGGGAGTCGATGTTCACCGACCACGTGTCGCCGTTCACGCCGAACCACTTGGCGCCGGCCTGCCAGGCGAGCGCGGTGAACCAGGCGGAGTTGCCGGCAGGGAAGGTGCTGATGTAGGCCTTCGGATCGGCCTTGTGGATCTTCTGCGCCGCCTGGGCGAACTCGTCCCAGGTCGCGGGCGGCGCGATGCCCCACTTCTTGAACAGGTCGGAGCGGTAGAACAGGCCCATCGGACCAGAGGCCTGGGGAATCGCGTAGACCTTCGAGTCGAAGACCCCCTGCTGCCACTGCCAGTCCACGAACTTCGACCGGTCCTTGTCCACGCCGTACTGGGACAGGTTCACCAGGCCGTTCTCCAGCAGGAACGAGGGGATCTCCTGGTACTCCACCTGCGCCAGGTCGGGCGCGTTGCCGCTCTTGAGCGCGGCGCGCATCTTCGCGTAGCCGCCGCTGCTGCCGGCCGGGATCTTCTCCAGCTTCACGTGGATGTCCGGGTGGGTGGCGTTCCACTTGTCGACAGCCTTGTCGACGCCGGGAACCCACGACCAGAAGCGCAGGTCGACCTTCTGGCCGGGCTTCGCGGGGGCCTGTGCCTTGTCCTGCGCATCGCTCGAACCCCCGCAGGCGGAGAGGAACAGGGAGGCGGTGGCAAGGGTGACGGCGAGTGCGCCCCGGCTTCTGCGGCGGGGTGTGGTGCGGCTCATGGGAGGAGGTCCTTCCTGGCTTCGTACCGAAGCTGCTTGGTGCGTGCCGGTCAGTCTCGGAGCGACATCGCCATGCCGTCAAGATATATTCATAATTAATTGAAACAGCTATGGTGGGTCCGTAGCCAGGAGCGAAGGGGAGACGCACGTGATGACGGAATGCCGCAGGATGACGGAGCGCGTAGCGGTGATCACCGGTGCGGCGCACGGAATCGGCGCGGCCACGGCCCGCAGACTCGCGGCCGAAGGGGCAGTGGTCGTGGTCACGGACGTGGACGACACGGCCGGCAAGGCGGTCGCGGCAGACATCGCGGACAGCGGCGGACGCGCGGAATACGTGCGCTGCGACGTGACCTCGGCCGCCGACTGGGAGAACCTGGCCCGGCACGTCGAAGAGCACCACGGCCGACTGGACGTGCTGCACAGCAACGCCTTCGCCCAGCTCAACAAAGCGGCACACGAGTTGAGCGAGGCAGAGTGGGACGGCCAGATGGCGGTGCTGCTCAAGCCGGCCTGGCGCGGGATGAAGACCTTCGCGGTCCTGCTCCGCGCGTCGCAGGGCTCGGTCGTCCTCACCTCCTCGGTGCACGCGGTCATCGGCCTGCCCGGGCACGCCGCCTACGCCGCCGCGAAGGGCGCGCTGTGCTCACTGGGCAGGCAACTGGCCGTCGAGTACGGTCCCGACATCCGGGTCAACACCGTCCTGCCCGGTCCCATCCTCACCGCCGCCTGGGACGGCATCCCGGAGCCCGACCGGACGCGCAGCGTGGCCGCGACGGCGGCCAAGCGCTTCGGGCAGCCGGAGGAGGTCGCATCGGCCGTCGCCTTCCTGGCATCGGCGGACGCCTCCTATGTGACCGGCGCGAGCCTGGTGGTCGATGGAGGATGGAGCGTCATGAAGGAGTCCTCGTGAGCGTCGCGCACCGCGCGGTGGGCCAGACACAAGGACCGATACGGAAACGGAGAACGTGGTGACCCATCCCCCCAAGGGGCTGCACGGTCAGGCCGTGGAGGAACTGGGCCGGCGCATCATCCGCGGCGACTACCCCCCGGGCTCCGTCGTGGACCCGGTCAAGTTCGAAACCGAACTCGGGGTCAGCAAGACCGTCGTGCGTGAGGCGCTGCGCGTGCTGGCGGCCAAGGGCCTGCTGGAGTCGAAGCAGAAACGTGGGACGACCATCCGGCCGCGCGCCGACTGGAACCTCCTCGACAGCGACCTGCTGCGCTGGCAGGGAAGCAGCGCCCCCACCGAGGGGTTCCTGGACGACCTCGCCGAGGTCCGCGCGATCGTCGAACCTGCCGGGGCCCGACTCGCCGCGGCCCGCCGCACCCCCGCCGACCTGGACGCCCTGCGGCAGGCACTGGACGCCATGGCCGCGGCCGGAACGGACGCGGAGGCGATGGTCGAGGCGGATCTGGCCTTTCACCGCGCCCTGCTGGAGGCCGCGCACAACGAACTGCTCAGCCGGATGGAGGTCGTCATCGAGGCCGGCCTGCGGGTGCGCGACCGGATCGTGCACGGAGCCCGGCACTTCTCCGACTCCATTCCTGTCCACCAGGAACTGCTCGACGCGGTCGAGGGGGGCGATCCGGACGCCGCGGTGGCCGCCGTCGAATCCCTGCTCGCCCAGGCGTCCCACGACCTGGCCGCAGTACAGGCCCAGGACGACCACAACCACGACCACCCCACGACCGACCCGCTCCGCGAGGAAACTCCTTGAAGATAACCGGACTTGAGACGTTCCTGGTGGCTCCACGCTGGCTGTTCCTGCGGATCGCCACCGACGAGGGTGTCACCGGATGGGGCGAGCCCGTGATCGAGGGCCGTGCCGAGACCGTACGCGCCGCGGTGCACGAACTGGCCGACTACCTCGTCGGCCGGGACCCGCTGCGCATCGAGGACCACTGGCAGGTGCTCACCAAGGGTGGCTTCTACCGGGGCGGCCCCATCCTCTCCAGCGCCGTCGCCGGCATCGACCAGGCCCTGTGGGACATCGCCGGCAAGACCTACGACGTCCCTGTGCACCGCCTCCTCGGCGGCCCGGTCCGCGACCGCGTACGGATGTACGCCTGGATCGGCGGCGACCGTCCCAGCGAGGTCGCCGAACTGGCCCAGGAACAGATGAAGGCCGGTTTCACCGCCGTGAAGATGAACGGCTCGGCCGAACTCGCCCCGATCGACACCCCGGCCCGCACCGCCGAAGTCGTCGCCCGCGTGGCGGCCGTCCGCGAGGTGCTGGGCGACGAACGGGACATCGCCGTCGACTTCCACGGCCGGGCCTCCACCGCCATGTCCCGCCGACTGCTGTCCCAACTGGAGGAACTGCACCCGCTGTTCGTGGAGGAACCCGTCGCACCGGAACACTCCGGCCAGCTGCGCAGCCTGGTGGAGTCCACCAGCGTTCCTCTCGCCACCGGCGAACGCCTTTACTCCCGCTGGGACTTTCGCGAGGTCATGACCAGCGGCATCGCCGTCGCCCAGCCCGACCTCTCGCACGCCGGCGGCATCTCCGAGGTCCGCCGCATCGCCGCAATGGCCGAGACGTACGACGTCACCCTCGCCCCGCACTGCCCCCTGGGCCCGATCGCCCTGTCCGCAAGCCTCCAGATCGCCTTCTCCGTACCGAACTTCCTCATTCAGGAACAGAGCATGGGCATCCACTACAACCAGCAGTGCGACCTGCTGGAGTACGTGATGGACCCAGGACCCTTCCGCTTCCAGGACGGATACGCGGTCGCGAGCACCCGCCCCGGTCTCGGCGTCGACATCGACGAGAAGGCGGTGCGCCGGGCCGCCGAGACCGGACACCGCTGGCGCAACCCCATATGGCGGGGCGCCGACGGGGCCTTCACCGAATGGTGAGCATCCTCAGGCCCCCACACCGCGAACCGAAGGAGAGCCGGGTCCCATGAACCTGGTGGAATCACTGCGCGCCCACCGCCTGCTGGCGATCGTACGGGGCAAGGACCCCGCCGCGGCCCTGCGCACCGTACGCACCCTCACCGAGGAGGGCGTCGCGGCCATCGAAATCTCCCTGACCACCGCCGACGCGCTGACCGTCATCAGGCAGGCCCGCGCCGAACTCGGCCCCGACGCCCTCCTCGGCGCCGGCACCGTCCGCTCGGCCGCGGACGCCGCCCGAGCCGTGGACGCCGGCGCGTCCTACCTCGTCACCCCGGCACTCGTCGACGGGCTGGCGGCCTGCGGCGTGCCTGTGCTGATGGGCGCGGTGACACCGACCGAGATCGAGACAGCTCTCGCACGAGGTGCCGACGCCATCAAACTCTTCCCCGGCACGCTCGGCGGCCCCGGCTACCTGCGGGCCCTGCGCGACCCCTTTCCCGAGGTGCCCTTCGTGCCGGTCGGCGGAGTGGACGCGCAGGCGGCCCGCGACTACCTGGAGCGCGGTGCGATCGCCGTCGGCGTCGGCTCACCTCTGGTGGGCGACGCGGCCGACGGCGGCGACCTCGACCAACTCCGTTCCCGTGCAGCGGAGTTTTGCACGGTGGCTGCCGGAGGGACGCCATGACGACATCGGCTGCGCCCGAGGTCGTCACCTTCGGCGAGACCATGGCGGCGCTGCGCGCCCACGGCGCACTGCGGCTCGGCGGCAACCTGGGCCTGTCCGTCGCGGGAGCCGAGTCCAACGTCGCCATCGGCCTGGCCCGGCTCGGACACCGGGTGCGCTGGGCCGGCCGGGTCGGGGCGGACGAACTCGGCGCGCTGGTCCTGCGCACCCTGCGTGCCGAGGGCGTCGACATCGAGTACGCGGTCACCGACGACACCGGCCGCTCCACAGGACTGCTGCTCACCGAACCCCGCCTGGGCACACTCACCCGCGTCAGCTACTACCGTTCGGATTCCGCCGGTTCCGCCATCTCCCCGGCCGACGTCCTGGCCGCCCTGGCCGCGGCACCCCGCATCCTGCATCTGACCGGCATCACACCGGCGCTCGGCCCGACGGCGGCCGACGCCGTCCTGGCCGCCGCCACCACCGCACGCGAAGCCGGCATCACCGTGTGCCTCGACGTCAACCACCGCTCCCGGCTGTGGACCGCCGACCGCGCCCGCGCCACGCTGCGGCCGCTGCTGGCTCGCACCGACCTGCTCATCGCCTCCGAGGACGAACTCCCGCTGATGCTGGAACACCCCGGCGCGAACGAAGCGGACGCGGTGCGCGGCGTCCTGGCGGAGGGAGTCGGCGAGGTGGTCGTCAAGCGGGGCGCGAGGGGCGCGACCACCTTCACCGCGGACGGGGCGAGCGACCGCGCGGCGCGACAGGTCGACGCTGTGGATCTGGTCGGCGCGGGCGACGCCTTCGTGGCCGGATACCTGTCCGGACTCCTCGACGGCGCGGACGTGCCGGCCCGGCTGGACCGGGCCGTCACCACCGCGGCGTTCGCCGTCGCCACCCGGGGCGACTGGGAGGGCCTTCCCACCCGGGACGAACTCGGCCTGTTCGACCAGCCCGACGGCATGACCATCCGCTGAACAGGAGACGGAACATGACCTCAACGGCATTGTCAGCGGCGGTCGTCGTGGACGGAGCGTACGAACTCGCCGAGGGCGGCCGCTGGTTCGACGGCCGGTACGTGTACGTCGACATCCTCAGTGGCCGTCTCTTCCAACTGCACGAGGGCCGCGACGGCGCCACACCGACGCAACTCGCTTGTCTTGACGTTCCGTTGGGCGCCGTCGCGCCGGTGTCCGGCCGACCGGGCACCTGGATCGCCGCCGCAGGCACCGGCATCGCACTCCTGACCCCCGACGGCCCCCTGCAGTGGCTGGACCGCCCCGAGGACCGCACTCCGGCTCCCAGCCGGATGAACGACGGCGTCGCCGACCCCGCAGGGCGTTTCTGGGCCGGCAGCATGGCCTACGACGGCACCCCCGGCGCTGGCTCGCTGTACCGAACGGACCTGGACGGCACCGTGGTCCGCGTGCTCGACGGCCTGACCATCGCCAACGGCCCGGCATTCACCGCCGACGGCACGACCATGTACCTGGCCGACACGGCAGTCGGCACGGTGTTGCGCTGCGGGGTCGATCCCGTCTCGGGTGACCTCGTGGGCAGCCCGGAGGTGTTCGCCCGGCTGCAGGACGGCGAAGGCAGTCCCGACGGTATGACCCTCGACGAGGAAGACTGCCTGTGGGTCGCGCTGTGGGGCGCCGGCGCGGTCCGCCGGTACCACCCCGACGGCCGCCTGCTGCACACCCTGACCGTCCCCGCTCCGCACCCCACATCCGTGTGTCTGCCCCCCGGCACCAACCGCCTCTTCGTCACCACCGCCCGGTACGGGGTGACCAACCCGACCGCGACCTCCGGCGCCGTTCTCGGCTTCCCCGTACCGGTCGGGGGAACGGCCGCCGGTTCCTGGCAGGGACGGCTCTGAGTCCCGCATCGGTCCGGCATCACCGCACCGGCCACCAGCCCTATCGCCTCCCTGCTGCTCCCGCAGGGCGCGTTTTCCCCCTGGTCGTCGTTCGCGCATGCCCAGGGCAATCCCTTGGGCCGCTCGAGCGCCCTCAACGCCAGGGTGAACCGGGTACACGGCCCACTGGTAGCCACCTTCAACGTCTTGACTGAGGCCCGAGCGTGCAGTCGTGCGACGGCGGTGTCGAAAACGTGTCGCCGCGGCGCCACTGGCCGGGGTGGCTGTCGGCGGCCGTGAGGACAATCTGGCTGAGGGAGCCGCTGAGCGGACCAGGTGGGCTTCCACGGCCTGGTCGCCTCCGACCGGGGGGCCGTCCGCGGCCGGGCATTGCACCAGGCCAGGTGATAGTCGAACCTCTCATCGCCGCCTCCGACGTCCTTGGCACGGCGCTGGTTCGGTGCCGTCGCCATGGAGGCCGGGCCAGCAACCGTCGACCGTGCTGCTGGCCGGGACGGACTTGGAGATGCCCGGAACGCCGTACTGCCACACGGCACTACCGGAGGGCTCAGCCCGCCCGAGGGCCGACGCTGCGCCACCAGAAGTCGGTGACCTCGGATCCGGACATCGGTGGGCGAAGTAGGGCACCGCGTAGGGGTCGGTCCCCGGCTCGCCGTCATCGGTTTGTTCGCCGCGGCCTCGCGCGGTCGGCGCCCATGGCGCCCCAGCGGCTCGCTGTTTGGGCTTGTGTGTCCTGCCGGATGCGCAATCTGAGCAATTGCTCCTCTTATGCGGGTGGCAGGTGTGCTCAACGTCGGGACTGCTGGTGGTCGACTTCAGCGCCCTGTGACCGGCCCACTGTGCGCGTACCTGCTGGGCACGGCGGGGGCCAGGGGTCCGCGCGCAGCGCGTCGAGCCCGGCGGCGTCGAGAGCGCACGGTGGTCCGGGACCTGGACGGCGGTGGCACGATTCCTGCTGCACGACTCCGACTGGACCTCGGCCCCGGGTGCCTGGCGGTCCGCCCTCGGTGCGCTGCGATGCCTCCTGGACAGCTGCGACCGGCGCGGACTCGCTGTCGGGCCGTTGCGCGAGCACGGAATCCGACCGTCCGTACGTCCGCACGGGGCAGTGCCGTGGGTGAGCCGCGCGGCGATTTACTTGAGTTACGCAACGATATGGTAAACTGGCTGGTATGCCCACAGAACCGCTGCCAGACGTCCCCGCCGCCACCCCGGAGGTCGTGGAGATCGAGCGCGCCCTGACGCGCATCACCTACCTCAGCACCCGGGCCCGTCAGCACGAGCGGCTGATGGCCCTGGCCGGGGTGCCGCTGGACCGCGCCGCGGTGGCCCTGCTGCGCCAGGTCGCGGACTCCGAGCCGCTACGCCCGGGGGAACTGGCACAGCGGCTCGGGGTGGAAGCGTCCCACGTGACGCGCACGGTGCAGCAGCTCCAGCGGTCGGGCCACGTCACCCGCGTCCCCGACCCCGACGACCGCCGCGCCCAGCGGATCGAGCTCACCGACGCCGGCCGGGGCGCCGTCGACCGGGTTCGGGACGCCGGGGCGCGGGGCATGCAGCTGGCCCTGAACGGCTGGGAGCCCGAGGAACTGCGGCAGCTGGCCGTCCTCTTCCACCGCATGGTCGACGACTTCCTGTCCTACGCGGTCGAGGACGAGGCCGTTCAGGAGACCACCGGGACGGCGCCCCCGGCCTCCCGGACCGCGTGAGGCGCTGCGCGGACACGGCGACGGCCGACCCGGCGCGGTGCGGGCCGGTACCGCCCGGCAAGAGGCGGCGGCAGGTCGCCAGAGGAGGCTTCATGGCCCGGTCCGAACGTTCACCCATGCTGCTCGCGGGACTGCTCGCCACCGCCGGTGCCGCCCACTTCGCGGTGCCGAAGCAGTTCGACGCGACGATCCCGAAGGCGCTGCCGGGATCCCCCCGGGCCTGGACGTAGGGCAGCGGGGCCGTGGAGCTGGCACCGGCGGCGGGGATCGCCCTGCCGCGTACCCGCAGGGCGGCGGCCCGGGCGGCCGCCGCCTTCTTCAATCGCCCAGGACCGCACCGTCCTGGAGGTCTCCGCAGCGAGCTGCGCATGAACACCCACGCCGACCGGGCGCTGGCCGCCCTGCGCGCTCATCCCTGACCTGCTCGTAGTGCATGGGCAGGCCCACGCTCACCCCGGGGTTGAGGCGGCCGCCGGACAGCAGGTCGACGGTCGCCAGGTCCTCGGCGAGCCGCAGCGGGTTCTCCCAGCCCAGCGGGATCACCGCGGTGCCCAGCTCGATGCGGCTGGTGCGGCGATGACCCCGGGCGACCTCCTTCAGGTCCGGCAGCGTGGCGTCCCAGAGACCAGGGCGAAACGGCGGCGCGCGATCCGCTCGACGCCCTCAGCGCCGGTGCCCGCCACACCCGCGACGCGGTAGCCGGCCAGTTCCAGGGTGGTGGTCAGCAGATCGGTCTCGGCGGAGTCATGGCCGACGATCAGGACGTCCCGTCCGCCGCCCGCGCGACGGTGGCGGCGACGGCCGCTTCTCGGGGTTCGCTCGCCCGACAGGCCCCTCTCATGGTGACGCGGGCACATGCCCAGGAACTTGCGTGAGTCAAGTAAAACACTTAGCTTCCTTTCATGTGGAAATCGGTGCGGCGTGCCGCGTGGGCCACGGTCCACCTTTTTCTGGCCGCCGCAACGGCATTCGGGATGTGGATCTTCATCACCGTCCTGCTGATCACCGCGATCGGCACTCTGGCGGTCGTCGGTGTGTGGCTGCTGCCTGAGACGGTGCTGCTGATCCGGCGGATCGCGGGAGCCAAACGCAGCCTGACCGCCGCCTGGACCGGGGTGAAGATCCCCGAGGTGTACGGGCCGCTGACCGGGACCGTGCGCGAGCGGGTGGTGACAGCCGTGCGCGACCCCGGCACCCGGACCGACGCGCGCTGGATGCTCGCGTACTGGTTCTACGGCGCGTTGCTCGCCCTCGCCGTGCCGCTGTGGCCGGTGGGGCTGGTTGTCGACGGCGTGCTCTGCGGGCTGCTGCGCCGCGAGGCGGTCGTCCTGCCGCTGATCGTGCGGCTCGCGGACCTGGAGGCCGACTGGTCGACCGCGCTGCTCAAACCGTCCCCGCAGGCACAGCTCGCGGCCCGGGTCCAGGAACTGGCCGCGACCCGCGCCGACGCGATCGCCGCGCACGAGGCCGAACTGCGCCGGATCGAACGGGACCTGCACGACGGGGCCCAGGCGCAGCTGGTGGCGCTGTCCCTGCGGATCGGACTCGCCCGGCGCGCCTACGGCGGGGATCACGAGAGCGGGCTCCGGCTCCTCGACGAGGCCCAGGAACAGGCCGAGAAGGCGCTGACGGAGCTGCGGCAGGTGGTGCGCGGCATCCATCCGCCGATCCTGAGCGACCGCGGCCTCGCCGGCGCGGTCAGGGCGCTGGCGGCGGGCAGCGGCCTCGAGGTCGCCGTGGACGACGGCGGTCTCGACGAGGGGGTGCGGGCGCCCGCGGCGGTGGAGGCGGCCGCCTACTTCGCGGTGGCCGAGTCGCTGACCAACGTCGCCAAGTACAGCGGGGTGTCCCGGGCCGAGGTCCGGCTCGTACGGGTGCGCCGCGGCCTGCGGGTGCGGGTCCTGGACAGAGGGCGCGGCGGTGCGGACGAGACCGGCGGCTCCGGGCTGCTGGGGATGCGGCGGCGGGTCGCCGCGCTCGACGGAACGATGGAAGTGTCCAGCCCGGTCGGCGGGCCGACCGTGATCGAAGTGGAGTTGCCGTGCGTGTGGTGATCGCCGAGGACAACGCCCTCCTGCGGGAGGGGCTGGTCCTGCTGCTGACCTCGTCCGGGCATGACGTCGTGGCCGTCGCGAGCAGCGGACCCGAGATCATGCCCGCCCTCCTGGAGCACCGGCCGGACGTGGCCGTCCTCGACGTGCGGATGCCCCCGGGCTTCCGCGACGAGGGGCTTCGAGCGGCGCTGGAGGCCCGGGAGCGGATCCCCGGGCTGCCGGTCCTGGTGCTCTCGCAGTACGTCGAGGAGTCGTACGCCGGTGAGCTGCTGGGCGGCGGCACCAGCGGGATCGGATACCTGCTCAAGGACCGCGTCGGCCGCGTCGACGAGTTCCTCGACGCGCTGGAGCGGGTGGCCGCCGGCGGTACCGCGCTGGACCCCGAGGTGGTCACCGAACTCCTCACCCGCCGCAAGGACTCCCCGCTCGACTCCCTCACGCCCCGCGAACGCGAGGTGCTGGGGCTGATGGCCGAGGGCCACGACAACGCGACCATCGCCAGGACCCTCGTGGTCACCGAACGGGCGGTGCACAAGCACATCGGCAACGTCTTCCTCAAGCTCAACCTCCCACCGAGCGACAGCGGACACCGCCGGGTACTGGCCGTCCTCGCCTGCCTGGCCCACACCCCGCAGGCCTGAGCGGGACACAGCGACAGGGGCCGCCCGCCGGGGCGGCCCCTGCGTCGGTTCAGTACGTCGCGGCGGGCTCCGGGGCATGCGGTTCCTCGGCCGCCGGCCCGGTCGCGGCGTGCGAACGCACATCGCGACAAAATACCGGTGGCGCCGCCGGTCACTCAGCGCGAACATGTCTGCCCGTACGCACTGGCAGGTCGTCGGGACCGGTTTGGAGGTCGTCGCGGAGCAGCACGCTCACGTGGCGGGCAAAGCCAGGGCCCGGCAGGGGGATCTCGAAGGGGAGAGCACACCCGGGGTGCACGCCGGGTCCTCCAGCGGCTCGCCCCCCCTCGTAGCGGTAGTGGCACGCGCCGGCTGCCGGGCTCCGCACGGCTGTGTGGACCCCCGTTGTCTTCGGCTTCCCAAAATGGCCCGTAAGCGGTTGAAGCGATTTGTTCCACTTCAAAAAGAGGGGGTCCCTTTGCACGCTCGTCTTGCCGTCTCAGCCGCGCCGTTGCCAAGGCCGGTGTCTTCTTCAGCGCACCAACTGCCTCCGCGGCGACGCTGCCGTCGACCAACGCCGCGCACCACTGCATCAGCCACAGCATCGGCACGCGCGGCTGGACGCACCACCAAAGTGCACGGTGATGCGCCGGGCGGAGCGGGCGATCCGGGCTGGACACATGGACCAGGTGGGCGCGGAGGGTGGCGGTGGTGGCTTTGGCGTGGAAAGCCGAGGTCAGCGAGCCGGCTGCACGCAGCAGGTTGTTGGTCATCGCCCACAGGGTCAGCCTGGCCCCAGCTCCGACACAGGCTCTGCCGACGGTGACCGGCCGTCCGGCACGACAGGTGTCAGTGCGCCACCCAGTCGGCCACGGTCATGACGTCCGCCTGCTGGGGAAACACCTTCTCGGTGAGCACCCGGTGTACTTCCGGGTCGGCGTCGAGGCATCCGTCGCACAGGACGGTGAGGCCGAAGTCCAGGTCGGCCGCCTGGCGCAAAGTGGACAGCACGACGCCACTCGTGGCAATGCCGGTGAGGACGAGGCGATCGATGTCACCGGCCCGCAGAACCATGTCGAGGTCGCTGCCGGCGAAGGCGCTGACGCGTCGCTTGGTGACGAGGATGTCGCCGGCTTCGGGAGCCACGTCCGGATGGATCCGCGTGGCCCTATCGTCGCCTGCCGGTGCCGCCGGGTTGCCTGCGAGCGCGCCGAGCATCTTGTTGCGGGCGCTGACTTCCGGATATCCGGGGCGGAATCCGACGACTGCGTAGATCACGGGGACGCCGCCCGCACGGGCGGCATCAATCGCCTGGCGCAGGCGGGGCAGATAGCCGGGATCGGGGTAGCGGTCGACGACGACCTGCTGGACGTCCATGACGAGCAGCGCTTGCTGGGACACCGTAGCTGTTCCTTCGGGTAAGTCATCAGGTGATTACTTGGTAACGTAAGCCCGCCCTGGGAGCGATGTCAACGATCGATTACTTACTGTCAGGCGATTTCGACGAACGGGAGAGGTCTGCGCTGGTGACACCGAAAGGAGCCGGTCCGCCGCCCGACGACGCGGCAGCGATGAACGGTCGAACAGATGCCGGCGCCGACTCCCGGCCGGCCAGCGAACCACGGCGGCGGGACGCCGTGGCGACTCGCCGGGCGCTGCTCCGAGCCGCCCGCGGCCGGTTCACACGCCTGGGGTACGACCGCACCACACTGCGGGACGTCGCCGCGGACGCAGGGGTCAATCTGGCTCTCATCAAGCGGTACTTCGGTTCCAAAGAGGGCCTGTTCAAGGCGGCACTGGCGTCGACACCCCGGTTCCTGGGAGGCGAAACCGAGTTCCCCCGCGACCGTGCCGCGCTGGCCGAGGCCCTCAGCCGCCAGTTGGCGGCCGGGGCCTGGGCGGAGTTCGGTGAGCATCCGGTGCTGATGCTGTTGCGAGACTCCGGCGACGAGCAGGTGGACGACCTGCGCCGACGTGCCCTCGACGACTTCAGCCGACAAGTGCTCGAAGCCTCGGGCACACCCTCGGAGCCGGACGACGAACGCCTGCTGAGGGCGGAGCTCCTGGTCGCACTCGGCGTCGGCGTCGCCGTCCTGCGCTCCGCCGTAGGGCTGCAGCCCCTGGGTGACGCAACGTCCGACGAGCTCCTCGGCCCGCTGCGCGACGTGATCGACGGCCTGCTCACGCCCCCGCGTTGAGCCTCCGGGCCGACGGGGGGTGTAGCCCGCTACGCCACAGATCGGGGAGAGCACTCCCTCGTGGCGGCGGGCCGGTGCCGGGATCGTTGAACTCACAAGGTCAGCGGCTCCCCGTCGGGGAGGCCCCGGTTCGCTCTCCCCCGAAAGGAAACTCACATGAAGGCGCTGCTGTCGTCCCGGCCCGTGCTGTGGTTCCTGTTCCTGTTCAACCTCACCGTCGCCGTGGCCGCACCTCTCGTGGTCGACGGCACCCAGGGCTACCTCACCAGCGTCGGCATGGGCGTGGTCTCGCTCGGGGCGGGCATTGGCCTGCTCCGGAGCCGCACCCAGCGAGCCTGACCGCCTCTCTCGCGCACACAGTGGCCGGCGAACGGGCTCCCCCAGTCCGTTGACGGGCCCGACCCCGTCCGCGCCTGTGCGCGCCAGGCCAGCCACTGGATGTCGGTGCCCGCTCGCGGCTGGCCCAGCACAGCCCGAAACTTGCTTGACTTAAGCAATCCAATCTGCTTGCCTAAATTAAGCAATCAATTCTCAGCAACCTGCTGTACGGCCCTCTCCATCCGCAGGAGCGTCTTCATGCGGGCTACGCCGGACTGGTCGTTCCCCTCTGGCAGGCCCAGGGACAGCTCGCCGGGTCGGACCTGCATAAGAACGGCGTACGACCGTGACTGCCCAGCTGACCTGCTCCTTCGTCACCGCGCTCGCAGCGGGCGTGACCGCCCTCATCGCCTCCTGGCGGGGCTGGGGTCAGCGTCCCGGTTGATCCGCCGCGACGCCTCCGTTCCCGGCATCACGTCCGGGCGCCCGGACCGGGCCGCCCCTGGCGGAGGCGGTCCACCACGCCGGTCCTGTGGGGACGGTGACCAGCGCACACACCCGGCCCCGGCGGACGGTCTTCCGCCTTCGCCGCCGAAGTCGGCCCCTCCGTATCTCATGAAAGCGACTACTCCGATGACCACGATGAAGTCCGTCCTGACCGGCGCCCAGAACCACATCGCCATAGTGGACGTCGAACGCCCGGCGCCCGGGCCAAAGGACATGCTGATGAAGATCCGCGCCTGCGGTATCTGCGGCACCGACACCTTCTTCCTGCACCTCGGCGGCATGCCGACCGGGGCCGACGGCTCGACGCGTTCCATTCCGCTGGGCCACGAACCGGCCGGCCAGGTGGTCGAGGTGGGAGCCGAGGTGACGGGCCTGCAGGTCGGCGACCGTGTGGTCGTCAACCCGCAGGGCGCCCCGTCCGGCATCATCGGCTGCGGCGGCGAGCTGGGCGGCATGAGCGAGTACCTGCTCATCGAGAACGCCGAGGTCGGCAAGAGCGTCGCGGTGTTCCCGGACACCGTGCCCTTCGACGTGGCCGCACTGAACGAGCCGATGGCGGTCGCCCGGCACTGCGTCGCACGGTCCGAGGCCAAGCCGGACGACAAGGTCGTCGTCTTCGGCGCCGGGCCCATCGGACTGGGTGCCACGATCTGGCTGAAGCTGCGCGGTGTGCGGCACGTCGTGGTCGCCGACGTCATCCCCGAGCGGCTTCAGACCGCGCTGGCCGTCGGCGCCGACGCCGTCATCAACTCCGCCGAGGAGGACGTCACCGCCCGTCTGACGGAGCTGCACGGCGAGGCGGCCAACGCGCTGGGCCAGCCGCGAGCGGGCACCGACATCTACATCGACGCGGCCGGCGTCGCCGCTGTGTTCAACGCCACCGTCGATGCCGCGAAGTGGGGCGCCAAGCTGGTCATGGTCGCTGTACAGAAGAAGGGCGCCGATATCGACCTCGGCGGCATGCTGCGCAGCGAACTGACCCTCATCGCCTCACAGGGCTACCCGACCGAGATCTTCGAGGTCACGCCGGAGATCGTGGAGCACCACGAGCGGTTCGCCAAGCTGATCAGCCACCGGGTCCCGTTCACGGAGGCCGACCGCGCCTTCGAGCTGGCCATGACACCGGGAGCGGCCGAGAAAGTCGTCGTCACCTTCGGCAACGAGGTGTAGCCCACGGCGGACGGACGCGGGGTGCCGCCACGAGCTCCATCGCGGCGGCACCCCGCGTCACGCACACGGCACCGGTCGGACTCCGCCGCACGATCCCCGCCCGTCATCGCCGCCGCGCTCCTCGCCTGCTCTTTTCCCGGCAGCGTCGTCGTGCTCCCCGGCGATGACCTGCAGATCCCTTGGTGGCCCGGCGTCCCCCCTGACCGGGGTGTCCTGCGCGGCACTGATGTGGCGCCGTCGCCGTCCGCGTACCGCCGTGGCCGTGACCTTCGTCTGCGCGACGGCCATGGCCCAGCTCGGCTACCTCCTCACCGTCCTGTTGCTGGGGCCGCTCATGGTCGCGCTGTACTCGCTGGCCGTCGGCACCAACCGCAGGACAGCGAACACCTTCGCCTTCACCGGCCACTCCTGCCGTCACCACGACGGCGACGGCGAGCACCTGGCCCGCCCCGCGGCGGGACGGACAACGCAACAGCCACGCCGCCGAGACCGCCGCGCCGCCGGGAAAGGCACCGGCCATCGCGTTGGCGGCCAAGGTCGTGGACGTCATCCTGCCCAGACTCCACCGCACACCGCCCGTCCGCAGCAGCCATCGCGGCACTGCGGCGAAGCACAGGAGTGACAGCGCCTCGAAGGCCATGGCGACCACCACACCGAAGGGCCTCACCCGCGCAATCAGGTGGTACGCCTCCGCCAGTTCACGCCGTCGGGAGAGAGCGACCAGGGCTGCGGCCACGCCGATGAGGGCGGCGCAGGTCCACCAGAGCCAGCCCAGCCGTGCGGCGGAGCCCCGCACGAGCCCTCCGTCACCGGCCCCGGCCTCTGGCTGCGGCATGGATCGTCGCTTTCGGGAGTCGACACGGACAGGTCCGACAGCGGCAACAGCGGCAGCGGATTCAGCGGAGGGTACGCCATCCTCTCACCGCACCGCGTCCGCCGGGAGCCGTGTTCCGCGCGGCACGGCGGCAGCGGCGGAACGGACCGCATCCACAGGACCGACGTCTCACCCGCCTGGGCGACGCCCAGGCGGAGAGTCAGGTGCGGCGGTCCGGCGAGACCTGTACGACGGGTTTCAAGCGACGTACGGTCGCGACCGCATCGTGGCCGGTGGCACCCCGGCCATTTCGGTCCGCGCCGGAGCACCCGCCGTCGCTACGTCCCGCACGGACGGCTGTCGTACGGAGGCGGCCACACGGTCGGTCAGTACGGAGCGGCCGGGGAGGCGTCCACATCGGCGCCGACCGTCATGACCGACCTCCTTCGACACGGGTGCGTTCTCATGATCTCCGGCCCCCGAGGGCAGTCGTTCCGGCCACTCGGCCGTGCGCGTGGGCAGGACTTCTCAGGCTGCGCCGACCGGCGACGCGGGGGAGGATGTCCACTGAGGGGGTGACCACGCGGCCGGGGTCGAAGACCCCGCCCTCGACGCTGTTGAGCGAAGTGGTGTTGACATGGCCGAACCATCACCAAGCCCTGCCTGGCGGCGGATACCCGAGGACGTGGCCGGCGCAGCCGCCACGGTGGCACGGGCTGCCGGGCATGCGGTCCTCCATCCGAAGTCCACGGTCGAACGGGCACGCCGTCTGCCGGACATCGTGCCCGCGCTGGGCCAGGCGGTGAAGCCGATCCTGACCGGGCGTGTGGACGACTGGCGTGGCGAGTACGCCTACACGCTGGGTGAGCAGGCGTTCGTCTACGGGTTTCCGTACATCTACAACGCCAAGCTGAGGCACGACTGGGTGACGCAACCGCGGAACCCCTCGACGGTTCCGTACGCACCCGTCAACCATTTCTGGCATGCCGAGCGACTGCTGGACGCGACCTACCGCGACGGCGGATGCCCCAACAACGACACCCTGTACTCGGCGGCCTGGGTGCACCTCGGCGCCGAGCCGGTCATCCTCTCCCACCCCGACATGGGTGACCGGTACTTCACCTTCGAACTGGTGGGGATCACGTCCGACAACTTCGACTACGTCGGTCAACGCACCACCGGCTCGGGCGCGGGCAGCTTCGCCCTGGTCGGTCCGGAATGGCAGGGAGAGCTGCCGGCCGCGGTGCGGCGCATGAAGAAGGCCCCCAGCCCCTGGGTTCTCGTCCTCGGACGCACCCTCGTCAACGGCCCCGACGACGTGCCGCGGGTGCGGGAACTCCAGGAGCAGTACCGGCTCACCCCGCTCAGCCTGTTCGGCAGGCCGGACGCGAAGGTCCCTGAAAGCCGTGACGTCCTGAAGCCGGTCCTGGCCGAGGAGGATCCCCTGGGGCCGTGGAAGACGCTGAACGCCATGCTCGCCGAGAACCCTCCGCCGTCCCATCACCACGTGCTTCTCCAGCAGTTCGCCCAGATCGGGGTGGGCCCCGGACTCGACGTCGAGGCTCAGCCCGACGCGGTGAAGCGAAGCCTGATCCGGGCCTCCGCCGTCGGCGTGCCCCTGCTCAGACAGCAGATCCTCAGCGGCGACTGGGCGCACCTCGTGCACGGCTGGCGCTACCCTCCCCCGCAGATGGGACGCTTCGGCGACGACTTCCTCAAACGCGCCGCCGACCAGTCGCTCATCGGCATCACGGCCAACGACCCCGCCGAAGCGGTCTACCTCCTCAACTTCGACGACGCGAACGGCGACAAGCTGGTGCCCGAAGGCCGCTACGAACTGCACTTCCCCGGCGGCTCCCTGCCACCGGTCGACGCCTTCTGGTCGCTGACCGCCTACGGGGAGGACATGAACCTCATCCCCAACCCGGCCGACCGCTACTCGGTGGGCGACCGCAGCAGCGGTCTGCGGTGGGACGCGGACGGCGGACTGACCATCCACCTGCAGAACGAACCGCCCGGCGAGGACCGGGAGGCCAATTGGCTGCCCACCACGAAGAAGGGCGCCTGGTTCGTGGCCCTGCGCATGTACCGGCCCCGCCCGGAGGTGATCGACGCGACCTGGGAGTGTCCCCCTCTGACCCGGGTCGCCTGACCCGCAGCACGTCGGCAGAGAGTCGCCCCCGCCCCCGCAACCGGGAGTCCTCTCCGGGAAACCTGGAGGGTGGGGGCGGTGCTCCCCGGTGCGGGCGAGACCGGGCGGACGGATGATCGAAGGAGGCCCGGAGGAAGGAGGGGCCGATGCGAGGGAAGGCCATCCGGAAAGACGCCCACCTCCCGGTTGCCCCGAATCTGAGTGACCACCACGCCGAGTGCGCGGGTTTCTCGTGGTCGCGGGCGCGGGCCCGCTGTTCTCCGCCTTCGGCCCGGACCCGGTGGCCCAGCGGCTCCGGCTGAGCGACGCCCGGGTCCTGGTCACCACGGCGGAGCTGTACCGCAGGAAGGTCGCCGGACAACGCGACGCACTGCCTGGTCTGCGGCACGTGCTGATCGTCGGCGACGGCGCGGACGCGGCGGCCTGCACGCTCTCCTTCGACGCGCTCATGGCCGACGCGGACGACACGTTCACCATTGCGCCCACCTCGCCGGACGACATGGCCCTGCTCCACTTCACCAGCGGGACCACGGGCACCCTCGAGGGCGCGGTGCACGTGCACGAGGCCGCCGTCGCCCACTACGTGACCGCGCGGTACGTCCTCGACCTCCACCCGGACGACGTGTACTGGTGCACCGCCGACCCCGGCTGGGTCACCGGCATGTCCTACGGGGTCGTCGCCCCGCTCATGCACGGGGTCACGGTCGTCGTGGACGAAGGCGACTACGACGCCCGCCGCTGGTACCGGATCCTCGCCGCGCAGCGGGTGAGCGTCTGGTACACGGCGCCGACGGCGCTGCGCATGCTGATGCGGACGACTCCCCGGACCGGGCCGTACGACCTGCCCCGCTCGTTCGACCTGAGCGCGCTGCGGTTCATCGCCTCGGTCGGCGAGCCGCTCAACCCGGAGGCCGTGCTGTGGGGGCGGGACGTGCTCGGGCTGCCGGTGCACGAGAACTGGTGGCAGACCGAGACCGGCGCCATCATGATCGCCGACTTCGCCGCCTGCGACATCCGCCCCGGCTCGATGGGACGGCCGCTGCCCGGGGTCGAGGCCGCGTAACCCCTGACCGACGCGGAGGCCACGGCGGTGGTCAAGGAGTCGATCACGCGGATCGTTCCCGACGCCGACGTCGGCCTGGCCCGGCCGGACGACAGGTTCCGGGACGTGCTCGAACTCGGCTCGCTCGACTTCCTCGGCCTGGTGGAGCTGCTGTCCGAGCGCACGGGGAGTCCGTATCGACGAGGAGGACTACCCGGAACTCACCACCCTGGCGGATGCCACGAGGTTCCTGGTCGAGAGGTCCAGGGACGCGGCAGGTCCCACACCGTGAGGCCCCGGGGTACGACACCGCGCGGCCCCAGGAAGCGGACGGAGCGGGCCGGACGACGACGGGCCGGGTCGTGAACTCCTCGACCGTTCGGTGGCGACACCTTGACTTCGGCGTTGCGCAGCCCGGCGCGCTCCGCGCACGAGGCGACGCGTCGTCGGCGCCCGGCGCCGGCACGGCCACTTCGGGCTCCAGCTCGACAGGGTCGCCCACACACAGAGGGTTTCCCGCTGCCCCTGGGCGGCCTGACCGGTCCCGTGCAGGACCGTTCGGCCCTGTCGTCGCGTAGGCCGTACGCGCATGATGTCCGCAGAACCCGATCGCGCGTCGAGCACGGCTTCCCGACGTCGATCTCGCAAGCGCCCGATATCCGTTCCGTAGGTGCCGGAAAGGCGCGGCCGCGGACCCGCGGGGTGCCGGTGGGAAGCGTCGATCTCCGCACTCACGAAGAAGGAGGTGAGGGCGCCATGGTGCTGACATCGTGGACGACACCAGGCGTGTTCACGGGACAGGGTGGCGTCCGTACCGACGAGGTCGGGGTGGTCACCGGGGAGCTGACCGTGCGTACCAGCTGGAACGGCGGGCAGGCGGACGTGAAGGTCCAGTACAGCGGCACCTCCGATTGGTTCACCCTCACCGGCAGCCCCGTGCCGTGCCCTTCTGAGCGGAACAGCCGAAACCTGCACCAGGAGGTGGTGGAGTCCGTGCGGGCCGGCGGCGGCGCCGCCGTCCCTCGGCACGACCGTTCCTGAACACCGGCGAGAACCGGTGTTCCGCCGCTCCCGCGTTCCCCGGGACCTCGCCGACCAGGGTGCCCGGCCACGGTGGACGAGCACGTGGACGATGGTCACTCCCCCGCTCATCCACCGTCTCCCGCACCGTACTCCGCGTGTCTGCGGAAGGCCGGGGCCTGGCCGGCTTCCCACGGGCGTATGGCGGTCAGTGCCTGTTCCACGGCGGATTCCAGCGCTCCGCTGGTGTCGACCGGTACGGCTTCCGGCCACGGCGCTTCCCTGACGGCCATGGCGCGGGCGATGTCGGGACCGGCGTCGGACACACCGGGCGAGCGCGCGCCGAGGCGGGCCGCCGACACGTCATCCGGAACGCGGCAGTGCAGGGCCACCAGGTCGGCGTCAGTGCGTTCGGCCGTCCGCACGGCCGCTTCCCGCTGCCCGGCGTCGGACCAGGTGGCGTCCAGCACGACGGACTCGCCCAGGGACAGCAGGACGGCTGCGCGGTCGAGCAGGGCGGCATAGGTTCTGGCCGTCCACTCCGGCGTGTACAGCCCCTCGCCGTAGCCGGCCGCCGCGGACTGCCCGGCCGGGATGCCGGCGAGCTCCTTGCGGACGCGGTCGCTGCTGAGCAGGGTGACGCCCAGCCGGTCGGCCAGCGCCCCGGAGAGGGTGGACTTCCCGCTGCCCGGGAGTCCGGCGACGAGGACGAGACGGACGGCGGATGCGCGCAAATGGTGCAGTTCCATGGCGGCAAGCCGCCGAGAGGCCGCCTCCGCGCCGGGCGCGCCCTGACGGGCCTGGATCATCGAGACCTTCGCGCGGACGAATGCACGGTAGGCGACGTAGTGGTGCCACAGGGAAGGGGGCGCGGGATCGCCCGAGTACTCGCAGTACCGGGCGAGGAAGTACGCCGCGGCCTGCGGGGCGCCGAGCCGTTCGAGGTCCATGGCGAGGAAGGCGGCGTCGTCCAGGCCGTCGAGACGGCGGAGACGGTCGTCGAACTCCAGGCAGTCCAGGACGCGGGGTCCGTCGCCCAGACAGAAGATGTCCTCGGCGAGCAGGTCTCCGTGGCCGTCCACCACGCGGCCCTGGTCGATACGGGCGTCGAACAGCCGCTCACGACCGGCGAGATAGCGGCGCACCAGCCGCTCGGCCTCCGTGCCGCTCTCGGGCCAGGAGCCGTCGGCGGCCAGTGCGCGGACCTCCGCGAAGCTTGCTTCCCAGCGTGCCGCCAGCGCGTCCCTCGTACCCTGTTCGTCCACGTCGGGGCCGCGGGGGGCGGCCGCGTGCCAGGCGGCCAGGTGCCGGGCAACGGCCCCCAGTACGTCGTCGACGGCTGCGCCTTCCTGAACGAGGCGGGAGAGTCGGCGGTCCTCCGGCATGCGGCGCATCACCACGAGCGGTTCGGGCGCCTCCGCATCGGGGCTGCGGAACTCGCCCAGGCCCACGTAGACATCGGGCGCGAACCTGCGGTTGAGGGCGACTTCGCGCTCGCACGCGGCCCGGCGCGCGGCGAGGGCGGTGTAGTCCAGGAATCCGAGATCGACCGGCTTCTTGACCTTGTACGCCCGGTCGCCGACGAAGAACAGCGTCGCGGTGTGGGTCTCGCACACCGCGGCCCGCTGCGGCCCGCCTGCGGGTCGGGGTGTGGAGCGGAGCGCAGACTCGTCCGCCGGCGGTACCGACCGCGCCGGTGTCCCGCGGTGACCTGGCTCAGTCATGAGGAACGACGGCTACGGGGCAACGCCCGTGATGGACGGCGGCCTGTGCGACGGGACCCAGGTGGGGCGCCAGACGGCGTCGACGTCGGCCGACGACCAGGAGCGCGGCGCCTTCGCACGCTTGCACGACAGCCCTGGCCGGGCTTTCGAGACCGATGCCGTCGGCCACCTCCACCCGCGGGTACTTCTCGCGCCAGGGATGAAGCGCCCTGCTCAGCTGCTCCTGGATGTCCCGCGTCATCTCTTCTGCGATGTCGTGGTCCACACCCCAGGGCACACGGGCATGGAGCGGAACGCTTCGGCCATGGATGGCCAGCAGCGGAACGCCCCTGGCCGCAGCGGTGTGGAAGGCGAAGTCGAGCAGGTCGTCGCAGGAGCCGTGCAGTTTCAGGGCCACGACCACGCGGCGCGGGACGGCTGACGACGGTCCCTTCTCCCGTCCCTCGGCTCGGACCAGCACCACCGGCCGCTCGGCCCGAGCCACGACGGGCATGCTGACGTCGCCCAGGAAATAGCTCTCCACGGGCTCCAGACCTCGCGAACCGAGCACCGTCATCTCCGACTCCGCCGCCGCTTCCAGGAGGGCGTTCTGCGCATCGTCGGCGACCAGGCTGGTGACGACGGGCAGCCCTGGGTGGAGGGCTTGGAGCTCCGTCTGCGCGTCGTGGACGAAACGCTTCGACCAGTAGTTCTGGTCGACTTCCGCGGGAACGCGGGCCGGTTCGGGGGCCAGCATCGGCCACGCGTGCAGCAGGCGCAGGGTGAGCTCACGTTTTTCGGCCTCGTCGGCCGCCCAGCGGGCAGCGGCGAGACTCTCGGGCGATCCGTCGAGGCCCACGGTGACGACGGGTTGCATAGCGGCGGCCTCCGTCTCGTAGCAAGCTGGGAACGACGGTGAACAGGTCCGTTCGAACGGATGGTGCGGGTGCCGCGCGCATACCGAGCACGGTTCTCCATTCGAGGATCCCCCCGATCTCCTTTCCGCCGCACGCGGAGGAGGGGCTTCGGGGCGTGGCGGTTGCGATCCGCGCCTGGCCTCGACACCACGGCTCTCTTCGCCGGATCCGGGAGTCGGCCTGTCTCGCGCGCAGTTGGCCCGACGTCGTCGCCGCAGCCTCCCCGAGCGTCTCGGCGGCCGGGTACGCCCCGTCCCCGACGCCGACTGCCCCCGACCGTCAGGTGGCACCGCTCATCGGTCGGCCGCAGTGATCCGACGGCCCGTCAGGCTCGTGGGCCTGATCGAGACCCACGTCTCCCGCGCCCCGCCGGCCCAGGGCGTGCTGTGCGCACGCCGGGCGAGCCCGCGCACGGCCTCCGGATCCGTCACGACACGCGCGGGGCCGACGGCGAGCACGCTCCAGCCCTGGCTCAGCGCCTCGTCCACGTGGTCCACCTCGAAGGCGACCTCCGTGCCAACGGCTGCCGCAGCCACCGAGTCGGGGGCCGTACGAAGGACGATGGCGTCGTCGACCACGTCGTAGTTGACAGGCACGACCGCCGGGCGACCGTCGGGCGACGACACCGCGATGCGCCCCACCCCGTGCGTGGACAGCAGGGTGCGGCACTCTTCCGGGCCCAGGTCCCGCAGCTGCGGGTGGAGCAGGGCACGGCCCTGGCCGGGCGGAAGGTCCATGCCGCCGCCGCGCAGGGCCGTGACCGACGTGCCCAGCACGGCAGCCAACTTGATCAGAGCCGCTGCGGAGGGATCGGCAGGCTGTTCCTCGAGGTAGGACAGGTAGTCGGGGGCCATCCGGGCTCGGCGGGCGGTTTCCGCACGGCTCAGTCCCTGCCTGCGGCGTTCCACGGCCACACGTCGACCGACATCGCCGGGATTGGCCGCCCCGGCCGGGGGTACGGGTCGGGCCGCTCCCGCGTCCGCCTGTACCTCGCCCTCGGTGAGGAGTTGTCCGTGCTCAAGATGGTGGATGTGGGCGTCGGGCCCCGGGAACACGAGCGTCACCTCGTCCGTGTCCGACCAGCGCACGTCGTAGGGGGGTGTGCCGTCCTCGTGGTGCAGTCCTACGATCTCGCCGTCGCGCCTGGCCGTGCCGGTCGCCGGGCTCTCGATGACGAGCTGGTCGCCGAGGCGAGCTCGCATGATCGGCCCCTCTCCGGAGAAATGATGCTCCATCCAACGTGCCACGCGGGGCCTGCCTCCGCACGGGGCCGATCCCGGGCGCCGGCGGCCCGGCGAACGTACCGGGGCGCCACGGTCTGGCCGAGGAGCCCACGCCCGACCGCCTTCGCTGCCCCGCCTCCGCTGGGGGATCGGCCGACGGGCGGTCTGACGCACGTCCGGCCGGGTTTCGGTGATGCCCCGGATGTCTCGGTCGGCGATGTTCGCGGTGCCGGGTGGGGCCGAACGGCACGCCGTGGAGGACCGCGCGGCCCTACCGGGACGCATCAGCGGCCGAGGACGGTGAGACGTACGACGTTTTCGAAGCGGAGGGCCGTGCCATGCGGACACCGCGTCTCCCCGGCCGCCGGTCCACGTCGGCCCGGCCCGGCAAGGGGGCCCGGCACGCGGCCGACGGCGAGCCGGGCTCACTGGAACGGCCGATGGACCGGCTGGAACGCGGGCTCCGGGCCTTCCTGACGATCGTCGCACTGGTGGCGGTGCCGCTCGGGGCGTGGTGCGTCGGGCATGCGGTGTACAGCCACTTCACGCTGGCTCGGCAGACTCGGCTCGCGCAATTGCATCCGGTGACGGCAAGCCTGCTGACGCAAGCGCGGTCGGGTGACGACCGCGCCGGCGCGCAGTCCGGTTTTCACGCGCTCGTGCAATGGAGTGACCGGAACGGGGCCCACACGGGCGTCGCACCGGTACGGGCCTGGCTCCATCGCGGAGCCACGGCGACCGTGTGGCTGGACGCGCGCGGTGACATCGCCACGCCACCCCGGGCCCGGGACTTCGCGGCGACCGCCGGTGTGGCGATGGGATGCGCGACCGCGTGCGGTGGTGTGGTCACGGCGTGCGGCCTGCGGTGGGCCCTCGGTAAGAGCATCGAACAGCGCCGTCTCGCGCGGTGGGCCCGCGAATGGGAGCACGTGGAGCCCGGCTGGGTGACGCGCTACACCCGCTGACACCGGTCTGGTACGTCGCGGCGGCGGACTTCACTGCTCCGGCGGCGCGACGGCGCGTCCCGCACGGTCCTGGTCGAGGCGACGGGCAGCATCACCGCGAAGAGGTCCGCGAAGGGCGCCGCCAGCCGAGGCCGTATCCGCCGCCGCCCTGCAGCACGGACGTTCCCGGGTGCACCGGTCCGGGGCTCATAGGAGGCTCGGGACGGTCGTTGCTTCGGAGACCTTCATGCGGCTCCTCCTCACGTCGATGTCAGACGCCATCGAGCAGGTCGGCCGCCGTGTCACTCCTGCGTGGGAACGACGAAGACCGGGCAGCGAGCGTGGTGCAGGACGCCCTGGCTGACCGAGCCCAGCAGCATGCCGGCGAAGCCACCACGCCCCCGGGTTCCCACCACCAGACCCAGCGCGTGCGCCGAGGCGTCGGCGAGCGCCTGCACCGGATGGCCGACGACCAGCTCGTGCCGCAGCTCCACCTCCGGGTAGCGGGCCCGGCGGCCGGCCACCGTCTCGGAGAGCAGCCGGCGGCACTCCTGCTGGGATTCGTACTCGTCGAAGATCCGCAGGTGGCCGGGGTGCCACACGTACAGCGCCCGCACCTGGGCACCGCGCAGCGCGGCCTCCTGGAAGGCCAGGTCGACCGCCGCGCCGGAGTGCTCGCTGCCGTCGACGCCGACCACGTAGTATGCCGGGTCCTGCGTCACGTGCTCCGGTTCCGGTATGACAACCACGGGACAGCGGGCGTGAGCCATGACGGGCAGGACGACCGAGGTGGAACCGAACACTTCGCGAGCCCGGCCCAGGTGGCGAGAGCCCAGCACGACGGCCGTGGCGTCGTGGCTCTGCTCCCCCAGCACCCGCCCGGGCTCCCCCTCCGCGAGCACGGCGTCCGCCTCGATGCCGGGATGCCTGGCCGCGACGAAGTCCACCGCCTCCGTGAGCAACTGCTTCCCCCTGTGGTGCGGTTCCTCGTTCCGCTCCTCCCAGGGCGGCGGGACCCTCTCTCCCCGGTGGCCCCGGGCCGGCACGCCCTCGGCGTGGACCGCGCGCAGCGGAACACGCCGCCGGACCGCCTCGTCGGACGCCCAGACCAGCGCCATCCGGTGGGCCGGGTCGGCGTCGACACCGACCACGACAGGCCGACGGTCGCTCGGTGCGGGGGTGTTCATGAGGCTCGCCTCCTCGCTGCGGCAGGGCGTGGAGAGTGCCCCGCGATCTCATGCAATCCCCGGCTCGCAAGAGCTGCCAGGGGCCCTAGGTCCCGGGCCGCAACCGGTCGGCCCGGAGTGGCCGGGATCAGCCGGAAGGGACGGCCCCTGCGGAGAGCCGGTCCTCGATCTGTGCACGCACCCGTGCGGTGAGCTCGTCCAATGCCCGGGAGCGGACGGGCTGGACCGGTTCGGGGGCATCGATCCTGAGTGCGGAGGACGGCAGCTCCGCGAGGTCCGCGCGGAGGCGCTCGCGGGCGTTCTGCCAGCGGTCCGGCGGCCCGGTTCGGCGCCCGCCGCGCATCACCGTGTCCAGGAGCGGCCGTGCCGAGTCCGGGGGCTCTTCGACCGCGAGGGCGACGAGGTCGGGGTGCCCGGCGCGCCGGTGGACCTGCTTGCGGCCAGGGGCGGTGACCTTCGCCGAGGACAGCTTCATCACAGGGCGGCCGTCGTACTCGACGAGCTTGTACGCACAGTCCAGGCAGGGGGCGTCCGCGGCCACCCCGATGCGGGTGCCCACGGCGTACACGTCGATCGGGGCTCCGGCGCGTACCAGGCGGGCCACGCCGTACTCGTCGAGACCGCCGCTGGCCACGATCCGTACCTCGGGCAGCCCAGCGGCGTCGAGGACCGCGCGCGCCCTGCCGGCGAGGGCGCCGAGGTCACCGCTGTCCAGGCGGATCGCGCAGCCGGGGCCGCGCCGTAGCTCCTTCAGGACCCGTGCCGCGATCCGCACACCCGCCTCGGTGTCGTAGGTGTCCACGAGGAAGGTGACCGGGCCGGGGTGGCAGCGCGCGAAGGCGCGGAATGCCTCCTCCTCGCCGGGGAACGCCTCGATGTAGGAGTGCGCCATGGTTCCGGAGGCCGGGAAGCCGAGGGCGGTCGCCGCGGCGACGTTGCTGGTGCCCGCGAAGCCGGCGACGGCTCCCAGGCGGGCCGCCTGGAACCCGGCGTCACGGCCGTGCGTGCGGCGCAGCGAGAAGTCCACCACCGGATGCCCGGCTGCGGCCAGCACACAACGGGCCGCCTTGGACGCCACCACCGTCTGGTGGCAGACCTGGTTCAGGAGGTACGTCTCGACGAGCTGTGCCTGGGGCAGCGGCGCGGTCACCTCCAGCAGCGGCTCGCCCGCGAACACCACACGTCCCTCGGGCACGGCCCGCACCTCGCCCTCGAAAGACATCCCGAGCAGCGGCCGCAGGTCCGCTGCCGGTCGCTTGAGGACGGCCGCGAAGTCCTCGACGTCCGCACGTTCCACGCGGAACCGGGCCAGGAAGTCCAGGGCGGGCTCCAGCCCGGCGGAGACCAGGAAGCCCCGGCCGGGCGGAAGGTCGCGGACGAAGAGGCCGAAGGTGGCGGGCGCCCGCATGTCCTCCCGGAGGTAGGACAGGGCCATGGTCACTTCGTAGAGGTCGGTGGTGGTGACGTCGGACATGGTGATCACCGTCGGGTGTGTTGGTGCCCCGCTCTCCAGTCTGGCCGGGAGCCGCCCGTGCAGTAGGGACTTCGGGGACCTGGATCTGGGCTGTTCGGCCCCAGCCGAGGCGCGCCGGGCGAGTTGGACTGGAGGTGTCGGCAGACATGACGACCGCCAAGGAGGTACGGCGATGGCCACACTGGCACACAGGCAGAGGTTCCCGTTCCCCGAGATCCCGGAATGGTTCGAGACCTTTCCCAGCAGGTTGACGATGCCCGCGGTCCGGATCGAGGACTACACGGAGGGCGGCCGCTATGTCATGCGCGCCGAACTGCCAGGTATGTCCCCCGACGACATCGACGTCGTCATCGGCGACGGGGTGCTGACGGTCGAGGCCGAACGCGCCGAACGGGAAGTCGACAAGAGCCACAGCGAGATCCGGTACGGCGCGATGAGCCGTAGCGTGACTCTGCCGTCCGGCGCCGACGAGGACGACGTGAAGGCCGACTACACCGACGGCATGCTGACCATCAGCGTCGGTCTGGGCCGCGAGAAGGCGGAGGCCAGGCACGTACAGATCCAGCACGGCGGCTGACCTGACGCGTTCCCTTTCCGGCGGGCCCCGAGCGGGCCCGCCGTGGTACGCGAGCCCGGGCGTCCTGGCGTCGTCATGCACGTGCCCGGTCCCGGTCACCGTGTGCCACGCGCGGCGGCCCAGCGGCGCCGTACCGCCTCCTCGTGCTCGCCTTCTTCCAGGGCCAGTTCCACCGCCGCGAGTTCGTCTCGCAGCCGGGGGATCCAGTGCCGGCGCAGGGCACGGACCCGCTGCCGGGTGCGTACCGCCTCGGCGGCGAGCAGGCCGGCGGCGGCCTGGCGGGCGGCGTGCTCCGCGGCTGCCCGGACCGCCGCACGGTACGCCGTCTCGGCATGCGCGAGCGCGGTGTTGGGCGGGGTCGGCTCCTCGGGTGAGCGCACGGGATCCGTCCAGGAGACGGTGGCGGGGTGCCGTACGCCCATGAGCGCGGCCCATCCGACGTCTACCCGGGCGTGGTCCGCCGGTACCGCCTCGGCCAGCGCGGCCTCGCCGCCGAGCAGCATCCCCCGGACCAGCCAGGTTTCCGCCTCGGCCAGCCGCTGCCGCCACACCTCACCGGCCTGCTCAGCAGCACGGCGTGCCACCTGCTCCCGGTCGAGCAGCAGCCGGAGCTTGCGTTCGAGCAGGTCCGCTCCGCGCAGTGCGGTGGCGAGGCTGTGCCGCAGCCGCAGCCGGCCGGCCCGACCCGCTGGAACCCGGCTGGCGTGCCCGCTCACGGCGGCTCCTCCTGCGGGGCGCGATGGGCGTCGAGCAGTTCCGCCGGGATCATGCCGAGCTGGCTGCGCGGCAGCGTCAGCAGGACGTCCCAGGCCCGGTCCAGGGAGTCGTCCAGCGTCCGGTTCTCGTCCGTGGTCTGGGCGAGGAACCGCTGCCTGAAGGCGTCCTCCAGGTCCAGGTGGCGCAGGTCGACCGCGCTGAGCGCGGGCCGGCCGATCAGATCGGCGAGCTCCCGCACCTGCCGGGACCGGGCCAGCGCGGCAAGCAGCTGCGCCGCCACGTCCGGGTGGTCGGCCCGGGTCCGTCCCTTTCCGGCGCCGTGGCGCATCAGCCTGGACAGCGAGGCCAGCGGGTCGACGGGCGGGTACACACCGGCGGCGTGCACCTCGGCGGAGAGCACGATCTGGCCCTCGGTGATGTAGCCGGTCAGGTCGGGGACGGGGTGGGTGATGTCGCCCGCCGGCATGGTGAGCACCGGCAGGACGGTCACCGATCCGGGGCGGCCCCTGATCCGGCCGCAGCGCTCGTAGAGGGAGGCGAGGTCGCTGTAGAGGTAGCCGGGGTAGGCCCGGCGGGCCGGGATCTCGCCCCGCGCGGCCGACACCTCGCGCAGCGCCTCGGCGTAGGCCGTCATGTCCGTCATCACCGCCAGGACGTGCCGGCCCGCGGTGAACGCCAGGGACTCGGCGACCGTCAGGGCGAGCCGCGGGGTCAGCAGCCGCTCGATGACCGGATCGTCGGCGGTGTTGAGGAGCAGGACGAGTTCCCGGGCGGCCGAGCGTTCCGCCAGTCCGGCGCGGACGAACGCGGCGTCGGCGTGAGTGAGACCCATGCCGGCGAAGACCACGGCGAACGCCTCGCCCCCGCAGGTCGCCTGGGCCGCGATCTGCACCGCGAGTTCCAGGTGCGGCAGTCCGGCCGCGGAGAACACCGGGAGCTTCTGGCCGCGTACCAGGGTGGTGAGGACGTCCACGGCACTCACGCCGGTCAGCACCGGCTCGTTCGGCGGCTCCCGGCGCACCGGGTTGATCGGTGCGCCGCCCACCGCCGCCCGGGTCGCGCCGAGCACCGGCGGCCCGCCGTCGGCCGGTTCGCCCCGCCCGTTGCACACCCGGCCCAGCCACCCGGGGCCGACAGGGATGTGCAGGGGAGAGCCGGAGAAGGCGACGCGGGTGCCGCCTCGGTCCATTCCGGCGGTGTCCTCCAGGACCTGGACCACGGCGAGGTCCCGGTCCGCCTCCAGCACCAGACCGTGCCGTCGTTCACCAGAGTCGAGGGTGATGGTGGCGGACTCGTCCCAGCCGACCCCGCGCACCCCCTCCAGGACCACCAGCGGGCCGCGCAGCTCCCGCACACCGGTGTACTCGATGTCCACGGGGCTTACGAGGACGGCGGAATCCACGGGGGCCTCGGAGCCCACCCGGTCCGCAGGCCCGCTCATGCCGCTGCCTCCGCCAGCCTGGCCAGCACCGTGTCGCGGGCGGCCGCCACCGGCACGGTCTCTGCCGGTCCGGCGTCCTCGCGGGCACGCAGCAACGGGGTGAAGTCAACCGCCTCCACGGCGTCCGCGGTGGTCCCGGAGTCCACGAGTTCCAGGCAGCGGTCGACCACCGCCAGTGTGCCCGCGACCAGGGCAGCCGTCTTCTCGGGCGCGCTGTAGGCGTCGGTCGGGGACAGCGCGCTCTGCTGGATCACGGCCTCGCGCAGCAGCCGCCCGGCGAGCACGCTGATCCGCTCGCGCGGGGGCAGGGCCGTGATGCCGACGAGTTCGACCAGGTCGGCGAGCCGGTCCGCCTCGGCGAGCAGCCGCGCCACCCGGGCCCGGCGGCCCGCCCAGTCCGGGTCCCCGGCCCGTACGTGGGCGGTGGCCAGGGCGGCGGCGTCCCGGGAGAAGGAGTCCGTCCAGGAGACGGCCGGGTAGTGGCGGGCGTAGGCGAGGTCGCGGTCCAGGCTCCACAGGCACCGCACGAACCGTTCGGTGTGGGCGGTGACGGGCTCGGTGCGGTCGCCGCCGGGCGGGGAGACGGCACCGAGCACCGTGACCGACCCGGTGGCACCGCCGAGCGTGTGCACGGCGGCGGCCCGTTCGTAGAACGCCGCCAGTTGTGAGGCGAGCCCGGCCGGATAGCCCTCCTCGGCGGGGAGTTCGCCCATCCGCGAGGCGAACTCCCGCAGCGCCTCGGCCCAGCGGGACGTCGAGTCGGCGATGACGACGACGTCGAGGCCCATGTCGCGGAAGTACTCGGCGACCGTGGCCCCCGTGTGCACGCTCGCCTCCCGGGCCATCATCGGCATGTTGGAGGTGTTCGCGATCGTCACCGTGCGCTCCGACAGCCGGCCCCCGGTGCGCGGGTCGGACAGCTCCGCCAGCTCCTCGATGACGTCGGCCATCTCGTTGCCGCGCTCTCCGCAGCCGACGTAGACGATGACGTCGGCGTCGCACCACTTGGCGATCTGCTGGAGCAGCATGGTCTTGCCGGTGCCGAATCCGCCGGGAACGGCGACGGTGCTGCCCCGGGCCACGGGGAAGAGCAGGTCGACGGCGCGCTGCCCGGTGTGCAGCGGCAGCTCGGCGGGCAGCCGCTCCGCCACCGGGCGTGGCTTGCGCACCGGCCAGGTCTGTGCCATGCGCACCTCGTGCCCGTCCACCGCGGCGAGCACGGCGTCGGCGGGGTACTCGCCCGTCGCCGCGACGGCGCGCACCGCGCCCGAAAGACCGGGCGGCACGAGCAGCCGCAGCGGCACGGCGGCGGTGATCTCGCCGAGGGTTGCGCCGCCGGCGACGCGCGTTCCCTCGGCGACCTTCGGGGTGTACGGCCAGGTGCGCCGGTCCGCGACCGCCTCCGGTCCGCCGGCCGGCAACAGGTCACCGGCCCCGGACAGCGGCCGCAGCAGGCCGTCGAAGACGCCCCCGAGCAGCCCGGGGCCCAGTCGTACCGACAGCGGGCGGCCCTGCGGTTCGGCGGGGTGCCCCGGCGCCAGGCCGCCCGTGTACTCGTACGCCTCGACAGTCGCCGTGTCCCCCCGGACCGCGACCACCTCGCCCGGCAGCCTGGCGGTTCCCAACAGCACCAGGTCGTGCATGGCCACGGAGGCCGGGCACGCCATCTCCACCAGAGGTCCTGCGACCCGCAGGATCCGCGAGGACGTGACGGTCATGGCTCGCCCCAGAGGCTCTCGATCCGGGCGCCCAGGCGTTCCACAGCGCGGTCCGCGAGGGTGTCCGCGGAGAGGTCGAGGTGGCGTCCGGGCACGTCGGCGGTGACTCCGCCGCCCGCTGCCACCGTGATCCGCGCGTCTTCGCCGAGCAGCGCCCTGGCGGCCCGGGCGAGACGGTCGTCCGCGACCGGGACGTCGGCCGACACCCGTCGGGTGCCGGAACAGGCCGCGGCCCCGCGGTCCGCGGCGGCCCCGGCGCCGGCCGCCGGCTCCCACCCCGGCCGGTCCGTCTCCGCGCGTCCACCGGGCGATGCGGCACCCTCGGCCAGCGTCCGCCGTACGCCGGAACGGACCGCGGCCCGAAGGTCCGCATAGACCCCGGCGCGGGCCGCGAGTTCCCGGCTCCAGGCATCCTCGGCGGCGCGCACCCGCTCCCGGGTGGCCTCCGTGCGCCCGTCCCCGGCCCCCCGCTCACGCGCCTGCGCGAGAACCCGCTCGGCCTCGGCGCGTGCGGCCCGCAGGGTCTCCGTCGCGTCCGCGCGCGCCCGCTCCACCACGGCCTCGGCCTCCGCGCGGGCGGCCCGCAGGAGTTCGGCACGGACCGGGGCCAGTTCGTCGGCGGGTGCCGTCATCGGGGCATCACCACCATCAGCGGCCTCGCCTGGTCCGGCTCGGGCTCCGTGGCCTCGGTGCCGAGCGCCTCGGCGGCCGACGCGGTCAGGATCACCAGCGAGACGGCGGTGGGGAGTTCTCGCCAGGCGCGACGGACGGCGTCCGGGTTCTCCGCGACCAGTACCTCGGCCCCGGCCAGGGCCAGCCCGCCCACACTCGTCCGGGCCCCGATGGCGGCCACCGTCCCCATGGTCATGCCTTTCCGATCAGCAGGATCGCGACCACCAGCCCGTACACCGCGATGCCCTCCGCGAGCCCCACGATCACCATGGCCCGGCCGAACATCTCCGGGCGCTCGCTCAGCGCGGCGAGTGCGGCGGCCCCCGTGTAGGCGACCGCGATGGCGGCGCCGATCGAGGCTCCGGCCACCGCGACAGCCGCCCCGATCAGGGCGGAGCCGTTGACCCCAGCGCCTCCGGCCGCACCCTGCGCCGAGGCTTGTGCCGGACCCGAGAGCGCCGTGGCCAGGACGGCGCACGCGCCCGCCAGCAGAGCCAGGTCGGTCGCCAGGAGCCAGCGGAACGCGTGTCTGGCCCGGCGCCGCCGCAGCAGCCGTACGGCACCGAGGACCGCCACCAGGACCGGAAGCACGATCAGCCAGGCGAGCATGTGATCACCTTCGCAGGAGCACGTCGGCGGGTTCCGCCGGAGGAACGTGCCAGGGACGGAACGGACGGCCCTCCGTCTCGAAGAGCCGGGAGAAGATCTCGTAGAACTCCAGCCGCAGGGCCTGCACCCCGGCCACCAGGGCCTCCAGGCCGAAGGACAGGGCTGTCCCGACGGCGAACAGCAGGACGGCACCCGCCCACCAGGCCGGACCGCGTGCCGCCAGATTCGTGGTGCCGCGCCACACCAGGTCGGCGAGCGCGGCATGGGTGAGGCCGAAGGCCGCGAGCCGGGCGAAGGACAGGGTGTTGGTGCCGGTGCGCACGACGACGTCGAAGAGCCGTACCCCGCTCTCCGCAAGCCCCGCGCCGCCGCCCGCCGTGGCCCGGAACAGCCCCAGCGCGACCATCGCCAGCCCGGCGAACGCGACTGCGGCTCCGGTCACGGCGGCCGGCGGCACGTGCAGGACCAGCCCTGCCGCCGCCGTCGCGAGCCCCAGGTAGAACAGCAGCCCGGCCACACCGGACGCCACGTACAGCGCCGACGCCCAGCCGCTCTCCCGCACCCGGTTCACCGCGCCCGCCGCATGCGCGAGGGAGAGCAGCGCGGCCCCGAACACCACCGCCGCCGCCAGCAGTCGGGCGGGGCTCTGAAGCGGCGCCAGCCACAGCACCGGCAGCAAGCCCGTCGGCCCGAAGAACTCCCCGTAGGCGGCGCCCGCGAGCATCGCGGCCAGCCCGGCGCCGGCGAGGAACGGCCACAGACGGTGCAGCGGGGCGAGCCGCCGGGGCCGCCCGAGGCGCAGGGCCAGCGCGCCCAGGAACAGGAGGGCCCCGTGCCCGACGTCGCCGAACATGATCCCGAACATCGCGATGTACGCGAGGCCCGCCGGCCACGACGGATCGAGGTCCGCGTACGACGGCGTGCCGTACGTCGTCACCAGCGGGGTGAAGGAGACGTCCCCGGCGGTGCGCAGCAGCGTCGGCGGATCGGTGCCGCGCGGAGCCGGCAGCGGCAGCAGTGCGCCGCCCGCCGCCGCGAGCCGCTCGGCGACCCGGGGCACCTCGGCCGCCGGGCACCATCCGGCGAGCGCCGACACCTCGCCCTGCCGCACAGCGCCCTCCGCACGCTCCTCCAGTTCGGCCTCCCCGGCCAGCAGGCTCGTCTCCCGACGGCCTTCGAGCCGGTCGAGGTCGGGCGCGGCGACGGCCAGGGCGGCGGCCTCGCCCACGTTCCGCGGGCCGCCGCGGCCCACCAGCCGCCGCAGCCGCAGCGCCGCGGGCCCCGGAACCGACTCCTCGACGCGGTCCAGCTCCACACAGCCCGCTTCGGCGATCCGCACCAGCGCCTCGCGCAGCGCCGCGCGCGGCACGAGCACCGCCACGCGGCACATCCGGACCGGTGTCATCCCCTCAGGCAAGGGCATCGAACGCCTCCCCGAGCCGCCCGCCCCGCGCCGCCGACTCCAGGGCGGCCCTCACCCGCCAGGCGTCGACGGAGAGCAACGCGACCGCACCGACGACCACGCCGGGCCCGGGCCTGCCGTCGCGCAGCAGAGCCGCCCCGTCGTCCCGTAGCGTGCGCCACCACCCGGCCTCCGCCCGCCACAGCCCCGCCGGATCCTCGACGCCGGTCAGGAGGCGCCGGGCCGGCACCGGAAGACCGTCGCGAAACTCCTGGTACGAGGCGGCGGTCGGCGCCCGTCCCCCGAGCAGCCGGGCCGCGTCCCGCCGCACCGGCTCCGGCAGGGAGCGGCCGTGCACGAACACTTCACGCGCCGTCAGCAGGGCCGCGCGGGCGACGGCCCAGCCCCGCGCCTGCGGCACGGCCTGGGCGGTGCGCCGCGCGGCGGCCATCCGCATGCCCGTGACCACCGCCCACGGCGTGTCGCCGCCCGGATCACCCCACGGGGAGGCGGCGAGCGCGGCACGCAGTTCCGCCGGGGTCACTGCCTCGTCAAGGCGCCGCCAGGCCGTCTCCAGCGCTCCGAGCCGGTACGGCGGGACGCGGCCCTGCTGTTCGGGGTGTTCGGGGTGTTCGGGGGACAGCCGGGCGACGACGTTGGCGATCTCGAACCCGGAGACGAGCGGAACGAGCAGCCGGGCCCCGACTCGCGGAAGCCAGCCCGCCAGCACCCTCAGATGCCACAACAGCGTCGCGGACACCGCTCGTTGCGCCTCGGGGAGCCCGGCCGCCTCCCGCGTGTACCTGCCGTACGGCGTCCCGCCGAGCCGCCGCAGGGCCTCGTCCAGCGAAGAGCACGCCGCGATCTCCCGCGCTCCGCCGGCACCCGGACACCGGACGGTCAGGGCCCGGGCCCGCACCGCTCCGGCCACCCAGGCCGCACTCATGACGCCGTGCCCGTCCCGGCCGTCGGCCGCACTGCCTGCGCCACCGCTTCGTCCACCAATGCGGGCAGCCTCGCCCGACCGCGCTCGCGCACCGCGTCGGCAGCCCGGTCACCGGCGGCGCGCACGGCTGCCGCCTCCCGTACCGCGTCCTTCACGACGGGTTCGGCGGCCTGACGCCGTACCTCGGGAGCCTGCTCCCTGGCGGCCGCCACGATGTCCGCCGCCATGTGCCCGGCATCCCGCCGGATCGTCTCCGCCGCCTCCTCACCGGCCGCCCGGATCCGGGCGGCTTCCTGCTGAATGGCCGTCAGCCGGGCCAGGACGGGTGCCAGTTCCGCGGCGCGCTCCGCCGCCCGGTCGGGGGGCACACCCGTTACGGCCGCCCCCGGTGTCCCGGTCGGACGGAACCGCTCCAGGAAATCCCGCAGGCCCATGTCCCAGCCTCCTGCCGGTCGGCTCCTCCTTCAGTGTCACCGCCCGCGCCCGCACCCGCACCGGATAGGGCCGTCACGTCGTTCCATCAGGGCCGTTCGGCACTGGACGACCGACGGCGGGACGGAAGACTGGAACGGAACGGTAGGCAACCCGACGGACTCCGGAGGCGACCGTGAACGAGCACGAGAACTTCTCCACGGGGACCGAGGCACGGCGTTCCCTGCCCTCCCGGCCCTGGCGCCCCAGCGAAGGCAGCCGCCAGGACGTGCTCGTGCGCTACCTGGGCGCCGTGGCCACCGCGGCGGCCGAACACACCAGGCCGGAGGAAGTGCCGCCGCCTCCCCCGGTGCACGCGCCCCGCGAACCCGGCCCCGGGACGCCGCTGGTGCGGGACGTGATGGAAGTGCCCACCGCCTTGCTGCGTGACGACCTGCCGTACCGGGAGATCGCCCGGCTGCTCGCATGTGCGCACGTCGGCGCGCTGCCGGTCGTGGACGCGGAGGACCGCGTGGTCGGCGTCGTCTCCGAGTCGGACCTGCTGGCCAAGGTGGCCGTCGAGGCATACGACCGCCGGCCAGGGCCGGTCGGCAGACTGCGGAGACGACGGCTGCTCGACAAGGCCCAGGGCGAGACGGCCGCCGACCTGATGACCAGTCCCGCGATCACCGTGCTGCCAGGGGCCACCGTCGCGGAGGCCGCGTGGCTGGCCGCGCTGTCCCGGCTGAAGCGGATCCCGGTCGCAGACCACGAGGGCCGGCTGGTCGGCGTCGTCGGCCGCGACGCGCTCCTGCAGACCCTGATCAGGGACGACGCCGGGATACAGGCCGAGGTCGAGGACCGGATCCGCACCGTCTGCGCTCCGGGCGACCGCACGACCGTCGCGGTGACCGTCCACGACGGCATCGTGGAACTGTCCGGACAGGTCCCGGCGGCGACCGGAGACCGGCTGGTGGCCGAGACCGAGGCGATGGCCGGCGTGGTCGAGGTGAAGAACCTCCTCACCGCCGCCTGACTCCGCCGGAAGGCGACCACCGTGACCGGAAACATCACCGTGGGTGTCGACGGCTCGCCCGAGAGCCGCGCCGCCGCCGACTGGGCGGTCCACGAGGCGAGGCTGCGCGCCCTGCCGCTGAAGGTCCTCCATGTGTGCAGGCCGGTGCCGAGGAACCGATCACCGCTGGCCGGCGTGGAGAGCGAGCGCGACTGTACGAAGGGGATCGCGCCGAAGCCGCGGCGGAACTCCGTACGCGCCACCCCGACGTGGAGGTGTGCACCGATCGGGTCACCGGCGACCCGGCCACCGCTCTCGCCGAGGCGGCAGACGCGGCGGAGCTGCTGGCGCTGGGCTCACAGGGCCTCGGCGGGATCGGCGGGTTCCTCGTCGGTTCGGTCAGCCTGTACGTCGTCGCCCACGCCGCCCGCCCAGTGGTGCTGGTCAGGGCGGAAGGGCAAGCCGCCGGGGACCACTTGACGGCTCCCGGCGGGGGCCCGTCCACCACGGCGCCCTCCAGGCCCGTCGTCGTCGGCCTGGACACCGGCGACGCGGACGCAACGCTCCTGGAGTTCGCCTTCGCCGCCGCCGCCCGCCGCGGCGCGGCCCTGAGGGTCGTGCACGCCTGGACCGAGCCGCCCGGCGACTTCCGCCCCTTCCACGGCGTGGAGTTCCATGCCGCGCTCGCGCGACAGCAGGCCACCGCTCTGACGGGCGCGCTGCGCCCCTGGCGGCGGAAGTTCCCGAGTGTCGACGTGATCGAGGCAAGTCGGTGCGGCAGTGCGGCCCAGGTCCTCGTCACCGCCTCCCGCGACGCCTCGCTGACCGTTGTGGGCCGTCGGATCCGCACCAGCCCCGTCGGTACCCACATCGGTCATGCCGCCCACGCCGTTCTGCACCATGTGGTCGCGCCCGTCGCCGTGGTGGCGCACGACGGCTGAGGTCATCAGTGCTGCCGCACGGTGGACGGCGGAATGCCTGCTCAGGCGAGCTCCCAGGCGGCGGCCGGCGATTGCCGCAGCGTGTTGTCGATCGTGCAGTGGTCGACCACGGCGCCCAGCGCGGCGAGCCCCGCCTCACCGAGTCCGGGCGGCAGCGCGACACGCAGCAGTACCGAGGCCACGCGGGCACATACGCCCCAGCGGCAGCGGGACGGGGGGGGGACCGGAGGACGGACCGTACTGGCCGTCACTGTTCCTTCGACAGTTCCGAGTGTTGATGCTGAGGGCCTTGTGTGACGGTCGGCCACCCCAGGGCACGGCTGACGTCGGCGACGGTGAGGATGCCGACGAGACGGCCCTGGTCGAGGACGAGCGCGCGGCGCGCGGGGCTGGTCTGCAGCCGGGGCAACAGGTCGAGAACCGGCTCGCCCGGCGACGCTGTCACGACTTCACTGAGAGGGCGCATCACCTCGTGGACCGTCGTGTGATCACGATCCTGCGACGGCACGTCCTGCACCCGGCGCATGGTGAGCAGACCGATGGTCGAACCGTCCGGCGCCAGCACCGGGAAGGCCGCATGGCGGTAAGGGCCGAAGGGGCCCTCGGCCAGGAAGTCGCGAATGCTCGTCGGTGCGCGCACGGTGACCGGGGCCGGTGTCATGACGCGAGAGACGGGAACGCCCTCCAGGACGCCCCGAATCTGAGCCTGCCGTGACTCCGCCGTGGCGGCGGCGATGAGGAACCAGCCGATCAGCGCGGCCCACAGGCCGGACAGGCTGCCCGCGAACAGCACGTCCGCGAACCCGGTCAGTACCAGGAACCAGCCCAGCGCCCGGCCCGCCGCCGAGGCACCCCGGGTGGCGCGCAACCGGTCCCCGGTGCGGTGCCACAGGTACGCCCGCAGCAGCCGGCCACCGTCCAGCGGGGCAGCAGGCAGCGCGTTGAAGACGGCGAGCAGGATGTTGATCGCGGCGAGCCAGGTGACCGCCTCGACCACCAGCCCGGACGTGTGCAGCGCGTCCAGTCCCACGGCGGCTCCGGCGAGCACACCGCCGGCCAGCAGACTGGTGAGCGGGCCCACACCGGCGATCCGCAGTTCGGCGGCCGGCGACGGCGCCTCGCCGCGCAGCCGCGCCGCGCCGCCCAGCATCCACAGCGTGATGCCCTCCACCTCGACTCCGTTGCGCCGGGCGACCACGGCGTGCGCCAGTTCGTGCGCGAGCAGCGAGCCGAGGAACACGACGGCGGTCAGGACGGCGAGACCCCAGTACGCGACCGGGGAGTGACCGGGGTGCGCGGCCGGGAACCGGCCGCGCGCCAGCGCCCCGGTGATCAGGGCGACGATGACCAGGACGCTCCAGTGCAAGCCGACCCGGACACCGGCGATCCGGCCGAGGGACAGCGTCTCGTCCATGAATCTCGCCTCGCTTTCCGGCCTTCCGCAGGGGGCGGTACACAGCAGCACCTACAGCGTGCGGCGACGGCCGCTTGCTCCGGAGGGGGCCGACCGGCTCTCGACGGGGACGCTCGGCCCCGATCACGGCCACCCGGGAGAGGCTCGTTTCATAGGGGCACGCCGCCCCCACCATGGGTCGGACCATGAACAAACCCAGGCCGACGACCTGTGGTGGTACATGCGGCTCGAGTGGTCCCGGAGCCAGGCAAGTGAGACTTTGGTGCCCTCCCCTGGCGGAGACACGCCGTCAACGCCAGGAATCTCTCCACCCGCATCTGGCCGTCGTTCACGGAGCGAGGGAGAAGTAGTTCTCCTCCTCCTGGGTGAAGTGCAGACGCAGGACCGTGTTGAGGCCGTAGAGGCAGGAGCGGAGGTCGTCGAGTTGCTCGGCGGAGAGGCCCCCGTCTGCGTGGGCCAGTTGCAGGTGGGTGGCGATGCGGCGGGAGAGGCGTTCGATCTCGGTATGGGCGCGGCTCATGGTGGCGGTGGCCTCGGGGCCGCCCAGGGTGGGGGCGAGGGCGGGGTAGAGCTCGTGCTCCTCCGCGTACTCGTGCGGCAGCAGCCGTTCGGTGAGCAGACGGTGGGTCTCCTCCACCGCGGCCAGGGCCGTTGGGCCGGAGCTGTCGGACAGGCGGTCGGCCGCGTCGCGTACGGATTCCAGGACGTCCTGGAGGTCGTCGTGTTCGGCGGCGAAGCGGTGGATGAGGGCTTCGGCAGCGGGGGTGAGGGCCGGGTGCGCGGCGTCGCCGCCGCGCAGCGCGCGCAGGGCGTTGAGGATGACGGCGGCATCGATGCCCTCTTGGAGCAGGGCGCCGGCGGCCGGCGGAAGGAGGCCCGCCGCGGCTGCGGCCATGGCCGCCAGGGACATCAGCATGCCGCCGAGGGCGCTCTGTACGGCGATGTGGCGGGCACGCTGGGCGATGGTGACGGCGTCGGCGAGGCGGTCCACGCGGTCGGTGGTCAGGACGATGTCGGCGGCTTCGGAGGAGGCGGTGGACCCACGTGCGCCCATGGCGACGCCTATGTCGGCGGCGGCGAGGGCGGGAGCGTCGTTGACGCCGTCGCCGACCATGACGGTGACCGCACGTTCGCGTTCGGCACGTACGGCGGCGACCTTGTCGGCCGGACCGAGTTCGGCGCGCACGTCGTCCAGGCCGAGGACGGCGGCCACCTCATGGGCGGGTGCGGCACGGTCGCCGGTCAGCATCAGCAGCCGTTCGATGCCCGCCGCTCGCAGGTGACGCAGGGTGCGGGGCGCGTCGTGGCGGAGGGGATCGCGCAGCAGGACGGCGCCGGCCGGCTCTCCGTCGACGGTGAGCCAGGCGACAGCCGCGCCGTCGAGGAGCGCACGGTTGTCCACCGCCTTCGCCCAGTCCGGCCGGGCGGGCGCCGCGCCCGTTCGGCCCACGGAGACCTGGTGTCCCTCCACGCTTCCGGCGGCGCCCCGGCCGGGTTCCTCGGTGACGTCCGTCGGGACCGAGAGCGCCAGTCCGCGTTCGCGGGCGGTGCCGACGATGGCCTGGGCGAGGACGTGCGGCGAGTACTGGTCGAGGGAGGCGGCGAGGCGCAGCACTTCTGCGGCTTTGACGTCGGGCGCGGCGATCACGTCGAGGACGCGGGGGCGGCCGCGGGTGAGGGTGCCGGTCTTGTCCAGCAGGAGGGTGCGGGCTCGGCCGAGGTTCTCCAGTGCGCCGCCGTCCCGGATGACGACGCCGAGCCGGGAGGCGCGCGAGAGGCCCGAGACGATGGCGACCGGGGCGGCCAGCAGCAGAGGGCAGGGGGTGGCGACCACCAGGACGGCGACCGCCCGTACCGCGGACCCGCTGATCAGCCAGGCCAGGGCCGCCACCGCGAGCGACAGGGGCAGGAACCAGGCCGCGTACCGGTCGGCCAGCCGTACGACGGGCGCGGACTCGGCGCCCGCCTGCCGGGCCAGTCGTACGATCCCGGCATAGGTGCTGTCTTGCTCGGTGGCGGTGGCACGCAGCTCGAAAGCGCCGCCGGCATTGACCACGCCGCTGCGCACCGTCTCGTCGCGGGCCCGCTCGAGCTGGAGGGCCTCACCGGTGAGGACCGACTCGTCGAGGACGGCGGCGTCGCTCTCCACGCGGCCGTCGACGGGTACGACCTCGCCGGGACCGACGACGAGCAGGTCACCGACGGCGACCTCGGCCAGCGGCACCGAGGCCACACCGCCGTCGGTGCGGCGGCGCGCGGAGCGCGGTGCGTGCTCCAGCAGGGCCCGCAGGTCGTGGGAGGCGCGCCGCTGAGCGGCGGCCTCCAGGGTGCGGCCGGTGGCCAGCATCAGCGCGATCAGCGCACCGGCGAGGTATTCGTGGACGGCCAGGGTGCCGCCGAGCGCGAGGACGGCGATGAGGTCCACGCCCGCGTGTCCGTGCCGCAGGGCGGCGAGCACCCATGCCACCGAGGGGATGACGGCGGAGAGGGTGCCCAGCGCCCAGAAGAGGTCGGCGAGGTCGCCGGCCCCCGTGAGCCAGGCGATGCCGCCGGCTGTCAGCGCCACCGCGGTGACGGTCAGGAGGACGGGTTCGAGCCGTGGCGACCCGATTGCCGAGGCCAGGCGGCGCAGCTGCGCTGTGAACGTGCGGTGGGTCATGGCGTGCCTCGGTCCGTCCGACGCGGCGATCGTGAAACCGGTTCTTCTCCATCACAACGCGCCGCCGGGTGTCCACAGCAGGGGACGTCCGGCCCTGAATGAGGGCCATGCGGACGGCGCCCGCTGATGGCGTCCCGTGAAGTGGTGTAGCCGGGCAGGGTCCCGGAACGCGCGGGTGTCTGCCCGGGGCGTGCATCCGCTGGCGGTGCATGCTCCCTGAACAAGGGCAGGCCATCGCGCAAGTCTCTCTGGTGAACGGGCAGTTCGACCGGAGGAGCACGCGATGGCCTTGTCCCAGTCTGAGCTGATGCGGCTGCTGGAGTCACTACGTCGGGCCGATGGAGTTGAAGCAATCAGGGTGGTGTGCGAGCGCATCCTGCAGGAGCTGATCGAAGCCGAGGCCACCGATGTGATCGGTGCCGCGCCGCGCGAGCACTCCGAACGCGCACGACCTGGCGCAATGGACACCGGGACAGGGTGCTGACCACGCAGGCCGGCGACCTGGACCTGAAGATCCCGACGGTGCGCAGCGGGTCGTTCTTCCCGTCGTTGCTGGAGCGCCGGCGGCGGATCGACCGGGCCCTGTTCGCCGTGGTGATGGAGGCATACGTGCACGGTGTCTCGACCCGCTCGGTCGACGACCTGGTCAAAGCACTCGGTGCGGACAGCGGGATCTCCAAGTCCGAGGTCTCCCGCATCTGCGGTGAGCCGGACGAAGAACTGACCGCGTTCAAGGAGCGGCCGCTGGAGCACACCGTCTTCCCCTACGTCTTCCTGGACGCCACCTACTGCAAGGCTCGGGCCAACCACCGGATCGTCTCCCAGGCCGTGGTCATCGCCACCGGGATCTCCGCCACCGGGCACCGCGAGATCCTCGGGCGTGGGGGTCCCCCGCTCGAGCGGAGCCGAGAATGGGGGAGGTCGGCGACAGTGAGTCGAAGCCGGGGGTCACGACGGCCGAGGCGTCGCTGGCGGTCGGCGTGTCGTGGCCGGTGGGTGCGAGGTGGTTTCGTCACGCTGGCGGCATGCCTCCGATCTCGTTGGCCGAGCCCTCGGGCCGGTACCTCACGTTCGAGGAGCGCGAGGAGATCGCGATCCTCAGGGCGATGAGCAAGGGTGTGCGCGAGATCGCCCGCGCCCTGGGGCGTGACCCCGGGACGATCTCGCGCGAACTGCGCCGCAACGCCGCCACGCGCAGCGGCAAGCAGGAGTACCGCGCGACGGTCGCCCAGTGGAAGGCTCAGCAGGCGGCCAAGCGCCCGAAGAGCGCGAAGCTCCTGGGCAACGACCGGTTGCGCCAGTACGTTCAGGAGAGGTTGTCGGGGAACATTCACCGGTCTGACGGGACGGTCGCCGCAGGACCGCAGACGCCTGCGTGGAAGGGGCTGAACAAGCCGCACCGGCAGGACAGGCGGCGGGCGACAGCATGGAGCCCGGAACAGATCTCGCACCGATTGAAAGCCGACTTCCCCGAGGATGAGCCCATGCGCATCAGCCACGAGGCGATCTATCAGTCGCTGTTCATCGAGGGCCGTGGTGCACTCAAGCGTGAGCTGGTCGCCTGCCTGCGCACCGGGCGGGCGCTTCGAGAGCCTCGGTCGAGGTCACGTAACAGTCCGCAAGGGCATGTCACCGCGGATGTCGTCCTCAGCGAACGTCCTGCCGAGGCCGCAGACCGCGCGGTCCCGGGGCACTGGGACGGCGATCTGATCATCGGGACGGGCCGGTCCGCGATCGGCACGCTCGTCGAGCGCAGCAGCCGAGCAGAGTGGGTGGAGTGGCGGGGCGGCCCGGAGGCCCCACAGAGCGGAGCAGGACCATGCGAGAGTTCCTCGTCGAGATCACCACCACCGTCCCCGAAGGCACCAGCCAGGACGAGGTCGAGCGGCGGCGGGCCGCCGAGGCGGTACGCGCGAAGGAGCTGGCCGCCGCCGGCAACCTGGCCCGGTTGTGGCGCCCGGTGGGCGAGCTGCGCAGCATCGGCGTCTGGCGGGCCGAGGACGAGAAGGAGCTGCACGAAAAGGTGCTCGGCACACTGCCGCTGCGCTCTTGGATGACCCTCACCGTCACCCCGCTGCAGTCCCATCCCAACGATCCCGGCCGGGCCGACGCGTAACCCGACCGCAAGGTCGACGTGAGCGAACGACCGCAGCGCGTCTTCTCGACCGCTGAGAGCGCCCCGTTCCGCTCTCCTGGGAGGCACGATGCCCAGGCCACCGCGGCTCTCGCAGCGGGCATGGGAGTCCGCCGGTTCGTCTGCACCCCAATCCTTCCCCTGACGCACGACGAGGCCGGACTGTCCGCGGGCGCGCGCCGACGTGACCACCGCGAATCACCTCGGCCGCATCGGCGCGCTCGCGGGCATCCTCGCGCCCGCGCCGGTGCGCTCCCCCATGCTGCTGCGCGCCGGCCTGATCGCGCTGACCGCCATGGCCAGCGCCCTGATCTTGGTCATCGCCGTCGGTTCCCTCCACGGCCGTCTGCATGAGCAGCCCGCTCACCTGCCTGGATGGGCTTTCGGCGGAGTGGGCGCGGGTATCGCCGAAAGATGCCGATCAGACCTCCTCGACAGTCCGCCCCGGCATCGGCTCTGCGAGCGCGGCCCTCCACGCGGGCGTGCCGAACGGACCGGCGAAGTACTGCGTCTCGTGCACGACCTGCTGGTCGGCGAATTCCATGACGCTCACCGAGTACGAAGGCGCACCGTCGTAGGTGATGACGCACTCGCTTACCCATACATTCGCGTGGCCGGTGATGCGCAGGATGGTGAAGTGCCGGTCGGCCGGATGCGCGCCGCGTTGTGCAGCGATCGTCTCCCTGCCCCGGAAACGTTCGCCCGACTGCGGATAGTCCAGCATCGCGTCCGCAGCGTAGATCGCATGTTCCGCCTCGAAGTCTCCGCGTTCCGAAGCCAGCCAATGCTCCTCGATCGCGGCCCTGATCTGGCGCTCGGCATCCATGGCGCCGCTCCCTCCGTCGCAGTCTCAGCCTAGGCTCTGTCGTCGGACGGTGAGCGATCAGGCGCTCGTAGGTCGTGACGGCGACTGGGGTCAAGGCCCCCTGCTTCTCCTGCGCAACGGCTGGTGGCGATCTGCCGGTCGTACGCCCTGGCCTTGGTCGGCTGTACCGCCAGGCGGGGGCACAAGCTCAGTCGGCCGCCGTGACTGCGTCCCTGATGAGGCGGCGGCCGGCCGCGTCGGTCCGGGCGACGTCATGGGTCACCAAGCGGTCCTGGCACAAACCGCGCAGGCCGGAGACGAGGACGGCGTGCACGCGCTCTTCAGTTCGTCGGCCGCGGCGTCGATCCTGCTGGGGTCCGGGTCGGTGTCGCCGTTCAGGATGGCCTCGTTGTAGCCCTCGATCGCCTTGGTGAGGTCGTCGACGGCCTTGTCGACCATGCTGTCGTCCGTCTTGTCGTTGATTTTGTCGAGGTTCTTCTCGATGGTGTCGATGGAGTCCTCGGTGCGTGTGGGGTCCTCGATCGCGTCTGCGCCGGCCTGGTGGACGGCCGTGACGCCGTGGGCGATCGTGTCGGCGCCGGAGAGGCAGCCGAGCGAGTCGTCGAACCCGCGGGCGCCGGTACGCATCGGGTCCGTGTGAGCCGAAGTCCGGCCGAGCGTGCGATGTAGGTTCGTCGAGGGAGCGTTCGAGGCACACGGCCCCGGAGGGGCGACGGCCGGAACGGGGCAGGGACCGCGTTTCCCGGCCCCCGGGCCCGATTTCTACCAGCCAGTGGTCGAGGGGGTCGGCCGCGGCAGTCGAGGGGGCGGCGACCTCGTGCCGTCCCGTCCTGGCGGTGGACTTCCGACGGCTGGACACGAGGCCGCCGGCCGCTCCCAGCGAGTCCCGATGCCCTTCGCGCCGTCCACGGTGAGGTGGGCGAACACGGCCACGCCGCCGTTGAACAGGAACAGGAACCACATCACCGGCCGCGTCGACAGGAACGCCTTGATCTTCGGCTTCAGGATCGCCGGGTATCCGACGCGGTACACCCGGGCCTCGGGGGCGCGGCGTCTGCTCTCGGTCAGCGTGCGGGAGAGGCGTTCACCCGCCTGCTCGATGCGCCCCGCGCCGACGCACCGTTCGATCATCGGACCGAAGCCGATGTCGTTGCCGCCGATGCCGATGGTGACCAGCCTGGTGCCGGCGTGCAGCGCCGTGAGCTGGGGCGGGTTGGTCCCGTCGTGGGTGGACTGCCCGGTGGTGAGGTCGGCGAGGGTGGCGCCGGTGCAGCTGACGTCGCGGAAGTCCGGTCCCTTGAGCCCCACATTCCGTGCCACCAGGGCCGGGTAGTTGCGGTCCGAGCGGGCGCAGCCGGCCGGGTGCCCCGTCTGGTCGGGGATCTTCGGGCCGGCATGGCACCGTATGCCGGTGCGACGCCGCTGTTGATGACGACGGTGACGATCAGCAGGCCACCGGTCGGGCCGGAGAGGGCGAGGAACGAGGCGTGTCCGGCGGCGATGACGGCCCCGCCAAGGTCTGCATGAGCGAGACGACGATGCCGGCCGTGGCCAGCGTGTCGAGGACCGCGCCCGGACGGGCAGCGGCGGGTCTTGCGGTGGGCATGTGCTACCTCCCTTTGGCCGCCGGGCCGGGCCGGCCGGGCGCTTCGGCCTTCACCGCCCGAGGATCTCGACCGCCCCGGTCACCACGTGACGAGCAGTTCGTGGGCGCCGTAGATCACGGCGTCGTATTTGAACGGGATCTCGTCCAGCCCGGTCGCCGGGCGCAGGGTCGGGATGCGGCGCAGCAGGGTGGGATAGATGACCTGGAGTTCCATGCGGGCCAGGGGCTGGCCGATGCAGTGGTGGGTGCCCGCGCCGAATGCCTGGTGCCGACGGGCGTCGCGGGTGATGTCGAGCCGGTCGGGGTCGGGGAAGACGGCGGGATCCCGGTTGGCGAGTTCGCCGAGCATGATCACGCCTTCGCCCTTGCGGATGGTGTGCCCGGCGATCTCGATGTCCTCCAGGGCTGTGCGGCGGCGCCCGAGGTGGGCGATGGTGAGGAAGCGCAGCATCTCCTCGACCGCGTCGACAGCGACCTTGGGGTCTTCGGCTTCGCGGACCAGGGCGGCCTGTTCCGGATGCCGGAGCAGCAGCAGGGTGCCCAGGGTGATCATGTTGGCGGTGGTCTCGTGTCCGCCGAGGAGCAGCAGGACGCCCATGTTGGCGGCTTCGCGGCGGGTCAGCCCTCCGGCCTTGATCTGGTCGGCGAGCCGGGAGAGCAGGTCCTCGGCGGGGTTGTCCAGCTTCTCGCCGACCAGCCTGTCCAGGTAAGTGGCGAGCGCGGTGTGCGCGGCGCTCCGCTCGGCGGGGGTTGCGGTGAGGGAGACCAGGACTTTGCTGTTGTTCTGGAAGAACTCGTGGTCCTGGTAGGGCACTCCGAGCAGTTCGGAGATCACCAGCGACGGGATCGGCAGGGAGAACGCCTGCACGAGGTCGACCGGCTTGGGGCCCTCCAGCAGGCGGTCGATGAAGTCGTCCACCATCTTCTGCACGGCCGTGCGCATGGCCTCGACCCGCTTGATGGTGAACGCCCCGCTGACCATGCGGCGCAGTCGGGCGTGCTCGGGATCGTCCATCCCGACGAAGCTCAGGTCGAAGGCGCCGTGGCTGTCCCCCTCGTCGCCGTCTCGGTCGGCGTGACCGTCACCGCCGTGACGGGGGACCGGGCTGGGGAAGTTGGGCGCGGCGAAGCTCACGCTCAGCCGGTTGTCGGCCAGCAGCGCCTTCTGCTCGGCGTGGCCGGTCACCACCCACGGGGTCTTGCCGTCCCAGGTCCGGGCCCGGAACACCGGGCCGAACGCGGCCAGCCCGCGCATCCGGGGCGAGGGGTCGAACGGGCAGGCGCCCGACCGCGGTGCGGGGAAGTCGGGCACACCGGACGGCGCCGGTCCGGTCTCGAGCGAGGTGGTCATGTCCTTCTCCTGGGGTGGGCTCAGTGCTGGACTGCGAGGGAGTCGCCGACCGCGTCGACGACGGCCTGCCGGTGCAGGCGGGTCTGCTTCGGCATGTTCCAGCCGAGGAGGGCGGTGGGCCTGCCGCCACGTCGGTAGAGCGCTACGAAGCGGCGGTCGTCCTCGCTGCCTTCGACGATCTCCACGTCCGCGTCGGCCACGAGCGTCCCGTGGACCTGGATCCTGGCGTCGAACTGGTCGGTCCAGAAGTACGGGACGGGGGTGTAGGGGCGGTCCTCGCCGAGGATGTTCCCGGCCACGAAGACTGCCTGTTCTGTGGCGTTGGTCCGGTTCTCCAGCCGGAGCGTGGTGCCCAGTTGCTCGTGGTGCCAGCGGGCGACGTCGCCGACCGCGTAGATGCCCGGCGCGGAGGCGCGGCAACGGGAGTCGCACACCACGCCGTCGTCCAGGAGCAGGCCGCTGCCCCGAAGCCAGTCGGTCGCCGGTGCACACCCGACCGCCACCGCCACCACATCCGCGGTCAGCATTTCACCGGTCTCCAACTGCACACCGCTCACCTGACCCTGGTGGTCCGCCAGGCCCTCGACCGCCACGGCGGGCATCAGCCGGACGCCGCGCTCCGCGTGTACGGTGCCGAGCAGTCCGGCCACCCGTGGCCCCAACTGGCTTGCCATCGGCGCTGACTGGGGGCCGACGACGGTGACGGCGACGCCCAGGCCGCGCGCGGTGGCGGCGATCTCCGCACCGAGCACGCCGTCGCCGACGACCACGGCGCTCGCCGCCGTGAGCAGTTCGCCGCGCAGGGCCGCCGCGTCCTCCACCGTGCGCAGCACGTGGACGCCGCGCAGCCCGTCGCTGCCGGGCAGGTTCCGCGGGCGGATGCCGGTGGCCAGGACGACTGCGTCGGCGGCCAGTGTGCGCCCGGCGGCGGAGGTGACGGTCCGGGTGGCGGCGTCCAGGGCGACCGCCGGATCGCCGAGCAGGAACTCGGCGTCCAGCGCGTCCAGCGCCTGCCGCGGGCGCAGCCGCCTCCGCTCGGGTTCCCAGGCCCCGGAGAGCACCTGCTTGGACAACGGCGGCCGGTCATAAGGCAGATGGGGCTCGGCGCCCAGTACGGTCAGCGTGCCCTGGTAGCCCTTGCGTCGCAGTGCCTCCGCGGTGGCCAGTCCAGCCGCGGAGGCACCGACGACGAGGACGCTGCGGGGCGAGCTCACGCCTCCTCGCCGAGGGCGATGGCGGCGGCCGGGCAGACGCTCGCTGCCTCGCGCACGGCCGCGTGCTGCTCGGCTGCGGGCTCGGCGTCCAGCAGGACGACTATGCCGTCGTCGTCGCGCTGGTCGAACACCTCGGGGGCGATGAGCACGCACTGGCCGGCGCCGCAGCACTTCTCCTCGTCGACGGTGATCTTCACGACAGGGCCTCCTCAGGATCCGGTGGTGGGGTGGGGGGTGACGGGGGCGAGCAGCAGGCCGGTGATCGCATCGGTGAGTGATGTCGCCGTGTGCTGCCACAGCGGCTGGAGTGGACTGGTCAGGGCGCGCTCCCGCTCGGCGCAGGTGTGGACGATCAGCAGCCGGGCCATGTCGGCCCGTTCATGGCGCACGGTCCGCGGCAGGTCCGGCAGGCGGCGGCCGAGCTCGTCCAGGGTCCGGCGCAGTGGCGGCCGTTCGACCGCCGCCGCACTGACGGCCTCCCGCAGAAGGGGGTCGGTCATCGCCTGGGCCACGAACCGCGCGTGCCAGGACGGCGTACCGAGCGAGGCCAGGTATTCGGTGACCGGGCGTACCAGGCAGCCGACCCAGTCCCGGACGTCGTCGCTGTCACCGGCCTCCGCCAGCATCCGCTCCCGGATCTGCTCAATCTGCCCGGTGCCGCGCTCGAGCATGGCCCGGATCAGGTCGGTCTTGGTGCCGAAGTGGTAGCCCACCGCGGTGTTGTTGCCCTGCCCGGCCGCCTCGCTGATCCGCCGGTTCGACACCGCGACCAGCCCGTTCTCGGCGAAGAGCCGCTCCGCCGCCGCCATGATCGCCTCACGGGTCTCCACGGCTCGTTCGGTCCGCACGCTCGCGCTGCCCACGGTCACCACCTGACCGGGAGCTCGCGCAGCGGCGTGGTGATGAGGCCCTCGACGCGGCGCAGCTCCTCCGCAGCGACCGCGAGGTCGAGGGTGGGCAGACGGCGCAGCATCACTGCGAGCACGGTCTGCATCTCGGTGCGGGCAAGCGGCTGGCCGAGGCAGGAGTGCGGGCCGGCTCCGAAGGCGAGGTGCGGGTTGGGGGTGCGGGCCAGATCCATGTCCTCGGCGTCCTCGAACGCGTCGGCGTCGCGGTTGGCCGCCGCCATGCTGCACACCACGGTGGTGCCCTGGGCCAGCACGGCGCCGCTGGGCACCTCGGTGTCCTCGTGGACGTAGCGGAGCATGCCGAAGCCCGTGTAGGGCTCGTAGCGCAGGACCTCCTCCACCGCGGAGCGGATGAGCGAGCGGTCCTGCAGGAGTCGCTCCCAGCGTTCGCGGTCGGCGAGCAGCACGGCCGCCATGGTGGTGATGAAGCCGGCGGTGGTCTCGTGCCCGGCCAGCAGCAGGGCCTGGCCCGTGGCGGCGAGAGCGAGGTCGGACATCGGGCGGCCCTCGCTGTCGGAGGCCGCGATCAGCCGGCTGATCAGGTCGTCTTGGGGGTGCTGCCGCTTCTCGTCGACCAGACCGGCCATGTACGTGCCGAAGTCGCGGTGTGCCTTTTCCATCTCGGCAACGGTGTACTTGCTGAGGTTGAGGAAGGTGTCGGACCACTTCTGGAAGTCGTCGCGGTCGCTGTCCGGGACACCGAGCATGTCGCAGATGACGTACACCGGCAGCGGGAAGGCCAGGTGTTGTACGAGGTCGGCGGGTTGGCCGTGCTCCAGCATGCCGTCGACGAGCTGCTCCGCCATCGCCTCGATCCTGGGCACCAGGGCCTGCATGCGCTTGGCCGTGAACCACTTGCCGACCATGCGGCGCCAGCGGTCGTGCCCCTCGGCGTTGAGCGCCCGCGCCATCGGGCTGTCGAAGATGCTGCCCGCCTCGCCGGCGGTGATCCGGGCCGCGTCGGGCCGGGCCAGGCCCTCACGGCTCAGACGCGGGTCGGACAGCGCGAGCCTGACGTCCTGGTATCGGGTGAGCAGCGTCGCCGGGTCGCCGCTGGGCAGCGTCACCTGTGCGACGGGGCACTTCTGCCGCATCTGTGGCCACTCGACGGGCGGTTCAAGCGCCGCGGGGGCGGCGAGTGGGTAGCGCAACGCTGGGTCCTGCCGGGTCTCACTCACAAGGGCTCCTCGGTATGCACCTGGCCGACGAGCTCAGTCAAATCCACCTCCCCGTTTTAATTCAAGCGACTGACTTAAAAGGACGCAGACCGTGGCCGAAAGCGAGGGCACCGCCGACTGCCTCTCGCGGCCACCGACTCCGAGAACGCCCCATGCGGCGAAGCCTGTCCTTCCCTCCGGGCCACACGTCCGGCTACGGCTCGGCCGCACGCGAGTTGATCTCGGAGGTCATCCTCGGTGCGCTGGACGGGGCGTCGGCGCCTTGCTGCGGTGCGCGCACGTCGACCGGGACGCCCGGTCGTCAGCTGCCCGGTTCCTCCTCGATCGTCGGTTTCGGCACCTCGCGCAGATGCCGGGACTCTCCCGGCCTGCCGCCTTGGCGGGCCCGCTCGGCACGCTGTGCCGCGCTCAGACCCAGGTCGGAGCCGGGATCCACGCGCACCGATCGGGCCACCTCCTCACGGTTGCCATACTGCTCGGCCGGGATGCCACGCAGCGCCTCCACGACATCCGGCGCGGCGCCCGACCGGCTCGCCGCTTCGATCAGCCTGTCCTTGCCTGCCAGGGAAGTCGACATCCTTGATGGCCTCCACCACGTCCCGGGCGCTCGTACGGTGCGTCATGTCCTCTTCTTCCTCATCGGAATCCGCTGGACCAGCCGGGTGAAGCGCCGCGTCAACGGGTGGCGTCCCGCCAGGTGGTGTAGCGGATCAAGGCGCCGGAATCCGCAGGCCATTGCCGCATCGGCGCGGCTCGGGACCGCGCATGGCGCTGACGGCAGGTCAGCCGCTTCGCGACCCGGGAGCCGTGTCCCATGGGGTGGCCGACGCCCGGCTTACCGGAACACGTCGAGCAAGGTCGCTTACACCACGAAGCGGGACACGACCCGTCAACGAGCTACGGACGCGCAACCCACGCAGGTTTTCGCCGCCGGGTGGACTTCGAGGCGTCCCGGCGGGATCGGCTCACCGCATTGCTCGCAGCGCCCGTAGTCGCCTCTGTCCAATCGCTCCACGGCGTCATCGAGCTCGTTCAGATGCTCGCGCGCCGAGACAGCAGGGCGGCGACGTGCGCACGCCCGAAGGCCGTGCTCGCCCCCTCCGGGTGCCTGCCCGTCTTCCCCGGACGCCGGCGTCGGAAGGGGTGATCCGGCCCTCGGGTTCCACTGCCGTGGCCTCTTGCACGACCATGCCGGACCCGCCGCGTGCCATGGAGCCGAGATGGACCAGGTGCCAGTCCTGCGGACACCCGTCGACCGAGCTGTACTGGCACATGGGGGCCATATACCCGGTTCGGAAAGGTCGTGCCGCGGAGGGTGAACGGTGAGCAGAGACGCCTCGTCGGAGGCCTCGCAGGGGGACGTAGGACGCCGGATGCCCCGCAGCCGGCGAGCCGTGACGGCCTGGGCCCCGGCGGGGACCCCACACGGTGGGACGCACTCGGGTACCCGGCCGCTCGTGCCACAACCACGGCCAGGGGTGCTCACCCACGTGGCGGTCCCGGTACGTGGCGGTCCGGGGCCGTGTCCGGGTCGGGCGGCGTACCGCCGACGATGCCGACGCGCGCCGACACCGCCGCGACCGTTCGGGAAGAGTCCGTCTGACGCCGGGTGCGCCGCGCGACGTGGGTTCCCCCGCGTCGCGCACCGCAGGTGTCACCGGCGCTCAGCGGTCGAGCGGCTCGTAGTCGAACCAGTCGAAGTGGACCGGGCCCGACGAGGCGAACATGCCGAGAACCCGTCCGGTGAAGCCCCCGGCGACCTCGGTGGACAGGTAGCGGCCGTCGAGCGCGGCGAGCGCGGCGAAGGCGCCGTCCGGTTCCTCGATGCCGAGGGTGATGGTGTCGGGGCCGGTGCGTGCGTCCGTCAAGGTTTCGACGGCGGCCGTCTCGACGCGCAGGACGAGGGGTCCCGGCGGTACCGGCCGGGAAGCCACGACCGTGCTCACCGAGCCGATCCGGGCGAGGACCCGCACCTCTCCGGACGCGGCCTCGATGTCGTAGTGATGTCGCTCGTCGAGTCGGACGGCCAGGCCGCCCCGTCCCTGGCCGACGTCGACCAGGATCCGTGCCCGGCAGGACAGGTGCTGCTGCCGCCGGCCGAGGAAGGTCACGTCGGTGTCGTCGAGGGATGCGCCGCGGGCGCGCAGGGTGAGCCAGCCGGGCCGTTCCTTCGTGGTGCAGTTCTCCGGGGGACGGTGGCGCAGCGACACCCAGTGCGGAGCGAGCTCGCTGAGGTCGAAGTCGTCGCGGACCGGGGTGACCGTGACCGGCTGGAGCGGCCACCGCGGTGCGGGGGCCTGCAACGAGAGTTCGCCGACGACCGGCCAGCCGTCGGCCCAGTCGACCGGCACCAGGAAGGTCTCTCTGCCGAGCACGTGCCAGCCGGGGGTGCCGCCGCGCGGCCGTACCCCGAGCAGCACCATCCACCACGAGCCGTCCGGTGCCTGCACGAGGTCCGCGTGGCCGGTGTTCTGGATGGGGTGCTCGATGCCGCGGTGGGTGAGCACCGGGTTGGCCGGGCACGGCTCGAAGGGGCCGTCGGGGGTGCGGCTCCGGGCGATCGAGACGCCGTGGCCGCGCTCGGTGCCCCCCTCTGCGATCAGCAGGTACCAGAAGTCGCCGATCCGGTACAGGTGGGGCGCCTCCGGGGCCTTGGCGCCGGGCGACCCGGACCACACCTTGCGGACGGGGCCGAACGTCTCACCGGTGTGGGGATCGAGGCGGACCTGGCCCACGCCCGCGACCGTGCACCAGCAGGTGCCGTCCTCGTCCCAGGCGAGATCCGGGTCGATCCCGGGGACCCCGGGCAGCCGGACCGGATCGGACCAGGGGCCTGCCGGGTCGGTGGCCGTGAACAGCATGTTGCCGTCGCTGCTGACATTCGTGACGATCAGCCAGAACCGGCCGTCGTGGTGGCGCAGCGTGGGCGCGTAGATGCCGCCCGAGGAGCGCGAGTCGAGCGGCAGGCGCAGCTGGCCGGGCCGGTCCAGCGCGTTACCGATCTGGGACCAGTGCACCAGGTCGCGGCTGTGGAAGACCGGGACGCCGGGGAAGTACTCGAAGCTGGAGCACGCGAGGTAGTAGTCCTCGCCCACCCGGCAGATGCTCGGGTCGGGGTGGAAGCCGGGGATCACGGGATTGCTGAAGGTGGTGGCACCCGTCTCGGGCAAACTCGACATGCTGATCAAGTCCTCTCGTTCACGGCGCAGTTGTACGACCACGCTCGAACAGGGCGGCACCGCCTGGCGACTGGCGGATCCTGTGGTCGGTGGTGTTGCCCACGTTTCGCGCGGTCATTCGCGGTGATCACCCTCTTCTGCGTCATGTTCGGGGTCGCAGATGGCGGGGTTCAGGCCCACACACCGTTCTGAGCGCACCAAGGTCCGCGACAGCGGGGCGAGTTCGTGGGGCAGGAGTCCGCCGGCCGGGTGCGGGCTCTGGACCTGCCGGCCGCCCGGACCCGGCTACGACACGGGCCACGGCCTGCCCACCGGCCCGGAGATCCACGCGGACGTCCGCCGTTACCTCCCCCGACGCCCGCGAACTGCTCGGCGACGGCGGCGAGGCGTACAGGGAGGCGATCGTGGAGCGTCACCCCTCGCTCGTCGGCTCCTTCCTCATCGACATCGCCAACAGCTCCCTCAGGAGTGGGCGCTGACCACGCCCCCGGCGCTGAGCACGACGTAGACGCGGTCGATCTCGACACCGGCGTCCCGTCCGTTCGCGTCCATCGTCCCGGACACACCGCCGGCGTCGCCGAGGATCCGCGCGCGGTAGTGGTCCTCGCCGACCTTCGTGACCTTGGCCGTCCAGCCGCCCATGAGCTCGAAGGTGCCCGGCCCCTCGTGTCCGCCGCCCATCCAGGCCTCGACCCGGCCGTCCTTGGTGAGCACGAGGAACATGTCGTTGGCGTCGAGCCCGGCGTCCCGGTGCTTGGCCTCCATCGTGGCCAGGACGTCACCGTGGTGCACGAGCTTGAGCAGGTAGTGCTGGACACCGAGCCGGCGGATCTCGGCCTTGCTGCCGTCGGGCAGGGTCCGGGTGCGGACCGGGGACGCCGTCCTCGGCGTGGTGGCAGCGGCGGCGGTGCGCCGCGCGGCGGTCGTCTGCGTCCGCATACCGCTCCCGGCCTCGTCCGCGGTGGTCTGGACCCGGCCCGCGCCGGACGTGGCCGCGGTGACGTTCTTCGTCTGGCCGGCGGCGTCCTTGCCCTCGCTCTGGCAGGCGGTCAGGGTCAGGGCGGCCGCGGCGGCGACGGCGAGCAGGGCGGCGGAACGGGCGGTACGGCGGGCACGGCACGTGGTCATGTGAAAACTCCCCCATCGACTGGTCAGGTCGTGTTTCGCTCTTGCACCCCGTGAGATGGCGCCCGGGCGTGCGTCGTTCACCCGGGTCTGTCCGCGTTCGGTAACAGGAGAGTTCACTCCGGCCGCCCGGCTGAGTACGCCTACTCATGCCGCCCCGCCCCCGGGGCGGAGACGATGGGCGGTGTCGGCGGGCGGACGGGAGACGGGGCCATGGGCAGATTTCTGGGGGCGGTGGTGGCCGTCGTGGCGGCGGGGGCCGCGCTGGTCTTCGCGTACGTCGCGGGGGCACCGCCCACGGTGGTGTTCACCGTCGGGGCGGGCGCGCTGAGCCTGTTGTGGCTGCTGCTCCTGCTCACCGTTCCCTGGAACCTGTACTTCCGCGCGCACGCGGTACTCGCCGAGACGGCGGTCAGCCGTGCCAAGGGCATGGAGATCCCCCCGGCCCGGGACGCCGAGGCCGCGCGCATCGCCCGTACGATGCTGCGGGCGGCGGTCGCGGGGCACCTCCTGACGGCCGGGGCCGTGGTCGCGGTCGCCTGGGCGACCCGCGAGTTCACGGGCTACTGGTTCGCCGGCTTCTTCCTGCTGAGCACCTTCTTCCGGCCGGCCGGCGCGTACTTCGCGCAGTTGCGGCGGCGCCTCGGCACCCTCCTGCGGGAGGTCACGTTCCCGCGGGACGACGTCGTCGAACTGCACCTGCGGCTGGACCGGGCCGAGGCCGGGACACGGGTCCTGGAGGAGAAGGCGGAGGAACAGTACCGGGCCCTGGCCGAACTGCGCCGCACCATGGACGCGCTGGCGATGAGCACGTACGAGCGGGCCGAGGAGACGGACCGCAGGATCGCCGCGCTGGGCCGGGAGTTCGAGTCCACCGTGAACCGTCTCACCGACAACCAGGAGATCATCGCGGGCGTGAAGGCGTTCCTGCGGCTGCTGCGCTCCCCCGACGCGGCCGACGGCACCCCGGTCTCCGGCTGACATGGGTGGGTCCGGTGAAACTGATCCACCGCCGGCCGGCGGTGCCACCCCCAGGTGCGGGTGCGCCGGCGGATCCTGTTGCGCAGGGCCTCGTGGTGCACACCGAGTCCGCTCACGTCACTGCAGGCATCGTCTGGGCTCCGCTCACGACACCCACCTGACCCTTCCGTCACCTCTTCCCGCATCTCGGGGGAACCTCACAGCGAGAACTGGTCCGCATACGTGTCCTCGCTGACGTGACCGGGCTGCAATACCGGCCTCGGGACTGGTGAGCTCGCACGGCCGGGTCAGCCTGGCTTGACCGCCAGCGTCGCAAAATAGTGCGACATGTACTGAGCGGATGCGTTGGATTGGTGCGGCGCTTCCGCGAAGCCGGTGACGACGAACCCCGCGGCGAGTTGCCCGCCGATCTGGTCGGTGAGGGTGTGGCTGTATTCAAGAGGGGCATCCGCACCGAACTTCGTGGCGCGTTCCTCGGCGGAGTACTGCGTGACATCGCTGTAGGGCAGCTTGTGCACGACGATCAGCTCGCCGCGCTCGTCGAGCGCCTCGTGGTCGAACAAGTACGCATCAGGGTTGAGAAAGCCCGCGAGCAGTGTTCCGCCCGGTCGCAGGACGCGGAAGCACTCACGCCACACCGGTGCCACGTCTGGTACGAACAGGTTGGAGACCGGATGGAATACGACGTCGAATGTTGCGTCGCCGAAGGGGCTGAGGTCGCGCATGTCGCCCAGGACGGTGCGCAGCTCGAGTCCGTCGCGCGCCGCCACCATCTGGTCCTGGCCGAGCTGGCGGGGTGAGTTGTCGAATACGGTGACCCGCGCCCCTGCGGCGGCGAGGATCGGACCCTGCTGGCCACCGCCGGAAGCCAGGCACAACACGTCCTTGCCGGTCAGGTCCCTCGGTAGCCAGGAGCGGTCGACCGGCTCATGCCCGATGAGAACAATCGACCAGTCGCCCGTGCGGGCGCGTTCGACATCCTCAGCGCTCACTGGCCTCGACCACTCGTTGCCCTCTTGGACATACTTGTCCCACGCCGCCCGATTGTGGGCAGCGGGGTCGACAACACTGTCCTGCACGTTCAACTCCCTGCTACAGCCAAGCGGACACCTGCGGTACTGACAGTCCGGTGCCGCCAGCCAACACGATCGCAGGGTGCGGGCTCAACGAAATTAGAAGGTCGGCGTCGGCGAATCGGCGGTGGAACCGGTACAGCAGATCGCGGACCTGTTCCCGGACCGCGCGGTGGCAAGCAAGTTCCAAGGCCGCCGAACACTGTGACTCTCGAATACCGACACTCCACCGGTGCGGCGCTGACGCGGGCGCGGCGCGAGTGCGGCCGGGCGGGTGCCGGGCGGGTGGCGGGCGGGTGCGCCGGAGCCCCTCGGGGCCGCCGCGGAGGCGGCTTCGAGGGGCTCCGTGCGGTGCGGTCCGCCGGGCGGGGTCAGGGGCTGCGGCGGCGCGCCGGGGCGCGTGAGGCGGACTTGGGCTCTCGGGGCAGGTGTTTGCGCTCCGCCCCGGGCCGTGCGGTGTCCTCGGTGTCCTCGGTGTCGAGCACGTGGTCGCCGTAGAGGTCCTGCAGCCAGTTGCTCTGGTAGATGGTGTCGAGGTAGCGCTCGCCGAGGTCCGGTGCGATGGCCACCGCGGTGAGGTCGGAGGTGCCGTGGCGGGACAGCCAGTCCGTCGCGCCGCTGACCACCGTGCCGGTGGAGCCGCCGAACAGGAAGCCGTGCCTGGCCATGCGGTGGCACATCCGGATGGTGTCCGGCTCCTCGACGCGGATCACCTCGTCCACGAAGGACTCGTCGAGCAGCGGCGGACGCATGCTCATGCCGAGGCCCGGGATCATCCGGCGGCCCGCCTCGCCGCCGAACGCCACCGAACCCACCGCGTCCACGGCGACGATCCGCACCGGCCGGTGCCACTCCCGGAAGTAGCGGGCGCAGCCCATCAGGGTTCCGGTGGTGCCCGCCCCGACGAACAGGACGTCCAGTTCCGGGAACCGGCGGGCGATCTCCGGCGCCGTGGTGCGGTAGTGCGCCGACCAGTTGCCGGGGTTGGTGTACTGGCTGAGCCAGACGTATCTGTCGTCGGAGGCGCACAGGTTGCGGACGTACTCGATGCGGGTGCCCAGGAAGCCGCCGTTGGAGTCCTGGTCGGCCACGATGTGCACATCGCTGCCGAGTGCCTCCATGAGGAGCCTGGTCGACAGGTTGCAGCGGGAGTCCGTCACGCACAGGAACCGGTAGCCCTTGCTCGCGGCGATCATGCTGAGCGCGACTCCCAGGTTCCCGGACGAGGACTCGACGAGGACGGAGTCAGCCTTCAGGAGTCCGTCGCGTTCGGCGCTCTCCACCATCTCGTTCGCGGCCTTCAGTTTGATGGATCCGGCGAAGTTGAAGGCCTCGCACTTCAGATAGAGCGCGTGTCCGCAGATGGACTCCAGGTCGACGAAGAGATCGCCCTCGTTGAAGGCGTGGGGAGCGGAGATGACAGGCACGGCGGGCCTCCTGGTGCCGGGCCGAGGACGACGGTCTCAGCCGTACCGGCGCAGTTCGTGGAAGAAGTCATCGATGAGACGCAGGTCTCCCGACCGGGACACCTCGTCGTAGACGTACTTGCCGACGGCGAGGTCGAGGACGCCGAGTCCGAAGGGCGAGAAGATCACCGGGCGGTCGGGCGGCGGGGCGGCCCGGCCGGACATGACGTCGCCGAGGGTCCCGTTCAGGAAGTCCCGGTCGCCGGTGAGCTGTTCGGCCAGATGGGGCGACGTGTCGGCCTTCAGGCAGTGGTCGACGTCGTCGACGAAGTTGGCCGCGCCCAGCAGGATTTCGGGGGCGAGGTCGCGCAGCGAGACGTGCAGGACCAGCGGGTTGTGGGTGAACCAGGCGGGGTCGGTGACATGGGGCCGGCCCGCGATGGTGGCGAAGACCACGAGGTCGCTGCCGCGGACGAGGTCCTCGGCGCTGTCGTGGACGGTGATCCGGGCGGCGCTGCCGGTCCCCCGCAGGTAGCCGCTGAAGCCGGCGGCGCTGTCGGCGGACAGGTCGTGCACGCCGACCTCGTCGAAGTCCCAGCCGGTACCGGCCAGGAAGGTGTGGATGTAACGGGCGATCAGGCCCGTGCCGAAGAAGCCGACCCGGGTGGGGCGGGAGCGGCCGCGGCTGAGCCAGTCGGCGGCCAGGGCCGCGGAGGCGGCCGTCCTGGTGGCGCTGATGATGGAGCTCTCCAGGCAGGCGAACGGGTACCCGGTGTCGTGCTCGTTGAGGATGAGCACCGCGGACGCCCGCGGCAGTCCGGCGCTCACGTTGTCCGGGAAGCTGGAGATCCACTTCAGCCCGTCCACCTGGACCTGGCCGCCCAGGGAGGCCGGCAGCGCGATGATCCGCGAGCTGGGCCGGTCGGGGAAGCGCAGGAAGTACGACGGCGGGTTGACGGAGTCGCCGGCGTCGTGCAGTCGGTAGGCGGCCTCGACCAGTTCCACGAGCTGTTTCTCACGCCCGTTCAGCGCCTGTTGCACCTGTTCACCGGTGATCACGGCGAAGGTCGGCAGGTGCCCCGGTGCGGGTCCGGCGGCCGTGGCCGTCGGCAGTGTGTCGGTCATCGCTCGCTCGCCTCCAGGGCAGGGCAGTCCTCGGCCGGCCGTACGGGCTCGCCCATGCCGACGAGGACCTGCCGGTCTCCGCTGAACGCCTCGCGGCTGTGCGCGGTGCGGATGTTGTCCACCAGCAGCAGGTCGCCGGGCTGCCAGGGGTCGCGCCGGGTGTGCGCCTCGTAGGTGGCGTTGATGGTCGTGACGACGTCCTCGGGGATCGGGGAGCCGTCGCCGTGGCGGGTGTTGAAGGGCAGTCCGTCGGCGCCGTAGACGTCCACGAGGTATTCGCGCACCTCGGGGGCGAGCGTCCACTCGTTGAGGAAGGCGATCTGGTTGAACCAGCAGCGCCGGCCGGTGACCGGGTGCCGGACGACGGCGTTGCGGCGCTGCTCGGTGCGCAGCGTGCCGTCGGGCTGCCAGGTGAAGTCGATGGCGTTCGCCCGGCAGTAGCGTTCGATCTCGGCGCGGTCGCCGGTGCCGAAGGACTCCGTGAGGCTCGCGCCGATCTCGTCGTTGTAGGTGCGGGTCAGGATCCAGCCCTCCCGCTCGAACCGTTCGGTGAGGCCGCTGGGCAGTGCCCGCAGCACCTCCTCGGCGTCGGCCAGGGCCGTCGCCCCGCCCTGCTCGGGCGCGGTGAGGCAGGCGAACAGCATCAGGCCGGGCACCTGGAGCGCGTAGCTCAGTTCCTGGTGCATGCACATCGGCTGGTTGGCCGGCCAGGGCGTGGAGGAGTAGAGCCCCCGGCCGTGCGCCTCGCGGGGGGCGAAGGCCTCGTGCTCCGTCATGAGTTCACCGGCCAGCCCCGTGAAGACGGCGCCCGTCCGGCCGGCGTCCCGCAGCCCGAGGCCGCGCACGAGCAGCGCGCCGTGTTCGGTGACCTGGGCGCGGAGCGCGTCGCGGTGCTCGGCCGCCCACTTCGGGGCGTCGTCGGGCGGTTCGACGCGCAGCAGTGCGGGTCTGTCGGGCCGCAGCTCCACGTCGAGGGGTGATGCCAGGGAGGAGGACGGCATCTCGGGTTCCTTTCGGTCGACCGCCTGGGGTGTGACGGGTCGGGACGTCGGACGTCGGTCAGGAGGAGGCGAGGGGCAGGACGGTGTCCAGGACGGCCCGTGCCGCCTCGGCGGGCCGGGTACGGGTGAAGTGGTGCCCGCCGTCGGCGAGTTCGTGGAGCTCGACGTGGTCGGCGAGGAGCTGCCAGTCCCGGTGCCGGCGGTCGTGGCCCGCGGTGTGCGGGTCGTCGGCGGCGACGACCACCGTCACCGGTGCGGACAGCCTGACCGGTGGCGGCGCCTGGAGAGCCGCGTGGAAGTAGCGGTGCGCCGAGAGGCAGTCGTGACGGTAGGCGGCGGCGATGTGCTCGGCGTGCCGGGGGGTCAGCTCGGCGAGTTCGGCGTGGCCGCCGTCGGCGGCCAGTCGCGCCGCGATCTCGCGGTCGCTGCGGGCCGTCAGTTCGGCGACGGCGGCCTGCCGCTCGGCCGCGGTGCCGAGCAGGTGGGCGCCGAGGAAGACCCGTGCCACCTGTACGCCCCGCTGCTGGAGCCGCCTGGCCGTCTCCACGGCGGGCGCGGCTCCCGACGAGTGTCCCCACAGCATGACCCGGGTCGGGCCGCGTGCCGCGATCTCCGCGGCGACCCGTTCGGCCACCTCCTCGATCGGGGCGAAGGGTTCGGGGGGTGCGGCCAGGTTGTGGCCGGGCAGGTCCACGGCGAGTACCGCGAGGCCGCTGTCGGCCAGCGCGCTCGCCATCGGCTGGTAGTTGACCGCGTTGCCGCCCGCGTACGGGAAGCACACCAGGGCGTTGTCCGGTCCCCCGCTCCCGCCCGAGAGGGAGAGCAGCAGTTCCTGCTGGGGCCGGTCCGCCGTGCCTTCCAGCAGGGCGGCCAGGTCGGCGAGGACGGGGTGCCGGGTGATGTCCTTGAGGGAGACCGCGCGGTCCAGCGCGAGGCTGAGCTTGACCGCGGTGAGGGAGGTGCCGCCGGAGTCGAAGAAGTGGTCCGTGCGGCCGATCCGCTCCGCGGGGACGCCGAGCAGTTCGGCCCAGACCGCGGCCAGCCGCCGTTCGGCCGGGCTCAGGTCGCCCGCGGACGGCTCGGCGGGCCGGGACGCCTCCTCGGCCTGCCTTGTCAGGGCCTTGCGGTCGATCTTGCCGTTGGGGGTCAGCGGCAGGCTCTGCCGCCAGTGGAAGGCCGAGGGCACCATGTAGTCGGGCAGGGTGGCGGCGAGCGCCTCCCGCAGCCGCTCCGCGGGCCGCTGTTCGCCGCTGTGGAAGGCGATCAGGTGCTTGCCGCCTCCGCCGCGTTCGGCGACGACCACCGCGCCGTCCCGTACTCCGGCCACGCGCAGCAGCGCGTTCTCGATCTCGCCGATCTCGATCCGGAAGCCGCGGATCTTGACCTGGCTGTCCCGGCGGCCGAGGAACTCCAGTTTGCCGCCGGGGTGCCAGCGCCCCCAGTCGCCGCCCAGGTAGAGCCGTTCACCGGGCCGGTAGGGGTCGGTCCGGTAGGCCTCCCGGGTGCGCTCGGGGTCGTTGACGTATCCGCGGCCCACGCAGACGCCGGAGAACGCGATCAGTCCCGGGGCGCCCAGCGGCAGCAGCGACAGGTGCTCGTCCACGACGTAGACCCGGACGTTGCCGACGGGCCGGCCGAGCAGCACCCGGTCGGGCACCTCGCGGAGCAGCTCGTGGTTGGTGTCGTCGGACGTCTCCGTCAGCCCGTAGGCGTTGAGCAGCCCGATGCCGGGCTGGACGGCGAGCCAGCGCTGGACCAGCTCGCGTTTGAGCGCCTCGCCGGTCACCGACACGCAGCGCAGGTCGGGCAGCGGGCGCGGGGTGCGTTCCAGGTAGGAGACCACGACCTCCAGGTACGACGGCACCAGCTGCGCCACGCCGACCCGGCCGCTCTCCAGGGTGTCGACGAACCGCGCCACGTCCGTGATCACGTCCTGCTCGACCAGCAGGGTCCGGCCGCCCACCAGGAGCGGGGCGAGGAGCTGCCACAGGGAGATGTCGAAGCACTGCGGGGCGGTCTGGGCGACGACGCACCCCTCTCCGATCGCCAGGTCGTCGATCTTGGCGTGGAGGTGGTTGAGCATGCCCGCGTGCTCGCACATCGCGCCCTTCGGCTCGCCGGTGGAGCCGGAGGTGAAGTAGATGTAGGCGAGTTGGCCGGGGTCGACCGGGATGCCGGGGTCGTCGTCGGCGTGCGGTTCGGCGTACGCCTCCTCGACCGGCAGTTTCCGGGTCCCCGGCAGGCCGGCCAGGGCCTCGTCGAGGGTGTCGGTGGGGCCGGTCCCGGTCAGGACCAGCCGGCAGCCGGCCCGGGAGAGGGTCGCGGCGATCCGGCCGGCCGGGAAGTGCGGTTCGATCGGCAGGTAGACACCGCCGGCCTTGAACACCGCGAGCACCGCCGCCGACCAGTCGAGGGTGCGCTCGGTGACGACGGCGACCACGCCCTCCCGGTCCAGGCCCCGCGCCAGCAGCGCCCGCGCCAGCCGGTTGGCCCGCCGGTTGAGTTCGTCGTACGTCCACTCCCGCCCGCCGTGTACGGCCGCCACCGCCTGTGGGTGCGCCCGTACCCGCTGTTCGAACAGTTCGTGGGCCCGGGCGTCCGGCAGCGGCCGGTACGGACCCGCCATGCCGTCGAGCTGCTCGCGCCGTTCCTCGGCGGACAGCAGACTCTGCCGGGTGTGGTCGGCGTCCGGGTCGGCGGTCATCAGGCGCAGGGCCGCCAGGTGGTAGCCGCCGATCCGGGCCGCCGCCGCGGTGTCCAGTACGTCGGTGCGGTGCCGCAGGCGCAGGGTGAGCCGTCCGGCCCGGTCGGACCAGCGCACGTGCAGGGAGCCGGTGTCGGCGTGGGCCGCGTCGGTTTCGAGGGGGCCGGACACGATCTCGTACGGTGGTTCGGTCAGCCCCAGTTCCCGGCGCAGCTTCTCGACCGGGAAGTCCCGGTGGGTCAGCACCTCGGTCTCGGCCGACCGGGCGGCGGTCAGCAGGGTGTGCCAGGAGCCGGCGGGTACGGACGTCCGGCAGGGCAGCGGTTCGGCGGATGTGCCGGTGCTGTGACCGGTGACCACCTCCGGCTCGCCGGACAGTACGGCCAGCACCTTGAGATGCGCGGCCAGCAGCAGGGTGCCGACCGGCAGTTCGCGGTGCGCGGCCAGCGCCCGCAGCCGCGCGGTCAGGTCGTCAGGCACCGGTATCTCGTGCTCGTCCGTTCCCGGGGCGGGTGTCCCGTGCCCGGCCGTGCCCGGCGCCGGTTCCGCGGTCCACCGGGGCACGGTGGTGACACCGCCGGCGGTCAGTGCCCGGCTCCAGAACTCCCGGTCGGTCTCCACGCGCGTTCGCATCGAATGGCCTTCCTCAACTCACGGTCGCCGCGGCGGCGTCGGTGGTCGGCTTCGCCCGGCCCGGGCCGGCGGGCCGGCTGTCGGTCTCGGGCAGGTCGACCGCGGGATTGCCGCCCCACCGGGCGTTCGGGGGGACTTCCTCGCCCTTCATCAGGAAGGCGTCGGGTGCCAGGACGGAGCCGTCGCCCATGGTCACGCCGTAGTGCACGTGGGCGGCGACGCCCAGCGTGCAGCGGGCGCCCAGGGTGGTGCCGTCGGACTTGAAGGTGCCGTCCTCCTGGGAGTGGCACTGGATCTTGCTGCCGGCGTTGAGGGTGCACTCGTCGCCGATGGTGGTGAGGGTCCGCTCGGTCAGGTAGCAGCCGTCGTCGAAGACCCTGCTGCCGATGCGCACGCCGAGCAGCCGCCACACCAGGCTCTTGTAGGGGGTGCCGTTGAAGATGTTGAGGAAGTGGTCGGGTACCTTCCACAGCCGCTCGTGCCACCAGAAGTACGGCTCGTAGATGGAGCACAGCCGGGGGCGCAGCGCCCGGAAGGAGGCGAGGTAGCGCTCCACGAGGATGTAGTAGGCGGTGGAGAAGACGAGCGTGAACGCCAGGTATCCGGCGATCACCACATGGCCGACCACGCCGTACAGGTCCACGGAGGCGAGTCCGAACAGGGTGAGCCAGAAGGTGTGCAGCCAGCGAACGAACAGCATGAGGGCCATGGAGCGCAGGTTGTAGCGGTTCTTCGCGGCGAGCCGGCGTCGCAGGGTGTCGCCGGTCCTGAAGTGGTCGAAGCGGGTGTCGCGGTCCACCGAGCGGGGGATCTCGAAGCACGGGGAGCCGAGCAGTCCCACGCCTTCCCGGACCTCGCCGTCGAGGGGGATCATCACCTTGGTCGCGAGCAGGCAGTTGTCGCCCGTCCGGCCGCCCGCCGGGTAGGCGATGTTGTTGCCCAGGAAGTTGTGCGGTCCGATCGAGACCCTCGACAGCCGGAAGGACGTGCTGGAGAAGTCGGCGTTGAGGATGGAGAGGCCGTCGGCCACCATCGTGCCGCTGCCGACGGTGACCAGCAGGGGTGTCTCGTGCTGTACCTCGGTACCGAAGTTCGACCCGGTCTGCTCGACCCGCGACAGGTCGTATCCGAGACCGCGGAGGTAGAACACGATGTAGGAGCTGTCGCCGAAGAGCCAGGCGAAGAACTTGACGTTCGTCATCCGGGCGGTGGCACGGTGCAGCGCGTAGTGCAGACCGTAGAGCGGGTAGGTCCGGTCGGGTCTGACGACCAGGCCGAGCAGGCGCGGGAGCGTGTACAGGGCCAGCAGCCCGAGGACGACGAACCCGAAGAACAGCGCGAGGGAGAGCAGCAGGGCGTCGGAGAGCAGTTCCGGCCAGGACAGCGCGGTCGTGGTGGGGTCGAGTCGCTTGCCGATCGCCGGTACCTGGGTGAACAGCATGTAGATGCCGCCGACGGCCAGCGGGATGTACAGGACGAACAGCTGCACCAGGGTGCTCAGGCCGAACCAGAAGCGGCGCGCGGTGCCGCAGTCGGCAGGTGCGGCCCTGACGTAGTCGGTCGCCGTCGGCTCCGCGGGTGAGCCGTGCCAGTGCTCGCCGTCCGGGACGGCCTGGCCGCGGTGCAGCGCGGACGAGTGACCGAGCTGGGCTCCGTGGCCCATCGCCGTGTCGATGTCGAGGACGGTCTTCTCCCCGACGAAGACGTCCGTGCCGAGGGTGATCCGGCCGGTCTGGATGTGTCCCGCGCGCGCCCGGTAGCCGAGGAGGAAGGAGTCCTTGCGGATGACGGTGCCCGCGCCGATCGTCAGCAGGTCGGTGCAGACCGGGACGGAGTGGGTGAGGATCGTGACGCCCTTGCCGATCCGGGCGCCGAGGGCCCGCAGGTACAGCACGTACAGCGGGGTCCCGGTGAGGAAGACCATGGGGTTCGCGTGGATCAGTACCTTGACGAGCCAGAAGCGCAGGTACGTCAGGCTCCACACGGGGAACTCGGCGGGTCGCCAGCGGCCGACGAGCAGCCATTTCGCGGCGATCGGGAATGCGCACAGCGCCGCGAACGCGACGCTTCCGAAGAGCAGCGACCGCAGGTAGACGTCGGCGAGGCCCTTGCCGCTGGCTATCCACTCGTAGCCGGTGGCGGTGACGTACCCGGAGACGAGGGAGTAGCCGAGGAAGGCCAGCAGCTGGAGGGTTCCGCACAGCAGGTGGTCCCAGCGCCTGCGGCGCGGGCCGGGGTCCGGGGCCGGCTCGGGGGCCGGCGGGGCCGGTGGCGCGTCGGTGGGCACGGTCGCGCCGAGAGCGGCTGCCAGGCTCCGGACGGTGGGGTGCCGGTAGATGTCCTTCATGGTCGGCGACGGCATGTCCGGCTGCTTGCGTATGCGCGCGCAGAACTGGGCCATGACCAGGGAGTTGGCACCCAGGTCGGTGAAGAAGTGGTCGTCGACGGGGACATGCCCGGTGTCGAGGAGGTCGGCCAGGGCCTGCGCGAGGCGCTGCTCGATCGGGGCTCGGCCGGGGCGCGTGTCGGTCAGGGCGACGGCAGGTTCGTCCGGCTCCGACACGACCTCGGAGGACTGCTCCACCATGCGATCTCCTGAAGAACGTCAATGTTCCTGATCACGAACCGGCGGATTCAGTTTGTCCGGATAGCGGCTTTGCCTGCCACTTGTCGCATTGAGGGGGGAAGGCGCCGTGAAGGAGCCGTCAGGCCTGTATTTCCCTGCTTTCCCGCCCGGACGGGGAACGCGCGAATCACCCGATCGGCGGCCCCCCGGGCGGTGCCCGGCACGCGTCGGCGCCGGGGTCGTCCGGCGCCGACGCGTCGCCTCACACGGCGGTGGTGTCGGTGGCGGCGGTCTCGGCCGCCGCGATGGCGACGAACCGGCGGATGGCCTCCACGGGCATGTCGAGGCCCTCGGAGGCGGCGCGCTCGTCACCGAACACCTGCACCGCCTCGGCGACGGCGACCGCCAGTTCGGCCTCCGCCTTGCGGACCTTGCCCTCGGCCTTGTCCACGGTGTCCACCACCGTCAGCTGGCGGCGCTGCTTCTCCTGGAGTCGCTGCTTGCGGGAAAGCGTCTTGTCAGAGTTCTGCACAGTCACGACCAAGATCATATGCAGCACCGCGCACCCCGCGAAATCGTCAAGTCCCGCTCCGTCCTGCCTGGTTCGGAGCACGGGAAGCCCGGTGTCAGGCCGTCAGTGTCGCCCACACCGCGTGGCCGCTGGTGAGCCGCGACCGGTCGACCCCCCAGGAGTCGGCGAGCTGCTCGACGAGCAGCAGCCCCCGGCCGCCCTCGTCGTCGGGACCGGGCTCACGACGGGGCAGGCTCCGGCGCGAGTAGTCGTGGTCGTGGACCTCGAGCCGCAGGCACCCCTCGGACACCAGGCCCATGCCGCACAGGATCCGCACACTGAGCGTGTGGATGACGGCGTTGGTGGCCAGTTCGGACACGAGCAGCACCGCGTTCTCGCAGAGGTCCCGGGAGAGCCCCCACTCGCTCAGGCGGGTCCTCATGGAGCGGCGGGCGACCCTGACGCTGGAGCGGTGCGAGGGCAACTCGATCCAGTGCGCCTGATCGGGGGCGGCGATGTCCAGCAGGTCACGGGGGGAGGTCGTGTGGGGGGACACGGTGGCTGCCTTCCGTAAGGCGGGGGTGCGCGACGAGGAGCGGGCAGTGCGGAGCAACGTCCGCACGGGAGCGGGGCGTTGCCCGTGCAGTGGACGCGAGTGGCTCAAGTAACTATGCGCGCATCCGAGTTCAGGCTGCAACCGACTCCCTGATAATTTCAGAATGCCGGTATCGGTCTGGTCGCTGCACCAAGTGCCTGTCACACTCGACGCATTGACGGTTCCTCAGGAGGTAAGGGCGTGAGCGAAGGCCGTTCGAACGCGGGCAGCGCCAGTGCGCCCACCGTTCTGCGCATGATCCTGGGCCGGAGGCTCCAGGAGCGGCGTCAGGGCGCCGGCGTGTCACTGGAGGACGCCGCGCGGGCGCTTCGGGTCACCCCGCTGACCATCCGCCGCCTGGAGAAGGCGGAGGTCGCCCTCAAGCCCCTGTACGTCGAGAAGCTGCTCCAGACCTACGGTGCCGACCGGCAGGAGCTGGACGAGTTCGTCGCCTTCGCCGAGCGGGCGAACGAGCCCGGCTGGTGGCACACCTACCGTGACGTACTGCCCACCTGGTTCAGCGCCTACGTGAGCCTGGAGACCGGGGCGTCGACCCTGCGCACCTACGAGCCGCAGTACGTCACGGGGCTGCTGCAGACCCACGCCTACGCACGCCACGTGCTCAGTGGCGGCTTTCCCCACGAGAGCGACGAGGACCTGGCACGGCGGGTGAACCTGCGGCTGCGCCGACAGGCCCTGCTGGAGCGGCCCGACGCGCCCACCCTGTGGGTGGTGATGGAGGAGGCCGTCCTGCACCGGGTGGTCGGCGGCCCCGAGGTGATGCGGGAGCAGATCGAACGGCTCCTGGAGGTCTCCGAACTGAAGCACGTCAGCGTCGACGTCGTCCCGTTCACCGCCGGCGCCCACATGGGCGCGTGCGCCCCGTTCACCTACTTCCGGTTCGCGGAGCCCGAACTGCCGGACGTCGTCTACAGCGAGATCCTCTCCGGCGCGATGTACCTGGACCAGCGCTCCGACGTCGTGGCGCACCTGGAGGCGCACAACCGCATGTCCCTGCTCACTTCCGACGCGCAGAGCAGGGCGCTCCTGAACCGCATGCGCAAGGAGTACTCATGACCATCATCGACGGCAGCGCCCACGACGTGTACAACGGCATGCCCGCATCGGACCTCGGCGAGCAGGGCTGGGAGTCGCCCTGGAGCGGCCCCAACGGCGGCCAGTGCGTGCAGACGAAGCAGCTCGCCGACGGCAGGATCGCGCTGCGGCAGTCGACCGATCCCGCGGGGCCCGCGCTGATCTACACCCCGGAGGAGATCACCGCGTTCGTCGCGGGGGTCAAACGGGGCCTCGCGGACCATCTGACCACTGGCTGACCCCTCCCCCACGCAACCCCCTGGAAAGGTTCATGATGAGCAACTCGCCCGCGGCGCGGGACATCGACACCAGCAGGCCCCACTCCGCCCGCATGTACGACTACTACCTGGGCGGCAAGGACCACTTCGACGTCGACAAGGTGGCGGCCGAGACGGTGGCGTCCGCCTACCCGGGCATCTTCGTCTGCGCCCGGGAGAACCGTGCCTTCATGCACCGCGCCACCCGTGTCCTCGCCCGCGAGCACGGCATCCGGCAGTGGCTCGACATCGGCACCGGCATCCCCACCGAGCCCAACCTGCACCAGGTCGCCCAGTCCGTGGTCCCCGACGCCCGGGTGGTGTACGCCGACAACGACCCGCTGGTCCTCAAGTACGCCGAGCGGCTGATGCGCAGCACGGCGGAGGGCCGGACGACGTACATAGAGGCGGACGTCAACGACCCGCAGACGCTGCTCGACGCCCCCGAACTCGCGGAGATCCTGGACCTCGGGCAGCCGGTGGCCCTGTCCCTCAACGCCCTGATGCACTTCGTGACGGACGCGCAGGACCCGTACGGCATCGTGAGCCGGCTGCTGGACGTCCTCCCCTCGGGCAGCGCGCTGGCGCTGAGCCACTGCACGCCCGACTTCGACCCCGCGACCTGGCAGAAGGTCACCGACATCTACACCAACGCCGGCACGCCGGTGCAGTTCCGCTCACGCGCGGACGTGACGCGGTTCTTCGACGGGCTCGACCTGCTCGACCCCGGCGTCTCGGTGGGCCACCGCTGGCGTCCGGACCACGAGCCGACCGCCACCGACGCGGAGGTCAGCCTGTGGACCGGGGTGGGCATCAAGCCGTAGGGCCACTGCGAGGGGGGAAGGGCCCCTGGGCTGTCGTACCGCATGGGGGTGCGGTACGACAGCCCGGGGGTGTCAGCCGATGTGGTAGCTGTCGCCGTACACCTTCCAGTTCAGCGGGGTGTCGAGGCACAGGTTGCCGTTGCGCAGGAAGACCCGCTGCTCGGTGTCGACCCGGGTGGTGTCGCTGTGCGCCTCCTCCTGCTTCATGGCCCAGACGCGGGCGTCGAGGAAGGCGTTGAGATACGTCGTCTCGTTGCCGCCCTGGGCCGGCGGCTTGGCGTGGCCGAGGGCGCGCTTGCGTATGTTGCGGAAGCTGGTGGCGTCGTCGCCGTCGCCGTGCATGACGATGGCGTCGTAGTAGGTGAACTGCCCGAGCGTGCCCAGGCCGTCGGTCTTGCCCTGCTGGACGGCCGGGTTGAAGTACACGCGGTCGCGCTCGTCGTTCTGCGCCTGCTGGAAGGCGCTGTCCTGGGCGGCCTTGCGCCAGTCGGCGGGGAAGTTCGGGTCCAGGCCCGCGTGCGAGTCGCTGCCGTTCACCCGGCGCAGGGCCGGGAGGTACTTGGCGAGGACGTTGCCGGGCTTGCGGTCGGTGTAGAGCTGGACGAGGTCGAGCATGTCACCGGTGCCGGAGCAGAAGCCGATGATCCCGGCGGTGTAGCCGCGGCCGTCGCCGATGTCCTCGATGTACTTGTACTGCGCCTTCCAGTCGAGCGAGGAGTTCTCCGCGCTCGACACCAGCTTCATGGCGATCTCCTTCTTCGCCGGGTCGTCCAGGCCGACGCAGCTCGCGGCGACGGCGGCGGAGGCGTGCGCGGGGCGCAGCAGCACGGCTCCGGCGGTGGCGGCGCCGAGCATCGCGAGCAGCGCCCGGCGGGAGGTCAGGACGGGGTTGGTCGTGGCGTGGTTCGGATGCCTCACGGGGGCTCCTGCGGGGGGTGAGGGGTCGGTCATCGACACTCATCGATAGGAAGGTTTCCTATCAGTGATGGCCGATGTTGTGTACCCGTCACACAGAAGTTCGTAGGGTCGAACAAATCCCAGGCAACTCCCAGGCAATTCCCGGGCAACCCATGGGGCGCGTGCGGCTCAGTCCGCGGCCGTCCAGGCGCTCGGCCCGATGCCCTGCCACTCGATCAGCTCGGGGTCGTCGACCGTCGTACTGGCCTCGGGCAGGCCCGCCCGGCGCAGGAACTCGACCACGTCCAGCAGGTGGTGCGCGGTGCCGACGTACTCCCCGCGGATGCTGACCCGCCGGCCACCGTCGGGGCCCGGCGGCTGCACGATCACAGGCGCGCCTCCCATGGTGTCCGAATGCCCGTTCGGGGCGGAGATCATGCGGCGCCCGGGGCCGGGTCAGCGGATCACGTCGAAGACGTTCTTCTGGAGGCCGTTGGAGTAGGCCTCGTGCTCCACCAGCCGCAGCCGCCGGGCATCCTTGTCGGCGGTGCTGAACAACCGCTTGCCCGCGCCGAGCAGCAGCGGGAAGACGAGCAGGTGGTAGCGGTCGATCAGGCCGGCGTCGGACAGCGTGTGGTTCAGCTCGGCACTGCCGTGCACGATGATCGGGCCGCCGTCGGTCTCCTTGAGGGCGGCGACCTCGGCGAGCGAGCGCAGGATCGTGGTCTCGCCCCAGTCGGAGACCAGGTCACCCTCGGCGAGGGTGGTGGAGACGACGTACTTCGGCACCGTCCTGTAGTGCGCGAACTCCGCCATGCCGGGCCAGACCGGACTGAAGGCCTCGTAGCTGACCCGGCCGAGCAGCATGGCGGTCGACTCCTCCTGTTCGCGGCCCTTGATCTCGAAGGCCTCGGGCACGAACTCGACGTACTTGAAGGTCCAGCCGGAGTTCCGGTAGCCGGGCTCGCCGCCCGGAGCCTCGACGACGCCGTCGAGCGAGATGAAGGCAGTGCTGATCAGGGTACGCATCGGGGTTTCCTCGCCGTCCGGTGTCCGTGGGGGAGCTGGCTTCGCAGCTCCAGGATCTGACCGACAATTAAAATTGTCAAGGAAATCGAAATTGTCGGTGGGAGGGAACGGCGCGGGAACGCGCCGAGGCCGTGCAATCCGCCTCCTGCTCACGGCCACCGTCGCCTTCGTCGCCCCGGCCGTCGCCTGCAACCTGTCCGGCGGCCCGGGCTGCACGGTGTCCGTACTCGATCACCACATCGCCCCCCTGGGCCCGCTGGCGATCTTCTGCGCCGGCCTGGCGCCGGCGTTGATCTCCTGCCTGGCGCCGGCCGTCATGGCGGGCGGCGCGGCCCATCGCCGCCACCCGCGCGCGGGATCGCCCACGACCGGCCGGTTCCCGGGCCCCGTCACGTAGTGGAATATTCAACAACCCCTGTCCGTTGGTGCCCTCGAAGGAGGTCACGGTGGACACCACGTACTACGACCAGGGAACCGCGGCGGAGCGCTGGGAGCGGGCGCAGCTGTTCTTCGACGCCAAGGACTACGCCGGCGCCGCGCGGGTGCTCGCGGGGCTGGTCGAGGAGGTGCCGGAGCAGACCGGCCCCCGGCTGCTGCTGGCACGCTCCTACTACCACTCGGCGCAGCTGAGCCGCGCCGAGGCGGAGCTGCGCACGATCGTCGAGCGGGACCCGGTGGAGCACTACGCCCGGCTGATGCTGGGGCGCACCCTCCAGCGGCAGGCCCGGCACACGGAGGCGGAGCCGCACCTGCGGATCGCCTCGGCGCTGGCCGGGGACTTCCCGCAGGAGTGAGTGACCGTGACTGATCCCCGAAGGGCCCCCGGACCGGCGTGTTCGAGGGGCCCTTCGGCATCCGTGACGGGGCCGGGGTGGTCAGGCCGAGGTGTCGTCGTGGTGCGCGCGGGTGCCGCGGCGGGGGTCGGGCCGGGGCGGTCCGGCGGCGTCCAGGAGGGCCCGTAGGACCTGTTCGTCGCCGGGCGGCAGGGCGGTGACGAAGCTGGCGAGGACGGCCTCCCGGTCCTGTTCTCCGTCGAGCAGGCGGCGCATCCGCAGGGCGGCGAGCCGGGCCACGTCGGCGGTCGGCGTCCACAGGAAGGACCGGCCCTGCCGCTCGCGGGCGACGACCTCCTTGGCGAGCAGCCGGGTCAGGATGGTCACGACGGTGGTGTGGGCGAGGTCGCCGCCGAGCCGCTCCCGCACCCAGGCCGCCGTGACGGGACCTCCGGCCTCCCTGAGCGCGCCGAGCACCTGCCCCTCCAGCTCCCCCTGCCCGCGCCGGGTCCGGCCCATGGTCCCGTCACCCCTTTCCGGGCTCCGCACAGGTGGCCTCAGGGCACCGGCGGGCCCGTCCGGCAGGCTCGCCCCTGCGGTGCCGGCGTGTCCGACCACGCTACTTCACGGCGGGCCCGCCCCCGTAGGTCCGCTGCCCGCGCCGGTGCGCGAGCTCGCCGAGCACGATGTCGACGGCGAGGAAGGCGGCGAGCGGGACGCCCAGCAGGGGCACGAAGCAGCCGAGCACCGCGACCACCGCCATCGCCGGCACCAGCAGGTGGGGCGGGACCTCCGCCCACGCCCCGCGCGGGATCGGCCGGCCGAAGGCGGAGCCGCGGCCGCGTTGCCACCACATGCGGTAGCCCCACAGGATCAGCAGGACCAGGGCGAGGGCGAGCAGGGCGAGGTCCAGCTGGTTGACGAGGCCGAAGAGGATCCCGGTGTGCAGGTCGATGCCCCAGCGGGTGAGCTTGGCGAGCACCGGGTAGCCGTCGAAGCGCAGTACGTCGGTCACCTCGCCGGTGCCCGGGTCGACGGCGACCGCGTCCTGCTTCTCTGGCCAGCTGCGCTGGACCTGACGGACGACGTAGGCGCTGTTCGCGTCGGCGGGCGGCACGATCTCGACGGGGTTGCCGAGCCCTTCGGCGCGGGCCGCGGCGAGCACCTTGTCCAGGCCGACGCCGTGCCCGGCGCCACCGCCGGCAGCGGACGCCGTGTCGTGGCCCGCGTGTTCGCCGCCGCTCGCGACCGCCGAGACGGAGGGGGTGGCCTGGCCGAGGGAGGTGCGCAGTTCGTCGATGCGGGCGCCGGCGTAGGTGGACCAGGTCAGGCCGGTCGCCGACAGGAAGACGAAACCGGCCGCGGCCCAGACGCCGACGGTGCCGTGCAATCCGAGGGTGCGCCGCCGCCCACCGGTGCCGCGCAGCTTGCGCAGCGCCCGCCGCCTGGAGAACCACAGCACGAGGCCGCCGCCCGAGATCACCCACAGCCAGCTCGCCGCGAACTCGCTGTAGAGCCTGCCGGTGTCGCCGAGGTGCAGATCGCGGTGGAGTTCGTCGATCCAGGTGCGCAGCGGGAGCGCGCCGGTGGAGCCGTACTGTTCGAGCGCGCCGCGCACCTTGCCGGTGTACGGGTCGACGAACACCGCGAGGGTGTGGTCCGCACCGACGCCCGGGACGCCCGAGAGCAGCACCCTGGTGGTCGCGCCCGGCTCGGGGGACGGGCGTATCGCGGAGACGGTGCCCTCGGGGTGGGCCGTGCGGGCGGCGGCGACCTGCCTCGAGATCGGCAGCTCGGCGCTGCCGACCGGGACGGTCAGCTCATGGGCGTACACGAGCTTCTCGGCCTGGAAGGAGAACGCGTACAGCAGGCCGGTCGTGGCGGCGAGGAGCAGGAAGGGGGCGACCAGGACGCCGGCGTAGAAGTGCAGGCGCAGGACGAGGGGGCGCAGCGGGGCCCAGCGGCTCGAGGACGCGGCGGGGACCGTGGGCTGCGGGGGTCCGTCCGCCGGGAGTCCCTCCGATGGAGCGGAGCCGAAGCCGGGGGAGGTCGAGGGGGCGCTGGACATCGTGGGCTGCTCCGGGGACTGGCGGTGCGGGGTGGGGACGGTCCAGTAGTCGGAGCGCGACCGGACCGGGTTCCAGACAGTCGAAGTGACCCGTGTCACATGTCTCGGCGTGGCATGCTGGCGCGATGGCATCTCCCAGTGATCGCGCACCCCTTGCCGAACGGGTCGAGGAACTCCTCGCCGCCGGCGGCCCGTTGCCCATCGTCGCGGCCGGCGACCCGGTCCTGCGGCGCGGAACCGAGCGGTACGACGGCCAGTTGGCCCCGGCACTGCTGGCACGGTTCGTCGAGGCGCTGCGCGTCACCATGCACGCGGCACCGGGCGTGGGGCTGGCCGCGCCCCAGGTCGGGGTCCCGCTGCGGATCGCCGTCATCGAGGATCCTGCACCGGTGCCGCAGGAGGTGGCCGTCGCCCGCGGCCGGGTCCCACAGCCGTTCCGGGTGCTGGTCAACCCGGTCTACGAGCCCGTCGGCGCCGTCCGCGCCGCGTTCTTCGAGGGGTGCCTGAGCGTGCCCGGCTGGCAGGCGGTGGTGGCCCGGGCGGCGAGCGTGCGGCTGACCGGCGCGGACGAGCACGGGCACCCGGTGGACGAGGTCTTCACGGGGTGGCCGGCGCGCATCGTCCAGCACGAGACCGACCACCTCGACGGCACGCTGTACCTGGACAGGGCGGAGCTGCGCTCGCTTTCGTCGAACGAGGAGGTGGCGCGGCGCTGGGCCGGACCGACTCCGGCGACGGCGGCCGAGGCACTGGGCTTCGACCTGCCGTAGCCGCCGACGCCCCGCCAGGAGACGGGCCGACGGCACCTCGCGGGACGCGGGGGCCGCACCGCGACGTGCGGCCCCCGCCGGGTGGGGCGGGACCGGGCTCACCGTGCCGCAGGGGCCGGGGAGCGGCGGGCCGCCCCGGCCCGGCACGGCCCCCCTCGGCCTCAGCCGCGGTACGCCTCCAGCAGGCGCAACCACACCTCGCTCAGCGTCGGGTAGGACGGGACCGCGTGCCACAGGCGGCTGACCGGGACCTGTCCGGCCACGGCGACCGTCGCGGAGTGGATCAGCTCGCCGACCCCCGGCCCCACGAAGGTGACCCCGCGCAGGATCTCCTCGTCCAGGTCGACGACCATCCGCGCGCGGCCCTTGTACCCCTCGGCGTACAGCCCCGCTCCGGCCACGGACGAGAACTCGACGTCGACGGCCCGGACCCGGTGTCCCGCCTGCTCCGCCTCGGCGAGGGAGAGTCCGACGGCCGCCGCCTCGGGGTCGGTGAAGACGACCTGCGGTACCGCGTGGTGGTCGGCGGTGGCCGCGTGCGCGCTCCACGGTCCCTCCGGCAGCGGCGTGCCCGCGGCGCGCGCGGCGATGGTGTCGCCCGCGATCCGGGCCTGGTACTTGCCCTGGTGGGTGAGGAGTGCCCGGTGGTTGACGTCCCCCACGGCGTAGAGCCAGTCGGTGCCCTCGACCAGCAGGGTGTCGTCGACCGACAGCCAGGAGCCCGGCGCGAGGCCGACGGTGTCGAGTCCGATGTCGTCGGTGCCCGGGGCGCGTCCGGTGGCGAACAGGATCTCGTCGGCCTCGACACGGTCCCCCGCGTCGGTCACGGCGACCACGGTGCCGTTCTCGCGGGTCACCGACGCGACGGAGGTCCCGGTGCGGACGTCGACGCCGGCTTCCGCGAGCGCCTCGGCGACGAGTTCGCCGGCGAACGGCTCCATCCGGTTGAGCAGGCCCTTGCCGCGCACCAGGAGGGTGACCCGGGAGCCCAGGGCCTGCCAGGCGGTGGCCATCTCCGTGGCCACGACACCGCCGCCGACCACGATCAGCCGGCCGGGCGCCTCCTGTGCGCTGGTGGCCTCGCGGCTGGTCCAGGGCCTGACCTCGGCGAGCCCCGGCAGGCCGGGCAGCTGGGCGCGGGTGCCGGTGGCGACGGCCACGGCGTGCCGGGCGGTCAGGGTGGTCACGGTGCCGTCGGGTCCGGTCACGGTGACCGTACGGGGTCCGGCGAGCCGGCCGTGGCCGCGGTACAGGGCGGCGTCGATGCCGTCCAGCCAGGCGACCTGGCCGTCGTCCTTCCAGTTCGAGGTGAAGTAGTTGCGGCGGGCGAGGACCGCGGGGGTGTCGAGGGGGCCCTGGACCGCCTGGGCGAGGCCGGGCAGGCGGCGGGCGTCGGCCTGGGCGATGACCGGCCGCAGCAGGGCCTTGCTGGGCATACAGGCCCAGTACGAGCATTCGCCGCCGACGAGTTCGCTCTCCACGACCGCGGTGGAGAGACCGGCCGCACGGGTGCGGTCGGCCACGTTCTCCCCCACGGGCCCGGCCCCGAGCACCACGACGTCGTAAGCGATGGATTCCGTTTCCGTCATGGGGTCAGTCTCGCGGGTGGTGTGCGCTCGGGCCACATGGGTAGGGGGCCGGAATACCCGCCCGGTCGGGCACGTTGTGGCGAGCGGTTCCGCCCCGCACCGGGGCGCCCCCACATCAGGAAGAGGGAAGCACACATGAGCAGCACCGTGGAGCTCACCAAGGAGAACTTCGACCAGACGGTCACCGAGAACGAGTTCGTCCTCATCGACTTCTGGGCGTCGTGGTGCGGCCCGTGCCGGATGTTCGCCCCGGTCTACGAGAAGGCTGCGCAGGCCAACCCCGACCTGGTGTTCGCCAAGGTCGACACCGAGGCGCAGCCGGAGCTGGCGCAGGCCTTCGACATCCAGTCGATCCCGACCCTGATGATCGTCCGCGACCAGGTCGCCGTGTTCGCCCAGCCGGGCGCCCTGCCGGAGGCGGCCCTGGCGGACGTCATCGGCCAGGCCCGCAAGCTCGACATGGACGAGGTCCGCAAGAGCATCGCCGCACAGCAGGGCGACTCCCAGGGTGAGTGACAGCCTCTGACGGACGTCAGAAGGGGTAAGGTGCCACGTCACCGCGTACGGTCGTCCACCGCACGTTCGTGAACGCCTCCAGGTTGGCGTCGCCGCCGAACCGGGCTCCGGTGCCGGACGCGGCGACTCCGCCGAAGGGGGCCACCGCCTCGTCGTTCACGGTCTGGTCGTTGATGTGGACGATGCCGGTCGGGATACGCTCCGCGAGGTCCAGGCCGCGGGCGGTGTCGCGGGTGACGATGCCGAGCGAGAGTCCGTAGGAGCTGTCGGCCGCGAGGGCGGCGGCCTCCTCCGCGTCGGCGAAGGCGCGGACGGGCGCGACCGGTCCGAAGACCTCCTCGGCGTAGGCGGGCGTGCGGTCGTCGACGCCGGCCAGGACCGTGGGCCGGTAGAAGAGGTGCTCGTGGGTGCCGCCGGCGGCCAGTCGCGCGCCCTGGGCGGTGCTCGACTCCACCAGGCCGTGGATCTTGGCGAGTTGGGCGGCGTCGATGATCGGGCCGAGGTGGACCTGCTCGCGGTGCGGGTCGCCGACGGCGAGGGAGTCGGCCTTCGCGGCGAGGCGTTCGACGTACTCCTCGGCCAGCGAGCTGTGCACCAGGTGCCGTCCGGTGGTCATGCAGATCTGGCCCTGGTGGAAGAAGGATCCCCAGGCGGCCGTGGAGATCACCGCGTCGAGGTCGGCGTCCTCCAGGACGATCAGGGCGGAGTTGCCGCCGAGTTCGAGATGGGCACGCTTGAGGTGGCGGCCGGCGGCCTCGCCGACCGCGCGACCGGCCGCCGTGGAGCCGGTGAAGGAGATCACCGGCACCCGGGGGTCCGCCACCAGCGCCGCACCGACGTCGGCGCCGCCGGGCAGCACGTGCAGCAGCCCCTCCGGCAGCCCGGCCTCGGCGAACACCGCGGCGAGCGAGAGCCCGCCGCAGACGGCGGTGCGCGGATCCGGCTTGAGCACCACGCCGTTGCCGAGGGCGAGGGCGGGCGCCACCGAGCGGATGGAGAGGATCAGCGGCGCGTTGAACGGGGCGATCACCCCGACCACGCCGACCGGCACCCGGCGCGTGTACGACAGCCTCGGCGCCTCGCTGGGCAGTACCTGGCCGGCCGGCCGGGAGGCGAGGGCGGCGGCCTCGTAGCACTCCTGGGCGGCGACGTGCAGTTCGAAGTCGGCCTTGCCCGGTATGGAGCCGGACTCGCGGACGATCCACTCGCGCAGTTCGGCGGCGTGCTCCGTGAACAGGTCGCCCGCCCTGCGCAGGACCTGGGCGCGCACGAAGTGCGGTGCGCGGGCCCAGGCACGGTGCCCGGCGTGGGCGGCCGTGGCCGCCGGGGAGACATCGGCGGGGGCGGCGAGGGTGACCGTGCCGAGCGCGTCGCCGGTGGCGGGCTCGGTGACGTCGTACTGCGCGCCGGACAGGGCGCTCGCCTGCCAGGCCTTCGGGTCGAGCAACGGCATGACGGCTCTCCGTTCGTTCGCCGGGGTGGCGCGGCCCACGACGTCCGCGGACCGTTGGTTGAGCGCGCAACATCCTAGTGCGGAGGCCCGGAAACGCACCGCCCCCGACCAGGGTGGGCCATCAGCTGGACTCGCGCCGCACCACCGAGGCGCCGAGGACTCTGTGCGTCTCCGGCTCGTCGCCGCGGTCGCGCACCACGCGGTCGACCAGTTCGGCGAGTTCGCGGCCGGACGGCAGGTCGATGCGGACCGTGGAGAGGCGGGGGCGCAGCAGCCGGCCGAGCATCAGGTCGTCGGCGCCGACCACGGCCGTCTCGTCGGGGATGCGCACGCCCGCGTCCTGCAGGGCGCGCATGAACAGCATGGCGTACTCGTCGTTGTAGGCGAACACCCCGTCGATGCCCAGCTCCGGCCATCTGGCGGCGAGGGCGGCCGCCGAGCGCTCGGTGTAGCCGAGCGGCAACTCGGTCACCGTCGCGTCGGTGCCACGCAGGGCCTGGCGGACGCCTTCGAGCCGGGGCCGGGAGAAGGAGTCCAGGCCGGCGTCGTCCGGGACGACCACGCCGATCCGCCGCCGGCCGCGGGCGTAGAGGTGGGCGCCGGCGCAGTGGCCCACGACGCCGTGGTCCATCAGCAGGGCGTGGGCACCGTGGACGCGTTCGGGGCCGAGGGTCACCACGGCCCGGGCGCCCGCCCGCTTGAGGACAGCGACCCCCTCCGGGCCGAGTCCCGAGCCGGGCACCAGTACCGCCACCGGTCTCAGCTCGGCCCAGGAGCGGGCGGCTTCGTCGCCGCGGACGCCCGCGGTGCCGTACTGGACGACCGTGTAGTCGAGGCGGCTGAGGGCCCACTGGAGATCGTTGATGAACTGGCCGTACAGCGGACCCACGGGGATGGCGGGGGCGGGCATCAGGACCATGCGGCTGTGGCCGGCGCGCAGGGTGCGGGCGGCCGCGTGGGGGACGTACCCCAGTTCCTTCGCGGCCTGGTGGACCCGGTGGCGGGTGGGTTCGCTGATCCGGACGGCTCTGGTGTTGTTGAGGACGTAGGAGACGGTCGCGCGGGAGACGCCGGCCAGGCGGGCCACATCGGCGCTCGTGGGGACCGAGCGCGGTGTCGGCGACGCCGCCGAGGGCGGTTTCGGTATCTGCACCATGACGTACGGCATAGTGGCAGAAGGCCTGCGCCGGGGGACGCGCGGGGCGAGGTGATTCACCGTTGGACGAACTGGGGGCCAACCACCGGGCCGGGCGGGTCGGCGCGCGGCGGCCCGGAGGCGGCGGTCAGCGGGGCGGGTCCGTGCGGGTGACCCGGGCGACCAGGTCGGTCCAACCGGCTTCCAGGCGCTCCATCGACATCCCGCACTGCCTGGTCAGATGGTGGATCTGGGCGGGGTCCAGGTAGCCGAGCAGCGTCTGGGTGAGCAGTTCGCAGTCGGCGTCCGGCTGGATCTGCCGCAGCAGCATCATGACGTGCGTGCGCAGGGCCCGCAGCGAGGGGTGAGAGTAGCGCCGGGTGGGCTCCTGCTCGGCGGCCAGCCTGAGGTCCAGTTGTTCGGCCGTGCGGTACAGCACGGCGATGCCGAACGCCCGCAGCCGGTCCACCGGCGGGGCGCCGGGGCCCAGGGGCGGCGGGCCGCCGAGGAAGTCCGCCTGGAGCTGCCGTGAGGAATGGTCGAGCAGCGCCATGAGCAGTCCCGTGCGGTCGCCGAAGCGCCGGAAGACCGTGCCCTTGCCCACCTCGGCGGCCGCGGCCACGGCCTCCATGGTGACGCCGGCCACCCCGTGCTCGGCGATCAGCCGGGCGGCGGCCTCCAGTAGCCTGGCGCGGTTGCGGGCAGCGTCCGCGCGCAGGCAGGGCTCTTCCGGGGCGGGCCCCACTTCGAGCAACTCGGGGATGTCGAAGGGCTCCTGGGGCTGCGGGAAGGGCGGCAGGACGCTGGACATGAAGACAGCGTAAAGCATCGGGAACATAACTGGACCGTGGTCCGTTTGGGATGTTAGAAATAACCGGACCTTGGTCCGGTTATGTGACAGCAGTGTTTCAGCCCCCCTTGGAGTTCCCCCATGTCTGTCCGCATCCTTGCTCTCGTCGGCAGCCTCCGCGCCGGTTCGCACAACCGCCAGCTCGCCGAGGCGGCCGTCAAGCTCGCCCCCGAGGGTGCCGAGGTCGAGGTCTTCGAGGGCCTTGCCGACATCCCGTTCTACAACGAGGACATCGACGTCGAGGGCAGCGTCCCGGCCGCCGCCGCGAAGCTGCGCGAGGCCGCCCAGGCCGCCGACGCGTTCCTGCTCTTCTCCCCCGAGTACAACGGCACCATCCCGGCCGTCCTGAAGAACGCCATCGACTGGCTGTCCCGCCCGTACGGCGCCGGCGCCTTCGGCGGCAAGCCGGTCGCCGTCGTCGGCACCGCCTTCGGCCAGTTCGGCGGCGTGTGGGCGCAGGACGAGACCCGCAAGGCCGTCGGCATCGCCGGTGGCAAGGTGCTGGAGGACGTCAAGCTGTCCATCCCCGGCTCCGTGGTCCGCTTCGCCGAGACCCACCCGGCCGACGACGCCGAGGTGGCCGCGCAGCTCACCGAGGTCGTCGCGCGCCTGCACGGCAACGTGGGCGTGGCCGCCTGACGCACCTCCCGCACGCACCGCAGGGGCCGGAGCCGAGCTCCGGCCCCTGCGCGCGGTCAGTAGACGTCCCGGACGTAGCGCTTCTCCGCCGCCAGTTGTTTGACGTACGCCGTCGCCTCGTCCTCGGTGAGTCCGCCGTGCACGGCCGCGACGTCCCGCAGGGCGCGATCGACGTCCTTGGCCATCCGGGAGGCGTCGCCGCAGACGTAGAAGTGGGCGCCGTCCTGGAGCCAGGACCACAGTTGCGGGCCGTGCTCGCGCATCCGGTCCTGGACGTAGACCTTGGCGCGCTGGTCGCGGGAGAAGGCGGTGTCGAGGCGGCTCAGGGTGCCCTCCGCGCGCAGCGCCGTGAGCTCCTCCTCGTAGTAGAAGTCGGTGGCCCGGTGCTGTTCGCCGAAGAAGAGCCAGTTGGGAGCCCGGTGACCGCGGGCCCGGCGCTCCTCCAGGAAGCCTAGGAAGGGCGCCACGCCGGTGCCGGGGCCGACCATCACCATGGGGGTCGCCGCGTCGGCGGGCGGCCTGAAGTGCGGGGCGCGCTGGACGTGCACCGGGACCGGTGTGCCGGGCTCGGCGTCGGCGAGGAACGGGGAGCAGACTCCCTGCCGGGGGGTGCCGTGCAGGTTCTCGTACCGGACCACGGAGACGGTGAGCGAGACCTGGCGGGGGTCGGTCAGCGGGCTGGAGGAGATGGAGTACAGCCGCGGTTGCAGCCTGCCGAGGACGCCCGCCCAGTCCCCGGCTCCGGCCCTGATCCCGAACTCGGCGACGACGTCGACCGCCTGCCGCCCCCAGGACCACTTGGCCAGCTCGTCCTTGTTGTCGGGACGCAGCAGTTTCCGCAGCTCGCGCGGGTCACGGGCGCGGTCGGCGACGAAGCGCAACAGGCCGGGGGTGATCCGGGTGATGTCCAGGTGCCGCAACAGCGCTTCGGAGAGGGGCATTTCGCCGACTCCGCTGATCTCCACGGCGGTTGCGGCGTCGAGCCCGGTGACGTCCAGCCACTCCTGCACGAGGGGGGCCGAGTTGAGGGGCCGCACGCTCAGCGCGTCGCCCGCCTCGTATACGAGCGGGGCCGCGCCGTCGCCGATGTCGAAGGTGAACCTGCGGACCTCCTTCCCGGCGCCGGGCAGGCTGAGCAGCCGGTTGCCGACGAGGCGGGCGGCGGTGGGGGCGGGGCGCCGCGACCCGGCCGACGCGGGCGGAGCGGCGACCGCGGGCGGGGCGGCGACCGCGGGCAGGGAGATGACCGCGGGCGTGGAGGAAGGCGTGAGCGTGGAGGAAGGCGTGGGGGTGGGGGAAGGCGTGGGGGGCGCGTCCTTGAGTGCCGTGAGCACCTGGTCGAGCCAGGCCTCCGCCTGGGGCTCGTAGTCGGGTTCGCAGTCGGTGCGCGGGGCGAGCCGGACCGCGCCGAGTTCGTCCATACGGCTGTCCAGGCGTCGCCCGTGCCCGCAGAAGTCGTCGTAGCTGGAGTCACCGAAGGCCAGGACGGCGAACCGGCGTCCGGTGAGGCGGCCGGCGTCGAGGGCGGCCAGGCCGTCCCAGAAGCCGGCCCCGTTGTCGGGGGCGTCGCCGTCGCCGAAGGTACTGGTGATCAGCAGCAGGTCCGCGCCGCTGGGCAGGGCCGCCGGGTCGGCCTCGTCCATGGCGACGAGGGAGGCGGTGTGGCCGCGGGAGGTGAGCCGCTCGGCGGTGGTCGCGGCGAAGTCCTCGGCGTTGCCGGTCTGCGAGGCCCACAGGATCACCACCTGGCGGGAGGCCGGTGCGGGCGCCGGGTCGGCGGGTGCCGACGAGCGGGAGTACATGCCGGCGAGGGTGCCGTTGACCCACAGGGCGTGCTCGGGGCTGAAGGGCGCGTCGGGCGGCAGCACGGGGACGCCGGGAGCGCCGACCGGAATGCCCGCGAGGAATCCGACCAGGTAGTGCCGTTCGGTCTCGGTGAGGACCGGCGGCGGGGCGGGGGCCAGCCCGAAGACCGAGGCGGCGGCGGGCGGCACGGCGGTGGGCGCGAGGACGGTGGCGGGGGTCCGCTCGGTGTCCGGCACCTGCACGGTCACCGGGGTGGACACCTTGGTCAGCGAGACCGCGCACACCTTCAACTCGGGCTGGAAGGACAGCGGGTCGACGGCGTCGCTGGTCACCGCGTTGACGCTGAGGTACTCGCCGAACAGGTCGTTCCAGTGGAAGGGCGCAAAGCAGGAGCCGGGCCGCACCCGGTCGGTGACGACCGCCGGCAGCACCGCCCGGCCGCGCCGCGAGGCCACCTCGACGGAGTCGCCTGCGGCGATGCCGAGCGCGGTCGCGTCCGCCGGGTGGATCTCCACGAAGGGGCCCGGGTCGAGCTTGTTCAGCTTGGCGACCTTCGCGGTCTTGGTGAGGGTGTGCCACTGGTGCTGGAGCCGTCCGGTGTTCAGGACGAACGGGTAGTCGTCGTCGGGCATCTCGGCGGGTGCCAGGTGCGGGCGGGCGTGGAAGACGGCGCGGCCGGAGGCGGTGGCGAAGGTGAGGGACCCGTCGGCGGCGACGTACCGGACGGGGTTGCGGTCGGGGCCGCCGGGGGCGGCGGGCCACTGGACAGGGCCCTCGCGGAGCCGGTCGTAGGTCACGCCGCGCAGGTCGTAGCCGGTCCCCGGGTTGTGGAAGCGCTTGATCTCCTCGAAGACCTCCTCCGCGCTGTCGTAGCGGAAGCCGTCCTCGTAGCCCATCGCACGGGCGACCGCCGCGATCAGCCGCCAGTCGGCGACGGCCTCGCCCGGTGGGTCGGCGGCGGGCCGGGCGAGGGTGAGGTTGCGTTCGCTGTTGATGAGGACGCCCTCGGTCTCCGTCCACAGGGCGCCGGGCAGGACCACATCGGCGTAGGCGTTGGTCTCGGTGTCGGCGAAGACGTCCTGGGTGACGACGAACTCGGCGGCCTCCAGGCCCTCGATGACGGTCCTGCGGTTGCCGACGGAGGCGACCGGGTTGGTGCAGATGATCCAGCAGGCCTTGATCTCGCCGTCGGCCATCTTCCGGAACATCTCGACGGTGCCCCTGCCGACGCCGTCGGCCCGGATCGTGCCGGGCTCGAGACCCCAGACCTCCTCGACGAAGGCGCGGTCGGCGTCGGCCAGGACCGACCGCTGGCCGGGCAGTCCGGGGCCCATGTACCCCATTTCCCGGCCGCCCATGGCGTTGGGCTGCCCGGTCAGCGAGAACGGGCCGCTGCCGGGACGGCAGATCTTCCCGGTCGCGAGGTGCAGGTTGATCAGGGCGTTGGTGTTCCAGGTGCCGTGCGTGGACTGGTTGAGGCCCATGGTCCAGCAGCTGGTCCACTCCCCCGCCTCGCCGATCATCCGGGCCGCCGTGCGCAGGTCGGCCTCGGGGACACCGGTGATCTCGGCGACGGCGGCGGGCGGGTAGTCGGCCAGGAACTCCGGCATCGCCTCCCAGCCCTCGGTGTACGCGGCGACGAAGTCGGGGTCGGTGTGCCCGTTCGCGTGCAGGAGGTGCAGCAGGCCGTTCAGGAGGGCGAGGTCGGTGCCGGGTCTGACCTGGAGGAAGAGGTCGGCCTTGGCGGCGGTGGCGGTGCGGCGCGGGTCGACGACGATCAGCTTCGCGCCCGCCTTCACCCGGTCCATCACCCGCAGGAAGAGGACGGGGTGGCAGTCGGCCATGTTGGAGCCGACGACCAGGAAGACGTCCGCCTTGTCGAGGTCCTCGTAGGAGCCGGGCGGCCCGTCGGCGCCGAGGGAGAGCTTGTAGCCGGTGCCCGCGCTCGCCATGCACAGCCGGGAGTTCGACTCGATGTTGTTGGTGCGCAGATAGCCCTTGGTGAGCTTGTTCGCGAGGTACTGCGCTTCGAGGCTCAGCTGCCCCGAGACGTAGAGGGCGACCGCGTCCGGGCCGTGCTCGTCGACGAGCGCGCGCAGCCGCCGCGCGGTCTCGGCGACCGCCGCGTCCACGGCGGTGGGTACGGCCTCCTCACCCCGCTCGGGCCGCAGCAGGGCAGTGGTCAGCCGGCCGGGCGCGGCGAGCATGTCGGCGGTGGTGGCCCCCTTGGTGCACAGCCGCCCGAGGTTCGCGGGGTGCTCCTTGTCCCCGGACGCCTTCAGGACGGTACGGCGGCCGTCCGGGCCCCGGCCGATGTCCAGGACCATGCCGCAGCCCACCCCGCAGTACGAGCAGACCGTCCGCACCCGGTCGGTGCCGGTGCTGCGCGAGTCCGGCGCGGCCACGGGCGCCCCCTGTTCCTGCTGGTCGGCCTCTTCGGTTTCGGGCTCGACCGTATGGACCGCTGATTACGCGGGCGTCACCGCTCCCGATCGACGGGGGTTAAGCCCGCCGCACAGACCCGTGCACGGCGATGTGAGCGGACGCGTACGAGATGCGCGTCCCGACGACCTGATGGACGATGGGGGCGGTGCGGGAGGGGGCAGGCGAGGAGGACCGGGTGGACAGGGACACCTCCTCACGACGAGCGGCCACCGGCACCGCACCGGCCGCCTCCCCGGCAGCCGCCGCCTCCCCGGCGCCGGCCGCGCCGCCCGCCGGTATCGCCTACGTCGAGATGCTGCGCGGCATCGTCGAGGACTCCGGCGCCGGTTTCGCCGTCCTCGACACCGAGCTGCGCTACCTGTACGTCAATCCGCACATGGCGCGGATGACGGGGCTGCCCGCCGCCGCCTACCTCGGGCACCGGCTGGCCGAGGTGCTGCCGCACATCCAGCGCTCCGAGCAGGTGCTGCGGGACGTCCTGCGCGACGGACGGCCGCGCGAGCTGGTCGTCACCGGGCGGACCTGGGTGGACTCGCCGTACCAGGTCCGGGAGTGGCGCTGTGTGTACCACCGGCTCGTGGACAGCGCGGGCCGGGTGGTGGGAGTCGCCGGGGTGGGCCTGGAGATCAGTGAGCCGCAGCAGTACGTGTACGAGCTGGAGCGCGCCCACCGGCGGCTGGCACTGCTGGACGCCGCCGCGTCCCGGATCGGCACCGGCACCGATGTCGCCGGGACCTGCCGGGAACTGGCCGAGTTCGTCGTACCGGAGCTGGCGGACGCGGCCGGCGTGGAGCTGACCCCGCCGGACACCGTGGCGGCGCGGCGGGCACCGACCCGGCTCGCGGCGTACGCGACGCGTCCCGGGCTGGCCACGGGCCTGGCCGCGCTGGACGCGCGCGGTGAGCTGGTCGGCTGGCCCCGCGGCACCGGCACCCGGCGGAACCTGGCGGCGGGCCGCGTGTGGCGGCGCAACGCGATCACCGAGGCGCAGTGGCGGTCGCTGGTCCCGCGCTGGCCGCCCGCCCTGGCCTGCCTGACCGCGGGCGTCCACTCGGTACTGCTGGCACCGGTGGTCGCGGACGGCCGGGTGCTCGGCATCCTGCTGCTGGCCCGGGCCGGGGAGTCGGCGCCGTTCTCGACCGAGGACGCCACGGTGGCCCGCGAACTCGCCGCACGCGCGGCCCGTGCCCTGGACCGGGCGGTCCGCTTCCAGCGCGAGCACACCATGGCCCTGGAGCTGCAACGCGCCCTGCTCTCCGAGCCGGGCCAGTTGCAGCGGCACGCCGGTGTGGAGACGACCGCGCGCTACCGGCCGGCCGACGACGGTTCGCTGATCGGCGGTGACTGGTACGACGTCGTGGCGCTGCCCGGCGGCCGGACGATGCTGGTCATCGGGGACGTGATGGGCCACGGCGTCGACGCGGCCGTGGCCATGAGCCACTACCGTTCGACGCTGCGCGCCCTGGCCCTGGCGGGGCTCCCGCCGCGCCACATCCTGCAGCACGCGGACCGCATGGTCGCCGACTCCGGCTTCGAACGGGTGGCCACCTGCTTCCTGGCCCTCGGTGACGCGGACGTCGCCACGCTCACCTACGCGAGCGCCGGGCACCTGCCGCCGGCCTGGCTGACCCCCGAGGGCACGATGCAGCTGGTGCCGGTGCCGGTCGGCCCGCCGCTGGGCAGCGGGCTCGGCCGGTACGAGCAGCGGGTCACCCCGGAGCGCGGGGGTGTGCTGCTGCTGTACACCGACGGGCTGGTGGAGCGGCGCGGGGAGGACATCGACCGCGGTCTGGCACGGCTGACGACGCTGCCGCTGTCCCCCACCGATCCGCTGGACGAGATCGTCGACACCGTCCTGACCCGCCTCGCCGCCGGTTCGGAGGACGACATCGCGCTCCTCGCGGCCCGCGCCGTGCGCACGTGATCGGGCGGTCAGTCGTAGGTGAGCACCATGCGGAAGCGCGCGGCCCCGGTGAGCATCTTCCGGTAGGCCTCGTCCGCCTGCTCCAGCGGTACGGTCTCGATCGTCGGGCGGATCCCGTGCAGGGCGCTGAACTCCATGGTGTCCTGCACGTCCTGCGCCGTGCCGGAGGGGTGGCCGCGGACCACCCGGCCGGGCATGATCAGGTGGAACGGGGTGATGCCGAGGGGCTCGGGGTCGGCGCCGATCACCACCAGTTCACCGCGGGGCGCCAGCCCGTCCACGGCCGCCGTGATGGCCTGGGAGTTGCCCGCGGTGGCGAGGACCACCTTGGCGGCGCCGAGCGACCGGAGGGCCTCCGCGACGGGGGTCGCGGCCGTGGAGTCGACGTAGTGGTGGGCGCCGAGCTGCTTGGCGAGGTCGGCCTTCTCGGGGCCGCGGGCGACGGCCACCGTCTCGAAGCCCATGGCAACCGCGTACTTCACGCCGAGGTGGCCGAGCCCGCCGAGGCCGACGATCGCGACCAGGTCACCGGGTTGGGCGGGGCTGCGCCTGAGGCCGTTGAAGGTGGTCACGCCCGCACAGGCCATGGGTCCGGCGTCGGCCGCGGTCAGCCCGTCGGGGATCCGGGCCAGGGCGTCGACCGGCGCGATGACCTTCGTGCCGAAGCCGCCGTCGTAGGCCCAGCCGGGCGTCCTCATGGTCTCGCACACGACGAAGTCGCCCTGCCGGCAGGGCTTGCAGTGGCCGCAGCTGCCGCCGAACCAGCCGACCGCCACCCGGTCGCCGACGGCCCAGCCCCAGTCCTCGATGCCCTCGCCGATCTCCTCGATCCGCCCGGCGATCTCGTGCCCGGGCACCACGGGGAAGGTGATGCCCGGGACGACCGCGTCCACGAAGAGGGTGTCGCTGTGGCAGATGCCGCAGGCCTCCACCGCGATCCGCACATGGCGCGGTCCTGGCCGGGGCACCTCCCGCTCGACGATCTCGAACGACCCGCCCGCGGCGGACACCTGCGCGACTCGGTAGGTACTCATGACGCCTCTCCCGGAGCGGGTACGACGGAAACGGTCCGCCCCTCCCCCAGCACACCAGCTCCGGACCGATCACGCGCGCCGAGCCGTGATCACGAGGTGATGCCCTGGTACTGGTTCCAGGTGTAGGCGAGGTCGGGTGCGGCGGGCCGGCCCGGCCAGGAGAAGTAGTCCCAGACGAGTTCGGCGGGGTGCGTGGCGAGGTGGCCCCGGCCGGGCAGGTCGTCGGCGTCGTCCCAGGCCCACGGCGGGTTGGCCGCGTCGGTGTCGCAGGCGCCGTCGGCCGGGCCGAGTACCCCCCGTTATGTTCTTCGCGGTCCTGCAAGAGGGCCGCTGGCCTCCGGGCCCGGCATGGCTGTTCCCCCCTGTCGAACGGATGACCTGGGGGGTGGTGCCACCGGGTCCGAGAGGCGCCGTTGGAGACGCTGATGAGAGGTCCGACTACCGCCCGGCCTGGCGCAACGCCCGGCCGCTTGCGGGCGGCAGGTCTGCATAACGTGGATGCGCGCACGACGCCAATGCCCCGGCCAGCACGCACGACATCCGTTCGGGAGGACGGCTTGTACGACAGCGACGAGATAGGCGTCTTCCTGGGCCTGGACGTCGGCAAGACGAACCATCACGGGCACGGGCTCACCCCGGCCGGCAAGAAGGTCTTCGACAAGCAGCTGCCCAACACCGAACCCAAACTGCGGGAGGTCTCCACCAAGCTGAAGACCAAGTTCGGCACCGTGCTGGTCATCGTGGACCAGCCCGCCTCGATCGGAGCCCTCCCGCTCACGGTCGCCCGGGACGCGGGCTGCCAGGTCGCCTACCTGCCTGGCCTGGCCATGCGCCGGATCGCCGACCTGTATCCGGGCGAGGCGAAGACCGACGCCCGCGACGCAGCCGTGATCGCCGACGCCGCCCGGACGATGCCGCACACCCTGCGCTCGCTGGAACTGACCGACGAGATCACCGCCGAACTGACCGTGCTGGTCGGCTTCGACCAGGACCTGGCGGCCGAGGCCACCCGCACCAGCAACCGGATACGCGGCCTGCTCACCCAGTTCCACCCCAGCCTGGAGCGCGTCCTTGGCCCCCGGCTCGACCACCAGGCCGTCACCTGGCTGCTGGAACGCTACGGATCCCCCGCCGCCCTGCGAAAGGCCGGACGCCGCAAACTCGTCGAGGTCATACGGCCCAAGGCCCCGCGCATGGCCACCCGGCTGATCGACGACGTCTTCGACGCCCTCGACGAACAGACCGTCGTCGTTCCCGGCACCGGCACCCTCGACATCGTCATCCCCTCGCTGGCCCGCTCTCTCGGAGCCGTCCACGAACAGCGACGGGCACTCGAAGCCCAGATCGAGGCCCTGCTGGAGGATCACCCTCTTTCCAAGGTCCTGACGTCGCTGCCCGGCGTCGGCGTCAGGACCGCCGCCACACTGCTGGTCACCGTCGGCGACGGCACCAGCTTCCCCACCGCCGCTCACCTGGCCTCTTACGCCGGCCTCGCCCCCACGACCAAATCCTCCGGGACCTCGATCCACGGCGAACACGCACCCCGCGGCGGCAACCGGCAGCTCAAGCGGGCGATGTTCCTGTCCGCGTTCGCAGCCCTGCACGATCCCGCCTCCCGCACCTACTACGACAAATGCCGGGCCAGAGGAAAGACCCACACCCAGGCACTGCTCCGCCTGGCCCGACAACGGATCAACGTGCTGTTCGCGATGCTCCGCGACGGCACCTTCTACGAACCCAGAACCCCACGCCTCGCTTGACGAAAGACATAGAGGCACCCCCCCCGCGCCGCACTTGGCGCCGTAGGGGTTGGGGCCGTCGTCGCCGGCGAAGGTGTCCGGGGTCGCGAACAGCGTGGTGAGGTCGCGCTTCGCCCACATGCCGTCGGCGGCGAAGATGTCGGTCGTTCGGTGAAGTCGACCTGCCGGTAGGGCGGTTGACGCTGTGGGCCGGTGGTGCGTGTGGTGCCGCGGGCACGATACAGCGCGCCGACTGCGCGGCGGGGGACCCGAGGCGATCCTGCGCGTCCTGCGCCCCCGCGACCTGGACCGGCCGATCGACCTGTCGACGGTTGGACCCGTCCGGTCGTCACCCGCGCCAGATCTTCCGGTACGCCTCCCGGTAGCCCGCCGGGTCCCAGGTGGTCGCCCCGTGCGAGTCGCCCGCGGTGGCGATGTGCACGGGGGCCGCGTATCCGCTGGGCCGGGCGTGCGAGAAGGCGCGGTTGAACTCGTCGACGATCTGCCAGCCCTGCTGGGTCAGCGGCTCCGGGACGGTGGCGGACTGGTACTGGCCGCTGTTGATGCGCTGGAAGGCCGAGGGATCGCCGTCCCCCGCCCCGATGTTGTACGGCGGTCCCGCACCCGGTGCGCCGGCCGCGCGCAGGGCGGGGGCGGCGTCGGCGAAGTAGAGGTCGTTGATGGCGACGGAGTGCGTCCAGCGGGCGCCGAACCGGGACAGGAGGGAGGCCACCTCGCGCGGGGTCCGGGTGCTCGCGTCCGGGATGGGGATGTTCTCGTACGCGAGGACGTGCACGCCCGCGCAGGTCGCGAGTTCCGCCGCGATCAGCCGGGACTTGGTGCGGGCGAACGGGATGGAGTCGTCGGTGAAGATCACGGCACCCGCCCGCCCGCGCGAGTTCTGGATGATCCACCGGGCGCTGATCCGGGCGACGTCCTGGACGTGTGTGGTGACGTTGGTGAAGAGCGGGGGCCGTCGGCTGGGACCGGGGGCGGCGACCGCGTGCCAGCCGACCAGCGGGATGTGCCGGGCGGCGGCCCGGGCGACCTGCTGCGAGGTGGTGCCGGGGTCGAAGCCGCCGACGACGATGCCGGAGGGCCTGAGCGCGACCGCCTGGCCCATCGCCGCCTGGATGCCGGCCGGGGTGCCGCCGCCGTCGATCACCCGGACGTTCCAGCCGACGATCCGCGCCGCCTCCCGGACGCCCTGCTCGGCCCCGGCGACCCCGGGGTTGGTCATGGTCTGGGCCACGTAGACGAGGGACTTGCCGGTCACCGCGCGCGGCCCGGTGGTGGGGCCGTTCCAGGGGACGTCGGTGTGTTCCGCGCGCGCGACGGCGGCGCGGGCGGCCTTGTAGGCGGCGGGGCAGCCGCTCGGACCGGTGGCCGACTCCCCCGGGACGTGCCGCGCCGGCCCGTGTGCACAGCCGGTGAGCAGGCCCGCGGCCGCCAGCAGGGCGACCGCGCCCCTGGCGAACCGGCCGGACCGGCTCCCGGGTCGCCCTTCCGGGGCGGGGGTGGCGGCGCGCGGCGTGCCGGGGCTCATTCGGTGCCGCCCTCCGCCGGCTCCGGCGGGCCGGGCGGGAGGCCGGGGCCGGCGCGCAGACGGCGCCGGGACGCGTAGCCGGCGAGGCCCACGGCGATCAGCAGGGTGCCGCCGTAGAAGAGGGGCACGGTCCAGAAGTCGGCGCCCAGCTGGCCGATGCCGGTGAGGCCGACGGCGAGCACCGCGACGGCGACGACCGTGCCGAGCACGTTCGGGCGGCCGGGCCGGATCGCCGTCGAGCCGAGGAGGGCCCCGGTGAAGGCGGGCAGCAGGTAGTCGAGGCCGACGCTGGGGTTGCCCTGTTGCTGCTGGGCGGCGAGCAGCACCCCGGCCAGGCCGACCAGCAGTCCCGCCGCGGTGAACGCGTACACCGTGCAGGTACGGGTCCGGACGCCGACCAGTTCGGCCGCGCGCGGGTTGGAGCCGACGACGTACAGGTACCGGCCGAGCGGCAGCCGCTCCAGCACCAGCCAGAGGACGGCGGCGAGGCCGAGGACGTAGAAGGCGGGGACCGGCAGGCCGAGGAACCGGGCGTCGTAGAGGTCGGTGAAGGCGGGCGGCAGGCCCTGGGGGCCCGGCACGACCCGGCTGCCGCCGGTGACCCAGCCGGTGATCGCGTACATCATGCTGCCGGTGCCGAGGGTGGCGATGAAGGAGTCGATCCGTCCGAACTCCACGACGACCCCGTTGAGGACCCCGCCGGCGGCGCCGCCCACGACCACGGCGAGGCAGGCGAGCGGCCAGGGCCAGCCCTCGTCGACGATCAGCTTCAGCACCAGGACGTGGGCGAGACCGAGGCCGTAGCCGAGGGAGAGGTCGAACGAGCCGGTGACGATGGGGACCATGGCGGCGAGGGCGAGGACGGCCGGGATGGACTGGGTGGACAGGATCGAGTCGGCGGTGTCGAGAGTGGGGAAGGTCCGGGGCAGCGCGAGCGAGAAGACCAGGACGAGCAGGACGGTGAGAGCGGGCAGGCCGTAGGAGCCGATCAGGTGGCCGGCGGGGCGGGGCGCGCGGCCGGTCATCGGCCGCCCCCGGTTCCGGACGGGGGCACGGCCGAGGCGGCCCGGGTGAGCGCCGCGGCGGTGAGGGCGCCGCCGCCGGGCTCGGCCGTCACCGAGCCGCGGACCAGGACCAGGGCGCGCCGGCAGACGTCGGCGACCTCGTCGAAGTCGGTGGAGACCAGCAGGATGGCGAGCCCCCGGGCGAGGGCGTCGTCGAGGAGCCGGTGGATCGCGTCCTTGGCGCCGATGTCGACGCTCGCGGTGGGTTCCTCCAGGATCAGCAGCCGGGGCCCGACCCGCAGCCAGCGGCCGATCATGACCTTCTGCTGGTTGCCGCCGGAGAGGGTGGCGACGGGCGCCTCGGGGTCGCCGGGACGCACCGCGAGTGCCCTGATCAGTGCGGCGGCCTCGGCCCGTTCCCGGCGCGGGCCGATCCGGGCGAGCGCCGAGACGCCGTCGGCCCGGGGGTTGGCGAGCAGGTTCTCGCGCACGGTCAGCCGCGGGAGCAGGCCCTCGCGGAGGCGGTCGCCGGGGACCAGGCCGACCCCGCGGGCGACGGCGTCGGCGACCGTGCCGGGGCGGTAGGGCCGGCCGTCGAGCGTGGCCGTGCCGCCGAGGACGGGCAGGGCGCCCGCGAGCGCACGGCCGAGTTCGACGTGTCCGGCACCGGAGAGACCGACGAGGCCCACGGACTCGCCTGCCCGCAGTGTCAGGCTCACCGGGCCCGTGCCGGTGGTGCGGAAGCCGTCGAGGGTGAGGACGACCGCACCCGGCGCACCACCGGCAGCGGTGGGACGCCTGCCGGGGGGCTGCTCGCCGATGATGTCGTGGACGAGCCGGGCGGCCCCGTACCCGGCGAGTCGGCCGTGGCTGACCAGCCGGCCGTCGCGCAGCACGGCGAAGGTGTCGGCGACCTGGTGGACCTCGTCGAGGCGGTGGCTGACGTAGAGGATCGCGCGGCCCTGGTCGCGCAGGTCGTGCAGGACCTGGAAGAGCCGGGCGCAGTCGGCGGCCGGCAGGCGGGCGGTGGGCTCGTCGAGGACGATGAGCCGCGCGTCGACCGCGAGGGCCCGCGCGAGGGCGACCAGGGAGCGCTCGGCGGGGGCGAGCCCGGCGAGGGGCTCGTCGGGGTCGAGGTGGGCGGCGACGGTCCGCAGGGCCTCGGCACAGCGCTCGCGGGTGCGGCGCCAGGAGATCAGGCCGGCGCGGCGTGGATATCCGCCGACCAGGGCTACGTTCTCGGCGACCGTCATCCAGTCCACGAGTCCCAGGTCCTGGTGGATGAAGGACATCGCGCGGGTGGCGGCACGGCTGCCGAGGGGCTGTCCGGCGACGGCGATCCGGCCCGCGTCCGGACGGTGGACGCCGGCGAGCACCTTGATGAGCGTGGACTTCCCGGCACCGTTGGGCCCGAGCAGGGCGAGGACGCCGCCGGCGTGGACGTCGAGGTCGACGCCGTCCAGTGCGAGGGTGCCGCCGAACCGTTTGACGAGCCCGCGGACGGCGAGCACGGGTTCCGGCGCGACGGGGCGAGCCGCGTCCTGACCGGGAGCGTCACACACGATAGAAAATTACATCAATCCATACGATATCGGGCAGGTGTCTTCCGCTCACACGCCGTCGAGTCCGCATTCGGCCCAGATGACCTTGCCCTGGGACAGATGCCGGGTGCCCCAGGCCCGGGCGAGCTGGGCGACCAGGAACAGGCCGCGGCCGCCCTCGTCGGTGCTGGCCGCCCGGCGCAGGTGCGGGGCGGTGTTGCTGGTGTCGACGACCTCGCAGATCACGGTGCGGTGGTGCAGCAGCCGTACCCGGATGGGGCCGGTGCCGTGCCGGATGGCGTTGGTGACCAGTTCGCTCAGGATCAGCTCCATGGCGAACGCGGAGTCGTCCAGGCCCCATTCGGTGAGCTTGCCGAGGGCGGCGGCACGGACCTCGCCCACCAGGGCCGGGTCGGGCGCCAGTTCCCAGGTGGCGATGCGGTCGGCGGCCAGCGCGTGGGTGCGGACCACGAGCAGGGCGATGTCGTCGCAGGGGTGGGCGGGTGCCACCCGGTCCAGGATGGCCCGGCAGGTCTCCTCGGGCGTGCGCTCCGGGTGGCCGGCCAGGGCGCCGCGCAGCTGTTCGAGCACGGCGTCCACGTCGCGATGGCGGTCCTCGATGAGGCCGTCGGTGTAGAGGACCAGCTGACTGCCCTCCGGCAGGTCGACCTCGACGGCGTCGAAGGGCAGCCCGCCGAGACCGAGCGGGGGTCCCGCGGGCAGGTCGGGGTAGCGGACGCTGCCGTCGGGGCTGACCAGGGCGGGCGGCGGGTGGCCGGCGCGGGCCATGACGCAGCGTTGCGCGGTGGGGTCGTAGACGGCGTACAGGCAGGTCGCGCCGATGATGCCGGAGCCCTCGCCGTCGGGGTCGTCGCGGTCCAGCCGGCCGACCAGGTTGTCCAGGTGGGTGAGCACCTCGTCCGGCGGGAAGTCCAGTTCGGCGAAGCTGCGGGCGGCGGTGCGCAGCCGGCCCATCGTGGCCGCCGACAGCATGCCGTGTCCCACGACGTCACCGACGAGCAGGCCGATCCGGGTGCCGGACAGCGGGATGACGTCGTACCAGTCGCCGCCCACGTCCGACTCGGCGGGCAGGTAGCGGTGGGCGATCTCCACGGCGTCCTGGTCGGGAAGCCCGTGCGGGAGCAGTCTGCGCTGGAGGGCCAGGACCATCGAACGTTCGTGGGTGTACCGGCGGGCGTTGTCGATGGAGAGGGCGGCCCTGCTGGCCAGTTCCAGGGCCAGCGAGCGGTCGTCGTCGCCGAAGGGGGCGGAGCCCCGCCCGCGGTAGAAGCTGGCGATGCCCAGGACGACGCCCCGGGCCACCAGCGGTACCGCGATGAGCGAGTGCACCTCGGCGAGCAGCCGTTCGGTGTGCTCGGGATCCTGGGCGAGCCAGCCTGCGGCGGCCTGGAGGTCGGGCTCCAGCTCGGCCCGGCCGTTGCTGAGACAGCGCAGCTGGGGGGTGGCGGGACCGAATTCGATCCGCTTGCCGACCGGGGTGAAGGGCAGTCCGTCCCGGACGCCGTGCACCACCGTCCGGCGCAGGTCGCCGAGCGGGTCGTCGGCCTCCTCGCCGCGCAGTACCGCGTCGGGCAGGTCGACGGTCACGTGGTCGGCGAGCCTCGGGACGGCCGTCAGCGCCATCTCCTCGGCGGTACGGCGGACGTCGAGCGTCGTCCCGATCCGTGTGCTGGCCTCGGACAACAACTCCAGCCTGCGGCGCGCCGCCAGCGCGTAGGCGCCGACCTCGGGCTCACCGAAGAGGACGAGCCGCCGCGGGGCACCGGGAGATTCGGGACCCGGGACGGCCGCACCGGTGCGGGCGGCACCCTCGGGGACCGGCCCGGTCGACAGCGGCGGGACCGCGGGGCGCAGGGCCGGCCGTGCCGGAACGGCGACGGAGGACTCGGCGGGAGACCCGGACGGGGCGGCGCCGGAGCCCTCGGCGGGAGACCCGGACGAGGCGGCGACCGCAGCCTCCGCGGGACACGGAGACCCGGACCTGTCGACGACCGAGGCCTCCTGAGACCCGGGCCGGGCGGGGGCGTGGCCGAGGAGGAGGGCGGGTGGGCGGCCTGCGGGGGAACGGTCCGGGTACCTGGCCGGGTTCCTACGGGTCGCACCGCCGGGCTTTCCCGCCGCCACCGCATGACCTGCGGTGGAACGCAGCAGACCGGCCGTGAGGGCACCCCCCGTGGCGTCGAGCCCGTCCCCCGCCACGGCCCCGAAGGCCGCGTCCAGCCTCACGTGATGAGGCGAGACGTCCAGGGGCGCCCTCGCCGCGAGGCCCGGCAGCAGCATCTCCACGGCGAGACCCTGCACCCCGGAGGCACCGGTCACCCGGCGGCTGACGAGCGTGACGCGACGGCCGTCGGAGAGGGAGACACCCGTGGCCGCGTACCGGCCGCGGGAGATGAGTTCGGCCGCCTTCTCCATGAGGATGGCCCGGTCACCGGGGCGCAGGTCCAGAACCCGTTCGTCCACGGAGAGCCCCAGGGGGAGGCCGGCGGCGGCCTCGTACGCCCTGAGCAGGACCCGTTCGCGGGCCGAACTCTGCCGTAGCAGCCCGCCCTCCACGGCCCGTACCGCCCGGCGGATGATGTCGCCCAGGACCGGGCTCTCGGCGCTGCGGTGGTAGCCGAAGCACAGCACGCCCTCCAGGCGCCCGCTCAGCGGGTCCCGGACGGGCGCGGCGATGCAGGCGTTGCCCTGGGCGCGTTCCGCGAAGTGCTCGGCGCCGAAGACCCGGACGAGGCCGCGCTCGGCGAGGGCGAGCCCGATCCCGTTGGTGCCGGCGAACCGTTCGGCGAAGACGAAGCCGGGCTCCACCTGGATCGCGGGCAGGCTGCGGGGCAGCGCCGGGTCGCCGAAGCGGCGCAGCAGGACGGTGCCGCTCGCGTCGGCGAGCGAGATGTTGATCTGGCTGCCCGCGAACCGGGCCTGGAGCCGGTCGAGCACGGGAACCGCGGCCCGCACGATCGGCCCGCCGGGGTCGAAGTCCTCGCGGAAGGGCAGGTCGGCCCGGTCGGGCGAGAGACCGAGGGACCGGCAGCGCAGCCAGGAGCCCAGGATCGGCGCCCGTACTCCGCTGTCGACCTGCTCGCCCTGCAGGAACCGCTCACGGAAACGCACGGGACCCGCATCACCCGTCGGCCGCCTGGCCGAAACTGGTTGCCCGCCGGACCGCATCACTCTGCTCCTCGCTCGCCGTCGCAAGAATCAGCTTTTCGCAAAGAAAGCGACATAAACGACAATACGTACATTGACCGCGAGAGTCACAGCCCGCCGGCTCCCGCCCGCCCGGGGCCCACGGCGGTCACAGGACCGCGACCGGGTTGACGGGCGACCCGGTCCCGCCCGGGATGTCCAGCGGCGCCACGACCAGCATGAAGGTGTACCGGCCGGCCTCGGCGGCAGCGGCGGACAGCGCTTCCAGGTCGAGGTTGTCGAGCAGCGGCACCCCCAGCGCGGCCACCGCCAGGGCGTGCACGGGCGAGTGCACCCCGGGCACGGGTGAGGGCCGCACGTCGCTGTCGCCGTCCCCGCCGAGCAGCGCGATGCCCCGTTCCGCCAGCAGCGGCAGCGCGTCCACGTGGAAGCCCGCGCTCGACGCCGCCGAGTCCCAGGCGCCGCGTTCCCGGCGGCGCCTGGCGTGGCCGGAGCGCAGCAGTACGGCGTCGCCCTCGCCGACGGTCACGCCGAGCGCCCGCTCGGCCGTGAGGACGTCGGCCGCGCGGACCGCCCGCCCCGGTTCCAGCCAGTCGACGCCGAGGACGGCGGGCATGTCGAGCAGCACGCCCGTCGTGACGAGCGGCCCGAGCGCCGACACCGCGCCGAAGCGGGCGCCTGCGGCGTCGATGTGGTCGCGGGCGCGCCGGCCGTCGTACAGCTCCCCGCGGTAGGCGACGTGGCTGAGGGCGTCGAGGTGGGTGACGCCCTTGCCGTGGTAGTCGGCGGCGAGGAAGTCCTTGTGGGTGGCCGGCTCCGGGCTCTCCACGTCGCCGAGGTCCGTCATGTGGTGCAGGGCCGGCGTGGGGTTGTCCGGTCCCGAGCGGGTGTTCCAGGGCAGCGCCGTCGGCACGACCGTCCCGGACCGCACCTGGGCGGCGGCCCGCCGGGCGTGTCCGGCGGTCACCCGGTTGAAGGCTCCCCGGTCGGCACGCTGCCAGCACCCCCAGGTCCGGAGCGCCGCGAACAACGCGTCGAACTCCTCCCGGGCGACGACCGGCCCGCCGATCTCAGAGGTCATCCGCTTCCGCCCCTCGCACGCCGAGAACCCCAGGCTGACACCGGGAGCCCGCACCGGCCACTCGCACGGGTGCGCGGGAGGTGCCGACCGGACTGTCCCGGACATGACCAACAGTGTGCGGATTCCGCCCCTTCGGCGTGTCCGGCGTAAGTAGGGTGACGCGCATGAAGGCAACTTCTGTTGCCTGTTGTCTGCACCCCTCACCCGTCCGTCGGTGGAGCGACACGCTGCGAAGAAAGGTTCAACCAGGTGAACTTCAAGGTCCAGCCCACCGCCCAGGTCGACGACAGGGCCACGGTCGGCGACGGAACGACGGTCTGGGATCTGGCCCAGATCCGGGAGGACGCGAGGCTGGGCAGCGACTGCATCGTGGGCCGGGGCGCCTACGTCGGTCCGGGCGTGCGGATCGGCGACAACGTGAAGTTGCAGAACTACGCGCTGGTCTACGAACCCGCGGTGCTCGGCGACGGGGTGTTCGTGGGCCCGGCCGCGGTCCTCACCAACGACTACTTCCCGCGCTCGGTGGACCCCGGGGGCAGGCTCAAGCGCGGGGGCGACTGGGAGGCCGTGGCCGTGGTGGTGGCCGAGGGGGCGTCGCTGGGGGCCCGTTCGGTGTGTGTGGCGCCGGTGCGGGTGGGCCGCTGGGCGCTGGTGGCGGCGGGGGCGGTGGTGACCCGGGACGTGCCGGACTTCGCGCTCGTGGCCGGGGTTCCGGCGCGCCGGATCGGCTGGGTGGGCCGGGCCGGCGCCCGACTGGTCGAGCGGGACGCGGAGCCGGGCGTCTGGGAGTGTCCCGAGACGGGCGCGCTGCACGACGAGAAGGACGGCGGGCTCGTCGAACGCGCATGACGGCTGTTTTCAGCTGTTTCCCGCAAAACGCAATTCCTCGAACATCTAGTGGCATAACATGTGCGCGAACTGTGCAGACAAAGCACAATGAGCGCACAAACCATAAGTGCCCAGGGGGGGTTACTACGTGGTGGGGACAGCTACGCCTCCCATCGGGAGCGACGACGATCCTGACGGCTGACCACTGACGTCCGCCTTCTTCGTCCCGCCCGGCCGGCTGTGCCGAGGCGTACTCAAGCATGCGCATAAAGGACCCACAGGGGGGTTGGTGTGCCCAGATCATGACCACGACACGCCTGGCAGCGCTCGAACTCGCGGACCCGCCGCTGTTCGCGCTCGCCCAACGGCTGCTCTCCGTTGCCGAGTCGGGGCTGCCGTCGATGCTGCTGCCGGGCGGTGAGGCCTTCGCCTTCACCATGGCCGGGCACCAGGACCCCGACGGCCGCTGGACGCTGGAGCGGCGCGGGATCAGCACCCGGTACGCGGCGATCACCGTGCTCGGCGCCCAGCACCTGCCCGAGGGCCGCCAGCGTGCGGTGCTCGCCGGCCGTACCGCCCAGGAGTTCGCCGGGCTGCTGGTGGAGTCGCTGCCCGCGGTGACCAACCTGGGCGACTCCGCGCTCATCGCCTGGGCCGCCGCGGAGACCGGGCACCCCAAGCTGTCCGACGCCCTGGCCCGGGTCGAGGCGCTGGACGACCCGGACCGTCCGCAGTACACCGTCGAGGCCGCCTGGGTGCTGTCCGCCCTCGCGGCGGCGCGTGACACGGTCGATGTGGAGAGACGTTTCAGCGCGGCTCGCGACCGGCTGCTGCGGGCCCGGATCGGCGACAGCCCGCTCTTCCCGCACGCCACCGGACCCGGCCTGCTGCCCTGGTACCGGGCCCACGTCTGCTGCTTCGCCGACCAGACGTACCCGTTGCAGGCCCTGGCCCGCGCCCACGCCAGCGGCGACGGGGACGGCGATCCGCAGGCGCTGGCCGCGGCGGACGCCTGCGCGGCGCGCATCTGTGCGCTGCAGGGCGAGGGCGGTCAGTGGTGGTGGCACTACGACGCGCGCACCGGCGGTGTGGTGGAGGGCTACCCGGTCTACAGCGTCCACCAGCACGCGATGGCACCGACGGCCCTGTTCGACCTGGCCGACGCGGGCGGCTCCGACTTCGGCGCGGCGATCCGCAGGGGCCTGCGCTGGATGACGGACGTTCCCGAACTGGCCGGCTCCGGGCACCGGGAACCGATGATCCTGGACGAACTCGGCGCCACCTGGCGCAAGGTCCACCGGGGGGACCCGAAGAAGGCCGTACGGGCGGCCCGGGGCCTGTCCACCCGCATCGCCCCGGGCCTTCGGCTGAAGGCCCTGGACCGGGTGTACCGGCCGGTCGCCGTGGACCGTGAATGCCGGCCGTACGAATTCGGCTGGATGCTCTACGCCTGGCAGGGGGGCCGGATATGAGCGAGCGAAGAACGCTGTTCGGGGTCGAACTCGACCCGCTGACGATGGACGAGACCGTGGCGCGCTGCCTGGCGGCGGTCCGGGACGGCGCCCAGCTGGAGATCGGCGTGGTCAACGCCGCGAAGCTGGTCACCATGCGGCGGGACGAACGGCTCGCCAGGGCCGTGGCCGGCTGCGACCTGGTGCTGGCCGACGGACAGGCCGTGGTCTGGGCCGGCCGGGTGCTGCGCGCCCCGCTGCCGGAGCGGGTGGCCGGGATCGACCTGTTCCTGCGGCTGCTGGCGGAGGCGGAGGCCGCGGGCATCTCGGTGTACTTCCTCGGCGCGCGGCAGGAGGTGCTGGAGCGGATGCTGCTCCGGGTGGCCGACCGCTTCCCCGGCCTGAAGGTGGCCGGCAGCCGCAACGGCTACTTCGACGACTCCCAGCAGGAGCAGATAGCGGACGGAATCGCCCGCAGCGGCGGCCAGTTGCTGTTCCTCGGCATGACCTCGCCGAAGAAGGAGATCTTCACCGCCGCCTACGGCGCCCGCACCGGTGCCTGCGTGGTGCACGGCGTGGGCGGCTCCTTCGACATCCTGGCCGGGGTCACCAAGCGCGCCCCGCGGTCCTGGCAGCGGCTGGGCATGGAATGGCTCTACCGCGCGCTCCAGGAACCGCGCCGGCTGGGCCGCCGCTACCTCACCACCAATGTGGCCTTCCTCCTCATGACGGCGCGCGAGCGGTTCCGCCCCGCCCCGCCGGCCGCTCCCGCGAACAGGAGTCACTGATGCGTGTCGTCGTGGTGGGACAGGGATACGTCGGCCTCCCGCTGGCCGTCCGGGCCGCCGAGGTCGGCCACGAGGTGATCGGCTACGACGTCGACACCCGACGGATCAAGAGTCTGGCGGCCGGTGAGTCCTTCGTCGAGGACGTCTCCTCCGAGCGGATCCGGGCGGCCCTGGACAACGGCACCTACCGCCCGAGCGACGCGGCCCGGGACTGCGGCGGTTTCGACATCGCCGTGGTGACCGTGCCGACGCCGCTGCACGAGGGCACCCCCGACCTGCGCTACATCCGGGAGTCGGCGGTCACCCTCGCCCGCTACCTGCGCCCCGGGGCCACGGTCGTCCTGGAGTCGACCACCTACCCCGGCACCACCCAGGAGCTGTTCGCCCCGATCCTGGAGGAGGGGTCGGGCCTGACCGCGGGCTCCGACTTCCACCTGGGGTACAGCCCCGAGCGGATCGACCCGGGCAACACGGTGTGGGGCTTTAAGGAGACCCCGAAGGTGGTCTCCGGCGTCAACGAGGCCTCGCTGAAGGCCGTTCAGGGCTTCTACGCCCAACTCGTCGACACCACCGTGCCGGTGGGCTCGCCCAAGGAGGCGGAGCTCGCCAAGCTCCTGGAGAACACGTTCCGGCACGTGAACATCGCGCTGGTCAACGAGATCGCGATGTTCGCGCACCACCTGGGCATCGACGTCTGGCAGGCCATCGACGCCGCCTCGACCAAGCCCTTCGGCTTCATGAAGTTCACGCCCGGGCCGGGTGTCGGCGGGCACTGCCTGCCGATCGACCCCTCGTACCTGTCCTGGCGGGTGCAGCGCGAACTCGGGCAGAGCTTCCGGTTCGTGGAGCTGGCCAACGACATCAACAGCCACATGCCCGAGTACGTGACACGGCGCATCAGCGAGCTGTTCAACGACAGGCGCCGCTCGGTGAACGGCTCGCGCATCCTGCTGCTGGGCCTCGCGTACAAGAAGAACACCGGCGACGCCCGCGAGTCGCCCGCGCTGCGCATCTCCCAGCTGCTGCTGGACATGGGCGCGCAGGTCAGGGCGGCCGACCCGCACGTGGTGGAGAGCCTGCCGGTGGACAGCCGACTGGTGCGGGTCGAACCGACCCAGCGGGAGCTGGCGGACGCCGACGTGGTGGTGCTCCTCACCGACCACGACGGCTTCGACTACGAACTCGTCGCCGAACACGCCCCCTTCGTCCTGGACTGCCGCCGCAGGCTGCCGTCCGGACCCACCATCGAGGTGCTCTGAACCATGCGAGTCGTCTGTGTGGCCGGGGCCCGCCCCAACTACATGAAGATCAAACCGGTGATGGACGCCCTGGAGGCCCGGGGCGCCGAGGTGCTCCTCGTCCACACCGGCCAGCACTACGACCCGGCGATGAACGACGTGTTCTTCGCCGACCTCGGCATCCGGCCGCCCGACCGCTTCCTCGGCGTCGGCTCCGGCAGCCACGCCGAGCAGACGGGCCGCGTGATGACCGCGTTCGAGCCGCTGCTCGCCGAGGTGGCCCCGGACGTCGTCGTGGTGGTCGGCGACATCAACTCCACGCTGGCCTGCGCCCTGGTCACCGCCAAGGCCGGGCCGCTGCTGGCCCATGTCGAGGCGGGGCTGCGCAGCCGTGACTGGAGCATGCCGGAGGAGGTCAACCGGGTCGCCACCGACCGGGTCAGCGACTACCTGCTGGCCCCCTCCCCCGACGCCGTCGACAACCTGCGCGCCGAGGGCTATCGGGAGGACCAGATCCACCTGGTCGGCAACGTCATGATCGACACGCTCCTCGCCAACCTGGAGCGGGCCCGCGCCTCGGACGTCCTGGACCGGTTCGGGCTGGCCGAGGGCGCATTCGGCCTGGTCACCCTGCACCGGCCGGCCAACGTGGACGACCCGGAGGTCCTCACGGGGCTGCTGAAGGCCCTGGGCGAGATCGCCGACCGCCTGCCGCTCGTACTGCCCGTGCACCCGCGGGCGGCCGGCCGGCTGGCCGAGATCGGCGTGCCGGGGGGTGTACGGCTCGTACCGGCCGCCGGCTATCTGGACTTCATCGCGCTGCAGGACGCCGCGCGGGTCGTCCTCACCGATTCGGGCGGGGTGCAGGAGGAGACCACCGCGCTGGGCGTGCCGTGCGTGACGCTGCGGGACAACACCGAGCGGCCGGTCACCGTCGAGCAGGGCACCAACGTGCTGGCCGGCCGGGATCCCGCGCGGATCACGGCCACCGTGCACGCGGTGCTGGACGCGCCGCCCGCGCCGCGCAGGCCCGACCTGTGGGACGGCCGCGCGAGCGACCGTATCGCCGAGGTGCTGCTGACCGGCGGCACCGCCGACTCCCGCCCGAGACCGACCGATCGGCCCCGACCCAAGGCCCGACCCAAGGATCGAACCCTCCTCATATGATCCGCTTGCCACCTATGCTCGTCGAACGTCTGGTCGCGAGGGGGGACCGTCATGGATCTCGCTGAGATCTCCCGGGTGCTGCGCAGGCGCTGGTACGTCCTGCTGCCGGGACTGCTGCTGACCGCCGGCCTGGTCTTCGCGGTGACCGTGCTGGTCCCGGTGACGTACCGGTCGCAGAGCACCGTGGTGCTGCTGAACTCCCAGAAGGCGACGCTGGCCTACGACGGCAATCCCTTCCTCAGCACCCAGACCTCGCTCACCGGCATGGCCGACAGCCTGGCCCGCAACCTCAACTCCGACGACTCGCTGCGGGACCTCAAGGCCCGCGGCGCCAAGGGCACGGTCGATGCCAAGCTCGCCGACAACGCGCAGGGGCCGCTGCTGTGGCTCACCGTCACCGGCACCGACAAGGCCGCGGTGCTGTCCTCCGACAGGATCCTGACCGCGTACGCCAAGGAACGGCTCGACCAGTTCCAGAAGCAGCAGTCGGTCGCCCCCAAGGCCATGATCCGGATGACGACGATCGTGCCGCCGCAGAACCCGGCGGCCCAGACCAAGACGCGGCTGGAGTACATGGTCATGGCCGGGGCCCTGGGGCTCGTCCTGACCCTGGCCGCCGCCTTCTACGCGGAGGCGCGCAAGCGCCCGCACAGGCCGTCCGCGGAGGCCGGACCCGCCGGACCCGCCGGACCCGACGAGAGGCCGGCCGCCGCGACGGCGCCGGCCGGGAAGTCGCTCGTCGAGGAGACGCTCGCCATCCGGCAGCCGCCCAGCTGGTCGCAGTCCGCCGGCACCGCCCCGGCCGCCGCAGAGCCCGACCCGCCGCGGCCCGCCATGGCCGTGGCGTCCGCCGCCGAGCCACTCGACGAGGAGTCGACTCATGGACATCGCCCGCGCACCGGACAGCGGGACCGGTGAGACGAGCGACGCGCCCGCTCCCCCCGACCCGGTGACGGCCGCCGCGACCGGCACCGCTCCCTCCCTCGGCCGCAAGGTGCGTTCGGCGGCGCGGTGGAGCCTGGTCAACACCGTCGTGATGCGGCTGGGCAACTTCGCGACCGGCATCCTGCTGGCCCGCTTCGCCCTCGGCCCGGCGGAATGGGGCGTGTACGGCATCGCCCAGACCGTCCTGCTGGTCCTGCTGTCCGCGAACGAACTGGGCGTGGGCCTGGCCATCGTGCGCTGGGAGGGGGACGCCCGGCGGTTCGCGCCGACCGTGCTGACCCTGAGCACCCTCTCCAGCGGGCTGCTGTACGTGGTGCTGTTCGCGACGGCGCCGGCGGTGGCGGGCCTGCTGGGCTCGCCGCACGCCGCGGGCGTCCTGCGGGTGATGTGCCTGTGCGTGCTGATCGACGGGGTGGCCCAGGTCCCCGCCGGTTTCCTCACCCGGGAGTTCGCCCAGGGCAAGCGGATGCTCATCGACGCGCTCAACTTCGTGATCAGCACCGCGGTGACGCTGCTGCTGGCCTTCGCGGGCCGGGGCGCGATGAGCTTCGCCTGGGGCGCGGTGGCCGGGAACGTCGTCACGCTGATCGGCTGCGCGCTGGCGGCCCCCGGCACCCTGAGGTTCGGCTGGGACTCCGGACAGGCCCGCGCGCTGCTGCGCTTCGGGCTGCCCCTGGCGGGGGCGAGCATGCTGGCCCTGGCGGTGGTCAACGTCGACACGATGGTGGTGGGCGCGACCCTCGGCAACGTGTCGCTCGGGTTCTACGTGCTCGCCTTCAACATCTCCGGCTGGCCCGTGCGCATCATCTCCGAGGCCGCCCGCCGGGTCTCCTTCGCCGGGTTCTCCCGCCTGGCCGGCTCGCCGCAGGCGCTCGCCAAGGGCTTCAGCCGGGCCCTGGGCGTGCTGATCACCGGCACCGTCCCGCTGTGCGTGCTGCTGGCCGGCCTCGCGGAGCCGGTCATCCGGCTGGTCTACGGCAGCCGGTGGGTCCCCGCGGCGGCCGCGCTGCCCTGGCTGATGGCGCTCGGCCTGATCCGCATCGGCGGCGAACTGGCCTACGACTGCCTGGTCGCGATCGGCCGACGCCGTTCGCTCTTCCTGGTGCAGGGTCTGTGGCTGGCGGCCCTGGTCCCGGTGCTCCTGGTGGCCGCGCACCTGAACGGCGTCGTGGGGGTCTCCCAGGGTCATGTCCTGGTCGCGGGCGGCCTGGTGGTGCCCGTGTTCCTGGCCGCCCTGCACCGCGGCGGCATCGGCCTCGGCCGGATCGCACGGGCCTGTGCCTGGCCGTTCCTGGGCGGGGCCGTGATGACCGTGATCGTCCTCGGTCTGCGGGCCCCGCTCGGCGACGGGCGGCTCGCGCTCCTCATCATCGGAACCGTCGCGCTGGTCGGCTACGCGGTGTGCGTGCTGCCCAGCCGGGACTTCCTGCGCGGGGTGGAACGCCCCCGGGCGGCCGCCCGCGTCGGCTCCTCACCCCAGGGCACGAGGTGACCCCATGGCACGACGTACCGGCCTCGCCAGGGTCGCGGGACCACTGCTCGCGGGACTGCTCGCGGTCCTCCTGACCGCCTGCTCGGGATCGGCCGGGTCCGCCCCGCCGGGCTGCCCGGACTCCGCGCTGACCTGCCCGGCGAGCGGACCGACGGGGACTCCGGGAACGCCGGGGACACCGGGGACACCGGGAACGCCCGCAACAGCGGGCACCGCCTCGCCGACCGCTGCCACCGGGACGCCGGCGCCGCAGGCCGCGTGCGCCTCCCCCGCCGCCTGTGGATTCCCCGACGCCCGCAGCACCGGACCGCGCATCCCGCTCACCCCGCACAGGACCGGCAACCTGTCCGTCCGCGAGAACGGCACGGTCATCCGGGGCTGGGACATCACCGGCTCCCTCGACATCTACGCCGACGACGTCACCGTCATCGACACGAGGATCACCTCCGCCAACTGGTGGGGCGTCAACCTGCGCCCCGGCTTCAAGGGGCTGCGGATCCTGCACACCACCATCACCGCCGTCCCCGGCAGGGGACCGGACAACGGCGGCGTGGACTACGCGGTGTCGAACATGGGGACCAGCTCCGTCGAGGTCGGCTGGTGCGACGTCTCGGTGTTCGGCGACGCCCTGTCCATGGGCCAGGGCGACATCCACGACAACTACGTCCACGACATCGCGCCGTTCGTGAACCAGAGCGGCGAGTGGCAGCACACCAACGCGGTGATCAGCGGCGGCGGCAACACCGGGCACCTGGTCATCCGCCACAACACGCTGCTCAACCCGACCGGTCTGAAGCAGGGGGCCTCGGGCAGCATCGGCCTGTTCGCCGACACCGGGGTCGTCCGCAACGTCACCGTCGACCGCAACTGGATCGCGGGCGGCGCCTACGCCCTCTACGGCGGTGCCACCGGCGCCACCGGGATCAAGGTCACGAACAACGTGTTCTCCACCCAGTACCACCCCGCGTCCGGCGGTTACGGCACGGTCGCCCACTGGAACGCGGACGGCGCCGGGAACGAGTGGCGCGGCAACCGGCTGTCCGACGGCCGCCCGGTGCGGCCGGAGCCGTCCCCGTGACCGGGACCGTGGCGCGCCGCGTCGCGCGCGTGCCCTGGACACTGCTGAAGGCGCTGTTCGGCTGGCTGGTGCTGTTCGAGGCCAGGAACAAGGTGCTGCTCGCCCCGGGCGCGGTGCGGCTGCGCCGGACGGAGGAGGCCGAGGCCCGGCGGCTGGCGACCGCGCTGCCCGCGCCGCCCACGGCCCTGGTCGCCACGGTGATCGCCACCCACCGGCGGCCCGAGGCGCTGCGGGCCGCGGTCCGCTCGGCCCTGGACCAGACGGTGGGCGACCAGGTCGTCATGGTGGTCGACGACGGCGCCGGGCTGCCCGAACTGCCGCACGATCCACGTCTGTTCGCCGTCTCGCTGGCCCGCAACACCGGGGTCGCGGGCGTGGTGCGCAACGTCGGCATCCGCCTCACCCGCTCCCGGTACGTGGCGTTCCTCGACGACGACAACCTGTGGGAACCCGACCACCTGGAGCGGGCGTTGGCGGTCCTTCAGGCCCCCGGCGGACCCGACGGCGTGTACACGGCGCTGCGCCGCGTGCTGCCCGACGGCAGCGAGAACGACGTCCTGTCGGTCCCGTACGACCGGCGCCGGGCGGCCCGCGAGGCCTTCCTGGACACCAACGCCTTCGTCGCCCGCCGCACCCGCGCCCTGTACTTCAGCCGGCTGCGCCGTACCCCCGAGGTGCTGCCCCGGGAGGACTGGGAACTGATCCGCCGGTACGCGCGCAGGCACCGGGTGCGCCACGTGCCGCACCCCACCGTCCGGTACCTGATGAACCCGGCCAGCTTCTACACCCAATGGCGCCGGCCCAGTTGAGGCCCGCTCTTCCGTCCCCTCCGATCCCAGGTGGTTGATCCCGTGGCACCGTCCCGCGCCCTCAGGAACAAGTTCGTCGACGCCCCCGGCTCGCTGGGCGAGAAACTCCGCATCGCCCGCTGGGAACGCTTCCGGCGCTGCTTCCCCGGCATCGAGAACATGAGCGTGGTGGACCTGGGCGGCACGGCGGAGATGTGGCTGCGCGCCCCCGTGCGCGCCAAGCACGTCCACCTGATCAACCTGGAGGCGCACCCCGCCGAACTGCCCGACTGGATCACCGCCGGGAACGCCGACGTCACCGACCCGGAGACCGCCGCCGCGCTGAGCGCCGACGGCGGCTACGACCTGGTGTTCTCCAACTCGACCATCGAGCACGTCGGCGGCCACAGCCAGCGGCGGAGGTTCGTCGCCGCCGTGGAGCGGCTGGCCCCGCTGCACTGGATCCAGACGCCGTACCGCTACTTTCCGGTCGAGCCGCACTTCGTGGCCCCCGGCTTCCAGTTCCTGCCGCTGGCCGCGCGGGCGCGTCTGGTGCGGCGCTGGCCGCTGGTGCACAGCCGCCCCGACAGCCCCGAGTCCGCGATGGACGCCGTCGTCAACATCGAACTTCTGACCCGCGCCGAGATGCGCTACCTCTTCCCCCGCTCGGAGCTGCTGAGCGAGCGGGTGCTCGGGGCGCCGAAGTCGCTGATCGCGGTGCGGACGCGGCCGGCGCGCTGACGGTCCGGCGGGCCGCTGGGGACGGCGGCGCCTGCGCACCGCCGCCCGGATCACGGTCCCGGCACCCCGCGCAGCGCGCCCGGGCGGGCCAGTTCGGCCGCGGCCGCCCTGCTGGCCGGGCGGCCCAGGGCGGCACGTGAGGTCTCGCGGAGCAGCACCGCGGTACGGAACGCGGCCGTCGCCAGCGGGCCGTGCCGGCGCCGGTACAACCGGACCCGGTTGAGGGTGAGCAGGGTCCACAGCCGGGGCGAGACGCGGGAGTCGCCGCCCAGGTGGACGGCGTCGGCGGTCGGCTCCAGACGGGTGGCGTAGCCCAGGTCGCGGGCCCGCAGGCAGAACTCGGTCTCCTCCGAGTAGAGGAAGAAGGACTCGTCCCAGGGCCCGCAGGCGGCCAGGCACTCGGCGGAGACCGCCATCAGCGCGCCGGTCGCCCAGTCCGCGCGGGTCGGACGCCGGTAGGCGCCGGGGTCGGTGACCAGCTCGCTCAGGGCCGGGAAGCGCCCCGCCCTGGTGTTGCCGATCAACGCCTCGCCGAGCGCCCGCAGCACGGTCGGCTCCCGGCGCAGGGAACGGTGCGGGGTGTCCGAGCCCTCCTCGTAGAGCAGGGGTACGGCGATCCCGACGCCGGCGCCGAGACTGCCGACGAGGCGTGCGGCGCAGCCCGGCCGCATCCGGGTGTCGGGGTTGCAGATCAATACGGCGTCGTGCTCCCCGGCGGCCCGCAGCGCCGCGTTGACCCCGGCCGCGTACCCGGCGTTGCGGCCGGTCCCGACGACGGTGGCGTCCGGGGCCAGGGTCCGCAGCACCTCGACGGTGTCGTCGGCGGAGTCGTTGTCGGCGACGACCAGCCGCCAGTCGAGGCCGGCCATGCCGTGCGGCAGCGCGGCGAGGAACCCGGGCAGCACCTGGGCGCTGTTCCAGGTGACGACGATGACGGCGACGCTGCTCATCGGGACTCCACAAGTCGGGGAAGGTCGGCTTCGGGTCCTGCGGGTGCCGCACGGGGCACGGGGACGGCGCCGGCCGCCTCGCGCCGGATGAAACCGAGGTAGCTGCCGCCGGCGCCCAGGGTCAGGAAGAACATCCCGGCGTACATGGGGAAGCTCAGCGCGTCGAAGGTGGCGCTGATGACCAGCGCGACCAGGGCCGAGGCGAGGAACGCCTGGCCGAGTTCCCGGTCCGACTCGGTGCGGGCGAGCCTGCGGATGGCACCGCCCTGGTGGATCCCGGTGACGAACAGCACGAGCAGCGCGACCAGTCCGAGGACGCCCATCTCGGCCAGGGTCAGCATGTACTGGTTGTCGGTGAAGAAGTACAGGTCGGGGGTGAAGGTGCCGAACCCGCGCCCGAACCAGGGGTGTTCCTTCAGGTAGGGGACGATCGCGCTGTACTTCACGGTGCGTGCCTGGGTGCTGCTGTCGGAGTTGGACAGGAAGCTGGCGAACAGACCGGTGATGGTCCCGATCAGCCCCGGGATGATCACCTTGAAGACGGCCACCGAGCCCAGGATCAGACCGATCGCGGACCAGCGGCGCTGCGGCTTCCAGCGCGGGACCATCACCAGGATCACGATGAAGACGCCGATGATGGAGGTGCGGGACACCGTCAGCGGCAGCGCGCCCGCCATGATCGCGACCGGACCCCACCGGCGCAGCGCGCCCGCGTGCCGGCGCACCGGGTCGAAGGCCTGGTGGACGGCGAAGGGGACCAGGATGGCGAGCATGCCGCCGAACTCCAGCGGATGGGACGTGGTGGAGCGCGGCCGGGTGAACGAGCCGCGGTCCATGGTGCTGATGCCGGCCGTGCTGGAGTGCAGGCCCGGGATGTGGATGGAGTCCGCGATGTTGGTGGCCGCGAAGAAGTCGTAGTAGCCGATGAGGGCCACCACCGTGCCCAGCACGACGACCCGGCGCATCAGCGTGTCCAGGCGGCTGCGCTCCTGGATGCCGGCCGAGGAGAGCACCACCAGCGCGGTCCACACGCCGAGTCCGATGAGGCCCCGGTCGGCGCCCAGCACCTCCTCGTGCGAGCTCTCGCGGGTCGCGTCCGCGAGGTACGACAGCAGGACCGCCGCCGCGAGCACGCACATGGCCACGCGCGGGAGCCTGGTGTCCCTGGCCGGCAGGATGCGGCCGCCGAGCCAGGTCGCGAGGTACCAGAGGAGTCCCAGCAGGGCGAACACGTTGGCCGGGGTGCCGACGCCGCCGAGCGCGGGCAGGGTGAGGTTCGAGGGCACGAAGAAGGCCAGCACCAGGTAGCCGCTGAGGATCGTCGTGGCGTCCAGTCTGCGCACCAGCAGCCCCCTGGGCCGCTCGGGCGGGCTCGCACGGTGGCGCCGGGGCACGTAGCCGGCCAGGGCGCGTCCGCGGCGGCGTACCACCGCGACGCCCTCGGCCAGGATGGACAGCAGGAACGCGCCGACCATCCCGGCGATGAGGACCGCCGCGATGTTCTGGTAGCGGCTCTTCGACTGGGAGACCGGGGTCTGCGGCAGGACGACCGGCGCGGTCTGCACCGCGTACCCCTTCGGCACCCGGGAGGCGGCCTGCAGGGCTTTGAGCTGCTCCCCGGCGAAGTCGGTGAGGGTGGTGGTCTCACGGAGCACCTTCGCCCGGTCGGTCCCGGTGACGCCCAGGGTGAGCAGCGGGCTGTCGGACTGCGCCGCGAAGCCGACCGTGTACGGGTCCGTCACGCCGCGCGAGCGGAGTTCCTTCGCGGAGTCGCCGGACTGGAGCGTCCTGATCAGCACGTCGGCGGTGACGACCAGCGAACCGCCCGCGTTCGAGATCGGGTTGCCGAAGGTGGGGGCCATGTCGGCGATGGCCGTGGAGTCGAGGAGTGTGACGGAGCTCTGCGACGCGTAGGACACCGGGATGGTGCGGTACAGGTAACCGCCGGCGAGCAGGCTGAGCAGGGTGAGGGGCACCATGAAGTACCAGCGCCTGCGCATGATCGCCAGGAGGTCGGCGAGGCTCATGAGATCTCCCTTTTGGTGGCGGTTCGCCCCGGCGCCTGCGAGGATCGGTGGCGACGGAAGGAATCCCCGTGTCGCCTCGTGAGGTCGCCGAAGCGCTGCTCCGCCGGTGGTACGTGCTGCTGTTCGCGCTTGTGCTGACGGCGGCCGGTGCCTACCAGGTGCTGCATCCCGCACCGCGGTACCTGAGTTCGGCGGTGATCGTGCTCAAACCGCCCGTGACCGGCAACCAGCCCAACCAGCTGACGAACCTCCAACCGCCGCTGGCCACCCTGTCGTACGGCGTGATCCAGCAGTTGGAGTCGCCCGCCGGGCGCAGGGAGCTGGCCGCCGCCGGGGTGGCCGGGACGTACCAGCTGATCCCGCGCAACAGCGGTACCAGCGCGACACCGCGCTATCTGATCCCCTCGGTCCAGGTGCAGGCGCAGCGCTCCTCCGCCGTCGACGCCGACACCGCGGTGAGCCGGGTCATCGACGTGTACACCCGGCACGTGACGGCTCTTCAGGCCGCCGAGGGCGTCGCCCCCGAGGCGCGGATCAGCGCCTCGGTCCTGGTCGCCGCGAGCGCCACGCCGGTGCAGGGCACCAGGACCCGGGCCCTGGCCGGCACCGCTCTGCTGGGCGGCGTCGGCGGGATCGTGGTGGCCCTCTGGTGCGACCGGTACGCGCTGCGCCGCAGGGCCGGGAAGGGCGGTCTCGCGGAGCCGGTCCGCCCCGCCGGCCGGGTCCCCGTCGCGGGCTGAACGGAGCTGGTGGTCCATCAGATGCCGCGGCGCTTCCAGGACTCCCACCACAGCGCCTCCCGGCCGCGTTCCGCCACGGCCGACCACACCAGGGGCTGAAGGTACGGCATCGCCTTCGGCCCGATCCGTCTGCGCAGCCGCAGCGCGCGGTACTCGGGCAGCGCCCGGTATCCCGGCAGGCACTGCGCGGCGAAGGCCACGCACTCCTCGACCGGTACGACGTCGGTACGGCCCCGGTCGTAGGCCCGGTAGGCACGGCGCAGGGCGTAGCGGGCGAGGCGGGTGTGGACCTGCTCGGCCAGGCGGTCGGCGTGCGGCAGCCGGTCCCCGCACTTGGTGAGCACCGAGTCGAAGGCGACGAGGCGCTGGCGCAGGTCGTCGAGCTGGCCGCCGAAGTCGACGGTGGACATGTTCTTGCCGTGCACGCGGTAGTAGGCCTGGTCGGCGCCGCGTATGTAGCCGACGTCGGCGTGGGCGGCGAGCCGCATCCACATCTCGATGTCACCGGCGTGCGGCAGGGCCGGGTCGTAGCCGCCGACCTTGCGCTGGAGGTCGGTGCGGACGACGACCTCCGGGGAGGTGATGCAGCCGGTGCCCTCGCGGAAGCGGCGCTCCAGCCACCACTGGCCGGGGTAGACGACCGAACCGGTGCTGTGTGTACGGGCCTTGGGCAGGGGCCCGCCGTGTTGGAAGCGCAGCGGGCGCCCGTAGGCGAACCCCGCCTGCGGGTGGGCGTCCAGGAGGGCGGCGGCGCGGACCAGCGCACCAGGCACCAGCCGGTCGTCGGCGGACAGGAGGGCCACGTAGTCTCCGTCGGCCCACTCCATCAGGCCCTCGTTGTAGGTGGCGATGTGTCCCTTGTTCGTCTCGTGGACGAGGACCTCGATCCGCGGGTCGGCGGCGGCCAGCTTGCGCGCGGCCTCGGCCGAGTCGTCGGGGGAGGCGTCGTCGATGATGAGCACGCGGACGTCGACGCCGTCCTGCTCGTCCAGGACGCTGCTGACGCAGTCGGCGAGGAAGTGGCCGTACTTGTAGCAGGGGATCACAACACTGACGCTGCTCATCGCTGGTGAAGCCAATCCCCGTCGGGGGGGCCCGCCCCCCCCGGGGGGGGGGCCCCCCCCGGGGGGGGGGGGGGGGGGGTTTTTTTTTTTTTTTTTTTTGGGTTTTTGGTGGGGGGGCAAA